>JAOPXN010000061.1 GCA_025965155.1 Propionibacteriaceae bacterium
CGGTTCATCGAAGGCTTCGTCAGTGCCTCGCTGGTGTTCTGCGTCGGCCCGCTGACCATCCTCGGGTCGCTCTCGGACGGGCTCGGTCTGGGCGCGCAGCAGCTGATCCTGAAGGCGACTCTGGACGGGTTCGCCTCGATCGCTTTCGCCGCGTCGCTCGGGATCGGTGTGATGGCGTCGGCGGTCGCCGTCGCGGTGGTCCAGGGCTCACTGACCCTGGTTGGGCTGTTGATCGGCAGCTCCATGCCGGCGGCGCACCTGGCCGCTCTCACCGCCACCGGCGGCCTGATGCTGCTCGGAGTCGGACTCCGGCTGCTCCACATCAAGATGGTGCCGGTGGGCAACCTGCTGCCGGCCCTCGTCGTGGCACCGGCCCTGGTCCAGCTCGTGGCGGTGCTCCGGTGAACGGCGACCTGCACCGCGAGCACGCCACCATCTTGCGTGCCGCCATCGGCATCGGGGTCTACGCGGCGGCCTTCGGAATGTCCTTCGGCGCCGTATCGGTCGGCTCCGGGCTGTCGGTGGCGCAGACCATGGTTCTCAGCCTGGTGCTGTTCTCCGGAGCCTCCCAGTTTGCCTTCGTAGGCGTCGCCACGGCCGCCGGGTCACCGTTCGCGGCGATTCCCGCGGCCCTGCTGCTGGGTGTCCGGAACGCCTTCTACGGTGTCCCACTCTCGGAAATCCTGCACCCGCGGGGACTCTCCCGGCTGTGGACCGCGCACTTCGTCATTGACGAGACCACGGCGATGGCGGTCAGCCAGGAGACGCCGCGGGCCCGCCGGTACGCCTTCTGGGCCACCGGGCTGATCCTGTTCGCGCTCTGGCAGCTGGGCAGCCTGGCCGGTGCGCTGTTGGGAACCGCCATCGACCCGGCGGACTTCGGTCTGGACGCGGCAGCACCGGCGGTGTTCCTGGCGCTGCTCTGGCCGGCGCTGGCTCGACCCGCCGCGCGCTGGGTCGCGTTGGCCGGAGCCGGGCTGGCGCTGGCTCTGGTGCCCTTCGTCCCTGCCGGCGTGCCGGTCATCGCCGCCGCCGCGGTGGCGGTGCTGGCAGGGTTGAAGACCGGCTCCGCCGCCGGACCGACAGACCTAGCCGAGGAGACCCGATGACGGCACTGTGGATAGCGCTGATCATCAGCGCGGTCGGGTCATACCTGCTTAAGCTTGCCGGGATCTCGTTGCCGGCGTCGGTCCTGAACCATCCGCGGGTGCAGCGGATCGCCACCTTCTTGCCGGTCGCGATGCTGGCGGCGCTGGTCGCCACCCAGCTCTTCGACAGCGGTGGCCGGTACGCGGTCGACTGGCGGACCCTGGCCGGGGTCGGTGCGGCGGTGATCGCGCTGCTGCTCAAGCGTGGCTTCCTGGTGGTCTTCGGCGTGGCCGTCGTCGTGACCGCTGTGCTCAGGCTGATCACGGGCTGACAGGCTGGGTACCGACTTCTCGATGGGAGGACGATGGGCAAGCACAAGACCGGCGGCACCCCGGCCACTGTGGCATTGACTGCCGCGGGTGTCAGTCACACGCTGCACCCGTATGAGCACCATGCCGATTCGAGCTCGTACGGCGGTGAGGCAGCGGAGGCGCTCGCGGTCGATCCGCAGCGGATCTTCAAGACACTGGTCGCGGACGCGGCCGGAGAGCTGGTCGTGGCGGTGGTCCCGGTCGCGTGCCAGCTGGACCTGAAGGCGTTGGCAACCGCGGTCGGCGCCAAGAAGGCGTCGATGGCCGATCCCGGAGCGGCGGCCCGCAGCAGCGGGTACGTCGTCGGCGGCATCTCCCCCATCGGTCAGCGCAGCCGGCTCCGTACCGTTGTCGACGTGAGTGTGTTCGAGTTCGACACGGTGTTCGTCTCCGCCGGCAAGCGCGGGCTTCAGGTCGAGCTCGCCCCGGCGGACCTGATCAGCGTGACGGACGCCGGCACCGCGCCGATCGGCCACTGAGCATGCCGCCGCCCGAGGAAGCCGGGACCGTGCTGGTGGACGGCCGCCGGCTTCGGCTGACGAACCTCGACAAGGTCCTCTACCCCGAGACCGGCACCACCAAGGCGGAGGTGCTGGCCTACTACGCCGAGATCGCGCCGCTGCTGATCAAGCAGACCACGGACCGGCCCACCACCCGTAAGCGGTGGCCCGACGGCGTCGGCGCCAGCGAGGACCACCTGGTTTTCTTCGTCAAGAACCTGGAGGCGGGCGCACCGGAGTGGATCCGCCGGGTGAACGTGCCGCACAAGGAACGCGCCATCCACTATCCGCTGCTGAACGACCTGGCCACCGTGACCTGGATGGCGCAGATGGCGGCCCTGGAGATCCACGTCCCGCAGTGGAAGTTCGACATCGACGGCCGACCGCTGCCGGCGGACCGGCTGGTGCTGGACCTCGACCCCGGCCCGGGCGTCGGGCTGGTCGAGTGCGCGGAGGTGGCGCGTTCGGCCCGCGCGCTGCTGCACGACGTCGGGATGGACGCAGTGCCGGTGACCAGCGGCAGCAAGGGAATCCACCTGTACGCGGCCTTCGACGAGCCTCGCCCCTCAGAGGTTGCCTCCAAGTTCGCCCGGGACATCGCCCGAACCCTGGAGGCAGCCAACCGCGACCGGGTCACCAGCGTGATGCGTCGGGACCTCCGCGACGGCAAGGTGTTCGTGGACTGGAGCCAGAACAACGCGGCCAAGACCACCATCGCGCCGTACTCGCTGCGTGGCCGGCATCTCCCCACAGTGGCGGCCCCCCGCACCTGGGAGGAGCTGGAGAACCCGCACCTGCAGCACCTGCTGTTCGAGCAGGTGCTGGAGCGGACCCGTGCGTCCGGTGACCTGTTTGAGGCGCAGCTGACCGCGCCGCCGGAGCCGCCCGAGCCCGAACCGCTCGGGACCAGCGAGACGCCGGAGCCGGGCACCACCGAGCCCGGAACCGGTGAGCGCGAGTCGATCGCGGTCAGCGGCCCGACGGGCCCGCTGCCGGAGCGGGTGGAACCGATGCTCGCCGTGCTGTCCGACCTGACCGAGTTCCCCGACGAGTCGGGGTGGGGCTTCGAGATGAAGTGGGACGGGGTTCGGATCGTCGCCTGCCTAGGCGGTGGCGAGGTCCGGCTGTATAGCCGCAAAGGCCGGGACGACACAGCCACCTACCCCGAGGTCGTGGAGGCGCTGCGCCCGCTGGCCGACCGGTCGCTGGTGCTGGACGGTGAGGTCGTCGCGGTGGATGAGCAGGGCCGGCCACGGTTCGGGCTGCTGCAGAACCGGATCAACCTGACCCGGCCGGGCGACATCCGGCGCGCTAGCCGCACCACGCCCGCCCGGCTGATGCTCTTCGACATCATGCAGCTCGACGGCCAGTCGGTCATGGGCCTGCCGTACGAGGAACGCCGCGAGCTCGTAACCGGCCTGATCCCTGCCGCGTGGGGCCCACAGGTGCAGGTCCCGCCCAGCTTCGAGAGCGACTTCCATGCAGCGATGGAGGCCAGCAAGCTGTTCGACCTGGAGGGGGTCGTAGCGAAGCGCCGCGGCTCCAGCTACCAGCCGGGCCGGCGTACCGGCGCCTGGTTGAAGCTTAAGAATCATCTGATGCAGGAGGTCGTGGTCGGTGGCTGGCGGGCCGGCGGCGGCCGCCGTGAAGGAACCGTCGGCGCGTTGTATCTCGGTGTTCCCGATGAGGAGGGCATCCGGTACGTGGGCCGGGTCGGCACCGGGTTCAGCGACCGGGCGCTGGATGAAGCCATGGACCTGCTGGCCGACTCGCCGAGGGCCACCTCACCCTTCCACGACGTACCGCCGGAAGACGCCAAGGATGCGCACTGGGTCGAGCCGCTGCTGGTCGGTGAGGTTGAGCATGAGGGTTGGAGCAACCAGCAGCGGTTGTGGCACCCGTCGTGGCGCGGCTGGCGGCCGGACAAGGACCCGGCCGACGTGCAGGTCGAGGCCTGAGGCGGCATTCAGCGGCGCCGCGGGCCGACGGTTCAGCGGCGGCGCGCGCCGAAGCCCGGTCCGGGCGTCTCCTCGTCGCGGCCAAGTGAGGAGGCCAGCAGGATCGGGATGGTGGCGGCGAACGGCCACACCAGCAGTGACACCTTGGCTCGCACCGTCAGCTCGATCGGAACGAAGTCACCCGGCTGCGCTGCGGCCAGCCGAGGAGCGAAGGCGCCCGGCCCCAGCTGGTACCCCACCAACCAGCAGGCCAGGGCAGCAAGCGCCGCCGCCAGCACGGCGAGCACGACCGCCGGCCAGCCGATCCCGCGGAACAGCCGCCAGGCCAGCAGCCCGAGCAGCACACCGGCGACCATCCCTAGCGCGGTGAACCACGCGTCGCCGCCGATGAACTCGGTCAGGCCGCGTTCAGTGGTGCTGGCGCCGCCGGTGCTGCCCACCCGGTAGCCGGGCAGGTCGACGAGCAGCCACCAACCGATGCCGGCGACGCCGCCGACGCCAAGGCCGACCAGCAGGTAGCCAGCGATCCGGCCGATGGTGCGGACCAGCTGGGCATCGGTACGCGGGGCCGGCGTCAGGACGCCAGACATGACGGTCCCAGCAAAGCCTTGAGGTCGGCCATCAGCGGTCCCGACGGGGTCACCCGGAGCCCCTGGTCCAGCCGCATCACCGTCGTCTTGCCGGAGGACTGCAGCCGCAGCCGTACCTCGGTCATCCCCGGATACGAGGCGAGAACGTGACGCAGCTGCTGCACCACCGGCGGTGTGCAGCGGATGGCGGGCAGTGAGATCACCACCGGGCCGGACGGGGTGTCACTGATATCGGGCAGGGTGAGCTCCTGACCGGTCAGCGACACGGAGTCGTCGTCGGACTTGATCCGGCCCTTCACCCTGACCACCGTGTCCTCGGCCAGCACCGTCGACACCAGGTCGTAGGCCTTGGGGAACAGCAGCACCTCGATCGAGGCTTCCAGGTCCTCCACCGTCACCACGGCCCAGATGTCGCCCCGCTTGGTCGTCTTCCGGGTGACCGAGGTGATCATGCCGGCAATGGTGACCATGCCCTCCCGTGGGCCGTCGTCGCTGAGGATCTCCGCGATGCTGATGTCGCGTTCGGCCAGCAGGATGTGTTCCAGGCCCTGCAGCGGGTGGTCGCTGACGTAGAGCCCGAGCATCTCGCGCTCGAAGGCGAGCTTGGTCCGCTTGTCCCAGTCGTCGATCTCGGGCACGGACCCGGTCAGCACCGGGTCGGTCTCGCCGCCCTCGCCCATGGCCCAGTCGCCGAAGAGGTCGGACTGTCCGTGGGCCTCGTTCCGCTTGAGGTCGAGCACCCCGTCGATGGCGCTCTCGTAGACGGTCATCAGGGCCCGACGGGTGTGCCCCATCGACTCGAACGCGCCCGCCTTGATCAGCGACTCGATCACCCGCTTGTTGCAGACCACCAGCGGCACCTGATCCAGGAAGCCGTGGAAGTTGACCGCCTTGCCGCTCGCGCTGCGGGCGGCGACGATGCCGTCCACCACGTTGGCGCCGACGTTGCGGATCGCGGTCAGCCCGAACCGGATGTCGGTGCCCACCGGGGTGAAGTTCGCTGCCGACTCGTTCACGTCCGGCGGCAGAACCTTGATCCCCATCCGGCGGCACTCGCCGAGATAGATCGCCATCTTGTCCTTGTCGTCACGGACCGAGGTCAGCAACGCGGCCATGAACTCGGCCGGATAGTTGGCCTTGAGGTAGGCGGTCCAGTACGAGACCACCCCGTACGCCGCCGAGTGCGCCTTGTTGAAGGCATAGTCGGAGAACGGCAGCAGGATGTCCCAGAGTGTCTGGACGGCCTGCATCGAATAGCCGCGTTCCACCATGCCCGCGGAGAAAGCCTCGAACTGCTTGTCCAGCTCCGACTTCTTCTTCTTGCCCATGGCGCGTCGCAGCAGGTCGGCCTGGCCCAGGGAGTACCCGGCCAGCTTCTGCGCGATCGCCATCACCTGCTCCTGGTAGACGATCAGGCCGTACGTCTCGCCAAGGACCTCCGCCAGTGGTTCGGCCAGCTCCGGGTGGATCGGCACGACCTCTTCACGGCCGGTCTTGCGGCGGGCGTACTTGTTGTGCGAGTCGGCCCCCATCGGCCCCGGCCGGTACAGCGCACCGACCGCGGAGATGTCCTCGAAGGTGTCCGGCCGCATGCTGCGCAGCAGCTGCCGCATCGGCCCGCCGTCGAGCTGGAACACCCCAAGGGTGTCGCCGGTCGCCATCAGCTGATAGGTGGTGGCATCATCCAGCGGCAGGTCCTCCAAGACGACGTCAACGCCCCGGTTGAGCCGGATGTTGTCGACCGCGTCGTCGAGCACCGTGAGGTTGCGGAGCCCGAGGAAGTCCATCTTGATCAGCCCGAGCGCCTCACAGGTCGGGTAGTCGAACTGGGTGATGATGGCGCCGTCCTGCTCGCGCTTCATGATCGGGATGATGCCCAGCAGCGGCTCGCTGGACATGATCACCCCGGCCGCGTGCACCCCCCACTGCCGCTTCAGCCCCTCCAGGCCGACGGCGGTGTCGACCACCTTCTGCACCTCGGCGTCGGAGTTGTAGAGCTGCCGGAACTCGCCGCCCTCGTTGTAGCGCGGGTGGGTGTCGTCGAACAGCTTGGACAGCGGTACGTCCTTGCCCATCACCGGGGCAGGCATCGCCTTGGTGATCCGCTCACCGACAGCGAACGGGTACCCCAGCACCCGGCTGGCGTCCTTCACCGCCTGCTTGGCCTTGATGGTGCCGTAGGTGACGATCTGGGAGACGCGGTCGTCGCCGTACTTCTCGGTGACGTAGCGGATCACCTCACCGCGGCGACGCTCATCGAAGTCGATGTCGAAGTCGGGCATCGAGACCCGGTCGGGGTTGAGGAACCGCTCGAACAGCAGACCGTGGTGCAGCGGGTCGAGGTCGGTGATCCGCATCGCGTAGGCGGCGATCGAACCGGCGCCCGATCCGCGGCCAGGGCCGACCCGGATGCCGTTCTCCTTGGCCCAGTTGATGAAGTCGGCCACGACCAGGAAGTAGCCGGCGAAGCCCATCGAGATGATGACCTTGGTCTCGAACTCGGCCCGGGCGCGGACTGCGTCGGAGATGCCGTTCGGGTAGCGGAACCGCAGCCCGGTCTCCACCTCCTGGATGAACCAGGACTCCTCGTTCTCCCCCGGCGGGCAGGGGTAGCGCGGCATGAAGGTGCCGCTGCCCTCACTGAAGGCGATGTCGCAGCGCTCAGCGATGGCCAGGGTGTTGTCGCAGGCTTCGGGCAGCTCGCTGAACAGCATCCGCATCTCGGCCGGCGACTTCAGGTAGTAGGTGTCGCCGTCGAACTTGAACCGGTTGGCGTCGGCCATGGTGGAGCCGGACTGGACACACAGCAGCACTTCGTGGCTGGCGGCATCCTCCTTGTGCGCGTAGTGCAGGTCATTGGTCGCCACCAGCGGCAGCTGCAGATCCTTGGCCAGCTTCAGCAGGTCCTGCCGGACCCGGGTCTCGATGGAGAGGCCGTGGTCCATCAGCTCGACGTAGTAGTTGTCGGCTCCGAACAGGTCCTTGAACTCGGCCGCGCTCTTGACCGCCTCCTCGTACTTACCCAGCCGGAGATAAGTCTGTACCTCACCCGAGGGGCAGCCGGTGGTGGCGATCAGGCCCTTGGAGTACTCAGCCAGCAGCTCGCGATCCATCCGGGGCTTGTAGAAGTACCCCTCCAACGAGGCGCGGGAGCCGAGCCGGAAGAGGTTGTGCATGCCCTCGGTGGTCTCGGAGAGCAGCGTCATGTGGGTGAAGGCGCCACCGCCGGACACGTCGTCGCCGCCACCGTCGCCCCAGCGGACCCGCTTCCGCTCAGAGCGGTGGGTCTTGGGGGTCACATAGGCCTCGAGCCCGACGATCGGCTTCACGCCGGTGCCCTTGGACTGCTTGTAGAACTCGTACGCGCCGAACAGGTTGCCGTGGTCGGTCACCGCCAGCGCCGGCATCCCCATCTCCTGGCAGCCGGTGAACAGGTCGGCGACCCGGGCAGCTCCGTCGAGCATGGAGTACTCGGAGTGGACGTGAAGGTGGACGAAGGAGTCCGAGCTCCCCTTGGCTGGGCTGCTTCCCGACATGAACTCGTCCTACCTCCAAGAACCTCAAACACACACCTGCGCTGGCCGATCGCGGCGTCTCCGCGCTGCCGGGGAAGTCAGCAAGCGTCTAGATTAGTCGCCCGAACCGGATCTTCATCCTCCGACGCGCCACTGACACTTTCGCGTCCGTCCAAAGCCACCGAACCCACCGGCCACCGAACCCACCGGCCCACGAAAATCTGCCAACGAACCCGGAGCTGAGCCCGTGCCCGCGACCGTCCTGATCCTGCAGCACACCGACGTCTGCCCGCCGGCCAGGGTGGGTCGGTGGCTTGCGGAGGCCGGTTGTACGCTCCGCGTGGTCCGCTGCGACCTGGGCGAGATCCCGCCGAGAACCCTGGCCGGGGTCGACGGCCTGGTCGTGCTGGGCGGCGCGATGGGTGCGTACGACGATGCAGCCTTCGGCTGGCTGCCGTCCACCAAGGAACTGCTCCGGCAGGCAGTCGGTAGCGGCCTGCCCAGTCTGGCCATCTGTCTGGGCCATCAGCTGCTCGCGGTGGCGCACGGCGGCTTGGTGGCACGGTCTCCGGTCGGACCCCAGCTGGGCCTGCTGCTCGTCGAGCTGACTCCGGCCGGACGGGTCGACCCGTTGTTCTCCGCGCTGCCGGCGGACGCCAAGGTGGTGCACTGGAACAACGACATGGTCACCCGGCTGCCGGCCGGCGCCGCTGCGCTGTCGAACACGGCCGGCGGTGTCCAGGCCTTCCGGCTCGCCAACGCGTGGGCGGTCCAGTTTCACCCTGAGGTCGACGTCGAGACACTGCGCCGCTGGGCCGATGCGGATGTCCGGGACGGGCTCCTGGAGCAGACGGAGGTCGACCGACGGCTCGACGACGTGGCGGCGGCCGACGACTGTGTGATCGCCAGCTGGCGGCCTTTCACCATCGGCTTCGCGCGGCTGATGCAGGAGTCCGGCTAGCGGTAGTCCTTGGGCAGCGGCAGCGCGTACTCCGACCGCGCGCTGGTCCGCAAACCCAGATGTACCAGCGACTCGACCAGAGCCGCGGCCGCGCTGACCCCGTCGATGACAGGAACTCCGACCTGCTCACTCACGTCGAAGCAGAAGTCGGCCATTCCTGCACAACCGAGCAGGACCGAGTCGGCTTCGTCGAACTCGACCGCCCGCCGGCAGTGGTCCACCACCAGCTTGCGGGCGTCCGACTCCACAGCGTCCAGCTCCAGCACCGGCACCTCGCAGGCGTAGATGCTTCGGCACCTGCCGCTGAACCCGTACCGAATGACCAGCTCCTCGGCCTGGCCGATGGTACGGGCCAGCGTCGTGACGATGCTGAACGAGCGGCCGAGCATCGTGGCGACGTGCATACCGGCTTCCGCGATCCCCACGACCGGGCCGGACGCGATCTCACGCGCGGCGTCCAGGCCGGGATCCCCGAAGCAGGCGATCACGTACCCGTCGGTGCCGTTCCGTTCGCACTCGGTGATGGCCGCCAGCATCCCCGGCACCGCCATCGCGTGGTCGTAGTGGCTCTCGATCGACGCCGGACCTGTCGCATTCGTCACGGCGATGATCTCGGTGCTGGCACAGACGGCCTCGCGGGCCGAGCGGGCAATCTTGTCGGTCATCGCGGTGGTGGTGTTCGGGTTGATCACCGCGATCCGGGCGGAGGCGCGCACCGTAGTGCCCTACACCTTCGCGCCGTCGCTGGCCAGTTCCAGCTCAGTGTCCAACCGGCCGATCATCGGCCGTCGGCGCTCCAGCCACCAGAAGATCACGAAGCCGAGACCGCAGCCCAGGAACCAGCTGTAGTTGCCGATCCAGGTAGCGTCGGTGGAGGTGTCACCGAGGTCCAGCAACAGCTTGGGCAGCGCCACCGAGACGATCGCCGGGACGCCGGCGGCGATCACCGCGATGACGGCGTTCGGGTTGAAGCCGTTACGGAACCAGTACCGGCCAGCCGGATCCATCGAGAACAGCTCGTCGACCCACACCCGCTGCTTGCTGACCACGTAGTAGCCGGCGATCAGGATGCCGAACAGCGGGCCGATCAGCGCTCCCAGCAGGCCGAGCGTGTAGTGGATCGCGGTCGGGTTGTTGTACCAGTTCCAGGGCATCAGGAGGACCGAGCCGACGGCGGCGATCATGCCGCCCATCCGCCAGCTGATCCGCTGCGGGTTGACGTTGGAGAAGTCGAAGGCCGGTGAGATGAAGTTGGCCACGATGTTGATGCCCACCGTGGCGATCACGAAGGTGAGCCCACCGAGCAAGATCGCAAACGGTGTGTCGATCCGTTCCACCGTGTGGATCGGGTCGGTGATCAGCTCGCCGAAGACCGGGACAGTGGCTGAGGCGGTGATCACCGTCAGCAGCGAGAAGAACAAGAAGTTGACCGGAAGACCGAGGAAGTTGCCCTTCTTCACTGCGGCGAAGCTGCGCCCGTACCGGGAGAAGTCGCCGAAGTTCAGCATCGGGCCGGAGAAGTAGGAGACCACCAGGGCGATCGCGGACAGCATCACCGGGATGGAGGCCTTGAGGCTGAGGTTCTGTTCGGAGAGGTTCAGGCTGATGTTGCCGATGCCTGCCTTGGCCACCAGGTACCCACACATGATGATCATGACGACGTACACGGCCGGGCCGGCCCAGTCGATGAACCTGCGGATGGCCTCCATCCCGTTCCAGAACACCGCCGCCTGCGCGACCCACAAGATCGCGTAGCAGATGTAGCCCAGCGCGGACAGCCCGAACAGACCCGTGTCGGGTTTGTTCCACGCGGCGCTGGCGGGCCAGAACTTCAAGAAGATGATGATCAACGCCTGGGATGCGAGATAGGTCTGGACCCCGTACCAGGCAATGGCGATCAGCCCGCGGATCACGGCCGGGATGTTGGCGCCCAGCACCCCGAAGATGGCCCGGTTGATCACCGGGTACGGCACGCTCGAGGTCTGGCTGGGCTTGGCGACCAGGTTGGTGAAGACGTTGACGATGGCAATTCCGACGATCAGCGCTATCAGTACCTGCCAGCTGGCGATGCCCAGAGCGAAGAGGCTGCCAGCGGTGACGTAACCGCCGACGCTGTGCACGTCCGACATCCAGAACGCGAAGATGTTGTAGGAGGACCAGCGTTGGCTGCTCAGCGGCGCCAGGTCGGCGTTCGCCAGCCGCGGTGCGTAGCCCGGTTTGACCACTCCGGCGCCGACCGGGTGGCCGGCCGCCTCGATCACATCGCCCGGCTTGGCGTCGGGGGTCTGCAGAACTGCTTTGACGGTCTCGGTCATGGTTCCTCCAACGGCTCCCCGCGCTCCTTTGGCCGAATCTAGGCCGCCCCGGCACGGGAGTGGTTTCGCTGGTGTAACCGATTGTGAACATTGCTCGCAGCCTTCAAACCTACCCACCCGCCCCTCACCAGGCGCGCGCCGAGCCCTAGCGGTCGAGCAGCTCCACCAGCTTGGCCACCGTACGGATGTTGCGCACGGTGGCACTGACGCCGATGATCTTGCTGAATCGCTGCGCCAACACACTGTTGCCCAGGCCCCGGGTGTAGTGCACGTAGATCTCGCCGGCCGCGAGAGTGAAGGGCTCGTCGACCGCGATCGCCGCCATCTTCGCCTCGGCGTCGGATGCCGGTGGCCCGGTCAGGAAGGCGACGGTCACCCGGCTCGGATCGCCGTCGGGGTACGGGTTGGCGGCCAGCACGCGCCGGAGCTGGTCGTGGGAGCGGACAGCTACATCGACCGAGAGGCCGAGCTGGTCAGAGATTGCGGCCTCGATCTCACGGACCAGTGTTGATGCACGCTTGGTGGAGCTGAACAGCAGGTTGCCGCTGTTGATGTACGTCGCGACGTGGTCGTATCCCAACGACTCGGCCATCGCCCGGAGCCCCGACATCGACACTTTCTTGCCGCCGACATTGACTCCGCGTAGCAGCGCCGCGTACGCAGTCATCTCTGCTCCTGTTCATTCCATCGTGTTCGGTCGGGCCTGGGCGCACCTAGGGCGCGTCAGGCGGTGCCGACCCGTCCAGTGACCGGCCGCCGGGCCGCCCCCGATACCATCTCAGGCACCGAGCCCGGCACCGCCGGCCCCCTCCCCCAGGTCGCCCGCATTCGGGCTCGCCGCATTCGTGCGCTACAGACGAGGATTCAACCATGGGCTCGATCGGTGTCCTGCTGCCCCGCGACCTACCCGCCGCCGACCTGGTCGGCTATGTCCGCCGCGCTGAGGCCCTCGGGTTCGACGAGGTGTGGACCGTTGAGGACTGCTTCTACCGCGGCGGCATCGCCCAGTCAGCGATTGCGCTGGCCAGCACCTCCACGATCAGCGTCGGTATCGGCATCCTGCCGGCCGCGCTGCGCAGCGCCGCTTTGGCGGCCATGGAGGTCGGTACCCTCGCCGAGGTGTTCCCGGGCCGGGTCCAGGTCGGCATCGGCCATGGCATGCCGCAGTGGATGCGGCAGGTGGGCGTCTGGCCGGGCAGCCCACTGACGTTGCTGGAGGAGTACTTCGACGCGGTGCGGGGCATCCTGCAAGGGCGGGCAGTCTCCGCCGCGGGCCGCTATGTGCAGCTTGACGAGGTGACCCTTGACCTGGCAGCCGGGTGGGTCCCCCCGCTGCTGGCCGGCGTCCGTGGTCCGAAGTCGCTGGCTCTGTCCGGGCGGGTGGCCGACGGCAGCATCCTGGCCGAGCCGGTCACACCGGAGTACCTCGCGGCGGCTCGAGAACAGATCGCGGCGACCCGCGCGCACCTGATCGTGGCCTACAACTGTGCTGCCGTGGACGACGACTCGGCCACGGCCCGGCAGCTGGTCCGCGATGGCCTGCACTCGATCGGTGAGCCCGACTGGGGCCCACACATCGCCCCGCTGCCCTTCGCCGCCGAGCTCGCCCGGCTCCGGGCCGACTGCGCCGACGGAGCCGAGTTCGCCGCCCGGATGCCCGACGAGTGGGTCGACCAGCTCTCCGTCAGTGGGACCCCGGCGCAGGCACGGGACCGGATCGAGCAGCTGTTCGGTGCCGGCGCCACCAGTGTGGTGCTGATCCCGGTCGGGCCGGATTCATCGGCCGCGCTGGAGTCGCTGGCCCGGGTGCTCTGAGGCTGCGCATGCCGACGCTTCGAACTCAGGTCTCCCGTCCGGTGCTGCAGCCGGCCCTCCACCGCTGGCGGAGCGCCTTGTTCTGGATGTTCTTGCTGCAGGGCATCGCGTTCGCTTCCTGGGTGACCCGGACGCCGAGCATCCGCGACAGCCTGGCCGCCTCCACCGCGCAGATGGGCCTGGTGATCTTCGGGCTGTCGGTAGGGTCGATGGCGGGCGTGCTGGTCTCCCCGCACGCGGTGGCCCGGTTCGGTGGCCGGCCCAGCGTTCAGGCAGGCTGCCTGGCGATGGTCGCCGGGCTGTTCGTTGTCGGGCTCGGATCAACAGTCTCGCTGGCAGTGCTGGTCGCGGCCGGTCTGGGGCTGTACGGGTTCGGCATGGGCCTGACCGAGATCGCTTTGAACGTCGAAGGTGCGACCGTGGAGCAACGGGCCGAGCGTTCGGTGCTGCCGGTCCTGCACGGCTGCTTCAGCGCCGGTACGTTTCTCGGTGCGCTGATCGGCATCGCCTTGAACGCGGCCCGGACTCCGGTCATCGCGCACCTGTGGGTGGTAGCGGCGCTCTTCGCGGCGGTGGCGGCTTGGGTGATCCGCTGGATCCCAGCCGGCACCGGTCGGGAGATGCCCGGGCCGGGTGCCGGCCCCAGAATCGGACCCGCGGAACGGCTCCGGATCTGGCGCGAGCCGCGGGTGCTGCTGCTGGGCCTGATCGTGTTGGGGATGGCGTTCGCCGAAGGTTCGGCGAATGACTGGCTGCCGCTGATCACCGTCGACGGCTACGGCCTGGATGCCGTCGACGGTTCACTGGTGTTCGCGTTCTTCGCCGCCTCGATGGCGGTCGGCCGGATCGCTGGCGGGTTCCTCCTGGACCGGTTCGGCCGGGTCCCGGTGATGCGCGCCAGCGCCGCGATAGCGGCTGTCGGCATCCTGCTCGTGGTCTTCGGCCCCTCCGTGGCCGTCGGCGGCGTCGGGGTGGTGCTGTGGGGGCTGGGCGCCTCGCTGGGCTTCCCGGTCTGCATCTCGGCGGCAGGCGATGAGCCTCGGGGGGCGGCGGCGCGGGTCAGCGCGGTCGCGACCACCGGATACGTCGCCTTCCTGGTCGGCCCACCGCTGCTGGGTCTGCTCGGCGAGGACTACGGGTTGCGACGCGCGATGCTGGTCGTTCTGGTCCTGGTGGTGCTCGCCGGCGGAGTCGCGTCGGCGGTCCGCCGGGTCCAACCCACCCCCTAACGAGTCGGTAACGCCTCGCTGCCTCACCGCCGTATCGGCCACCGGACCACGCCGGTCGCGATCATAGTGAGATATGGGCGTGCTGGTTCTGTTGACGATCGGCCTGCTGGTGGCCACCATCCAGGTCGTGGTGAGCCCCGTCCGGCTCGGCGAGGGAATGCGCATCTACCTGCTGGCGGCGCTGGCCGCACTGTTCGGCGGATCGCTGGTGAAAGCCTTCCTTGCCGAAGGTGCTGAGGTGGTCTCGCTCGGGTCCGGTGTGATCGCCACTGCGGTCGCCGCGGTGATCCTGCTGGGCTGGCATCAGGTCTCGGCCCGTTGGCCGGCTACCCACAACCCAAAGCGCCCGGCCAGCACGACCCCAGGGCTCCCGGCCTCTCGACGAGCATCGTAGGGAGGCCGGTGGAGACGACCCGGCCCTCGGAACCGAGACCACATGCTCGGATCCGGGGACCGGATCGATGCCAGAGACGCCGGTCCTGACCCTCAGTGCGGTGCGGTCGTCAGACCCTGGAGTTAAGTCGCCTTATCAGACCATCATCTGACGCGCGGTCGGCGGGATCGGCTTCGGCAGCTTGGTCGACCCGGACAGAAACTTGTCGACTCCAGATGCGCAGGCCCGGCCCTCGGCGATGGCCCAGACGATCAGCGACTGGCCCCGGCCGGCGTCACCACAGACGAACACACCAGGCACGTTGGTGGCGTAGTCGTTGTCCCGCGCCACGTTGCCGCGCTCATCCAGGGCAACGCCCAGCTGCTCCACCACACCGCTCCGTTCCGGACCGGTGAACCCCATGGCCAGCAGCACCAGCTCGGCCGGGATCTCCTTCTCGGTGCCTTCGACGGTGTTGAGCTTGCCGCCCTCGAAGTACACCTCCGAGAGCTTCAGGCTTGCGACGTTGCCGTTCTCGTCGCCGGTGAACTCCGACGTGGATACCGAATACATCCGCTCGCCGCCCTCTTCGTGCGCCGAGGCGACCCGGTAGATCATCGGGTACGTCGGCCACGGCTGGTGGCCTGGACGCTCCTCCGGTGGGGTCGGCATGATCTCCAGCTGGGTGATGGAGGCGGCGCCCTGGCGGATCGCCGTACCGAGGCAGTCGGCGCCGGTGTCGCCGCCGCCGATGATCACCACGTGCTTGCCCTTGGCGGTGATCTGGTCCGGCACCTGCTGGCCACGGGAAACCCGGTTGGACTGCGGCAGGTACTCCATCGCCTGATGGATGCCGTTCAGCTCCCGGCCGGGTACCGGCAGGTCGCGGCCGACGGTCGAGCCGATGGCCAGGACGACGACGTCGTAGCGCTCCTTGAGCTGCGGGCCCGTGACGTCCACGCCGACGTTGACGCCGTTGCGGAAGTTGGTGCCCTCGTCGCGCATCTGACGGATGCGGCGGTCGAGGACCGCCTTCTCCATCTTGAACTCGGGGATGCCGAAACGCAGCAGGCCACCTGCCTCCTCAGCCCGCTCGAACACGGCCACCGTGTGGCCGGCGCGGGTGAGCTGCTGGGCTGCGGCCAGACCGGCCGGGCCGGAGCCGACCACGGCCACGGTCTTGCCGGTGTGCCACTCCGGCGGCTGTGGCTTCACCCGCCGCTCGTCCCAGGCCTTGTCGATGATGGCGACCTCGACGTTCTTGATGGTCACCGGGTCCCGGTTGATGCCGACCACACACGCGGTCTCGCACGGTGCCGGACACAGCCGGCCGGTGAACTCCGGGAAGTTGTTGGTGGCGTGCAGCCGCTCCAACGCCTCGTCCCAGTCCCGGCGCCAGACCAGGTCGTTCCACTCCGGGATCAGGTTGACGAGCGGGCAGCCGGTGTGGCAGAACGGGATGCCGCAGTCCATGCAGCGGCCCGCCTGCTCGGAGATGATCGGCAGCAGCGCGCGCCCTGGAGTGCCCGGGTAGACCTCTTTCCAGTCGTGGATCCGCTCCTTCACCGGGCGGCGCTCGGCCACCTGGCGTGGAGTGGTGATGAATCCTCGTGGGTCAGCCACGCTGGCCCTCCTTCTTGGTCTGTTCAGCCATTTGCGGCCTCCATCATTCGCGTCGTGGTTGCCGCATCGTCTAGCCCCTCGGCCTCGGCCTGCACCCGGGCGGCCAGCACCCGGGCGTAGTCACGCGGCATCACCTTGGTGAACCGCGACTTGTTCGTGTCCCAGTCCGCCAGCAGCCGGGCCGCGACGGCGGAGTCGGTCTCCTCCTGGTGCCGGGTGATCAGCTTCTTGATCAGCTCGAGGTCATCCTCGTCGGGCTGCAGCGGGTCCACCATCTCGGTGTTGAGCTTGGCCCGGTCGAGATCAAGGAAGTAGCCCTCGCCGCCCGACATTCCGGCCGCGACGTTGCGGCCGGTCGCACCCAGGACCAGGGCGACGCCGCCGGTCATGTACTCCAGCCCGTGGTCGCCGAGCCCTTCGACGACTGCGGTCGCGCCGGAGTTGCGGACGCAGAACCGCTCACCGACCTGGCCGCGGAGGAAGATCTCCCCCGAGGTCGCGCCGTACCCGATCACGTTGCCAGCGATGATGTGCTCCTCGGCCACGAAGGCCGCGGAGCGCTCCGGCCGGACCACGATCCGGCCGCCGGAGAGACCCTTGCCGACGTAGTCGTTGCTGTCGCCCTCGAGCCGGAGGGTGACTCCGGCCGGAAGGAAGGCGCCGAAGCTCTGACCGGCAGACCCCGAGAAGGTGAGGTCGATGGTGCCGTCGGGGAAGCCTTTGCCCCGCGTCGCCTTGGTCACCTCGTGCCCGAGGATGGTGCCGACGGTCCGGTTGACGTTGCGGATCTTGAGCGCCGCACGGACCGGCTCGCCGCGCTCCAGCGCCGGGCGGCACAGGTCGATCAGCATCTGGTCCAACGCGAGCTCGAGGGCATGGTCCTGCGTGGTTACCGAGTGCAGCGCCGTACCGGCCGGCAGCTCCGGCTGGTGCAGGATCGGCCGCAGGTCGAGTCCGTGCGCCTTCCAGTGCCCCAGCGCCTCGCGGGTGTCCAGTACCTCGACGTGACCGATCGCCTCGTCCAGCGAGCGGAAGCCGAGCTCGGCCAGGTACTCCCGTACCTCCTGGGCGATGAACTCGAAGAAGTTCACCACGAACTCCGGCTTGCCGGAGAACTTCGAGCGGAGCTCCTCGTTCTGGGTGGCTACGCCGACCGGGCAGGTGTCCAGGTGGCACACCCGCATCATGATGCAGCCGCTGACCACCAGCGGAGCGGTGGCGAAGCCGTACTCCTCCGCACCCAGCAGGGCGCCGATGACCACGTCGCGACCGGTCTTCAGCTGGCCGTCGACCTGGACCACGATCCGGTCCCGCAGGCCGTTCAGCAGCAGCGTCTGCTGGGTCTCGGCCAGGCCGAGCTCCCAGGGTCCGCCGGCGTGCTTCAGCGAGGTCAGCGGGGCGGCTCCGGTACCGCCGTCGTGGCCGGAGATCAGCACCACGTCGGCCTTGGCCTTGGATACGCCGGCGGCGACGGTGCCAACCCCGACCTCGGCCACCAGCTTGACGTGCACCCGCGCCGAAGGGTTGGCGCACTTCAGGTCGTGGATGAGCTGCTTGAGGTCCTCGATCGAGTAGATGTCGTGGTGCGGCGGCGGTGAGATCAGACCGACACCCGGCGTGGAGTGACGGGTCTTGGCCACCCACGGGTAGACCTTCTGACCGGGCAGCTGACCGCCCTCACCGGGCTTGGCGCCCTGCGCCATCTTGATCTGGATGTCGGTGGCATTGGTCAGATAGTCCGAGGTCACCCCGAACCGGCCGCTGGCCACCTGCTTGATCGCGCTCCGCCGCTCCGGGCTGTACAGCCGGTCGACGTCCTCGCCGCCCTCACCGGTGTTGGACTTGGCGCCCAGCCGGTTCATGGCGATGGCCAGGGTCTGGTGCGCCTCCAGGCTGATCGAGCCGTAGCTCATCGCGCCGGTGGAGAACCGCTTGACGATCTCGGAGACCGGTTCGACCTCCTCGATCGGAACCGGCGGCCGGTCGCTGTTGAACTTGAGCAGCCCGCGCAGCGTCATCAGACGCTCGGCCGCCTCGTCCACGTGCGCCGTGTAGGTCTTGAAGATGTCGTAGCGGCCGGCGCGGGTCGAGTGCTGCAGCCGGAACACGGTCTCGGGATCGAACAGGTGCGGCTCGCCCTCACGCCGCCACTGGTACTCCCCGCCCACCTCCAGCCGGCGGTGCGCCAGCGGGATGCCGTCGGCCGGGTACGCGGTGAGGTGCCGAAGCCGGACCTCCTCGGCGATCTCGGCCAGGCCGACCCCACCGAGCTTGCTCGTGGTGCCGGTGAAGTACCGGTCCACCACGTCGCGAGCGAGTCCGAGCGCCTCAAAGATCTGGGCGCCGGTGTAGGACGCCACAGTCGAGACGCCCATCTTGCTCATCACCTTCAGCACGCCCTTGCCCAGCGCCTTGACCACGTTGGCCAC
The DNA here is from genome assembly GCA_025965155.1 of Propionibacteriaceae bacterium. Taxonomy (GTDB): domain Bacteria; phylum Actinomycetota; class Actinomycetes; order Propionibacteriales; family Propionibacteriaceae; genus Microlunatus. The sequence continues at coordinate 18,769 of JAOPXN010000061.1, forward strand.
GGCCTGCTCGGGATCGACGGTGGTGTAGACCTCGTTCCGGGCCAGGTCCTCGGCGGACTCGATCACCAGGTACGGGTTCACCGCCGCGGCGCCGTAGCCGATCAGCAGCGCGACATGGTGCACCTCGCGGACGTCGCCGGCCTCGACCACCAGACCGACCTGGGTCCGGGTCTTCTCCCGGACCAGGTGGTGGTGGATGGCGGCGGTCAGCAGCAACGACGGGATCGGAGCCAGCTCGGCGTTGGAGTGCCGGTCGGACAGGATGATCGTCCGAGCGCCGTCCTCGATCGCGGCCGAAACCTCGGCGCACAGCTCATCCAGCTTGCGGGCCAGCGCCTCCGCGCCGCCGTGCACGTCGTACAACCCGCGGGCAACGTGGGTGGCGTAACCGGGCAGGTCGCCGTCGCGGTTGATGTGCCGGATCTTGGTCAGCGAGTCGTTGTCCAGCACCGGGAACGGCAGCACCAGCCGCCGGCACGAGGCAGGACCTGGGTCGAGCAGGTTCCACTCGGGGCCGATGGTGTTGTACAGGGAGGTGACCAGCTCTTCGCGGATGGCGTCCAGCGGCGGGTTCGTCACCTGGGCGAACAGCTGTGAGAAGTAGTCGAACAGCATCCGCGGCTTCTTGCTCAGCGCCGCGATCGGGGTGTCGGTGCCCATCGAGCCGATCGGCTCCGCGCCCTTGGACGTCATCGGGGCCACGATCAGCCGCAGGTCCTCCTCGGTGTAGCCGAAGACCTGCTGCCGCCGGGTGACCGAGGCATGGCTGTGCACGATGTGCTCACGGTCGGGCAGGTCGCTCAGCAGCAGGCGGCCGCCGAGCAGCCACTCACCGTACGGGGCGGCGGTGGCCAGGGTCCCCTTGACCTCCTCGTCGGAGATGATCCGGTGCTCGCCCAGGTCGGCAAGGAACATCTTGCCTGGCTGCAGCCGTCCCTTGCGGACGATCTTCGCCGGGTCGATGTCCAGCACGCCGGACTCCGAGGCCAAGACGACGAGCCCGTCGTCGGTGACCCAGTAGCGCCCCGGCCGCAAGCCGTTGCGGTCGAGCAGGGCGCCAACCTGGGTACCGTCGGTGAAGACCACGCAGGCGGGTCCGTCCCATGGCTCCATCAGGCAGGAGTGGAAGGCGTAGAAGTCGCGACGCGCCCGGTCCATCTCGGCGTTGTTCTCCCACGCCTCCGGGATCATCATCAACAGGGCATGCGGCAGCGAACGGCCACCGAGGTGCAGCAGCTCCACGACCTCGTCGAACGAGGCCGAGTCGGAGGCGTCCGGGGTACAGATCGGGAACAGCCGCTCCAGGTCGCCGGGGATGACGTCGCTGGACAGCAGCGCCTCCCGGGCCCGCATCCAGTTCCGGTTGCCCTTGACTGTGTTGATCTCACCGTTGTGAGCGATCATCCGGTACGGGTGCGCCAGCTCCCAGGCCGGGAAGGTGTTGGTGGAGAACCGGGAGTGGACCACTGCCAGCGCGCTCGCCATCAGCTCGTTGCCGAGCTCGGGGAACACCAGCTCCAGCTGCTCCGTGGTGAGCATGCCCTTGTAGACCAGTGTCCGACACGACAGCGAGGAGAAGAAGACGCCGGTCTCATGCTGCGCACGGCGGCGCAGCGCGTAGACCATCCGCTCCAGCGCCAGGCCGCCGACCGGTGCACCCTTGGCGGCGACGATCAGCTGCTCGAAGCGGGGCATGTTGGCCCGGGAGCTGTCGCTCAACGACGAGTCGTCGGTTTCGAGCAGCCGCCAGCCGAGAACGTTGAGCTGCTCCTCGTCGGCAAGCTGCTCGATGGTGGCTTTGGCCTTCGCCGCGGCGTCGAGGTCGGTCGGCAGGAATGCGTTGCCGACGGCGTACGAACCGGCCCGTGGCAGCTCAAAGTCGACCTGGGCACGCAGGAACGCGTCCGGAACCTGGATCAGGATGCCGGCCCCGTCGCCCGTCGCCGTGTCGATCCCGGTGGCACCGCGGTGGTCGAGGTTGCGCAGCGCCTCCAGGCCCTGCTTGACGATGGTGTGGCTCGGCTCGCCGGTCAGGGTCGCCACAAAGGCCACACCGCAGGCGTCGTGTTCGAACGCTGGGTCGTAGAGACCCTGTTCGGCAGCGACCTCGCGTGAGGACCGCGGCGGTGTGGCCTGCTCGAAGGCATGCGCGACTGTCATGGATTGAACTCCCGTCGTCGAAGCCGGTGGCAGAATCAGGTGCATCTGACCACAGGGTGCTGACATACAAGAAAACGGCATCGGCGCACCGGGGACAACATTGGCCCATGGTGGATGGCTGATGTTAACGCACATCGTCTCGGGCCGCGGACCGTCAATCTCGCCATCCGGCCGGTCCTCAGTCCTCAGGTGGGCGCACGCAGCAAGTATTCGCGTCGGGTCCAAGTCTGCCGTGAAGGCTTGGTCGACAACAGCCCGGATCAGCGCATCTTCCGCCTCGCCCTTTGGCGGGCTAGGAGGACTCCGAGTCCTTCGGTTGAGCCCCCGACCGGGTCGTGCCTGGCTCGCCCGTACCTGGCTGGGCGGTGCCTGGCTCGCTGCTATCCGACTCGGGGGTAGCTGCGCCGGTGGCATCCGGCTCGCTGCCACCGGCGGGGCTGGTCTCGGTGGCCAGGGCAGCCGACCCCGGAGCCCGCTCCACCACCGTCTCCCTGCCAGGGCGGTTCTTGACCAGCCAGACGAACCAGGCAGTGGCCAGGCAGAACACGATCGCCGAGGTGTAGTTGTTCAGCCGGAAGCCGCCGATCTCGTTGACGGTGTCGATTCGCAGGGCCTCGATCCAGAACCGGCCGGCGGTGTACAGCATCACGTAGAGGGCGAAGACCTTGCCATGACCCAGCCTGAAGCGCCGGTCGGCCCAGACCAGGACCACCGCCACCCCCAGGTTCCACAGCATCTCGTAGAGGAAGGTCGGGTGGAACGTGGCGAACTGGGAGTACCCCTCCGGCCGGTGCGCGGCGTCAATCTCCAGTCCCCACGGCAGCGTCGTCGGTTTGCCGAACAGCTCCTGGTTGAACCAGTTGCCAAGCCGCCCGATCGCCTGGGCTACCACCAAACCGGGGGCGATGGCGTCCAGCAGCGCGGGGAAGCTGGCACCACGACGGCGGGCCACCAGGTAGGCCCCGAGCGCGCCGAACGCGACGGCGCCCCAGATTCCGAGGCCACCGTTCCAGATCTTCAGCGCGTCGACCGGGTTCCGGCCGGCGCCGAAGTACAGCTCGTAGTCAGTCACTACGTGGTAGATCCGGGCGCCCACGATGCCGCACGGGATGGCGACCATGACGGCAGTCTCCAAGGTCTCCGGCGAACCGCCGCGGGCGCGCCAGCGGCGTCCGGCGATCACCATCGCGACCACGATGCCGGCGATGATGCACAAGGCGTACGCGCGGAGTGGGAACCCCAGAATGTGCCAGACCCCGGTCTCGGGGCTGGGGATGGATAACAAGATGGCCGGCGCGGAGGCGTCGATCACGGGAGCGTCCTCACTTGTGGGGGGCCTGCTCGATCATGGTTTCGAGGGTGTCAGGTGTCAGGCTGGCGATGTCAACCGGGTTGCCGTTGAGGAACATGGTCGGTGTGCCGGTGACGCCCTTGGCGTCGGCGGCGGCGTTGATCGACTGCACCCAGTCGGCGTGGCTGGAGTCGGTGACGCACCGGTCGAAGCTCTCCGGTGCGGTGCCGGCGACCAGGTCCCCGAGGGCGGTCAGCTGACTGGTGCTCCACTTCAGAGCCGAGTTGGCGAAGAGCCCCCGATAGTACGGCTCGCCGAACCCGGCCTCGGCGGCGCAGGCCACGGCGTTGGAGGCGGCTGTCGAGCCAGCGTCGATGAACGCCATCGGGTAGAGCTCGAGGGTGACCCGGCCCGACTGCTGGGCCGCTGTCAGCGTGGGGCCGATCTTCTCCTCGAGATCCGCACAGTGCGGGCAGTGGAAGTCTGCGTACATGGTGATGGTGACCGGGGCGCCCGGCTGACCGAACCTGACCGGGCTGCCGGAGGTGATGTTGGCCGGGGTGAGCGCGGCCGGAGCGGCAGTGGCGCCGGGGACGGCGCTGGGGGCGCGTGAGGTACGCCAGGCCTGCAGGGCGACGCCACCGCCGACGATCACCAGCACGAGCGCCACCGCAACCACGGCCAGGGTCCAGCGGTCGGTGCGGCCGGGCTGCTCGGTCACTCGATCTCCTCCTGATCTGCGTGGTCAAGACTGAACCGGCTGCGTGGCTTCCACACCAGCCACAACGCCAGCCACAAGAACCCGATGTCGCGGATAACCTCGGGTCCGTAGGTGGTCTCGCCGATTCCCACCATCCCGCCGCCGCCGAAGCAGCCGCAGTCAATGGTCAGCCCGCGGACCGCGGCCGAGATGACCGCAGCGATGAACACCAGCAGCAGGGCCGCGCAGAGCACCCCGACCAGCCGGGTGAACAGACCGGCGGCCAGCAGCAGCCCGAGCGCGATCTCGACGAACGGCACTGCCCAGCCGACGATGGTCACCAGCGACTCGGGCAGCAGCTCATAGCCCCGGACAGCCTGCACCGAGGACTGGGGGTCGACCACCTTGAGCAGCCCGGCGGCGAGGAAGATACCGGCGAGGCCGAACCTGGCCAGGGTGGAGATCCACGGTGCCGCGACGTCGAGACGGGTCCGCTGCTTCTGAAGTGTCGGGCTCACCGCTGCTTGGCCACCAGTAGCTCGAAGTCATGCATCAAGTCGGCGATCGGGGTGGACTGGGTCCACAGGACCACGCCTTCGCGCTGCCGGTCGAAGCCGATCACCTGGGCGCCGTGGCCGACCTCGTAGCCGCCGCTGGGGAGCTTTCTCATGCCCTCGATCTCGACTCCGACCCGCTCACCCACCCTCTTGATCGTGGTGAGGTCGCCCGTCAGGCCGATGAAGCTCGGATCGAACCGGTCGAGGTAGGCACGGATCCGGCGCTCGGTGTCACGCTTCGGGTCAGTGGTGACGAAGACCATCTGGATCTGGTCCCGGGCGGCCGCGTCCATCCGCTTCAGTGCCAGCGCTACGTCCGACAGGACGGCGATGCAGACGTCGGGACAGTTGGTGTAGCCGAAGAACACCAGGGTGACCGGCTTCGACGGTGAGCTGCGCAGGTTGAACGACCGGCCCGAGGTGTCGGTGAGGGCCGTGTCCGGCATCACGTACGGGTTGGGCAGCGCGGCGCCGTGGAAGCCGCTCGGATCTGCCTCCTGCCGGACCACCGCGTTCTGGTTGGTCGGTGCTGTGCAGCCGAGTGCCGCCACCATCAAAACCGAGAGCACGACAGCGACCCGAAACCGTCGGAGGAGGGTGAATGTCACGCCCCGACCAACCCGGCAGAGGCCGCGGAAGTTCCCGGTGCCGCTGTCTGCCGGACGCCGGCGGCGAGATCGGCTACCAGGGCGCGCAGTCCGGTCAGGTCGTCGGGGGTACCGGCGTCGTCGGCGGCAAGCAGGGTGTTCACCAGGGCGGACCCGACGATGACCGCGTCGGCGAACGCTGTCACCTCGGCGGCCTGAGCGCCGTGGGAGACGCCGAGACCGACGCCCACCATGGCGTCCGGGTCGGCTGAGCGGACCCGTCGGACCAGCTCGGGTGCCAGCGACGAGGTGTTCACGCGGGCGCCGGTGACGCCCATCACCGAGGTGGCGTAGACCCAGCCGCGGCAGGCCGCGACCGTGCTCGCCAGCCGTGCGTCGGTCGAGGACGGCGAAACCAGGAAGATGCGGTCCAGCCCGTGGGCGTCGGACGCTGCCAGCCATCCCTCGGCCTCGTCGGGCGTCAGGTCGGGGGTGATGATGCCGGCGCCGCCGGCGGCGGCCAGATCGCGGGCGAACGCATCGACCCCGTACCGCTCCACCAGGTTCCAGTAGGTCATCACCACCGCGGTGGTGCCGGTGCCCGCCACCGTCTCGACGGCGCGGAACACGTCGCGGGTACGGACGCCCCGCTCCAGCGCCCGCGTCCCGGCCCGCTGCACGGTGGCACCGTCCATCACCGGGTCGCTGTACGGCAGCCCGACCTCGACCAGGTCAACCCCGGGCGAGTCGCCCTCACCCGTCAACGCGCGGAGCGCGGCCAGGGAGATCTCCACGTTCGGGTAGCCGACCGGAAGGTAGCCCACCAGGGCGCCCCGGCCGCCGGCGCGGATGTCGGCCAGAACCGTGCCGCTGCGGCCCCGATCCATGCTCGTGCCAGCCATACTCATGCAACATCGCCCTTTCCGAGCTCGCCCAGGCTGGGGTCGTCGGCGGTCCGGGCCTCCTGCGCGGTGTTCTCCTGCTCGCTGCTGGGCACCCCGGAGGTGTCGATGGAGAACCAGCTGATCGCCGTGTCGACGTCCTTGTCGCCGCGACCGGACAGGTTCACCAGGATCAGCGGCGGTTCGCCGTTAATGCGCTCCAACCGGCGGCCAAGCTTGATCGCGCCCGCCAGGGCATGCGAGGACTCAATCGCGGGCACGATGCCTTCGGTACGAGACAGCAGCGCGAACGCGTCCATCGCCTCGGCGTCGGTGATGGGCTCGTAGTGCGCCCGGCCGGTGTGCGCCAGCCAGGAGTGCTCCGGGCCGACGCCCGGGTAGTCGAGACCGGCCGAGATGGAGTGTGACTCCCGGGTCTGGCCGTCCTCGTCCTGCAGAACATAGGTACGCATCCCATGCAGGACGCCGACCTCACCGTTGGAGATGGTGGCCGCGTGCCGCCCGGTCTCGATCCCGTCGCCCCCGGCCTCGAACCCGTACAGCGCGACGTCTGTGTCGGGAATGAAGTCCGCGAAGATGCCGAGCGCATTGGAGCCGCCGCCGACGCAGGCGGCGACCGCATCCGGCAGCCTGCCGTAGCGGTCCAGCAGCTGTGCGCGGGCCTCGGTGCCGATCACCCGTTGGAACTCGCGCACCATCATCGGGAACGGGTGCGGGCCGGCGACGGTCCCAATCAGGTAATGCGTGTGGTCCACTGACGCCACCCAGTCCCGCATGGCGTCGTTCATGGCGTCCTTCAGCGTCTGGGTGCCGGACTCGACGGCGATCACCTCGGCGCCGAGGAGCCGCATCCGGGCGACGTTGAGCGCCTGCCGCTCGGTGTCGACTCGACCCATGTAGACGGTGCAGTCCAGGCCGAACAGGGCGGCCGCGGTCGCGGTGGCCACGCCATGCTGGCCGGCGCCGGTCTCCGCGATGACCCGGGTCTTGCCCATCCGCTTGGTCAGTAGGGCCTGGCCGAGGACGTTGTTGATCTTGTGCGAGCCGGTGTGGTTGAGGTCCTCACGCTTGAGCAGGATGCGGGCGCCACCCGCCTCGGCGGAGAACCGCTTGGCCTCGGTGATCGGGGTAGGGCGCCCGGTGTAATTGGTCAGCAGGTCGGCCAGCTCGGCCTTGAAGTCCGCGTCCACCTGAGCTGCCTGGAACGCCTGCTCAAGTTGCTGCAACGCTGCGTACAGCGCCTCGGGGACGAACTTTCCGCCGAACCGGTCGAAATGACCGGACGCGTCCGGCAGTTGGGCCGGAGGGTGAAGTGACACGTTACTTCCTTCGCTCAATCAGACGTACAGCCCCGGCTGGTCAGACGCAGCCCCCCGGACCTTACACCGACCTCGAACCACGAAGCAGCCGGTTCTCGGTCCGGCTGCTGCCGTCAGGACTTGTGCAGCGCCGGATGGGCCCCGGCGGCCACCATGTCGGCGACGCCGCTGCGCGGGTCTCGACCGGTGACCAGGGCCTCACCGACCAACACTACGTCGGCTCCGGCACGGGCCAGCTCGATCACGTCGTGGGGGCCGCGGACGCCGGACTCGGCAATCCGGACGATGCCGTCGGGAATCTTCGGGGCCAGCCGGGCGAACGTGGTCGGATCGACCTCGAGCGTCTTCAGGTTGCGGGCGTTCACGCCGATGATCTTGGCCCCGGCGTCTACCGCACGGAGGATCTCCTCCTCGGTGTGCACCTCCACCAGCGGAGTCAGGCCGATCGACTGGGCCCGCTCGATCAGCGCCACGAGCTGGGAGTCGGTCAGCGCTGCCACGATCAGCAGGGCCAGGTCGGCCCCGGCGGCGCGAGCCTCGAACAGCTGGTACGCGGTCACGATGAAATCCTTGCGCAGCACCGGGACGGAGACCGCCATCCGTACCCGGACCAGGTCGTCCAGCGAGCCGCCGAAGCGCCGGCCTTCGGTCAGCACCGAGATCGCCGCAGCGCCGCCGGCTTCGTACTCCGAGGCCAGCGCAGCCGGGTCCGCGATGTCGGCCAGCGCCCCCTTGCTCGGGCTGGAGCGCTTCACCTCCGCGATCACCGCGACGCCGGGTCCCCGAAATACCGGCAGCGGGTCGAGCGCGTCACCGACGTGCTGGACCCGTTCCTTCAACCGGTCGAGACTGACAGCCGCCTGGCGGGACGCAAGGTCCTCCCGAACGCCGGCAATGATGTCGTCTAATGCACCCACAGTTACCTTCTCAGTTGGCAGTTGGCCTCAGTCGGCGCCGTACCCGAGTACCTGGAGCACTCGGGTGGCGATCAGCGAGATGGCAAGGAGGGCGGCCGAGATCCAGAACAGGACCCAGTTCGGACCCAGCACCAACGCGATGCCGCCGAGCAGGAACGCGATCATGGCGATCGTCACCCCGGTCCAGGCAGCGGGCGTACGGCCATGGTGGACATGCTTGCCATGGTGAGCATGCTGCACGTGCTGCTTCGTCGTCTCTGTCATAGGTTCCTCATTTGGCGTCCGGGCGTCCATCCTTGTGCTGCTTGGTCCCCATTCTGTCCCCTGCGTCGTTCTCATGCACATCGGGGGCGTCGACCGCGCCAGGCACTTCGGAGCCCGGACGGTCTGCCCTTCCCCCCGGGCGGGGCTCGATCGAGGCTTGTTCAGACTGGGCCGGGTCAAGGGTCGGGTCCACGCCCGCGTCCATCGCCTTCCACCAGACGGCCGGGTCGGACGTGTCGACCACCGCGGGCGTCCCCGTATCCCGTTCGAACCGGGCAGCCCGCTGTGGCCACTGCGGTGCGCGGAGCAACGTCGTTACTGCGGCAGCGAAGATGACCACCCCAGCCACCGCGTAGACGTACGGCCACGCGGTGGACACGAGGGAGTACTGGTCGATCAGGCTGATCTCGCGGAGCTTGGTCCGCACAGCCGTGCCGCTGGGGCGCGGCCGCAGCAGCCCGGTCAGCACGATCCCCGAGCCGGTCAGCGCCAGCAGGACCGCGAGCACCTGCTTGCCGCGGGTCCGAAGCGACAGCATCAGCACGGTTCCAGCCAGTGCCACCACGACCAACGCCTGGCTCAGGCCGGCTGTTGAGCCGGTGCCGGTGAACGGGACGTCGGCACCCTCCCCGGTGGCCCGCCACCAGGGCTGCGCCGATGCCACCAGACCCAGCAGACCGCCGGCGAGGAGGCCAGCGAAGACGGCAGATCGGCCCCCAATCGCGGGTCGGTGCCGCTTCACAGGTTCTGTCGCATCATAAGTTGTTTCGCATCAGAGGGGCGCGAACGACTGAGCCACGGAGATCGCCCGGACGACGGCCGCTGCCTTGTTCTGGCTCTCCTGGTCCTCGGTCGCCGGGACGGAGTCGGCAACGATGCCGCCGCCCGCCTGGATGTAGGCGACCCCGTCGCGGAGCAGCGCGGTCCGGATCGCAATGGCGGCGTCAGCGTCACCGGCGAAGTCGAGATAGCCGACAACCCCGCCGTACAGGCCACGTCTGGAGACCTCCAGCTCGTCGATGATCTCCATCGCCCGCACCTTCGGCGCCCCCGACAGGGTGCCCGCCGGGAAGGCTGCCAGGACCACGTCCAGGGCGGTCCGGTCGGCCGCGACCGTGCCGGTCACTGTCGACTCAAGGTGCATGATGTGGCTGTAGCGGCGGACCTCCATGAACTCGACCACCACGACCGTGCCGGGTTTACACACCCGGCCGAGGTCGTTACGGCCCAGGTCCACCAGCATCACGTGCTCCGCGCGCTCCTTGGGATCGTTGATCAGCTCGGTCTCCAGCGCCGCGTCCTCGGCCGGGGTGGCGCCTCGCGGCTTGGAGCCGGCGATCGGGTGGGTGATGGCGGTATCGCCTTTCACCGTGACCAGCGCCTCCGGGCTGGAGCCGACGATGTCGAAGCCGTCGAGCCGCAGCAGGTACATGTACGGGCTGGGGTTGGTCAGCCGCAGCACGCGGTAGATGTCGAGCGCGTCAGCTGTGGTGTCCACCTCGAACCGTTGGCTGACCACGATCTGGAACGCCTCGCCTGCCTTGATCTCCTCGACTGCGGCGGCGACGGCACCCTGGAACTCGGGTGCGCTGCGCTGCCGCCGGATCGCCAGCGGCGCGTCGGTCGTGGCCGAGACCACCACAGAGGGGGTGGGCTGGGTCAGCGCGGCCGCCATCTGCTCCACCCGACCGACCGCGTCGGCGTACGCCTCGTCGACCCGCTCATCGGTGGCGTCGAAGTTGAACGCGTTCGCCACCAGCCACACCTCGCCGGTGTGCTGGTCCAGCACGGCCAGGTCGGAAGCCAGCATGAAGGCCAGCTCGGGGATATCCAGGTCCTTCGGGTTGGAGTCGGGCAGTGACTCCAACCGGCGGACCGCGTCGTAGCCGATGTAGCCGACCAGGCCGGAGGTGAACGGAGGTAGATCCAGGCCACGTGGGGTGTGCAGCAGCCGCAGCGTCTCCCGGACCGCCTCGAGCGGGTCGCCGCCGCTGGGCAGGCCGACCGGCGCATGACCGGTCCAGGTCGCTTTGCCGTCGGACTCGGTCAGTACCGCTGTGGCGTGCACGCCGATGAAGGAGTAGCGGGACCAGACGCCCTGCTCGGCCGACTCCAGCAGGTAGGTGCCGGGCCGGTTCTGGCTCAGCTTCAGGTACAGCCCGATGGCAGTCTCGGCGTCGGCCAGCACTCGCCGGTACACCGGGATGACCCGCCGGTCGACGGCCTGGGCCCGGAACCCGTCCAGGTCCGGGGTGATCGGGCTCATCGGGTCCCCTCCCCTGCTGGATCGGTGACGACTGCGGGATCGGTGTCGACTGCGGGATCGGTAACAACGGCGGGAAGCACCTTGGCGTCGAAGCAGGTACGGGTCCCGGTGTGGCAGGCCGGTCCGTCCTGGCGGACCTTCACCAACAGCGTGTCGCCGTCGCAGTCGAGCCGGACCTCTCGTACCCACTGGCGGTGGCCGCTGGTCTCCCCCTTCACCCAGTACTCGCCGCGGCTGCGGGAGTAGAAGGTGGACCGGCCGGTGGTCAGGGTGCGGCGCAACGCCTCGTCATCCATCCAGCCGACCATGAGCACCTCCGAGGTTGACTCCTCCTGGATCACTGCGGCCACCAGACCTTCCGGGTCGCGCTTCAGCCAGGAGGCGATTTCCGGGTCGAGGGTGGCCGTCGGGTCGGGGAGCGGGTCGGAGCAGGTACGGCGCGCGCCGGAGGGTCCGGGAGCTGGTTCGATGGGGTCGATGGGGTCGGTCACGGGCCCTATTCTCCCGGTCCGGACCGGCCACCTGCTGACCGGCTCGGGGGTTGATCGTTTTTGTGTCCTAGGATTTTCGCTCATGACCTTCGCGAAGTCGGAGCGCGCCGACCTGTGTGACCTGCTGGACAAGGTCGGCCCGGACGCCCCCACCCTGTGCGTCCCGTGGAATGCTCACGACCTGGCGGCCCATCTGTGGATCCGCGAGACCGACCCGCTCGGCGCCTCCGGCATCCTCGCCAAGCCGCTGGCGGGCCTGACCGAGCGGCGGATGGCCGAAGTCCGGCAGCGGTGGGAGTTTGACGAGCTGGTCGAGAAGCTGCGTAACGGTCCGGCGCGGTTCTCCGTCTTCGCCTTCCCTGGGGTGGACGAGCCGGCGAACACCACGGAGTTCTTCATCCACCACGAGGACGTGCGCCGCGCCGGCGACGACCCGCTGCCGCCCCGGCTGCTGGCCGAGGAGGAAGAGGAATGGATGTGGCGGCGGCTGAAGCTGCTCGGCCGCGCCTTCTTCCGGCGGGCGCAGGTCGGAGTCGTGCTGGAGCGACTCCATGGCGACGAGCAGGCGGCGGAAGCAAACGCAGGCGACTCGCTTCGGGTGGCCAGCGGCTCGTCGATTGTCACCGTGGTCGGTCGCCCCAGCGAGCTGATGCTCTTCGCGAACGGCCGTACCAGCGTCGCCGAAGTCAGCTTGGTGGGCGAGCCGGAGGCCATCGACATCCTGCATGGCACCGAGTTCAGCTGACCCCGGAATCTCTCCGGCCTTGGGCGGGTCGGGAAGACTGAGCAGATGAGTCTCCCCCGACGCCGTTTTCTGACCGTCTCCGCCGGGCTGCTGGTCGGCGGCGGTCTGGCCGGCTGCAGCGGTGCAGACAACGCGCCAAACCCGGTCACCTTGACCGCCGGTCCGGACAGTCCCACTGCTGCGCCGTCCAGCGCATCGGCTGCCCCCAGTACCTCGGCCGGCAGCAACGCGCCGAGCGCAAGCCCGACCCGCGTCCTGGGAAAGCCGGAGGCAAGGGACCTGGTGACCGGGCTGACCACTCCCTGGGCCATCGTTGCCCTGAAGGACAAGAGCCTGCTGGTCTGCGAGCGGGACACCGCACTGATCAAACGGGTAGTCGGGTCCAAGGCGACCGAGCTACGCCGAATCTCCGAGGTCGAGCCCGGTGGCGAGGGCGGTCTACTCGGACTGGCCATCAGCGCGGATGAGAGAACTGTGTTCGGCTACTTCACCGCGGCTGATGACAACCGGATCGTGGCGATGGCCTGGGACGGGAAACGGCTCGGCGACCCGAGATCCATCCTGACCGGGATCCCCAAGGGTTTCCGGCATAACGGGGGCCGGATGCTGGTCGGTCCGGACGACCTGCTGTACGTCGGCACCGGTGAGGTCGGGGACACCAGCCTGGCTCAGGACAAGAAGTCGCTGGCCGGTAAGATCCTGCGGCTGACCCAGGACGGCAAGCCGGCCAGGGACAACCCGTTCGACAACGAGGTGTACAGCTACGGCCATCGCAACGTTCAGGGCCTTGCCTTCGACGACGCCGACCGGCTCTGGGCCAGCGAGTTCGGGGACCAGACCTGGGACGAGCTGAACCTGATCGTCAAGGGAGCGAACTACGGCTGGCCGGACGTCGAAGGGTCCGGCAACGTCGAAGGCATGCGGGACCCCAAGGTGGTCTGGCGGACCAGCGAGGCGTCACCGTCGGGCCTGACGTACTGGAAGGGCTCGCTGTACATGGCGGCTCTCCGGGGCCGGCGGCTGTGGGAGATCCCACTCGACGGTACCGATGTCGGCAAGCCGAAGGCCTACTTCACCGGCGAGTACGGCAGGCTGAGGTCGGTGACCGTGGCCGCCGACGGCGAGCGGTTACTCGTCAGCACGTCGAACACCGATGGTCGAGCCGACCCGCAACCCGGCGACGACCGGATCCTGGAGGTCACCCGATGAGAGTCGGACCGTTCAAAAACCCGTTGCTGGCCGGCCTTGGCGTGCTCGCGCTGCTGATCGGCGGCACCTGGATCGGCCAGGGCGCCAATCTGATTCCCGGCTCCGTGATGACCGGCGACCCCAAGTGGCTTGTCATCGGCGCGATCGTGTTTCTGGCCGGGGTGCTGCTGATCGTCCTCGGAATCGGCCGGTCCGGACGGGACCCCAACGGGCCGCCAGGACAGCACTAAGGCGTCCGGCCGGGCCGGACGGCCCCAAGGCCATGCGGCCAGGCCGGACGGCACTGATGCCGGCCAGCCCGGACCGCCTGAGGGTCAGGTGAGCTTGGCGAGGATTAGCTCGCGGATCTTCCCGGCGTCACCCTGACCGCGCAGCTCCTTCATCACCGTGCCGATCAGCGCACCCGCGGCCTGGATCTTGCCGCTACGGATCTTGTCGGCGACGTCCGGGTTGGCGGCGATGGCCGCGTCCACGGCGGTTCCGAGGGCTCCGTCGTCGGAGACCACCGCGAGCCCACGGGCCGCTACGACCTCGGCCGGGGTGCCCTCGCCGGCCATCACACCGTCGAAGACCTGCCGGGCCAGCTTGTCGTTGATCGTCCCGGCCTCGACCAATGCCTGGATCTCGGCCACCTGAGCCGGCGTGACTCCGGTGTCCTCCAGGTCGACGCCGCGCTCGTTGGCCCGACGCGCCAGCTCGGTCAGCCACCACTTGCGCGCACTCTGCGGTGAGGCACCGGCGGCCACCGTCGCTTCAATGGCGTTCAGCGCCCCGGCGCTGACCACGTCCCGCATCTCGAGCTCGGAGAACTTCCACTCCGCCGACACACGCTTCAACCGCTCGGTGGGGGGCTCGGGCAGGGTGCCGCGCAGCTCCTCGACCCATTCCCGGCTCGGCGCCACCGGCACCAGGTCAGGGT
>JAOPXN010000068.1 GCA_025965155.1 Propionibacteriaceae bacterium
AGCCGAGCTCCAACGCGTCGCCAACCAGCTCAACGACCGACCCCGTGCCCGCCTTGGCTACGCTAAACCGATCGAACTCATGACCGAACTGGTGTTGCGCTGACGGTCAGACTCCGCCCACGTACACGTGGGAAACCAGAGCCCTCCGGGCGGCGGGCTGGGGGGTTAGCCGACGACGACCTCGACGCGCTGGAACTCCTTGACCTCGCTGTAGCCGGTTGTGGCCATGGCCTTGCGGAGGGCTCCGACCAGGTTCATGGTGCCGTCGGGGACGGTGGAAGGGCCGAGCAGGATCTGCTCCAGGGTGCCGACGGTGCCGAACTTGGCGCGTTCACCGCGCGGCAAGCTCTCGTGCCAGGCTTCGGGACCCCAGTGGTACCCGCGTCCGGGGGCCTCCTCTGCCTTGGCCAGGGGTGAGCCGACCATGACTGCGTCGGCACCACAGGCGATCGCCTTGGCGATGTCGCCGGAGCGGCCGACCGAGCCGTCGGCGATGACGTGCACGTACCGGCCACCGGACTCGTCCAGGTAGTCCCGACGCGCAGCCGCTACGTCGGATACGGCCGAGGCCATCGGTACGGCGACGCCGAGCACGGCACGGGTGGTGTAGGCGGCTCCACCGCCGAACCCGACCAGCACGCCGGCAGCGCCGGTCCGCATTAGATGCAACCCCGCCTGGTACGTGGCGCAGCCGCCGACGATGACCGGCACGTCGAGCTCGTAGATGAACTGCTTCAGGTTGAGCGGCTCCAGTTCGGAGGAGACGTGCTCGGCCGACACCGTGGTGCCCCGGATGACGAAGAAGTCGACACCGGAGTCGACCACAGCCTTGGCGTAGGCCTGGGTGTTCTGCGGCGACAGCGCTCCCGCCGCCGGTACGCCCGCCTCCCGGATCTCGGCGATCCGCTTGCCGATCAGCTCCTCCTTGATCGGCTCCGCGTAGATCTGCTGCATCCGGCGAGTTGCCGTGGTCGGATCGTCGATGGCGGCGATCTCCTCCAGCAGCCGCTGCGGGTCGTCATACCTGGTCCACAGACCCTCCAGGTTCAGCACCCCGAGGCCACCGAGCTGGCCCACCTTGATCGCGGTGGCCGGGGACATCACCGAGTCCATCGGGGCCGCGATCAGCGGGAAATCGAAGGTGGAGGCGTCGATCCGCCACGACAGCGACACCTCGGAGTCCCCCCGGGTACGCCGGGAAGGGACGATGGTGATGTCGTCAAACGCAAAAGCCTGCTGTGCACGCTTGCTGCGACCAATCTCGAACATGGTGCTCCTTTGCACAGGTCTGTGATCAGCCCGAGTAGTTCGGTGCTTCGACGGTCATCTGGATGTCGTGCGGGTGCGACTCGCGCAGTCCGGCGGAGGTGATCCGGACGAAGGAGCCCCGTTCCTGCAGATCGGCGATGGTGGCGGCTCCGGTGTAGAACATCGACTGCCGCAGCCCTCCGATCAGCTGGTAGGCCACTGCCGCCAACGGACCGCGGAACGGCACCTGGCCCTCGATGCCCTCAGCGATCAGCTGGGAGTCGGAGGTGACGTCCCCTTGGAAGTACCGGTCCTTCGAGTACGACGCGGACCGTCCGCGCGAAGCCATGGCGCCGAGCGAACCCATCCCGCGGTACGTCTTGAACTGCTTGCCGTTCATGAACACCAGCTCGCCCGGGCTCTCCTCGCAGCCTGCCAGCAACGACCCCAGCATCACGGTGTCGGCGCCGGCCACGAGTGCCTTCGCGATGTCCCCGGAGTACTGCAGACCGCCGTCGCCGATCACCGGCACACCCGCCGGCTTGCAGGCGCGGGCGGCGTTGTGGATGGCGGTCACCTGAGGCACGCCCACCCCGGCGACCACCCGGGTGGTGCAGATGGATCCCGGGCCGACACCAACCTTGACGCCGTCCACACCGGCTTCCACCAAGGCCCGTGCGCCGGCATAGGTGGCGACGTTGCCGCCGATGATGTCCACGTTGGCGGCGGCACTGTCCGCCTTGAGCCGGCGAACCATGTCGAGCACTCCCTGGGAGTGACCGTGGGCGGTGTCAACGACGAGCAGGTCGACCCCCTCCTCGATCAAGGCCATGGCGCGCTTCCAGGCGTCCCCGAAGAAGCCGACGGCTGCGGCCACCCGCAGCCGCCCCTGGTCATCCTTGGAGGCATGCGGGTACTGGTCGGACTTCACGAAGTCCTTGAGGGTGATCAGTCCTTTGAGACGTCCCTGGCTGTCCACCAGCGGGAGCTTCTCGATCTTGTGCTGGGCCAGCAGCCTCATCGCGTCCTCGCCGTTGATGCCGACGTGGCCGGTGACCAACGGCATCTTGGTCATCACGTCGCCGACCAGCCGGCTCGGATCGCTCTCGAACCGCATGTCACGGTTGGTCACGATGCCAAGCAACCGCATGTCGCGGTCAACGACAGGCACGCCGGAGATCCGGTAACGGCCGCACATGGCGTCCGCCTCGCCGATGGTGGCCTCAGGCGAGATCGTGATCGGTTCGTCGACCATGCCGGCCTCCGACCGCTTCACCACGTCGACCTGATGAGCCTGGTCCTCGATGGACAGGTTGCGGTGGATCACACCGAGTCCGCCCTGGCGGGCGATGGCCACCGCCATCCGCGCTTCGGTGACGGTGTCCATCGGTGAGGAGAGCAGCGGAATCTTGACCGAGATGCGCTTGGAGACACGTGAGCTCGTATCCACCTCGGAGGGGATGATCTCGCTCTGCGACGGCTGCAGCAGAACGTCGTCGAAGGTCAGGCCGAGAGTGGCGAAGGGTTCGGGGACACCCGCGGCGGTGAGGTCAGAGGGGGGCAGCGACACGGAAGGCCTTTCACGTACGAGGGAGAACCATCATCGTAGTCCCGTCCCGGTACGCCTCCCGCGCGGTCTTGAATCCACCGAGCCCTCCCCCGGCGGCTGTGGCACACCTGTCGCAGCCGGGAAAACGATGCCCACCAAGGTCGGCGGTCGCCGAGTCGGTGCCCGGATACCTGCCCCGGGCACGACTCAGCGGTCAGGAAGCAGCGGCGAGATGCCCTCGGCGAAATAGGTCCTGGTGCTCGTCGGACTCCTCCACCAGCTTCCTCAGCTTCGCCACTGCCCGGTGATGGGTGACCCGTACGGTGCCGGCACTCATACCCAGCCGTTCAGCCACGTTCTCGGCGCTCACCCCACTGGCACGCAGTACCAGGACCTCGCGCATCTTGCACGGCAACCGGTCGATGAGCTGGTTGGCTACGCGAAAATTCACCGACGTCATCGCCCGTTCCTCCGGACCCGGCGAGGGCTCGGTCTGTTCGGGAATTTCGTCGACAAGCACAGCCGAGCGGGAGAAACCTCGCTGCGCGTCGGCAATCTTGTTGGCGGCAATTGCGAAGACCAACGCTGTGAAGGGGCGGCCGGTGTCTTGGTAGCGAGGCACAATCCGGTAGACAGCCATGCAGGTTTCCTGCGCTACGTCATCGGCCGCATCCAGCCCACCGGGATAAGTTGTCAACCGGCTTCGACAGTACCGGTAAACCACCGGACGAAGCGTCGAGATGAGATCTTCCATTGCGTGCGTATCGCCGCCCTGCGCAGCAGCCACGAGGTCGTGGATGACGCGCAGGTGACTGAGATCAGTCGTCACCTGCCCCCCAATCGATCCCCGAGATGATGGTTGAACTGTTGTGCCCTACTGTTTCAGATCAACCGGGTTGAGCGAAAGTGCAAATTCGGGTTACTTGGAGAATTATCAGTAAACATCTCCCTCGCCCGACTCGTGCCTGACCACCGAACCCGGCTGGCCCTCAGAACCCTCCGACAGGCCTCGACGATGCAGGAGGGGTCCGATATCGGGCCCGCGACCTCGAAAATCAGCAAAATAGGACATTTCCGACGCACTGCCGCCGCGTGAGAGCAAGGCCCGACGGAACGTCTCACCACGCTCCCGACTCAGACCACCCGTCTCGCGGAACCACTCCACGGTGTCGGCATCGAGCACCTCGCTCCAGATATAGGAGTAATAGCCAGCCGAATATGCGCCGGCGAAAATGTGATTGAAGTAACTACTCCGATAGCGCGGCGGCACGGTCGGAAGGTCAAGCCCGACCCTGCGGAGCACTTCGGCCTCAAAGGTGCTGAGGTCCTCGTCCAGGGCTGCCACCTGGTCCCGGGTAAGCCGGTGCCAGGCCAGGTCGATGACCGTCGCGCCAAGGTAGGCCACCGTCTCGAAACCCTGGTTGAAGGTCGACGCCTCCTCAATTCGGCTCAGCAGCTCGGCGGGCAGGACCTCTTGGGTGTCGATATGGCGGGCGTAGTTGCTGAGCACCTGCGGCCAGGTCATCCACATCTCGTTTACCTGCGAGGGGTACTCGACGCAGTCTCGGGCGACGGCGGTGCCGGACACCCTGGGGTAGGTGACCTCGGACAACAGCCCGTGCAGGGCGTGGCCGACCTCGTGGAACATG
>JAOPXN010000071.1 GCA_025965155.1 Propionibacteriaceae bacterium
GGTACTCCACGCACGTTATAACGTGGGTGAAGTGCAAGGTTCGTGGGTGGAGTACCGGCCCCGACACCGTGCGGAGGTGACCTCGATCAGCTCTTGCCGTCTGGCAGCAGCCCGGCCAACGCATCCCAGCGTGCTATCTCGCACCCGTTGACCCGGGAGAAGTGGCTGTTCACCGCTCGGCCCTGCCAGGTCCCGGTGATAGTGGCCTTTTGCGGTCCGCCGTAGATCTGGGTGCAGGCCCGGTCCTTGGGTACCGGCGGAAGTGCAGTGGACGCGCTGCGTTGGAGTGCCGCGCAAGCCGCCTCGGGTTGAGGGTGGTCGCCCCCCACCGGGTCGCAGGTCAGCTGCCAGGTGGACGTGGCGCCGCTGCCGTCGTCGAACACGATGGTCAGACGAGTCCCGCGCGCCGAGGCGGGGCTGTCCGGCGGGTTCGGCTGCGAGCCGGTGCCTGTACTGGTCGGCGTCGCGGCGGTCTCGGACGGTTCGGCCGGCCCTGAGCCGCCACCGGATGCGCAGGCCGACGCCACGGCAAGCAGCATCACTACGCACAGCACAGGCACCCTCATGTCAGCCATTCTCGTCGTCGTGTCAAAATCTGCTCCGATGCTGGATACGGTCAGCGATGATTCGCGCGGCTAAGCATCACGCTTCCGATCCCCCCGTCGGCTCGGCAATTCCTGGAGGAACCTGTGCCTCGCCCGTCCCCATCTCCACGCGTGGTCCTGATGGCCACCACCCTCTCCCTGGCTCTGACCGTCGGCTCCACGTCGGCGGCGATGGCCGGGCCCGACCAACCTGACGATCCGCTTGCGGCAACGGTCGCGCCCGGCCGCTACGTCGTCTCCCTTGCCGAGGACCCGGTGGCCTCCTACGACGGGGACATCAAGGGCCTGAAGGCGACCCGACCTGTCGACGGCCGCAAGGTCGACGTCACCAGCGCCGAGGCGAAGAAGTACAAGCAGTACCTGACGGGCGAGCAGGACAAGATCGCTGCTCGGGTCGGCGCCAGACCGGGCAAGCGCTACTCAGTGAGTCTGAACGGCTTCACCACCACACTCACTCCCGCTCAGGCCCGCAAGCTGGAGCGGACCGCCGGTGTGGTCTCGGTGGTCAAGGACACTGTCCGCAGGGCCACCGACGACAAGAACTCGGTGGACTTTTTGAAACTTCCGGGCAAGAACGGAGTCTGGTCCGAGCTTGGCGGAAAGGCCGAGGCAGGCAGAGGTGTTGTCGTCGGAGTGATCGACAGCGGCATCTGGCCGGAGGGAAAGTCGTTCCAGGGTTCCGGTCTGGGCGATGCACCGCCAACTCGGCGCGACCCATTCCGGCCGTACCGGGTCGGTACCAAGATCATCATGAACAAGTCCGACGGCAGCACCTTCACCGGCGAATGCCAGACTGGCGAGGAGTTCGTCGCCTCGGACTGCAATACCAAGATCATCGGCGCCCGCTACTTTGGCGAGGGCTACCGTTCCATGGTTGAGCTGGCGCCGGAGGAGTACGTCTCGCCTCGCGACGGTGGCGGTCACGGCTCCCACACTGCTTCGACGGCAGCCGGTAACAGCAATGTCGCAGCCAGCATCGATGGCATCGAGTACGGGGAGATCTCCGGGGTCGCGCCGGCAGCCAAGATCGCCGTCTACAAGGCACTCTGGGAGGCGAGCGACCCGGCGCGGTCGGGCGGTCTGACCTCCGACCTGGTCGCCGCCATCGAGGCGGCCGTCGCCGACGGCGTCGATGTGATCAACTACTCGATCGGCGGTGCCCAGGAGTCGTCCCCGATGGACCCGGTCGGCCTCGCCTTCATGTCGGCGGCGTCAGCAGGGATCTTCGTAGCCGCATCTGCCGGCAACCGAGGTCCCGGTGCCTCAACCCTGGACAACACCGCCCCCTGGGTGACCACCGTCGCAGCCAGTACGGTGGCACCGTACGAGGGCACCGTGGTCCTCGGCGACGGCAAGAGGTACGCCGGCAGCAGCACCACGGTCCGGGCCACGGTTGGTCCGAAGCCGCTGCTGACGGCCGCATCGATGAAGGCCACGGGAGCGACCGAGGGGAACGCCGCCCTCTGCGCGCCCGGCACCCTCGACCCGGCCAAGGTGGCCGGCACGATCGTGGTCTGTGACCGTGGCGTGGTCGACCGGGTGGCCAAGTCGGCGGAGGTGAAGCGTGCCGGCGGACTGGGCATGGTGCTCGCCAACCTGGCCCACAACACCCTGGACGGTGACGTCCACACCGTGCCCACCGTGCATCTCAACCCGCCCGCATCGTTGACAGTGAAGTCGTACGCAGGCACCGCCGGGGCCACTGCAACGCTCCAGCCGGGCAACTCGACCCGCGTCGCGCTGCCGTATCCGCAGATCGCCGACTTCTCCTCACGGGGGCCGTCGACCTCCAGCACGGGTGACCTGCTGAAGCCTGACATCGCCGCACCCGGGGTCAGCATCCTGGCCGCTGTCGCGCCGCCGTCAAACAAGGGACGTGACTTCGACTTCTACTCCGGCACCTCGATGGCGGCACCGCACATCGCCGGTCTGGCGGCGCTCTTCCTCGGTCAGGGAGTACACCCGAAGTGGTCGCCGATGAAGATCAAGTCAGCGCTGATGACCACCGCCCAGAACACCCGGACCGCCACCGGCGCAGCTAATACCGACCCGTTTGCGCAGGGAGCCGGTGAGGTGACGCCATCGAAGATGTTCAACCCGGGACTGGTCTACACGTCCTCGGTCACGAACTGGCTCGGCTACCTCGGCGGCATCGGGGTCGACACCAAGACGGGGGTCAAGGCGGTGGATCCGAGCGACTTCAACGCCCCATCGATCGCGATCGGCCAGCTCCTCGGGGAGCAGACCGTCACCCGTAAAGTTACGGCCGTGAAGCCGGGCCGCTACCGCGCCACCGTCTCCGTCCCCGGAATCAAGGTCAAAGTCACCCCGTCGGTCCTCAACTTCGACCGGGCCGGTCAGACGAAGTCGTTCACCGTGACCTTCACCCGAAAGTCGGCCCCCTACAGCACGGCGGCCACCGGCTTCCTGACCTGGAAGGGCTCCAAGACAGAGGTACGCAGCCCCATTGCGGTCACCCCGGAGGAGCTCGTGGCGCCGGCGGCGATCAGCGGCACGGGGATGGTCGGGTCCATCCGGTACGAGGTGGTCCCGGCGTTTGACGGCACCTTCCCGGTCAAGGTCTACGGTCTGACCAGTGGTCCTGCGACGACCGGCGAGGCGAAGTACACCGACTCGTTCCAGTACCCACTCACCGTCCCGGCCGGCACCAAAGCGGTCCAGTTCTCCATCAGGAGCCTGAACGCTGCCGCCGATATGGATCTCACGGTCTATCGGCGTACGCCTGCCGGGTACGTTGTGGTGGACTACTCGGCGTCCTCTGCGGTCAACGAGACAGTGGCGCTGGCGGCGCCGGAGCCAGGCGAGTACCTAGCGCTTGTCGCCGGCTACGCCGACGCTCCGGGGACCACCTCCACGCCGTTCACCTACCAGGCATCCATGGTCGGAGGAACAGCGGCTGGGAACTTCACGGTGACGCCGTCCAACGCACCAGCCAAGGCGCGGACGCCGATCACGCTGACAGCCGACTGGTCGGGGCTCGGCAACTCCACCTACGCCGGGTTCGTGGAGTACCGGAATGGTCGGGGCACACTGGTCACGATCAACTGAGGCTTGCTGAGCACAGCTCGAGATGATCTTGACGCAACAACAACGGCGCCAGCTGGAGAAATCCAGCTGGCGCCGTCGTGCGGTACCACTGTTGAAGCGCGACGCGGGCACGTCCCGGAGACGGCAGAACGACGCTACCTCAACACTGAGATAGCGTCGTGCCCGATCCTGGCGGCCACCCACCGAAAGCGACCGCCAGGCTTACCGCGTGGTCAAGGGGCTTCCCCCGAGCTTCAGTCGCCCGAGCTCATCAACCACGCGAGCATGTAGGAACGGCTGTTGCCGTCGTCGATCCACTTGGCGTCCAGCTTCTGGGCTGCAGCCAGCGCCGCTGACCGTTCCTGCTCGCCCGCCAAGGCCGAGTACATCAGCAGGTAGTCACCGAACTTCTGGTCGAACCGGCCACCGGTGGCCTCTGCCACGTTCGCCTTGATCCGTTCCGCATCCCCGCCCAGGTAGGTCGAGGCCGGGCTCATCGGGATCACCAGGATCCCCAGCATGGCGGCCGGCTCCGGTGAGAACCAGGTGGCGTAGTCACGCTTGCCGCCCCAGTTCAGCGGTACGATCTTGTGGCCGTAGCCGGAGTAGACCGGCTCCGACTGGTCGAAGTTCGTCCAGTACGCCAACCCCGACTGTGCCTCGCTGGAAAGCATCCAGGTGGCCTGCGTCCGCAGTGCAGCGTTGTCGCTGGCCTTGGCCCACAGGGCCAGACCGGTCCAGGCCGTAATGGCTTCCGAGCTCGACTCCTGGTTGTTCCCGTCGGCGAACGGGGACGTCCCCGACGCCCACGAGTGGCTGGCGTACGCATCAAACGTCCGCAGGTCCGGGAAGGCACCCTTCCCGCCGGAGGTGGCGATGTCCGCAGCCAACAGGTTCATCACAGGCGCGAACTGCTTCGCCAGCTCGGGGTCGTCCTGAGCCACAACACCTGCTGCATAAAGGAAGTAGCCGTAGTGGAAGTGGTGGTCGTTGAACTCGTCACTGCCGAAGGACGGCGTCAGACCGACGATTCCCTTGCCCTGCTCGTCATACACGAAGCAGAAGGCGTCCCGCTTGTCGCAGCCCTTCGGGTCCGTCCACTTCTTCAGCTCGGCGACGAGCATGGTGCGCATATCGGACGCAGGTCCGTCCGCTTTCAGCTGTTGTGCCAGCTGGAGCAGCATCGCTGACCGATAGAGAGCCTTGCCACCGAAGTAGGTGTCAGCCGGGAACGCCGGGGTGGCAGCGATGTCCTTGGTCACCTGAGTCGTCAGCGACGCGCGCTGATCATCGGTGATCTTGCTCAGGTCAAGCTGGCTGGTCGGGTTCGACAGCGGGGCCGTCCAGGAGAGCTCGGTACCTGAGCACAGCACCATGGTGCCGTAGATGCTCGGATAGCTACCCAGATCGCAGCCGTCATCGGAACCACCAGCTGCGGCTTGGTGCGGCATCCGCGCGAAGGCAGTGTCACCCTTGCTCTGGTAGGTGATCGTCGTGCTTACCTGATCGTCGTCCACCTCGTACGCCAGTGAGCTGCCGGTGACCCGGTGCGCGGCCAGGCCGGCCAGCTGTTCGGCCGACCCGTCAGCCGGGATGACGAAGAAGCTGGCGGTGCCGTCCTTGTCCAGCTCGATCTTGTTGCCGGACACCGACCCGTCACTGACGACCAGGCCGTAGGCGACGTCGCCGGACTCCGCGGTCCAGAAGCTGCCGGTCTTGGCGAAGGTCAGTGCGGTGGTCACGGTGGACTTGGCGGCGGCTGTGTAGCTGACGAACGGCGAGCCCTGCGCGATCGTGGTGTGGCCCTGCACCGTACCGGAGCTGTCCAACCCCGCGATGGTGACGGTCGCGGTGTCGTACCCACTGACCTGGGCCGAGCGTGCGCCGGTGTCGACGGTGACGTCGGGCTTGAAGCCTCCGGCGATGTTCTTCTCGGTGGCGCTCACTGTCGGGAGTCCGAAGGCGAAGCCCGTTTCGGTAAGACCGAATGACAACGGCAGCGGGAACACCGGCTGCGGCTCGTCGCCGAACACCAGCCCGGAGAACCACCGGTTGGTCGGCGGCATCAAGCCGTCGGCGAGCCGCTTGGTCGGCAGCTCCTTCACCGTCTTGTGCACGATGTTGTCGACCAGCGGCTTGACCTGCGATTCGGAGAAGACCTCGACTCCGGTGGACTTGCCGGCTGATCCATTGTCTTGCGAGGGACTGGACGGCGTGCAGGCCGCCGTCCCGGTGACCATGATCAACGCCGAGGCGATGATCATGGCACCGGCCGACCTGCGCCTGCTACTAGAGGGCTTTCGGATAAGCCGAAAACTCATCTGAGTCCGATCTGTCGGAGGAAGTTGAACGTCACGTCACTGACGCCGGCGAGCGGGCCGTCGTCGCGGAGGTTCAGCGTGGCCGTAACCGGGGTTCCCGGCTTGGTCAGCGCATCCAGGTCGGGTTCGGCGAGGCTGTCGCTGGTGACCCTGACCTGGGTCTGGGCCTGGCCGGCGTTGGTCTGCACCTTGGTGGAGGCGACGGTCCCGATCACGCTCTGGTTGTTCGGCAGCAGCACGGAGACCTCGGCGCCCTTCTGAACGCGCTCGTAGTCACGCGGCGACAGCAGGTAGTCCGCGGTCACGAACTGGGTGCCGCCAACGGTGATGGTGCCGAACGGCGTGCCGGTGGCCAAAGTGTTGCCCAGCTTGGCCTTCAGCGAGGTCAGGTCACCGTCCACGACGGCCTTGTAGGTGAGCACGCCCTTCTTCTGGTTGACGTCGTACGCATCGGTGCTGGTGATGTCCAGGCCCTGGTTGACGTCCTGCTGCAGCGCAACGCTCTGCACTGTGAAGAGCTTGTCGCCCTTCTTCACCGAGTCGCCCTCGTTGACGAACTGCTTGGTGATGGTACCGCCGTAGGCGGCGGCGAGGTCGTACTGGTCGGCGCTCACGGTGGCATTGACGCTGGCCACCTTGGTCTGGCGTTGGTTGAAGATAAGGGTGAGTATGGCAACGAGCAGGATGACAGCGAGCACGCCGCCGAACAATCTGAGTCTATTGATCCAGGTCATGACGGAAGTACCTCTTTCTCGGCGCGCTTCGGCGCTGCCCCATTGATAGTTGCGAAGTCAGGATGGTCACCATTCACCGCGAGTTCGGGATGGTCGCCGTTCACGGCAGCCCGGGTCGGTGCGTACGTTTCGACTGGGCGTACGGCGCCGTCGAGCACGATGTCTTCGGCCGGCACGCCAAGGGACTGCTCCAGCTCCCGCGGAACGATGACCGTGGTCAGATGAGCCGGCTTGTCGGCAACTTCGGAGTCGGCCGGAGTGGGCTGCGGGTGCTTGATCCGCCAGCTCTCCCGGAAGGCGACGACCATGAAGGCGCCGAGGATGAACGTGTTGATCAGGTTCCAGGCGGTGGCCAGGGTGAACAGGGTGTTGTCGACGTCGCGCCAGATCGCCACGCCTGATGTCAGCAGCAAGAACACGAAGGTGAGGACCTGAGGGATCATGAAGTTGAACGGTGACTGCGCCTGCGTCTTGCTGCCGGTGACATGCCATTTCTGTTCCTTGCCGGAGATGGCGTTCAGCAGCGCGCTGATGTAGATCGGGAAGGACACCGAGGCCAGCATCAGCACCTCCCAGCGGAAGGATCCAAGGGTGTAGAAGGCCAACAGGATCTGCATCACGTAGAAGCCTGCGTAGAACAGCAACCAGGTGGTGAAGGAGGTGCCAAGGTCCACCGGTCGTAGATCGAAGAAGATCTCCAGCGGGGGAACCAGCAGCAGCAGCGCAGGCGCAATTCCTGTCAGGTAGTGCGTTGCGGTGACCAGGTACATGATGCGCTGGTCGCTGGTCAGCTTGCGCCGCGGGCTCAGCGGGTTGTGGGTCAGCATGATCTCGAACCCGCCGGTAGCCCAGCGCAGCTGCTGCTTGGTGTAGGCCTCAATCGTCTCCGGTGCATCGCCGACTGCGAGAGTCTTCGGGATGTACACCGAGCGCCAGCCGTTCTCGTGCAGCTTGAGCGAGGTCCAGACGTCCTCAGACTTGGAGTCGGTGTAGATACCGCCCACGTCGTTGATCGCAGCCCGCCGGAAGATCACGTTTGTGCCAACACAGAAGGCGGCATTGAAGTGGTTGCGGCCCGGCTGAACAAACTTGTAGAAGACGGCCTGCATGTAGCCGGCGCCACGGGAGACCAGGTTGACCAGGTTGCCGTAGGTCTGCGGGGTCTGCACGAACGCGACATTGGAGTGGACGAAGAAGGGAACCGTCTCGAGCAGGAACTCCCGCTCCGGAACGAAGTCTGCGTCAAAGATGCAGAAGTAGTCGCCCTTGGCGATGGACAGCGCATAGTTCACGTTGCCCGCCTTGGCGCCGTTGCTGCTGAGCCTGCGCACGTAGTGACAGCCGAGCTCGGCGGCCATCGCCTTGACCTCGTCCGATCGGCCGTCGTCCAGGATCCAGGTACGGTGCTTGCCGTGGATCGCCAGTGCGGCGGTGGCTGTCGCCCTGATCTTGGCGAGCTCCTCGCCGTAGACGGTGATGAACACGTCCACGTCGACCTCTTGGCCGTTGATGAGCACCGGCCACAGATGCGGGAGGTCCGTGACGCCGAGCCGTTCATTCAGCTCGGGGTCGAACAGGAACTCCTTGGCGTTGTGGAACGCGAAGTCTCGCGGGCTCTTGGCGCCGGACAGGATCGTCCACATCGAGAGCAACGCATGCGTCACCAAGATGACTTCGGCGATGATGACCAACGAATAAGGCAGCAGATCGCCGCGGTTGGCCGGGTTCAGTAGGAACTGAGCGTAGAAGAGAATACCCAAGGTGGCGATCAGTGACAGCAAGATCATCACTGGCGAATAAGGGTTGTTCGTCTCTGCGCGTCGGGTAACTGGCACGTGCTTGTCGACTCGTGCGTAGTCGTGGGCCGGTCTGGCCATGATTGACACTCCACAATTCGGTGTTGCGGGGATTCCGTCCACCGAGCGCAGTTGCTACTGCTCACATCGGCACGAGCACCTGGTCCGGGCAGACCTTCGGTACGTGCGCGCCGGTTGTGTACATCGGTGTGGCGGTTTGCGGCGACCTCGCCGCTAAGCTGGACGCACGGGACCCATGCCGGCCAGCTCATTTGTCGACGCATCCATGGTGCGTCTCGCCTCACGCAATGTGAGGATCGGGACCAAGATCAATTTCTCTACACTGGTCTAACCGATCATCCCCCGATGCCATAACCATAGGCCCTTTTTGGGGGGTTGTCTCCCCGCCGGAAAGCGTCGATGAATGCCCGGTCAATAGGTCGCCGGGCCGGTGGCGGCAGGTCCTCACCCGCGATTCGGACTGGTATTAGCCGCCATTATTGGTGCCAGGAGAACTTTTTGCCCTCCCAGCAGGCGTATACCCGACAGGTCTCGAGCCGTCGGCCCGGTGCTGCACACAAACTGGTATCAGACCAAGGATCACAGTGGTCGACGGCGCACTAGGTCCACCCGAGACCCCGTCCGGTGGTAGACATCACATGAGTTTGGAGGCGAAAGCCGACGGCACGACCGGGCTGAGCGCCGACCGCGGGGAGGTTCCTGCCATCGATCTGGCAGACCTGGAACACGCCGCCGCCCCGCAAACCGTAGGCTGGCACCGTGAGTGATGAGGTGATGCAGGAACTGTCGCGGCTGCGGATGAGCATCGACAACATGGATGCGGCGCTGGTTCATCTGCTGGCCGAGCGGTTCAAGATCACCCAGCAGGTCGGCGAGCTGAAGGCGCAGTACGGCCTGCCGGCAGCGGACCCAGCCCGGGAGGCGCAGCAGATCTCCCGCCTCCGGTCGCTGGCCATGGAAGCCAAGCTGGACCCAGAGTTCGCCGAGAAGTTTCTCAACTTCGTGGTGGCCGAGGTGGTCCGTCACCACGAGGCCATCGCCGAGTCGCGCTGACGGGTTCCCCCCGGCGCCGGAACGGGCGAATCGTTCCAGGCCCGCGGTGTGACGTACGCCACTACGCTGGACCCATGACGGCCGGGGCCCGCTCACCAGAGGATCAGCGACTTCGCGCCGAGCAGTGGGACCACCTGGCGCACCGGGTTTTCGGCACCGGCCCCGCCTTCCCCGTCCGTTCGCCGTTTGACGGTCAGCTGCTGACCCAGGTGCCGACCTCGACCGACAGCGAGGTGGCGGCGGCAGCAGACCTGGCGCGGGCGGCGCAGGGGGAGTGGGCTGCGCGGCCGGTGGAGGAGCGAGCCCAGGTGCTGCTGGACTTCCACGATCAGCTGCTGAGTGCCCTCGACCGGATCGTCGACCTGCTCCAGCTGGAGTCGGGCAAGTCCCGGGTGAGTGCCTCGGAGGAGGTGCTGCACGTCGCCGTCACCGCCCGCTACTACGGCAGGACCGCGCGGCGGTACCTCCACCCCGAGCGGGGCCGGGGGATGTTCCCGCTCCTCACCCGGATCGACCGATACCAGGTGGCGAAAGGGCTGGTGGGTGTGATCGCGCCCTGGAACTACCCGCTCACGATGGCCATCTCCGACGGGTTGGCCGCGCTCGTGGCCGGCAACGCCGTGCTGCTCAAACCCGACGCGCGGACCCCGCTGGTCTCGCTGGCTGCGGTGGAGCTGCTGCAGCAAAGCGGCATGCCCGCCGGGCTGTGGCAGGTCGTCAACGGCGACGGCGATCGGGTCGGGCCCGCAGTGATCGACCAGTCCGACTACGTCTGCTTCACCGGATCCACCCGCACGGGACGAGCCGTGGCGGCTCGCTGCGCCGACCGGCTGATCGGGTGCTCGCTGGAGCTCGGCGGCAAGAACCCGATGCTGGTCTTGGACGATGTCGATGTGGCGGCGGCGGCGGCCGGCGCGGTCCGGGCCAGTTTCGCCAACGCCGGGCAGCTGTGCGTGGCGGCGGAGCGGATCTACGTCCACCAGTCGGTGTTCGACCAGTTCTGCTCCGAGTTCACCGCCCGGACCAACGAGTTGGTGCTCGGGCGCGGGTTGGCCTTCGACTACGACATGGGCTGCCTGATCAGCACCAGCCAGCTCGACCGGGTGGTCGCCCATGTTGAGGACGCCCGCAGCCAGGGCGCCCAGGTGCTGACCGGGGGTCGGCAGCGGCCCGACCTCGGACCGTTGTTCTACGAGCCGACGATCCTCACCGGAGTCACGCCCACCATGGCCTGCTGTACGGAGGAGACCTTCGGGCCCGTGGTCAGCCTGTTCCCGGTGGCCGACGAGGCGGAGGCGATCGCCCGTGCGAACGAGTCCGAGTACGGGCTCAACGCCAGCGTCTGGACCTCCGACCCGGCCCGCGGCCGGCGGGTGGCGGCTCGGATCCGCTGCGGCACGGTCAACGTCAACGAGGGCTTCGCCGCCAGCTTCGGCAGCATCGACGCCCCGATGGGTGGAATGAAGTCGTCCGGGATAGGCAGGCGACAGGGCAAGGAGGGGCTCCGTCGGTTCGTTGACGTGCAGTCGGTGGCCACCCAGTCCCTGATTCCCATTGCGCCGAGCCTCGGCCTGTCCGCACGCGGCTATGTCGCAGCCATGGTCGGCGCCCTTCGGGTCCTGAAGCGGAGCGGTCGGGCCTGAACCCTTCCCGCGACCCGACCACCACCGCTGGAGGTCCAGATGGGGCGCCCCGGTTTGCACCTGACCGGCGCTTTCTCTACGGTCAGACCCGTACCCGTCTCGGGCGCGTGACAAGGAGTGGCTCCAATGGCAGCAGGCGCACGACGATTGGCGACCCTGCTGGCGATCCCGACACTGCTTGCTCTGATCGCCGGACCGGTGGCCCAGGCGGTCCCGGCGTCGCCGGCCCCGTCGACCAGCGTGCGGGCCGCCGAAGCGGGCCCGGTCGCCGTACCGGCGAAGTACCTGAAGCAGAAGATCTCCTGGTCCCCCTGCGACTTCGACGCCGCGGTCAAGGACAACGTCGCCTCGGCACCCACTACCCGATGCACCACGGTCAAGGTGCCGATGGACTGGAAGAATCCGACCAGGCACCGGGACATCTCCTTGTCGATCGCGTACAGCCGGGCGACCGGCAAGTCGAAGGGCCTGCTGACGTCGAACCCCGGCGGCCCAGGGGTCGAGGGGCTCCAGCTGACGGCGGCGTTGGCCATCAGCAAGACGGCGATGTTCCGCGACTACGACCTGCTGGGCTTCGATCCTCGTGGCTTCGGCACCAGCGAGAACGTCCGCTGCCTGGCTACCCAGGCCAGCATCGACAAGCTCCCGCAGGTCGTCGACCACCGGGCCCGCAACCCGCAGACCCACCGGGCTGAGGTCGCCACGGCCAGGTTCTTGGCGAAGGCATGCAGCTCCACCGAGTTCAGCCGCTACGTCAGCACTCAGCAGACCGTCTACGACCTGGACTTCCTGCGGGCGCTGCTGGGCCACTCCACCGTGAACTACATCGGCTACTCGTATGGGACCTGGCTGGGGTCCTGGTACGCCGACACCTACCCGAAGCGGGTGGGCCGGTTCATCCTTGACTCCAACATGGAGTGGACCGCCAGCATGTACGCGAACTCGGCTGCCGACTCCTTCGCCTTCCAGCGGCGCCGGGACCAGATGCTGTTCCCCTGGATCGCCCGTAACAACGACGTCTTCGAGCTGGGCAGCACCGCTGCCGCGGTGAGCAAGCGGTACGAGTCCATCCGCCGCACGTTGGTCCACCGGACCAAGAACGGCGAGCCCGTCACCGATGCGCAGATCCTGGACTGGGTGGTGCTGACCTCGATCTACCGGGACAACGACTTCATCGAGGCGGGCTTCGTCATCGCGCTGGTGGGGTTGGAGGCGGATAGCCCCGCCACGTTCAGCTCGGCCGACTCCAGGCGGCTGAATAAGCTCGTGGCCAAGCGGCTCAACGGAGCGGGCTGGCAGATCCAGCGCGCCGCGTCCGGTTCGGTGACCAGCCGGCCGAAGGCCCAGGCACAGGCGGCTGAGGAGAAGGTGGAGATCCCGGCGGCCGGCGACATCATCCGCTGCAACGACACCGCCTACTCGACCAACATCAACGGCTACCTTCGGCGGGCCGACGCTGACGGGAAGCGGTATTCCTTCATCGGCTACCAGAACTCGGTGCCGCAGTGCGCCTACTGGCCGTTCCGGCAGAACGGCCGGACGCTTGACCTGACCGGAGCGCCCCGGATGCTGATGTTCCAGTCCGAAGGTGACCCGGCGACGTCGTTCGAGGGCTCCGCGGCGGCACATGCCGCCACCAAGAGCCGGACCCGGTTCGTCTCGGTCGACAACGAGGGCCAGCACGGGTTGTACGTCGACGGTCCGTCGTCGTGTGTGGAGAAGTACGGCGACACCTTCTTGTTCTCCGGGCGGCTGCCGGCCACCGACATCGTCTGCAGCAAGGGCACCACTCCGCTGCCCGGTGACGCCAAGGTCTTCAAGCTGGACGGGCCGGTCGACGGCAAGTCCTACCCGCTCCGGGACAAGTCCCGTTCCTTCACCACAGCCGCAAAGAGCCAGAACGCCGAGCTGTCCCGGATCCGTCGGGAGGCGGCCAACCGGTCGCTCGGCTGAGCCGGACACTAGAATCTGACCTCGACCATTGACCCGCGAGAGGCACGATTTTCAGATGAGCTCACACGACCATGACCTGGTACTGGTGGTCGACTACGGCGCGCAGTACGCGCAGCTGATCGCCCGCCGGGTACGCGAGGCCAAGGTCTACTCCGAGATCGTTCCGCACACGATGAGCGTGGAACAGATCATGGCCAAGAACCCCAAGGCCATCATCTTGTCCGGCGGGCCGTCCTCGGTGTATGAGCCGGGCGCCCCGCAGCTGGACCCGGCCATGCTCAGCAGCGGAACGCCGGTCTTCGGCATCTGCTACGGGTTCATGGCCATGGCGCAGGTGCTGGGTGGCTCCGTCGCCAAGACGGGAATGCGCGAGTACGGCCGTACCGAGGTGAGCATCACCGACCATGGGACGCTGCTGGCCGGCCTGCCGCAGACGCTGCGTTCGTGGATGTCGCACGGTGACGAAGTGGTCGGCGCGCCCGCAGGCTTCGCGGTCAACGCCACGTCCGCCCGCGCCACCGTGGCTGCGTTCGAGGACACCGACCGGAAGCTGGCTGGCGTCCAGTGGCACCCGGAGGTGCTGCACAGCGAGCACGGCCAGCAGGTGCTGGAGAAGTTCCTGGTCGAGATCGCCTGCTGCCGGCAGACCTGGACCATGGTCAACATCGTCGATGAGCAGGTGCAGAAGATCCGCGAGCAGGTGGGGAAGTCCCAGGTGCTCTGTGCGCTGTCCGGCGGGGTGGACTCCTCGGTGGCTGCCGCGCTGGTCCAGCGGGCAGTCGGCGACCAGCTCACCTGCGTCTTCGTCGACCACGGGCTGCTGCGCAAGGGCGAGGCGGAGCAGGTGG
The DNA here is from genome assembly GCA_025965155.1 of Propionibacteriaceae bacterium. Taxonomy (GTDB): domain Bacteria; phylum Actinomycetota; class Actinomycetes; order Propionibacteriales; family Propionibacteriaceae; genus Microlunatus. Next base: position 14,023 of record JAOPXN010000071.1, read on the forward strand.
AACGCGACTACGTCGACGTGACCGAGGTGAAGCTCAAAGTCGTCGATGCCAGCGACCAGTTCCTCGGTCACCTGGCCGGCGTGGTCGACCCCGAACAGAAGCGCAAGATCATCGGCCGCGAGTTCATCCGTACCTTCGAAGCCGCGGCGCGCGAGGTGGTCACCGAGGCGGCCGGGGACAGCCAGCCCGGTGAGGTCGAATGGCTGGTGCAAGGGACTCTCTACCCCGACGTGGTGGAGTCCGGCGGCGGCGAGGGCGCAGCCAACATCAAGAGCCATCACAATGTCGGCGGCCTCCCCGACGACCTGCAGTTCAAGCTGATCGAGCCGCTGCGGACGCTGTTCAAGGACGAGGTACGCGCCGTCGGCGAGCAGCTCGGACTGCCGCCCGCGATCGTATGGCGGCACCCGTTCCCAGGGCCCGGGCTTGCCATCCGGATCATCGGTGAGGTGACCCGCGATCGGCTGGCCATCCTGCAGGAGGCGGATGCCATCGCCCGGGAGGAGCTGACCGCGGCCGGGATGGACCGCGACATCTGGCAGTTCCCGGTCGTGCTGCTGGCTGACGTCCGCTCGGTCGGGGTGCAGGGCGACAGCCGGACGTACGGGCACCCGGTGGTGTTGCGTCCGGTGACCAGTGAGGACGCGATGACAGCCGACTGGGGCAGGCTGCCCTACGACCTGCTGGAACGGATCAGTACCCGGATCACCAACGAGGTCGATGAGGTGAACCGGGTCGTGGTCGACATCACCAGCAAGCCGCCGGGGACCATCGAGTGGGAGTGATCCGGCGGAACGGCGTCGTCGACGTAGGATGAGGCGGTTCGTTCACCCCCCGCTCAGCAGAGGATCCACCATGTCCGACCTCTCCATCCATCCCTCCGCCACCGTGCCGACCCACTCTCCCGGCACCGCCGGAAGCATCGGCACCGCCCGAGTCAAGCGGGGCATGGCCGAGATGCTCAAGGGCGGCGTGATCATGGATGTGGTCACCGCGGAGCAGGCCAAGATCGCCGAGGACGCGGGTGCGGTCGCCGTGATGGCGCTGGAGCGGGTCCCCGCCGACATCCGGGCCCAGGGTGGAGTCTCCCGGATGAGCGACCCGGACATGATCGACAGCATCATCGAAGCGGTCTCCATCCCGGTAATGGCGAAGGCCCGGATCGGTCACTTCGTCGAGGCGCAGGTACTGCAGTCCCTCGGCGTGGACTACATCGACGAGTCCGAGGTGCTGACACCCGCCGACTACGCCAACCACATCGACAAGTGGAAGTTCACAGTGCCGTTTGTCTGCGGCGCCACCAACCTGGGCGAGGCGCTGCGGCGGATTGCAGAGGGCGCGGCGATGATCCGTTCCAAGGGTGAGGCCGGCACCGGCGACGTCTCCAACGCCACCATGCACATGCGCAAGATCGGGGGCGAGATCCGCCGGCTGACCTCGCTGTCGGCCGATGAGCTGTACGTCGCCGCCAAGGAGCTCCAGGCGCCGTACGACCTGGTAGCCGAGGTGGCTCAGCGGGGCAAGCTGCCGGTCGTGCTGTTCACCGCCGGCGGTATCGCCACCCCAGCCGACGCCGCGATGATGATGCAGCTCGGCGCTGAGGGTGTCTTCGTCGGCTCGGGCATCTTCAAGTCGGGCAACCCGGCCGAACGGGCTGCGGCGATCGTCAAGGCGACCACCTTCTACGACGACCCCGACGTGATCGCGAAGGTATCCCGCGGCCTGGGTGAGGCGATGGTCGGAATCAACGTCGATGAGATCCCGGAGCCGCATCGGCTGGCCGAACGCGGCTGGTGAGCGCGCCGACTATCGGCGTACTGGCGCTGCAGGGTGATGTCCGCGAGCATCTCGCGGCGCTGACCGCCTGTGGCGCCCGAGTGCGCGCCGTGCGCCGACCCGAGGAGCTGCACGGGCTGGACGGCATCGTGCTGCCGGGCGGTGAGTCCACCACCATCGACAAGCTGGCCAGGATCTTCGAGGTACGGGACCCGCTGGTGGCAGCCCTGGCCGCGGGGCTGCCCGCGTACGGCTCCTGCGCCGGGATGATCCTGCTGGCCGACCGGGTGCTGGACGGCACCCGGGACCAGCAGACTTTCGGCTCGCTCGACATCACCGTCCGGCGCAACGCCTTCGGCCGGCAGACCGAGTCGTTCGAGACCGACGTGCACCTCGAGGGCGTCGACGGACCGCCGCTGCATGCGGTTTTCATCCGCGCACCATGGGTGGAGCAGGCGGGTCCCGACGTGTCAGTGCTGGGACGAGTCGACGTGCCGGGAATGGGATCCAAGATCGTCGCGGTCCGGCAAGCCAACCGGTTCGCCACCGCGTTCCACCCCGAGGTGACCGACGACCTGCGGGTGCATCAGTACTTCGTCGACCTGGTCACCGCCGCCTAGGCAGCCGGTTGAACCACGCTGCCCGGGTCGCCCCGGGTGAACAGCGAAGAGGACCGGCGCCACCTCCGCAGGTGAGACCGGTCCTCGTGCCCTCGTGCTGGGGTCGGGGGTGCTGGGGTCAGGGGCGCTGATCCCCGCCCTCGAGGTTGTTCTTGTTTGGGTCCGCGGGCTGGGAGCCGTCCTCGGAGCCGCTTGTCTGTGCAGGGCCGGCGCTCAGGTCCTCGTTACTCGGCTCCGTCGGTGTTGGTTCCGCCGTACCAGCGCCTGCGGGGGGTGTGGACTGGCCGGGCTGCGGCTGCTCCCACGGCGCCCCAGCGGCTCCCCAGACGGGATCTGTGGGACCGCCCGATGGCGCCGACCCGTACGGGGCCGGGGCCGCCTGCGGCTGGCCGGATGGTGCATAGGTACCCGCGGCCTGACCGTACCCCTGATTCCAGTCCTGCGGCGCCTGGCCGGTGGGGGACAGTTGGTCGGGGGACTGCGGGCTCTCCTCCGGCAGCAGGAAGAGCGCCAGGATGTAGAGCAGCACCGGGACACCGGTGAACAGGGAGATCACCACCCACAGCACCCGGACCAGGGTGGGGTCCATGTTGAGATAGTTGGCGATGCCGGCGCAGACTCCACCCAGCACCTTGTTGGTGCGGCTGCGCTCCAGCTTCTTGGGGGTGGGGTACGGCGAGTACGGGTTGCTCATGTCGGGCCTTCCTTGGCTCTAGATTGAGGTAGTGGAACTACATCGGTGGGACGGGACTGCGGGGTCAGCTGTGCTTAGTTGATGTGTAGCTCAGTTCCTGCGCCGGGACAGGGCCAAGCCCAACACCCCGACCACGACCAGGGCCACCGGTGCGGCGACGCGGACCAGGTTCCAGTCGATGGAGCCGGTGAACGCCAGCCACAGCGCGCCGACCGCAAACGCGGTCAACAGCAGGCCGGTCATCAGCGATACGACGTCGGGCTGCCTCATCGCTGCACCCGTACTTCACCTTTGTCGACCGACAGCAGCAGGGTCAACGTCGGCGCGCCGACAACTGGGTCAACGGGTGGGATTGTGTCGGTTATCTCCCGGCCACCGGCGACCTGCTCACCGTAGGTGGTGAGGAAGCCGAGACCGATGTCGTACTTCACCACGACGTTGACCCCCTTCGGGACGGTCACCACGAGACTGCCGATGCCGACGTGCGCTGCCACTGTGGTGTCCCGGCGGATCGGCACAGTGCTCAGGTCGACCGTGAGCCGACCCGCGTCCTGGGTGAGCGGCACCGTCGGGAGCTGGGAGACCGAGGTAAAGCTCTGCTGCTCATCCTGCCAGTCCGCGACCGAGGACACCGGCCCGGCGAGCGAGGCGCCGACTACGGCAAACACCAGCAGCAGGCCGCTGGCAAGGATCCCACGCGCTCGACCGAACCAGGTCCCTGCCACCAGGGTCAGGCCCACCACGAGCAGCGCGGCGCCGAAGTAGCCAGCAAGCGGTACGGCTGCGCCGAGACGGTCAGCCGTTCCGAGCCCGGCCATCGCCAGGACCATCACAAGCAGACCGACCAGCCGGAGCCGCTTGGCAGTCCGGGTCTGCGACCTCCGGAGGACGGCCGGGGCGGTCGGGGGAGGTGGCTCCACGTACAGACCGACCGGATCGGGCGTGGCGAGGAACGACCCCCTGTCCTGGTCGAAGCCCGGGCCGTCCTGGCTGAGCTGCTGGCGATTCCGGTCCAGAAACCGGAGGTCCTGGTCGGCGAACTGTCTGGGAGCCGCCAGCGAGGATGCCGGTCCAGGCGGCTCCGAAAAGGACGGCACGTCGCTTTGGGTCTGACGGTGTTCCTCCACCCGCCGGCGCCAGGCGTCGGCCGCCTCCGTGAAAGGCGTCGGCTTCCCGGGGTAGGTGTAGAACACCGGTGGGGCCGCGGTCGTCTCCACCGCCCCGGCTGCCGAACCATGGGAGGAGCCACCCGGCTCCGGCCGGTTGCGGTAGTAGCCGAAGTACCAGATCGCGGCCAGGACCAGCACCGGTCCGAAGCCGAACGGGGTGACCGCTTCGAGAACCGAGAACGCGACGATGCAGCAGACCGCGGTTATCGCCAACCAGATCTCGCGCGGCCAGGAGCGAACCTGGGCCCCGACCAGGTCATCGACTGGCGCCTTATCCCGTCCCTCCACCGGTAGCAGCAGCCAGCCGGCGAGGTAGAGAACCACTCCGACCCCCCCGCTCAGAGCCAGCAGCGCGAAGCCGACCCGGACCAGGACAGGGTCGACGCCCCAGTGCCGAGCAACGCCGGCGGATAGCCCGGCCAGCTTGGCATCGGTCGCGCTGCGGCGAATCGTCCAGATCGAGGTCACGCTGACCATCCTGCCCACTCCGGCCCCCGAAGCAATCAGGGACGACCCCGAAAACTCCCGCCACTGACGCACCTGGGTGGTGCTCGGGCCGTTTCCGGCGATCTGGTGCGGGGGTTGAGGGTCGGCTGGGGGGCAACCCTGCTGGTGAGGTGCGGCTGCCCGTGTCACGCTTGAGGCACCATGTCTGCGACAGATCCCAGTCCGCTCGAAAGTGCCGCCACTGCGCCATCCGGGCCGGGTACGTCGGGAAGGCCAACCGAGCCTGTCGTTGCGCTCACCTCAGCCCCTGTCGTTCCCGACCCGGAGCCGGTCGGGGAGGGCAAACCAAAGGCGACGCGGGTGGCGGAGGGATCCCTGATCGGCGGTGTCTGCACCGGCCTGGCGCGGCACCTAGGGTGGCCGGTGACGGTGATCCGGATCGGCTTCGTGGCTCTGATGATCGTGAAGTTCAGCGGGGTGATCGCCTACGGTGCGCTGTGGCTGCTGCTGCCACCGGAGTCGGCCACCAAGCCGCCGGGGCTCGAGTCCGCCACCCGCGCCGGTATGCGGGACCGGACCAGGCCCGGGCACCGGATGGACTGGGGCATGCTGGCGGCGCTGGTGGCTCTCGGGTCCGGTCTGCTGTGGATTGCGCAGACCAGCGGACTGGGCATCTCCCAGCAGCTGTTCTGGCCGGTTGCCTTTGCCTGTGCCGGCGCGGCGCTGGTCTGGCGGCAGGCGGACACGGCCCGGCAGAAGCAGTGGAAGGCTGAGGCCGGCGGCAGAGTGTGGCTGGCCCCCTTCGTTGCCCGCGGCGGCTGGCCCGCAGTGCTGCGCGTCATCCTCGGCCTGGGTTTGGTCGGTGCTGCTTTCGGACTAGTGGTGGCCGAGCACGGCAACCTGCAGCAGCTGCCCGAGGTAATGGCGATGACCCTGCTGGCTCTGGCCGGCCTCGCGATCGTCCTGGCCCCCTGGCTGCACCGTTCCCGGACCGCGCTCAACATTGCCCGGGCGGAGAAGGTACGCGCCGACGCACGCGCCGACATGGCGGCCCACCTCCACGACTCAGTGCTGCAGACCCTCGCCCTGATCCAGCGCCAGGCCGACGATCCCAAGGCCGTCCAGCAGCTCGCCCGCCGACAGGAGCGGGAGCTGCGCACCTGGCTGTACGGTGACGAGATCTCCGAGCTGACCCTGAAGGCAGCGCTGACCGCAGCTGCTGCTGAGGTGGAGGACGAGCGAGGTGTCCCGGTTGAGCTCGTGGTGGTCGGGGACTGTCCCGCGTCGGACCCGGTACAGGCCCTGGTTCGGGCGGCCCGGGAGGCGATGGTGAACGCAGCCAAGCACTCCGCAGCGGACAAGATCGACGTCTTCGCCGAGATCGACGACGACACTGTGGAGGTGTTCGTCCGTGATCGGGGTCGCGGCTTCGACCTGACCGGGGTCGGAGAGGACAGAATGGGCGTCAAGGGCAGCATTATCGACCGCATGAACCGCCACGGCGGAACCGCACAGATCCGCTCCGCTCCCGGAGACGGTACCGAAGTACGACTGGAGATTAAGCGATGACTCAACCGTCCACCCCCGTACCCGGGCAGCCGGGAGTTCCCCACGCGCCGATGGGTGCGCCGGCCCATTCGGCGACGGAGCAGCCGGTCGGGCTGCGGCGCGTCGTGGTGGTAGATGACCACGCCATGTTCCGCTCAGGTGTCAAGGCCGAGATCGGCGGCGCGGTGGATCTGGTCGGGGAGGCTGCCGACGCTGACTCGGCCGTGAAGGTGGTGCTGGCGACCCAACCCGACGTGGTGCTGCTGGACGTCCACCTGCCGGGCGGTGGCGGCATCGAGGTGCTGCGCCGGGTGCATGAGCGGAGTCCCGAGCAGAAGTTCCTGGCGCTGTCGGTCTCGGATGCGGCGGAGGACGTGATCGGCGTCATCCGGGCCGGCGCTCGTGGCTACGTCACCAAGTCGATCAGCGGGCCAGAGCTGATCGACGCGATCCGTCGGGTGGCCGAGGGTGATGCAGTGTTCTCGCCCCGGCTGGCCGGTTTCGTGCTGGACGCCTTCTCCGGCGCAATCGACATCGCCAGTGTGGACGAGGACCTCGACCGGCTCTCGCAGCGCGAACGGGAGGTACTACGGCTGATCGCCCGCGGCTACGCCTACAAGGAAGTTGCCAAGGAGCTGTTCATCTCCATCAAGACAGTCGAGACCCACGTCAGCAGTGTGCTCCGCAAGCTGCAACTCTCCAACCGGCACCAGCTGACGCGCTGGGCCACCGACCGTCGCCTGGTCTAGCCGGCTGTTTAGTCAAGCCGGCTTGGGTCTGAGTGCTCGACACGCCACGCTCTGGGGCTAGTGCGGGCAAGCTGGGGAGGCGTCGGCTACTAGGCTTCCGGCCATGCATCTCCTCCATCAGATCCTGGTCCTGCTCCATCTGATCGGGTTTGCTGCGCTTTTCGGGGGATGGTTTGTGCAGCTACGGTCAGCACACCCGGAAGTCAACGCCGCGATGCTGCATGGCGCCTGGACCCAGCTCATCACCGGCATCCTGCTGGTCGGGGTGCTGGACTCAGGCCTGGACCGAGCCGTCGAGTCGGACGTGAACCACGTCAAGATCGCGATCAAGCTGGTGCTTACGCTGGTCGTTGTGGTGCTCGTGGCGAAGAACCGCAAGTTCGAGTCCATCCCCAAGGGGCTCTGGTGGCTGATCGGCGCGATCACGCTGCTCAATGCGGCGTTGGCTGTGCTCTGGCAGTAAAGTCCGAAGTGAGATGAGATTATCTGCCCGGGTCGACTATGCCCTTCGAGCCGTATCGGAGCTGGCTGCCGCCGATACTCCCCGAACGGTGGACCAGCTGTCCGCTGCTCAGAAGATCCCCAACAAATACCTGGAGAGCATCCTCGGCGAGCTGCGCCGGGGTGGTTTGCTCCGGAGCCAGCGTGGGCCCGACGGTGGCTACCGGCTGGCCAGACCGGCCGCCGAGATCAGCATCGCCGACGTCATCCGGGCGCTGGACGGCGAGCTCGCCAACGTTCGCGGTAGCCGTCCTGAGCACCTCGAGTACGTCGGGTCCGCTGCCCCGCTGCAAGAGGTGTGGATCGCCCTGCGCGCCTCCGAACGGGCTATCCTCGAGCAGGTGACGCTAGCTCATGTTGCCTCCGGCAAGATGCCGAAGTCGGTGGCCACGCTGGTCGCCAATCCCTCAGCCTGGAGCTGACCCCGGACCGTTGCGTGATGCATCCGACCGACCGCTGGGCCGCTCATCGACCAAGACGCACGTCTGCATGCTGAGATCCTGATGCCTCGGTTTAGCCGTCCCCCGGTATCGTTGTCCGGAATCCCTAGTAACCCGCTAGGGATGTGGACCAGACGGAAGTCGCGGTATGCGGAAACTGATCGTGTTGGCCGTCGTCGGCATGGCTGCTCAGCTCGTCGACGGAAGCCTCGGAATGGGCTACGGCGTCACCTCGACCACCTTGCTGATGTTGGCCGGCCTGACTCCCGCCGCTGCCTCCGCCTCCGTGCACTTCTCCGAGCTCGGTACCAACATCGTGTCCGGCCTCTCGCACTGGAAGCTTCGTAACGTCGACTGGCGGGTCGTGGGCCGCATCGCCGGCCCCGGAGCTATCGGTGCCTTCTTTGG
>JAOPXN010000103.1 GCA_025965155.1 Propionibacteriaceae bacterium
ACCCCGAACTGGGCGAAGCTGATCGACTTCGAGACGACTCTGCCGAGCGCGGTCGAGGAGCTGGTCCGGCAGCGGGAGGAGCGGCAGCGCGCCTGAGCACCGCGCGGTCGCTCGCATTGGGTGGCTCACCCACGCCTCAGCCCCACCGCGTACGCGAGTCTGTGAAGTCCGCCAGGAAAACGTCCCGCTGGGATGTCGAGAACCCGCGCGCGGCTCCGTCCCCGGAGTGAACACGGCCACAATGGGCCGTACGGGTAAGGAGAACGTGATGGCCAAGTATCTGCTGCTCAAGCACTACCGGGGCGGCCCGGCCCCGCCGTTGACTGGGCACCGATGGACCAGTGGACGCCGGACGAGGTGGACGCGCACGTGCAGTTCATGCGCGACTTCGCGGCCCGGCTGGAGGAGACGGGCGAGTTCGTCGACACCCAGGCGCTGGCGCCCGACGGCGCGTTCGTGCGGTACGACGGCGAGGGTCGGCCACCGGTGACCGACGGGCCGTTCGTCGAGACCAAGGACCTGATCGCCGGGTGGTACATCATCGACGTCGAGTCGTGGGACCGTGCGGTACAGCTGGCGGGGGAGCTGTCGGCGGCCCCCGGGCCGGGCGGCAAGCCGATCTACGAATGGCTGGAGGTTCGGCCGTTTCTGGCCAGGCTCGCCCACGGTCACCGAGTGAACGAGCCGCTGCTGCGGGACCTCGTACCCGCGGTGATCGGTGTCCTCGTCCGGCGCGGGGCCGACTTCGCGGCGGCCGAGGACGCCGTGCAGGACGCCCTAGTCGTGGCCGTGCGCGTGTGGCCGGAGAATCCGCCGCGGGACCCCAAGGGCTGGTTGATCACCGTGGCCCGGCGTAAGTTCCTCGACGCCGCCCGCGCCGATACCTCCCGCCGGCACCGCGAGGTACGCGTCGAGGGCGAGCCCATGCCCGGCCGCGGCACGGCTCTACGCCGAAGCCGCCCGATCAGCGCCCAGCCTCCCCGAACGCGACCACCTCACGCGACAGGCCGCACGGCTCAACGCGCAGCTACGCAGTTGAGCGGCGGGCGCCAGGCATTCACCGCCCGAGAGGCAGAGACCATCTCGCTCGTACCATCGAGAAGTGGGGATTAGGAACTACCTGATCGAGGGCGTCTCCGGCACCGGTAAGACTTCCGTCTGCGCAGAACTTCAGCGGCGTGGCTATCACGCCATCAACGGGGACACCGAGTTGGCTTACCAGGGCCACCCGGAGACTGGCGAACCGGTAGATGGTCTCTCGCACGAGCACCACATCTGGGATGTGGAAACGGTCAGAACCCTGGTTGCCGACCAGGATGAGGCGGTGACTTTCTTCTGCGGAGGCTCCCGTAACTTCGCCAGCTTCATCGGTTTGTTCGATGGCGTTTTTGTCCTCGACGTCGACCCTCGTACCTTGAGCCGGCGACTCAACCAGCGAGCAGAAGAAGAGTGGGGCGGGAGACCCTTCGAACGCGCACTCATCGAGCGATTGCATCGAACGGGAGAGGATCTCCCGACAAGGGGCGTGAGGATCGACGCCACCGCGCCCATCGAGTGTGTCGTGGACGAGATCCTTCGTCAGAGCGCAGCAACCCGAGCAACATCGATCTAGGTCGCTACGCTCGCTGCGGCCCGGTCCTCGCGGCGGCTCCGCGACGTCCTCGCCGGTGACAGCCCCAACGCCGCCTGAACAAGGAGAACTACAGTGCGCGCAGTCTGGTACGACCAGCAAGGCCCGGCAGCTGAGGTGCTGCAGTTCGGCGAACTGCCCGACCCCGATCCTGGGCCGGGTGAGGTCCGGGTCCGGCTCCGTTACTCTGGGGTCAACCCGGGCGATACCAAGAAGCGTCGGGGCTGGCTCGGCTCGACCATGCCGTTCCCACGGGTTGTCCCGGACAGCGACGGGTCCGGACTTATCGATCAGATCGGACCCGGGGTCGACCAGGCGCGGATTGGACAGCGGGTGTGGGTCTACAACGCCCAGTCCTACCGGCCGCTCGGCACCGCGGCGCAGTACACCGTCGTCCCCAGCGCGCTCGCGGTCGATCTCCCGAACGAGGTCGACGATGAGACGGCCGCCTGCCTGGGCATCCCGGGCATCACCGCCCACCGAGCCGTCTTCGCCGACGGCTCAGTGCGCGGCGCCACGGTGCTGGTTCACGGCGCCCTGGGCGCGGTCAGCTCGATCGCCGCCCAGCTCGCCCACCGGGCGGGAGCCACCGTCATCAGCACGGTTCGCCGCACCGACGACCTCGCCCGGCTGACCGGTCCGGCCATGGCACGCGCCGTCGCGCTCGACGTCACCGACCCCGCCTCGGCGATCCGGGAGTACGCCCCTGACGGAGTCGACCGGATCATCGAGGTGGCCTTCTCCGACAACGTCGACCTCGACGCAGCCGTCGCCGGCAACGCTGCGGTCATCGCTGCCTACGCCACCCGGGCCGACCGCCCGGACTTCCCATTCTGGCCCATGCTGTTTAACAACATCACTATCCGACTGCTCGGCAGCGACGACTTCCCGCCCGAGGCCAAAGGCCAGGCCGCCGTCGACCTCACCGCCGCCGCTCAGGCCGGGGACCTGACCATCCCGATCGCCGAGCCGCTGCCGTTGGAGCAAGCCGCCGCCGCGCATGAGCGGGTCGACGCCGGGAGCCGCCGACGCGTCCTCCTTGCAATTCCCGACTAGCGATGACGATAACGCTGAACCTGACCGTGCTACATCGAGGCCGCGTGAATATCCCTGCGACTCCTCACCTGGTCGCGCGCCCGTGGCGCATGCTCGTTTAAACAGGTCGCTCTTGACTTCGGCTGACTCAGGCGTCGTATGGTGGCCTGAGTCGTGGGATGCCGTACGCAGTTCCAAGCCTCACTGTGGAGGACAAGATGACACCTTGGACCAGGGTGGTTGCAGGATTTGCGCTTCCGCTGGCTTTGGCCATTGGCACCCTTACGGCTCCGTCCGCCGCTGCAAGCGCCTCGCCGACGGTAGTTACCGACCACGGAGCCGTGCGGGGCGCTGCGACGCGGGCGGTCGAGCGGTTCCTGGGCATCCCGTACGCCGCTGCGCCGACTGGTCCCCGGCGGTGGAAGGCGCCGCAGCCCGCAGCCTCCTGGACCGGGGTGCGCAGCGCAACCAAGTTTGGCAACGCCTGCCCCGTGCTCCCGAGCACGAACGGCCCTCGGAGCGAGACCGAGGACTGCCTGGTCATCAACGTGTGGCGCCCGATCGGCACCACCGCCCGAGACCGTCTCCCAGTGCATGTGTTCATTCACGGCGGGGCCCTGGTGAACGGCAGTGGCTCCCAGAATGACGAGTCCAAACTCGTCTCCGAGACGGGTGTCATCGGCGTCAGCTTCAACTACCGCCTTGGCGTCTTCGGCTTCCTGCGCACTCCTGGATTGGCCGCCGAGAGCTCCAACGCCGGAAACTACGGTTTCCTCGACCAGCAGGCCGCGCTGCGTTGGGTACAGCACAACATCGGCGCCTTCGGCGGCGGGGCGTCCCGGGTGACAATCGACGGCGAGTCCGCCGGCGCTTGGTCGGTCTGCGGTCACCTCGTCTCTCCCGGCTCCCGCGGACTGTTCCGCCGCGCCATGATGCAAAGCGGGTCCTGTTCGAGCCAGACACCGGCGCGCGCGGAGCAAAGGGGCAGCGCGTACCTCGCGGCAGCCGGCTGCAAGGACCCGGACACCGCGGTCGCGTGCCTGCGTGCCGCCTCCGTCCGCAAGCTTCTGGACGCCAGCAGCGACTACGTCGCACAAGCCGCCGGCCGCTTCGTCTCCGGCACGCCCAGCTTTCCGCAAGCGCCTGCCGACGCGGTGACCGCGGGCCGCTTCCAGCGGGTGCCGATCGTGATCGGCGCCAATCGTGACGAGGGGCGCACCTTCTCCCAGGGCTTCATCGGCGGGAGCCGGGCCGACTACGAGGAGTTCGTGCGCGGAGTCTTCGGCTCCCGCGCGGACGATGTGCTCGCGCACTACCGGTGGCCGGCCAAGTCCAGCCGGTTCACGGCCGCGTACCTCGTCGGCGCCATTGAAACCGACGCCGGGCTGCTCGCCGGAATCGGCGGATGCACCAACCGCGCGCTGACCAAGACATTCGCCCGCTGGACTCGTACCTACGCGTACGAGTTTGGTCACCGCACCGGCCCAGGCTTGACCCGGATCCCCGGCTATGTGTGGGGAGCAGGTCATGCCGCCGAACTCGCATACATCTGGCCGAGTTTCGATAACGGCACCCCCATCGCGCCGCTGTTCGACGCCTCTGAACTTCGGCTCGCGCGGGAGATGGTGCAGTACTGGGGAGCCTTCACCCGGCACGGGAAGACGCGAGCGCCCGACCAACCAGCCTGGCCGCGCTACGACCAGCACGGCCACAGGTACCTAGACAGGCACGGCAAGATTCTGTCCCTGAGAGCCGGCGGTAGAAGCACAGTCATCAACGACGCAACCTACGCCACCGAGCACCAGTGCCGGTTCTGGTCGACCATGCCCCCGGTGGACCTGACATCCTGAGCATCTACCCTCGGTACGCACGTGTTTGTCGCCTACGAGGCTCTCGAGGCATTGCTGGACGAGCGGTCCTAGAGGAACCAACTGTCACCCTGTCGATCCGCGCACGATAAGGCGACAGGGAACCTGATGGAGCCCCTCGGGAAGGGGTGTCCCGTCGATAGCGGCCAACAGATGCTCGCCCGCGACTCGCCCGACGTCTTCGAGACTCATGTCTATTGTGGTCAATTGGGGCCGACAAGCGGTCGCCATGGCGATCCAGTTATCGAACCCGATAACGGCAACCCTGTCGGGAACCGCTATGCCTCGTTCCCGCAGAGCGTCCATCGCTCCGCGAGCAAGCTGATCGCTACCGCAGAAGATGGCGTCGAGATTTGGGTCGGCTCGAAGGAGGATGTCGCTCGCTTGGCGACCCCAGTCTTCGCTCCACTCTCCATGGAGTGGTGAGCCGCCGACGACCTCGAGCCCGTTCTCTTCCAATGCTCGCAACGAGGCATCTGCCCGCTTGTGCGCGACCAGGAAGCGGTCCGGCCCCGCTATGTGACCGATGCGTCGACGGCCTGTGGCCACGAGGTGCCGGATGGCAAGCATGGCCCCATGTTCGTCGTCCGGCAGAACAGAGAAGTCCGATCCATTAGTCGACTGCGTCATTGCGTACACCACGGGGACGGGGGAGTCGATGGGTTCACGCGCCTCGATACGCCATCCGGTGACGATAATCCCGTCAACCCGTCGCGCCAGCAGCGTCTGGATGTGGTGTCGTTCGCGGATCGGATCGTCGCGGGTGTCGCACACAATGACCGAGATCTGGCTTGATGCCAGGGCGTCCTGCACGCCGAGCATGATCGGAGTGCGGAAGCGACCGCGGCTGTCTGTGGTGACCAGCCCGATGGTGGAGGTGCGTCCGGCCAGCAGGCCCTGAGCCATAACGTTCGGACGGAATCCAAGTTCACGGGCGGCATGCTCCACCCGAGCCCGGGTTTCGGGCCGCAGCTTTCCACGGCCGTTCAGGGCCTTCGACACCGTTCCGACCGAGACCTCGGCCCGGGCAGCGACGTCTCGGATCGTGACGGCCCGACCTTCCACCGAATCCACGTTCACAACCATGCCCTCGGCACGCCATCCTTCCCATGGTTGGTACGGCCCGACCAGGCAAACCAGGTGAAGTTTACCTCTTGACCGGCTCCAGATCGGGTTGGTAGTTTCCACACCGAGCGAGGCAAAGGGTTTCCTATTTTCCTCGCCGCGGCCGATACGTGTCCTGACTTCAGGGCCGCAGGGGGCAACGAGTCATCGGAGCATGCATCCCCCGACGTCAGTAGCTGGGCGAATCGCCGCTGGAACCCACCGCTTGCCAACCCTCATCACAAGTCATACAGTATGACAAATACAGCGCGGTCAGAGCTTCGGCGCTCCACGCGCAGCAGGGCCAACACTCAACGAAGAGGAGTACATGCATGACTGATCGGAACCGCAGTGCGTTCACCCAGGGCCTCTCCAAGTCAGTTAGCCGGCGGACCCTGCTGGGCGCGATGATGACCGCAGGAGTGGCCGGAGTCGCGGCATGCTCGGGCGTGTCCGGCACCTCCGGCTCGCCGGGACAAGCCGGCAGTGGGTCATCGACGTCGCAGTTCAACTTCTCGACGTACGGAGACTTCCGGTTTTACCAAGACGGGTTCGCGCGGATGCAAGAGGTCGCGCCCGAGTTCAAGGACGTCAAGTTCGTCAACCAGCAAGCCACCGGAGCGGACACTCTGGCCGCCAAGCTGCTTTCCAGCCATGTCGCCAAGGCGTATGCATCCATGCCGGACGTCTGTGAGCTTCAGTGGTCGGATATCCCGAGGCTCTCCGCTGCAGGGATCTTGACCGACCTCACCGATCGTTTCGCGCCGTACAAGGACAAGGTCTCCCAGGCGGCGCTGGACGCGGTGAGCGTGAACGGCCGCATCATGGCCTGCCCGTGGCGTCCGAACACGACTCTGGTCTGGTACCGCGACGACGTCTGGAAGGAAGCAGGAGTCGACGGGGAGAGCATCAAGCTATGGGACGACTTCCTGGAAGCCGGGAGGCAGATCCGGGCTCATAACTATGCCGATGGCAAGCCGCGCTACATCATCGGTAACGCACCCAACCCGAGTTTCCGCGAATACCTGTACACGCAGCAGGGTGGCACGCTTTTTGACCCTTCGAGCCACAAGTTGACGGCTTTCGCTGATGACCCTCGATTCCGGGACGCCTTCGCGTTGCAGGTTGAAATGGCGAAGAAGGACGGGATCGGGGTACAGATCGAGGAGAACACGCCCTCGTGGTACAAGGCTCTCGACGAGGGAACACTTTCGTGCCTGGTCAATGCCAGCTGGACCGATCAACAGCTTCAGCAGAACGCGCCCAAGTCGGCGGGCAAGTGGAGAGTTGTGCAACTGCCGGCCTTCAAGTCCGGAGATACCGGGCAGGCGCTGCAGGGCGCGGCGTCGGTCGGTGCGATCGAAAAGCCGACTTCGAACCACGATCTCAACTGGGCGTTCATGCAGCACAGCTTCTACAACGCTGACATCACCCCTGCGCTCTACAGCAAGTGGCACCTGAACCCGTGCTTTCAAGACGCCGCGGTCAAGGTGGACTACTACAAGGAGTCCGACTACTACGGTGGGCAGAATGTCGGCAAGCTGGACGCTGAGACCCAGAAGGTCGCACACTCCCCGGTCGGTTCACCCGACTATGCAGTACTGATGAACACCATCAACGCCGAGCTCGGCGCGGCGATCGAGGGTAAGAAGAGCGTGGACGACGCGATCAAGTCCGCCTACAGCACGGCTCAAAGCAAGTCGATCGGTGGCTGAGTGTGTCCCCGGACGCGAGGATGTCGGCGATCGGGGTCGGCGACAGGAATGACGCTGTAGCGGTCTCGACCAAGCGAAGGAGCGCAACCTCCTCCCAGAGCCTGTGGAAGCGGATGTGGCGTGCCAGGGGGGCGTATCTGTTCATTGCCCCGTTCTTCATCCTGTTTGCAGTCTTCGGAATTTACCCCATCGTCTACTCGCTGGTCTTGAGCCTGTACTCTTGGTCGGGCTTCGATGAGAAGGTATTCGTTGGCCTGGAAAACTTCCAAAGCCTGATGCAGGACAGCCTTTTTTGGCTCAGTCTGAAGAACACTGTGATCATGTGGCTAGGACATATCTTCATTCTGATCGTCTTTGCCATCGCACTGGCTCTTCTTTTGAACCGGCCGTGGGTGCGTGGTCGCGGCGTATATCGCGCGATCGCCTACATACCGAACACAGCGGCAATCGCTGCCATGGCTCTGTCCTTCCAGCTGATTTTCGACTACCAGTATGGGATCTTGAACCAAGTCTTGAACCAGCTGGGGATCGAAAATATTAACTGGACAGGCAGTAGCTCCTGGTCGAAGGTCGCCATCATTTTGCTCAACATCTGGAACATGCTCGGCTGGTATATGTTGATCATCTTGGCAGGACTACAG
Organism: Propionibacteriaceae bacterium; assembly: GCA_025965155.1. Taxonomy (GTDB): domain Bacteria; phylum Actinomycetota; class Actinomycetes; order Propionibacteriales; family Propionibacteriaceae; genus Microlunatus. The sequence goes on from JAOPXN010000103.1 coordinate 7,994, forward strand.
TCGCTGGACCCACAGTTGTATGAGGCGGCGGCCATCGATGGCGCCGGCGCTTTTCGCAAGTTGGTACATGTGACGTTGCCGGGTCTACGGCCGACCATTTTCTTCGTCTTCGTCGTCGAAACGATCGGGTCGTTGCAGATCTTCACCGAACCGTATGTGCTGACGAAGGGCGGCCCATCGAACTCCTCGCTGTCGCTGGCCATGTATCTGTATCAGAACGGGTTCGAGTACTTCCGTATCGGATATGCGGCCAGCATGTCGGTCGTGCTCTTCGTGCTGACGATCGCGGCGACCCTTCTTCTCACACTGGTGTGGCGAGGTGACCTCTTTAATAATGAACACTAAACAAATTGCACAGAAACCTGTGCGCGCATCCGCAACGAACCGACGTCGCGGCGCCGAAAGTGTCGGTCCGGTGAAGATGGCCAGCGGTCAGCTCGTACTGTTGGTCATCAGCATTCTCTTCCTGTTTCCGATCGCCTGGATGGTCTCAGCATCCTTTACGCCCTCAGAAGAGATCTTCTCCTCCGGCCTGAGGTTTTTCCCGGCTAACCCGACGCTGGAGAACTATCAGACGGCTTTCACCAGCCTGCCGCTGCTTCGAAATCTCGGGAACTCAGTGATCATCGCGGGCGTATACACAGTAGGAGCACTGTTTCTGTGTTCTCTTGCTGCGTTTGCTTTTGCGAAGTTCAACTTCCCGGGACGTAACGTCTTGTTCACCATCTTGCTAGGCACGATGATGGTGCCGGCCCTCATGACGCTGCTTCCGTCTTTCATCATCATGAGCAACCTTCAGTGGGTCAACACCTACCAATCGGTGATCGTCCCTGGCCTGGCCAATGCATTTGGGATCTTCTTCATGCGGCAGTACATGATCGGAATACCGGACGAACTGATCGATGCCGCACGAGTGGACGGTGCGGGCAGCTTCAGGATCTTTTGGAGGATCATGCTGCCGCTGTGTCGGCCGGCGCTGGCGGTACTCGCGATTATGCAGGTGATCAGCCAGTGGAACCAGTTCCTGTGGCCGTTGATCATGCTCCGCGACAACTCGATGTACACGATCGTGTTGGCCGTCGCCGCCCTGCCGAGCTCCAACTTCAACACACCCTGGGGAGTCGTCATGGTGGGTGGCACCGTCGCGGTGCTGCCTCTCATCATCACGTTCCTGATCATGCAGCGAGGCATTATCGCGGGAATCATGGCGGGAGGTCTGAAGGGATGACCAGAGCGTCGAGAGAAAGTGGACTCGCGTCGCTCCAGCCAGAAGGGGTGCCGCATCAGCCATGGTCGATGTAGCCCTTCTCGGATGTAACGGCGGCTGGGAGAAATACTACGGAAACCCGGTCGTCGGTGGTGATCTGGGTGACTGCTGCGACGTAGTCGTTCTGGAGGAGGGCGATGAGCTTCTCATGTACTTCTCCTGGAGAAGCACGAAGTCCATCGCCGTTGTCCGAAGCGAAGATGGCCTGAGGTGGAGCGATCCCATCATCGCCTTGGAGCCTCGCCAAGAAAGCGGCTGGGAAGATGACGTCAACCGACCCTGCGTCCTCAAACGTGGCGGCCGTTACCATATGTGGTATTCCGGCCAAGTCGCCGGAAATGTCATCAACGCACCGAACCGCCTTGAAGACGATGAGCGCGGTGTTTCCCACATAGGTTATGCGTGGAGTGACGACGGGCTGGCGTGGAACCGGGCGGATCAGCCGGTCCTGGTCGCGACGCAACGGTGGGAGAAACGTGCTGTGATGTGCCCACATGTGATCTTCGACGATGAGCTGGGCTGTTACAGAATGTGGTACTCCGCCGGTGGATGGTTTGAGCCTGACTCCATTGGATACGCGGTCAGCGGCGACGGCCAGCACTGGGTAAGAGCCAGCACCGGGCCCGTTTTCACCCCGGACGCGCGGTATTTATGGGAGCGCGAAAGAGTGACAGCCTGTCAGGTCATAAAACTTGACGGGTGGCACTACATGTTCTATATCGGCTTCGAGGACATCGATAAGGCGCGTGTGTGCCTTGCCCGATCCCGAGATGGGATCAGTCACTGGGAGCGGCACAAAGAAAACCCCATCATCTCCGGTGGACGAGCTGGCGGATGGGACTGTGAAGCAGCATACAAGCCATTCGTGCTATTCCGCGACGACTACTGGATGATGTGGTACAACGGCCGACGCGGCTATAACGGACAAATCGGTGTCGCTTTTCATCAGGAGGTGGACCTGGGCTTCCAGTGAGATGGTTCTCCCCCACAGTCTTGACACCTATCAAACCTCCAAGCCATGGACGCTTCAAGTGAGCGCCCGCCATCATCATCGATCATTGGTTCACGCGAACCGAGATACTGAATAAGAACAGGAGCATGACACCGCATGTCGACCATAACCGCTAAGGACCTCCAAGAGATGAAAGCCGAATTCTTTGAGAATGGCTTCCTTGTCCTGCCGGGAGTTTTGTCCCCTGAAGAATGTCAGGCCTGCGTTGCAGTTATGGACGAACTGGATCGTACCGAGAAGTTCAATACGAGCCGCCGACCCAGGCAGCCAGGCGAAAACTTGGAACTGCGAAACTGTGTCCTGAGAGCTCCCGAGTTCATGGATCTGGTGGACCGACCCGAGATCTTGGAGATCTTGGCAACACTGACCGGCTACAACATCCAGCTCGGCAACTCGCACGCGTTCATCCGACCTGGATACGAGAAGAATGTCTCCCTTCTCGAGCAGACCGGTTTCAGCTGGCATTACGACCTCGGCCAGGCGGCAATCCCGGTCAACGGGCGCCTTCCTCACTTGGCCACCCGCGTAGGCTACTTCTTCACCCCGCTGGACAAGCCGGATATGGGATCCATCAGCGTCGTGCCCGGTAGCCACAGGACCGCCGGCCGGCCCGCATGGAACCGCGCCACCGACCAGCCGTACGGCGCTGTGGAGCTACTCATTGACGCCGGAACGGTGGTTATCTTCGATAACAGGCTCTGGCACACGCCCGCACCCAACTACTCCGAGCTGTCGCGGAAGAACCTGTACCTCGAGTACGCGCCGAGATGGATGCGGCCATTCGACTACTACACCTACGATGAAGCCGTGCTGTCGGCTTCCAGCCCCGTGCGCCAGCAACTTCTGGGCCATGACTTCACCGACATCACTGATGGCGGCCTCGGGTACCAGACAGGCAAGGATATTGACAACCCGTTGAAGGCGTGGCTGGAGGATCGTGGCCTGGGCGACATCCCGATGATTGTGCGCGAAGACTAGGCGATAGCCGCGAGAAAGCTGATTATCCCTGGCGTCGGGGCGGGACCGCTCCGACGCCAGGTTCCCGGGCCCTGGTCCAGTGGACGCGCTGCGGCGGCTACTAGATCAGGGCCGCTGTACGTACACGGTGGCTTTGGGGTGGTGTGAGGCACGCTCGTTGCTTATACGAGGCCCATCTCGCTGCAAGCATGGACAATCAGCTCGTTCGCGACGCGCTCAGCCTCGTCCGCGTCGCCGCTGGTGATAGCGGCTAGAACCTGGCGGTGGACTTCCACAACGGCAAACTCCACGTGCTCCGGCAGCAGATGAAGATCGTCACGGGCGCGGAGGACGGCCGCGAATGGGACACTGAACTGCCGAAAGACCAGGTTGCCAGACGCCGCCAGCAGAGCTGTGTGAAAGGCGATGTCGGCCTCGGTGAACTCAGTCAGATTTCCCGCTGACAGGCCGGTCTCCATCGCGTCGCAGCAGCGCAGTAGCTCGACGAGGTCGGCTGCGGTGGCCACAGAACAGGCCGACCTGATGGCCGCGAGCTCGACGTGGCTGCGTAGCTCCATGAGCTCTCTCAGCTGTTCTTGACGAGCTGGCGAGCGGACCCGCCATCCGATCACTTGCTCATCGAGCAGGTTCCATTCCGTTACCGGCAGTACGCGGGTTCCCGTCTTCGGGCGAGGCCGCACCATGCCCTTGGCTTGTAGGTCTCGGAGCGCCTCGCGCACCACGGTCCGTGAGACACCGAACTCAGTGCCGAGTGTCTCCGGAAGGATCTTGCTGTTCGGAGTCAACTCACCTGAAGCGATGCGCTGCCCAATCTGATCGACGACGTAGGCGTGCAAGCTGTGGTCCCTGGCAGACATTTTACCCATTGTGGCTTAGACCTCGTATCCCGTCTATTGCCGTACGGAGGGCTGCCACCTGCGCTTGGGCATCGCCGTCCGCGGTTAGCGCGGACCCTACGCCCACGGCGACTGCGCCAGCCTGTATCCATGCGCCGGCTTGTTGGGGCGACACACCGCCGGTCGGTACGCACTTCAGCTGCGGCAGCGCCTGGAGCAAGTCCTTGAGTGCATTGGGCGACCACTGGCTAGCGGGGAACACCTTGACGGCCGACGCCCCCAGTGAGGTGGCTCGCAACATCTCGGTTGGTGTCGCACACCCGATCACAGTTGCGACGTCGTGCTGAAGCCCCACTGCGATGACGTCCTCCTGCAGCGTAGGCGTGACAAGTAATCGTGCACCGGCTGCCACGGCGCGCTGTGCGGTGTCGCCGTCCAGTACCGTGCCCGCACCGATGATCCACCCGGCGGTCGATTCCCTCGATGCTGCGGACAAGTGGAGAATCGCCTCCAGTCCACCCGGCGTGGTGAGTGCGACCTCAACCACCGGCAGGCCCGCTTCCCAGATCCGCTGGGTCAGCGAGACGGCATGGTCAGCGGCCGTGGTTCTCACGATCGCGACGACGCCTGATCTGATGATGGCGTTCGTGACATCCGCCGCCTGGTCGGGCTGGCTCATCTGGAGTCTCCTCTTCATATTTAACAGGGTCTTGGCGCTACCGCAGCACGTCTAGGCTCTGGTTCAGGACGAGATCCCGGGTCCCTGCGTCGGGCAATCCCAGGGTGTCCCCACGGGTAGCGACCACGAGTGCGCCCACCACCGATGCCTCCTGCAGTCGCTGCTGAGCGCCGCGCCCCCGCAGCCACGCCGACAGCCAGCCAGCGTTGAAGGCATCGCCGGCCCCGACAGAGTCCACAACCGAGACTGGGTGAGCCGGCTGTGAGACGTGCTCAGTCCCGTCAGACTCTGCTGCGCCCTGAGCGCCGCTCTTCACGACGACGATTCGGGCTCCGCGCGCTCTGAACCACTCGATGGGATCTTCTCCGGGCGCGACGACTGCCGCATCATCCGCACCGGTCAGGACAATGTCGGCATACGGGGCGAGTTCTGCAGTGATTTGACGCCAGAGCTCGGGACTTGCCAATCGATGCCGCACATTCGGGTCGAAGCTGACCGGTACTCCGCATCGCTTGGCTACCTGCACTGCGTGAAGAGTTGCCTCAAATGCTGACTCCGACAGTACGGCGGTGATTCCGGTGACATGCAATACTCGGGCAGCGGCGATCAGGTTTGACGGCACGTCGGCCGGCGAGAGGAAGCAGGCAGCACTGTGGGCCCTGCGGTAGATCACCGTGATGGGTCGGTGCCCAGCGGCGTCTCTGATAATTGCGCCGGTCGGGTGATCTGGGTCAAGCACCAGATGCGAGGTGTCAATCCCTTCGGCCAACAGCTCCCGTCGGATGCGGTGCCCAAAGATGTCGTCACCAACCCGGCCAAAGAATGCTGTTTGGTGTCCGAGTCGGGCCAGGCCTACGGCTAGGTTGCTCTCGGCACCCGCCATGCCTAACTCTAGGGTGCGGCTGTGGCTCACCGGCGCGGTCCCTTCGGCGAGCATCAGGGTCAGTGCTTCGCCGAAGGTGACGACCTCGAGACGTTGGAGCGGCACTGTTGACTCTTCCTCCAGGGCTGGTTTTATCATATAATATGACTAACATCGGACGCATGGCAAGGACCTAATTGTGAAGATCACGACGGTTGAGACGTTTCTCGTCGCCCCCCGCTGGCTGTTCTGCCGAATCGGCACTGACGAGGGGGTAGTCGGCTGGGGTGAGCCCGTAGTCGAGGGCCGTGCAGCGACGGTACGCACCTGCGTGGAGGAGCTGTCTGAGCTCATCATCGGCACTGATCCGCTGCGGATCGAGGACCATTGGCAGGTACTGACCAAGGCCGGCTTCTACCGGGGCGGCGCGATCTCCGCGAGTGCGGTGGCCGGAATCGACCAGGCACTTTGGGACATCGCCGGCAAGGTCCGCGGTGCGCCGGTTCACGAGCTTCTGGGTGGGCCGGTCCGGGACAAGGTGAGGGTCTACAGCTGGGTCGGTGGTGACGAACCGGCCGAGGTGGCCGAGGCGATCGCTGAACGGATGGCAGCCGGCTTTACGGCGGTGAAGATGAACGCCGGGAATGCGATGACTCCGCTGGCTACCTTTGGCGACATCCAGGCCGTCGTCGACCGGGCCGTGGTCGCCCGGGAGACGCTCGGCCCTCACGGGGACTTCGCCATTGACTTCCATGGCCGGGTGACTCGAGCCAACGCGATCCGGTTGTTGCCGCTGCTGGCCGAGGCGGCACCGTTCTTCGTCGAGGAGGCGCTGCTGCCCGAGGAGAGCCACCTCTTCCCGAGTCTTCAAGGACTCGCCAACATCCCGCTGGCGACCGGCGAGCGCCTGTACTCCCGTAGCGAGTTCCTGCCCGTACTGCAAGCGGGCATCTCGGTGGCGCAGCCCGATCTGTCCCACGCCGGCGGCATCTCCGAGGTGCGCCGGATCGCCTCGCTCGCTGAGGTCTTCGGCGCCCACATGGCCCCGCACTGCCCACTGGGTCCGATCGCTCTGGCTGCCAGCCTGCAGGTTGACTTCGCCATCCCGAACTTCTTGATCCAGGAGCAAAGCCTCGGTATCCACTACAACCAGGGCAACGATCTGCTGGACTACCTCGTCGATCCCACCGTCTTTGAGTTCAAGGACGGGTACGTGGCACGCCCGACGGCACCGGGGCTAGGCATAGAGGTCGACGAGGCCGCCGTACGCCGAGCCGACGAGAAGGGACACCGGTGGCGAGGTCCGGTATGGCGGCACGCGGACGGGTCCTTCGCCGAATGGTGACCTGCGCCGAACGCAATGTCATAGACGCCAGACCCAACATGTTGAAGGAGCGAAGCATTGCATGACACCATGACGGCCCTCAGGCTGCATGCGCCTGGTGACGTCAGGCTCGACACCGTCCCTGTACCTGAGCCTGGCCCCGGTGAGGTTCTGATCAAGGTCCACCGATGCGGGATCTGTGGCACGGACCTGCACATCGCAAAAGGCAACTTTCCAGCGCCCAACCTTCCGCTCACTTTGGGCCACGAGTTCTCCGGAACAGTCACCACCGTCGCCGCCGGTGTTGTCGGTGTCGGCACCGGCGACCGTGTCGTGGTCGATATCAATATCGCGTGTGGGCACTGCTACTTCTGTGTGCGGGGGCAGAAGCTCTTCTGTCCTGACGTCTCGCAACTCGGCGTACACCGAGCTGGAGGACTCGCGGACTACGTAGTGGCTCCAGCCGCCAACCTGCACGTGCTGCCTGAGCGTCTTTCGCTGAACACGGCGACCTACGTAGAGCCCTTGGCCTGCGCCATCCACGGGCAGGACCGCATCGGCATCCGCACCGGAGATACCGTCCTCATCCTGGGTGGTGGACCCATGGGTCTGGCCCACATCGCCTTGTCACGACTGCACGGTGCAAGCAAAGTGATGGTGTCCGAGCCGGACCCCGGTCGCCGGGCACTAGCCGGGAAGTTTGGCGCTGACGAACTGATCAACCCTTTCGACACCCCTCTCGACGAAGCGGTATCGGACCTGACGAACGGTATCGGCCCGGACGTCGTCATCGAGGCGGTGGGAAGCATTTCGACCTACGAGACCGCCGTCAGCGTCGTACGCCGCGGCGGAAAGATCCTCGCATACGGTGCGGCCCCGCAAACGGCGAGCATGTCGCTGCGACCGTTCGACGTCTATGCCAAGGAGCTCACCATCATCGGTTCCTACGCCGGCACCTACGACACCTGGCCGCGCGCCATCGCGCTGCTCGCAGAGGGCCGCTTCGATCCGGGCCTGATAGTCGACTCCATTCGCCCCCTGGCCGAGGCGGTCGAGGCCCTCAACGGGCTCGCAACTGACCGCTCCATCGTCAAGGTCCACATCCAAGCCTGAAGCCTAGGGAGAAAAAACCGTTGACTACCAATGATCGATTCCGCTATTCCTACAACTCTTTGGCCTATGTCGGTGAGGATCTCGCGGAGTCCGTTGACCGCGTTGCACGCTTAGGCTACGACGCAATCGAGATCGTCGGCGAGCCCAGCAGGATCGACCCAAAACGGGTCCTCAAGCTCGCCCGGGACGCCGGCATCACCGTCAGTAGTATCTGCTCGATCTATACCCCCGAGCGAGACCTGATTCATCCCGATCCGCAAGCCCGCGCCTCAGCAGTTCAGTACGTCAAGGACCTCAGTGACTTCGCAGCCATCATGGAATGCCCCACGGTCGTCGTACACCCCACCGCGAACATGAAGATCGCTGCCCTCGCGGAGCCGCAGGATGAGTGGAACTGGGCAGTGGAGTCAATCCGGGAAGCGGGGGAGTACGCGCTCGAGCATGGCGTCAGCTTCTCACTCGAGGCATGGAACCGGTTCGAGTCCTACTTCCTCAACCGGCTCGAGCAAGCCCGAGCGCTGTGGCGTGCTACCGGCCTGACGAATGGAGGGGTCCAGGGCGACACGTTCCACATGAATATCGAAGAGGCTTCCATTGCGGAGGCTTTCCGCAGCAGCGCCGGTGTGCTGCAGCACGTACACCTCGCTGACTCAGACCGCACCGCCCCTGGGGGTGCGATGATCAACTTCGAGCCCATCATCGACGCACTGGTCGAGATCGAGTACGACAAGTACATCAGCTTCGAGCTGCTCCCGGCCGCGGCGAACCCCTTCGCCGGCGGGCGTCACGAAGAGTTCTTTGATCAATACACAGAACGAGCCATTCGAACCATCAAAGCGGTCGAGGAACTGGTGCGGGTCCGTCGCACCCTGGCAGGGAAAGGGTCAATTCGGTGACCGCCCAGCGAATGCCCCTCGGCTTGAGCACTTTTGTGCTCGCCTCCCCCTTCTCAGACAGTGATGTGGGGCTGTTTGAGAAGGTCAAGGACTGGGGCTACGACCAGGTCGAGGTCTGCATCGAAGACCCAGCGCTCCTGACGCCCCGGACCGTCGCAGCCGCAGCACGGGATGAGGGCCTTTCGGTTCTGGTCTGCGGTGCCTTCGGGCCGGACCGAGACGTCTCTCATGAGGATCTCGATCGGCGACGAAGTGGCCTGCGCTACCTGCGACACTGCATCGATTTTGCCGCGGAGGTCGGTAGCCCCCTGGTGAGCGGCCCAATGTACGCCGCCACGGGCCAAGCCCGGTTGTTGGAGCCGAGGGAGCGGAAGGCCCAGTGGCAGCGCGCAGTCGAAAGCTTGGTGGAGGTCGCACAATTTGCGGCCTCCGGTGCCATCCGACTGGCCATCGAGCCGCTCAACCGATTCGAGACCGACCTGGTGAATACGGTCGAGCAGGGGCTCCGGCTGTGCAGTGATATCGGCGAGGACAACGTAGGGCTGATGCTCGACACGTTCCACATGAATATCGAGGAGAAGAGCCTCGCTCGGGCCATCACTTCGGCCGGTTCGCGGCTGTTCAACTTCCAGGCGTCTGAGAACGACCGGGGCACCCCGGGCAGCGGCCATATTTCATGGGTCGAAGTAGCCGAAGCGTTGCATGACGTCGGCTACGGCCAAGGGGTGGTTGTCGAGTCCTTCCTTCCGACGGTCAAGGAGATTGCTCGTGCCGTGTCCCTGTGGCGGCCCGTGGCCACCTCGATGGACGACCTTGCAGCAGACGCCGCTGTGTATCTCAGGTCGCTGCTAGGAGTGCCGACGGCTTCAGCGTGAGACTAGGGCTCGCACCGGTCCTGCTGTTCAGAACCGGTGCGAGTCAGCCGAACTCTGTTGGATTGCGGTGCTATCGGGTGCTGATGGTGGCATCCAGCACGTCGAGGGTGCCGTCGACGACGTGGATTGCGATGCCCTGTCCGGCGGAACGGTAGGTCCTCGCGTTCAGTGCGACGCGGTCCACGTATAGGGTTGCGATGTCGTCGTCCACGATCATGGTCAGCTGGTAGTCCCGATTGGCGGCTAGCTGGATTGGGCGCTCCAGGCCCTTGTTGGCGTAGCGATGCCACGGCAGGTTCGGGCGACGATCGAAAACCAGCCGTTGTTCACCGATGAGGAACTGGAACTCGTAGCCGTCGCCGGTGGCGAGATCCTCTCCGAGTCGGAGGCTGAAGGACCGGGTGCCTTGGGTGAATCGGACCCGGGCGGTCAGCTTGTATAGCGCCGGTGCGGCCGGCTCGAGGATCGTCTCTGCCAGCGAGTCCACCGTCGAAAGAGTAAGCGCTGAAGAGACGAGCGGTTTGGTGCGCGAGAAGGCTGCCTCGACGGCCTCGGCAGGAGCGACGCCGAGCGATCCGTCCGCCCTCTGGAACACCTCGTGGACGACGAGAGTGCCGCCCCACTGCCAGTTTGCCAAGGGGCTGTCGCCTTCCTTGGTGGGTACCCAGCCGAACAGGTACCGGCGCCCGTTGGACTCTGCGCTGCGGGCTGCGTAGTAGGCGCGACCGTCGAAAGCGTCGTCAGTCGGTGCAGTCCAAGGGCCTTCCAGGCTGGTACTCATCCGGTAGACGGTCTTGGACTTATCGCTGTATTCAGTTGTCAGCAGGTACCAGTAGTTGCCGATCTTGAAGAGGTCCGGCATCTCGTGCATGTTGTAGATGCCGGGTGCCCAGAAATCGCCTTGAAAGTCCCAGCTGTCGAGGTCCTTCGAGGTGAAGTAGACCGTCCTCCCGGTGAGGAGTCGCTTGTCCTCCAGGGTGCGGGAGCCAAGGATCATGATGTACTGCTGCTGCTCATCGGACCAGAGTACGAACGGGTCACGCCAGTCGGTCGGGTCGTACCCGACCTCGGGGGGTACAAGGCTCTTGCCAGTCTTCTCCCAGTGGATCAGGTCAGAGCTGGTGGCCAGCATCAGCACCTGCGACGGTTTTCCGAGGGCGGGGTAGTCGCGGTTGTAGCCGGTATACATCGCGTAGTACTGGCCGTTGGCCTCGAAGATGCTGCCGGCGAAGATGAACTGATCTTGGGCATCGTCGTCGCCTCGCAGGATTACTTCGCCGTGGTCAACGAAGTCGACGAAGTCCGTGGTGGTGACCAGTGCCCAACCGAAGGGCTCACCGAAGGGATCGGGATTGCGCGTATCGCGCTGATGGAAGAGGTAGAAGACGCCGTCTTTCGCGAACGGCATGCAGTCACCGAACCAGGTGTTCGGATGCTGGTAGTACAGGTCAACCACGGGATACCTTTCTAGGTTTGTATGAGTGAGTGGGAGCGCTCAGTGTTCTCGCGGTGAGCGAGATCTCAACGCCCGCCAAGTCCGTTGAGGGCGATGCCCTTGACGAGGTATTTCTGAAGGCCGATGACTAGGAGTGTCGTCGGCAGCATCGATACGGCAGCCGCCGCCATAAGGAAGGACCATTGGTTGCCGAACCGACCTAGGAACATATTCAGTCCCAGCGTTACGGTTGCCAGGTCGGTGCCGTTGACGACCAGGAGCGGCCACAAGAAGCTGTTCCAGTCCGATGAAGGTGAAGACGGCAAGCACCCCGAGTGCAGGCTTGCCGAGTGGGAGCACGATGGTGGCAAAACGCCTCCAGTACCCGGCTCCGTCGATATTGGCGGCCTCCTCCAGTTCCTTGGGGACGGTGAGGAAGAACTGCCGGAGCAAGAATGTGCCGAACGCGGTGAAGGCCCACGGCAGGATCAGTGCCTGATAGCTGTTGACCCACTGCAACTTTGTCATCAGCACAAACATCGGTACCACCAGGACCTCCTGCGGGATCATCAAGGTCCCGAGGTACAGCAGGAACGTAGCTTCGCGACCGCGGAACTGGAGCCGTGCGAACGCATAGCCGGCCATTGCTGAGGTGATCAACGTGGCGATGGTGCCGAGTGCACTGACGATGACGCCGTTCAGCATGAAGCGACCGAACGGTAGGTAGGCGAGTGCCTCAGGGAAGTTCTGCCAGCGCACGGTGCTGCCGATAAGGGACGGAGGCAGCGCCAGGACCTCTGAGCTGGGTTTGAGGGCGTTGGCCATCATCCAGATGAACGGGAAAAGGAAGCCCAGCGCCACCACGGTCAGCAGCAGCTGGGACAGCCACTTTGTAGGCCTTCTACTCATAGTGCACCCACTTCTTCTGGAGCTTGAACTGGATGAAGGTGATGGTCATGATCATCATGAACAAGAACCAGGCCGGAGTCAGCCGAGCGACCGAGCAACGCGTGCAGCGGGCCATCAAGTCCCTCGGCTTCCGTCCCAACCACTCAGCTGGGGTGCTGCGGACGGGTATGACATCAACGATCGGCCTGCTGGTCCAAGACATCGCCGAACCGTTCCAGTCGGAGCTGGCCGGAGCCATCGAAGAGGTAGCCGCCGACCGTGGCTTCCTGGTGATCATCGTCTCGTCCCATTCCGACCCCAACCGCGAGAAGGAGTCCGCACTTGCGCTGTGCTCTCGGCGCGTCGATGGACTCGTTCTAGTTCCGACGGTGGGCTCGCAGGCCTACCTGAAACCCGAGATGGACTCGGGTACGCCGATCGTCGCGGTCGACCGGCCCGCGCAGGATCTCGCTGCTGATACCGTCCTCAGCGATAACAGCCAGGGGATGAAGCTGGCTGTCGATCATCTCGTGTCCCAGGGGCACACCATGATCGGATACCTGGGCGATCGGCCGGACCTCTACACCTCTGTCGAGCGTTTGGCCGGGTACAAGTCTGGACTGCTCGACTGTGGAATCCCGGTTCGGCCCGATCTAATCTTTGGCCAGTCGCCGGCTGAGGAAGCCCTGACCCAGTCGCTGGAAGCGCTCGTCTCGGCCGGAGCTACCGCGGTGATCACCGGGAATACGTGGACCACTTTTTCGGCGCTACTACTGATTCGTCGACTTGCCCGACCGCTGAAGCATGTAGCGTTCGACGACTTCAAGCTGTCGAGCCTGCTAGATCCTCCGTTGACGGTGATCGCGCAAGACCCGCGAAGCATGGGTCGCGCTGCCGCGGAGACACTGATGAGTCGCATCAAAGGTGATCTTGGACCCAGACAAAAGATCATCCTTGAAACGCGACTCATCGCTCGCTAGCGAGCGCCTAGCGCGGACACCGCTTCGGTTCCACTTGGGCCTTTCTCACCTCGGCCATCTGTCCACCGCGGCGGGTAGGGTCGTGGTGGACCCGTCCGGCACCGACTGATACCAGTACGCCGTGGTGCAGATGTCGTCTTGGCGTTCGAACAGGCCGTGATCCCAGGCGCCGATCTGTTGCAGGGTGACCTTGAGACGCTCATCGAAGTAGATCGGGTCTGGTAGGTGCCAGCGGTACAGCCCATGCATCGGCGGCATCTCGGTGGAGAAGGGCGAGGCCTTGGTGTTGTCGCGTGCCGAGTGGTACGGGTAACCGAAGTAGGGGGCACTGAACGTAAGGATCTCGGGCTCGGGGGCGGCGCGCAGTTCGTCCTGGAAGGCCCAGGCCCCACCCGCGTAATCTTCCAGTCCTGTGCTGCAGAGTGAGGGGTAGTCGGTGTCGTCGTCGACGAAAAACTTCACTTCCCCCTCGCCCCACCAGTAGCGATGCAGGGACGTAAGGGCTACGTAGGTGCCCACGTAGCTGCCCCGGCCGGCGACGCCATCCAAGATCACGTGGTCGGCACCCAGTGGGGTCGTCCCGTTGGACCGTCGCCACTGGGTATGGAAGTACCCGACTTCTGGCCCGAGGTCGTCGCCGGTGGTGTAGTCGATCTGGAAGAAGACGTGCGGTAGGTCAGCCGCGTGCTGGCTCTCCAGGGTCAGGCGCGCTCCGGTGCGGAAGGGCATCGGGAAGTAAGAGTTCATGCCGCCGGTGGGTGCGACAACGATCGGAATGGAGCTGACCAGGGCCCGGGTGGCGAAACCGTTGCAGAAGAAGTCGCCGAGCGGTACCTCCACCGCCGGGGTATCGGCGCCATCCCAGAATGCGCGGAGCACCAGGTCGCGCAGAACGAAGGGCCCTCCGTCGGTTCGATCGGCGACTGTGATCCAGATGTGTCGGATCACGCCTGGCCCGGTGATGTCGGCCAGGGTGAGCGTCTGTCCGGCGGGTAGCGGAAGGTACGCCGATCCCTTCCGGCCGGGCCCGAGCTTCGATTCGGTCCGGCCCGCGAGGCCGGATCCACCGGTCGGATTTTCTGCGTTGATGGATCGGCTGCGCACGCCTGCGTTCAAGTTCAGGGCGCTCCATGGTGTGAACAACGAGTTTGCTCCTCTGGGTACTGTGTCGATGCGTCAGCTGATTGTCGCTCCAAAGTTGGGTAGCCGCCGGGAACGCGTGTCGGTGTCTCGATTGCCGCAGTCGGGGTATTGGGGGAGGCGTCCCGGTCAAGGCGCGTTGCCCTGGACAACCAACTGGAAGGCCGCTCACATGCGCATCCCGCTGTCCGTCCTAGACCTCGCCCCCATCGCCCGCGGGCAGACCGCCAGCGGCAGCATCGCGGCCAGCGTTGCCCTCGCCCAGGGTGCGGAAGAGCACGGCTACCTCCGAGTGTGGTACGCCGAGCACCACAATATGCAGCACATCGCCTCTTCGGCGACCAGCGTGCTGATCGCGCACATCGGCGCGAAGACGTCGTCCATCCGGCTCGGCGCCGGTGGGATCATGCTGCCCAACCACTCGCCGCTGGTCATCGCCGAGCAGTTCGGCACGCTGGAGGCGATCTACCCCGGCCGGATCGACCTAGGGCTGGGCCGCGCACCCGGCTCAGACCAGAACACCATGTACGCGCTGCGCCGCGACCCGAAGTCGGCCGACACGTTCCCGCAGGACGTACTGGAACTACAGGCCTACCTGGCCGGTGAGTCGCGGGTGCCCGGTGTCGATGCCGTCCCGGGCAAGGGCTCGCGGGTTCCGCTGTACATCCTGGGCTCGTCACTGTTCGGCGCCCACCTTGCCGCGGCGCTTGGGCTGCCCTACGCCTTCGCCAGCCACTTCGCGCCGCAGGCACTGGAAGCGGCCGTCGCGACCTACCGGCGCGAGTTCAAGCCCTCGGCGCAGTTGGACTCCCCCTACGTCATCGCCGGGGTCAACGTCGTCGCCGCGGACACGATCGACGAGGCGCGGGCCAACCTGGAGGCGGTCCGCCGGACAATGGCCGTCGGCCTGTTCGGCCGCGGCCGGAGCTTCACCGACGAGGAAGCCGACATGCTCCTGGAGCAGGGCGCCAGCCAGCACGTCGACCAGATGTTCACCTACGCCGCCATCGGGACCGCGCGCGAAATCGCCGACTACCTCGAGCGCTTCCGCGATAAGGCCGACGCGGACGAGTTGATCACCGCTCACCAGGCGCCAACCCCGGAGGGCCGGCTGCGTTCGGTCGCGTTGACCGCCGAGGCGATGAGCTCCGGCAACGGCTGAGCGTGCCGGGGCCGCTGGATGTGGAATGCGCGCTAAGGAGACTGACATGCTCAACAGCGCTGAGGTTCGTTGGTTCTTTGAGGGCGATATCGAGGCGGCGGTTGATGCCTGGTTCCGCGCTGAACCAATAGCCGAACTGAGGGCAGAAAATCGAAGGGACGACTACCTGGTGTTTCCTGGGAGTGAGTCGGTTGGGGTGAAGTTGCGCGACCGTGATGGCCCCCAGGCTGGCAAGTTCGAAGTGAAGGCGTCCATCGGCGCTGCTGAGACTGTGACGCTCGCCGCCGAGGTGCACGGCAGAGCAGACAGCTGGTCGAAGTGGAGCTTCGCCACCGTGGACTGGGAGCGTTGGGTGAGCGCCATCAGCACAGGTGCCGACGCCGAGCCGACCTGGGTGGGCACCGACAAACGACGGATGCTTCGCAAGTTCTCCCTCGACACGGGGACAGCACTCGAGGTGGACCCGGCTGGGGAATCCCGGCCGGTGAACGGTTGCAGCGTTGAGATAGTGCGGCTGCAGGTCGGGGCTGCGACGTGGTGGACCTTTGGTTTCGAGTCGTTTGGATCAAGGTTCGACGTACGGTCGAATCTCCGGGCCGTGGCCAGTCACTGGTTCGAGACGCGCGGCGTACTGGATGCCCGCTTTCGCGTAACCCATTCGGTCGCATATCCAACCTGGGCCGGTACTTTCGCCGAATAAGGCGCAATGTCAAACCAATCCCGCGCCTACAGCTGGATGCCTCGGGTCAGCGCACCATCGACGACGAGATTCGTGCCGCTGATCCGGCAAGCCCGGGGGCTGGCGAGGAAGACCACGGGAGCGGCGATCTCGTCCGGTGTGGACATGCGACCCGTCGGGTTGAGCTCCAGCGCCATCTTGAACAGAGCTGGGTTGCCGGTTTCGATGCTCGACCAGACTCCGCCCTCGAAGTAGGTGTTGCCGGGCGAGACGGTGTTGGCGCGAATCTGCTTGTCGGCCAGTTGGAGTGCCAGACCGTGGATGTAGCCGATGATGGCGGTCTTCGCGGTGCCGTACGGACCGGAGGCGAAGTCGGACTCGCGCCCCGACACGCTGGAGATGGCGATGATCGAGGCCGCGTCGCTTCGCTCAAGGTGCGGCAGGGCGGCCTGGACGAGCCGGACGGTATGCATGACGTCGACCTCGAGGCTGAGGCGCCAGTTCTCGGCGGTGTCGGGGATCGCGAGGGCGCTGACGTTCGCCACCACCACGTCGAGTCCGCCGAATGCTTCGGCCGACTGCTCGACCCACGCGGCGAGCGAATTGCCGTCGCCGACGTCGACGGTGGCTCCCGTGACACGGCCCCGGCCGTGCAGTGAATCCTGCGTCGCGCTGACCTCGTCAGGGTTGCGCGCGCAGAAGCCCACGACTGCGCCTTCCGCGAGAAATGCCTCGACGATGGCACGTCCGATGCCACGAGTACCACCGGTGACGAGGATGCGCTTGCCGCTGAGCTGTAGATCCATCGGGTGGGCCTTCCGTAGGAGTTCGGGGCGTGGGCTTAGAGGGGGCCGAGGGCGCGGGCACGGCCACGCAGGTCTGCGTGGATGCCGCCGAACGCGTCCGCGGCCGGAAGCAGTGCCTTGGCCGCCTTGACAACAACGCTGTAGTTGGCGTCGACGACGTTTGCGACAGGTACCTGCGCGATTTGCGAGCAAAGCTGGTAAGCATCCATTAAGTGCAGACCGTAGAGCTGGCCGACCCAGTGCACCAGCTCGGCGTTACCGATCCGCCAGGAGTCCTCCATCGGCCGGCTCGACCCGACGGTCATCCAATGCGTGTCGTCCTCGATCCGCGGCCAGGCGGGTGCGCCGCCCTTGATCAGCTCCACGATGAGGGTGGTGGTCATCGCGCCCTCGACGGCGGTACCGCAGGCCTCGCCCTCGCCTTGGCGGTAGTGCCCATCTCCGACGGAGAACATCGCGCCCTCGACGTTAACGCCGAGAAAGACGGTCGAACCGGAACGCATCTGTGGGGTGTCCATGTTGCCGCCGAACCGGTCAGGCACCAAAGATGAGCGCACCTCGCCTCCGGCGGGCGCTACGCCGACCGTGCCCAGCATGGGCTCCACCGGGAGCTCGATGCGGTGATCACTGTGACGTGCCGCGAAGGCGACGGTGTTGCGGTCGCGGTCCAGCTCGTAGATCCACGTGGTATCCGGCAGCGGATCCTGAAGGGTGACGACGCGGTCAGTGCTTGTCATGCCACCGAAGAACGGAATGGCGGCCGATGCGCCCCAGTCACGGGCGGGCTCCAGCGCGACGAGGTGAAGCACGAGGGTGTCACCGGGCTCTGCGCCCTCGACGTAAAAAGGCCCGGTCTGCGGGTTGACGAACCGGAGATCCACTTTTGCACTGGACAGGTCGTCGACGCTACGCAGCCTGCCGCCGAACGCGTCGTCGGACCATAGCCGCAGGACGGCACCCGGCTTGACCCGCAGCGCTGGGGCAGCACCACCGAAGGTATAGACGTACTGCTCGCGTGTGGGCGTGTACTCAGTGACGTCCATGGCGAGAAACTACCTCACCAGCCGCGTCGCCGTACATGATCAGGTCGACATCGGACCGGCGCGGTACTCGCTTCTGGCGTCGGGGCTCAGTGAGACTGCTCCCGCCACGCTTTGGAGCCCGCTGACGCGGCAACCTTGAGCTGCTGGGCTCGTCTGTGGGCCATCTCCGTTGGTGATTCGTCCAGGTGGTCAATCCACTTCTTAGCCACTTGGGCCACCGCGGCCGCAGAAAGAGCGGCCCCGGTCAGCCACAAGACGCCACCTATACACAGCAGTACGACGCCTGAGGCCAGCACCTTGCGGTTGACTTCAAGCGCCGGTCGAGAACTGGAGTTGCCCATCATGTCCCCTGAGGATCGAATCATGATGCCCGCGGTGGGCTGCCGCCCAGCATGCTCTTACTAGGGCGACCTAGGCCTCACCCAGTCCGGGTGAATCATGCCGCTGCCTCGGGCGCCGGGCGTCAGCACTGCATGGGAGTCGACGCCGCTGGCTCGCGAGCCGATTGCTGAGGGACGCTGGACTCTGCGGGAGGTGGAGTCCATTTTTCGGCCGCTCACGGTGGCCGGTACGGCTGAAGTGCGGCGTGTCACCTCCGGCTCGGCGACGAGCGTTCGGTTCCTGGAATCCATTCCCACCACGGCCCGTGTCGGGGGCATCCGACTCATCAACGCCGAGATGCTTGGGCGGGGGTGCGGTCGAGGATAGCCGGCCACATTATCGAACAGAATTCAAGACCTGCACGTTCATCGCGGGCTTCATATCTGATTCACAGGTTAATGATACGTATTACACAGGGTAATAACTTCACGCCGTGTCGGTCGGTAGATAGATAACCTATATAGTCTGCCTTAGGGGGTTTACAATTCTTTGGACCGGGCTGAGACTTGATGTGGGACAACCAATCCCACAGGGGGATCGAGATCGCTGGAACGACTGGCGCCGGCCGGATCAGCGAGCAGACTCTCAAACTAAACAACCATCTCGAGGAGAAGTCATGGCTTTCCAGAGCTACAAGCACAAGAACGACGACAAGAAGAACAAGCACGACGACAAGAGGGACAAGCGCGACCACAAGAGCAAGAGCAAGAGCAAGAGCAAGAAGCACAGCTACTGAGCTCGCCACAGCAGGTGAGTTGAGCTCGTAGATCGCGTGGGTGGGCACCTAAGGTGCCCACCCGCCGTGCATCTTGAGCAGGATGTATGCCGAAGCGAGTCTCGGTCGGATCGTCTCGTCACCTGCATCGCTTGGACACTGACGTTGTGGTAGCGGAGAGGGTTTCTTGATCGTGTTTGTGTTTCCGCGGGAGGTGGCGTTCCGGGATATTTTTCGGCGGTTCTGGCCGTTTGCGGCGCCGCGGCGTGGGTGGTTGGTGGTGTCGTTGG
>JAOPXN010000104.1 GCA_025965155.1 Propionibacteriaceae bacterium
CCAACGACACCACCAACCACCCACGCCGCGGCGCCGCAAACGGCCAGAACCGCCGAAAAATATCCCGGAACGCCACCTCCCGCGGAAACACAAACACGATCAAGAAACCCTCTCCGCTACCACAACGCTGGAATCAACAACGATGCAAGGCTGGCTGAGTCTGCGCCGACCCTCCACTGGCCTACCTCACCGCTCTTGGACGCCCGCGTGGGTGGGCACCTCAGGTGCCCACCCACACGGTCTACCTCGGTCTGCTCAGTCGTCGTGACCGTGACGGTGATTGCTGTGACTGTGGCTACGGCTACGGCTACGGCGATTGCGACGGTGGTGCCGGTCGTCGTGGTGGTCGTCGTGGTGGTCGTCGTGGTGGTCTCTGTTGTCGTACCCCTTGAATGACATATCTCCTCCTCGAGATGGTCATGCGGAAGGCTCGGACGCTGGTTCGGCGGCGCCTGTCGTTCCTGCGAGCTCGTCCCCCTTGGGACCGTTTGTCCCCCACCACCACACTCAGCCAAGTCTCAGGATTAGTGAACCCCCCATTAGTGGGTATATAGTTTTAGTATCTTATTAACATGTCCGTAACAATTTTTCCTGTGCTGGGAAGGTTTTTGACCAGCATCGGGATCTGCCCCGGTACGACTCTGGCCCGACCCTGAACCATGCTCGGGTCCGATGCGTGATGGGTCCGGTTGTAGGACGCTGGATGGCATGAGTTCTCCTGCAGTACTGCCGCGGCACAGTCGCCAGGCGGTGCTCCGCCGTGTGCTCGCCGCCGTGTTGCTGCTGGTGGTTTTACTGGCCTCAGTCGCCTTTGTCTCTGTCGCCAGCGAGCGGATGCTGCAGGCCCACCATGAGTCGTCGGGCTCGAGCAGCGCTCGGACTGTTACCAGCTATGGCTGGTCCTGGTGGCCTGCCGGGGTCCGGACGATGTACGCCGACGGTACGGAGTCAGTCACTCTCTGGTGAACCCGCGTATTCGGCCAACACCGGCCAAGCATGGGAGTTGCGCCGGGTGTCCGTGGTTGAGGTCGGCCATGATGATCAAGTGAGAATCGTCGGGATCAGCGACCAGCACGGCGCAGAGGTTTTCGAGCATTCGTTGGCCCACGGCGAGGACCCCACGGCGGCCCCGTCCTGCTACGGCTACCGTACTGTCCGGCCGCTTGCGGCCCGGCTCGCTGACTCCAAGATTGAGCTGACTCTGTTGGTCGCTCCGCTGAGTTCGAAGTCTCGGCTTGAACGTCGACCGCCGGGTCGCGACTTTGACCTTGTGCTGGCACCCGATGAGGTGCCTCGGATGTATCAGCGGATCGCTGCCTATGCGGTCGTCACATCACGCTGCGGTGTCCTGGCCACCGAGTACTCCGATCGGACCGGGGCTCCCGGCCGGTGGGGGCTGCCCGGCGGCGGCATCGATCCGGAGGAGGATCCCACGTCGGCGGTGCTCAGGGAGGTGGCCGAGGAGACCGACCAGGCCGTCGAGCTCGGCGACCTGATCGCAGTGCACAGCGGCCACTGGATCGGCCGCAGCCCACGCGGGGACGTCGAGGACTTCCACGCCGTACGGCTGGTGTACGCCGCCGAATGTGCTCACCCGACGACGCCGCGGGTACTCGACGTCGGCGGCACCACCGAGTCGGCGCGCTGGGTCCCGATGGCCGAGTGGAGCCGGGTCCGCTGGACCTCGGGCTGGCGTGAGGTGCTCGGTCAGCTGCTGCCGGTCAGTTGATGTCGCCCAGCAGGTCCTGTCGGGTCAGCACCCCGGCCGGCTTGCCGTCGTCGAGAACGAGCAGGGCGTCGGCGTCGACCAGTACGGCGACCGCGCTGGAGACCGGCTCGGAGGCGCCGAGCGTCGGAAGCGGCGGTTCCATCACCGACTCGACCGCGTCGGCCGGTCGGGCGGCGCGCCCGAACAGGGAACCGAGCAGCCCGCGTTCGCTGACCGACCCCACCACCTCGGCGGCCATCACCGGCGGCTCGGCCCGGACCACCGGCATCTGTGAGACGCCGTACTCCCGCAGGATCTGCACCGCCTCCGCGATGGTCTCGCCGGGATGGGTGTGCACCAGCGAGGGAAGGTCCCCGGACTTCTCCCGCAGCACGTCACCGATCACCCGGACCGACCTGTCGGGACGCGGGGCAAAACCGTACCGGGTCAGCCATTCGTCGCTGAAGACCTTGGTCAGGTAGCCGCGCCCGGAGTCGGGCAGCAACACCACGATGACGGCGTTGGGGTCGTCGATCTCGCGTGCCAGCCTGGTCGCCGCCGCGACCGCCATACCTGAGGAACCGCCGACCAGCAGCGCCTCCTCGCGTGCCAGCCGCCGGCTGTAGGTGAAGGAGTCTCCGTCGGAGACCTCGATCACCCGGTCACAGATCGTCTTGTCGTAGTTGGCCGGCCAGAAGTCCTCCCCCACGCCTTCGACCAGGTACGGCCGGCCGGTGCCGCCGGAGTACACCGAGCCGCTCGGGTCGGCGCCGATCACCTGGACGCGGCCTTCGGAGACCTCCTTGAGGTACCGACCGGTGCCGCTGATCGTGCCTCCGGTACCAACACCGGCGACGAAGTGGGTGATCTTGCCCTCGGTCTGCTGCCAGATCTCCGGACCGGTGGTCTCGTAGTGGCTGGCCGGGTTGTTCGGGTTGCTGTACTGGTCCGGCTTCCAGGCGCCTTCGATCTCACGGACCAGCCGGTCCGACACGGAGTAGTAGGAGTCGGGGTGCTCAGGTTCGACCGCGGTCGGGCAGACCACGACCCGCGCCCCGTACGCCGCTAGAACGTTGCGCTTGTCCTCGCTGACCTTGTCCGGGCAGACGAAGACACACTTGTAGCCACGGGCCTGCGCCACAATCGCCAGCCCGACACCGGTGTTGCCGCTGGTCGGTTCCACGATGGTGCCACCCGGCTTCAGCTTGCCCTCCCGCTCGGCGGCGTCGATCATCTTGACCGCGATCCGATCCTTCACCGACCCGCCCGGGTTGAGGTGCTCCAGCTTGGCCAAGATCGTCGGCTTCGCGCCGTCGGTCACCCGATCCAGCTTCAGCAGCGGGGTGTGGCCGACCAGGTCGATAAGCGAGTTCACGTAGTGCACGGATTGACTCTAATGCGTGTTCCTCAGCCGGCCACCGGAAGACTCAACGGCCCATGGATGGCGGTGGACCGACGCATGATGACCGGGCCGACCCGGTGCAGGTCGGGTAGCCGCTCGGCGAGGATCCGGAACGCTGCTGCGAGCTCCAGCCGGGCGAGCGGCGCGCCGAGGCAGTAGTGGACACCGCCGGAGAAAGCCAGGTGCTCCGCACTGGAGCGACGCCCAATGTCGAACCGGTTGGGATCTTCGAAGACCGCGGGGTCGCGGTTGGCGCCGGCGATCAGGGCCACCACCCACTGGTTCCGCCGCACCTGCACTCCACCCAGCTCCAGGTCGGCCAACGCGACCCGGGCTGTCACCTGAACGGGCGGGTCGAGTCTCAGCACCTCCTCGACGGCTTCCGGGGCCCGGCTGGGGTCCTGGACGAGGAGCCGCCACTGCTCCGGGTTAGCGAGAAACGCTCGTACTCCGTTCCCGATGGCGTTCACGGTGGTCTCAAACCCGGCTAGCAACAGTAGCCGGCACAACGGCATCAGCACGTCGGCGGTGATCTCGTCGTCCTGCTGGGCCGCGAGGGCTGAGACTAGGTCGTCGCGCGGCTCTTCTCGCCGAAGCCGGAAGAGGTCGTCGAAGATGCGGGTGAGCTGGTTCTGAGCGTGTATCAGCCGTCGCAGGTGCCCCACAGATCTGACGCCGTCCAGGGCACCGGCAATCGTGGCCCCATACCGGGCGAAGGCGTCGGAGTCGACATCGGGGACTCCCAACAGCTCGGAGATGACCGCGATCGGAACTGGGGTCGCGAAGTCGGCGACCAGGTCGAACCCGTTCCGGGTATCCGCTCCGTCGAGGATGGTACGCATCCGCTGGTCCACCAGCGCCTCGTACACGGCCATCCGGCGCGGTGTGAACGCAGGAGCCACCAGCCGGCGGAGGCGCGTGTGTTCGGGTGGGTTCAGAGCCAGTAGGGACAGGTCGAGCATGTCCCGCGGCACCGGGTCGTCGCCGCTTGGCTCCTCCCCCTTGACCGCGAACTGACGGCTCCGCAGCACCTGCTGGCAGACCGGATGGCTAGCCGAGACCCAGTTGCCCAACCGAGTGGTCTCCATCGGTCCCCGGTCCCGCAGTAGGTCGTAGATGGGGTACGGGTCGGCCTGGTGAGCCGGCAGCCCGAGCCGGGCCAACGGGTCTTTCTTGATGTGTGCGGCATAAGCCGAAACCGCCCGCTCCCGATAGATCCCCGCCACAAAGCGGCCACCCGACACAGCAGCTCGAAATCGACTCACGCAACCACCCAAACACAACATCGCCCCCGCCATGCCGCCGGCAAGACAACCGGGCGGAGAGGTCGGCATGACGGCGCCAGTCGATGCACCAAAAAACCCAACCACCGGCCCACCCGGATCACGCGCCGATGTCTGGAGGCGGATGTGGTGAAACACGCTCTTCGTTTCACCACAACCGCCGAAGACACCGGGATCGAGCGTGATCCGCGCGAGCGGAGCGAGCAGAGTGCACAGCGTGATCCGCGCGAGCGGAGCGAGCAAATAGATATGGCGAAGGCCGCTGCTCCCGTCGGAACAGCGGCCTTCAAGTGGTGCAGCGAGGTTTTGGGACCTGCCAAAGCTATCTAGGAGATGACTACCTACGGATGTAGGAGATCAGGCGCAGCATCTCAATGTACAACCAAACCATCGTGACCGTCAGGCCGAAGGCGCCACGCCACGACTCACGAGCGGGAGCGCCCATCTGGACACCCTTCTCGATGTAGTCGAAGTCGAGCACCAGGTTCAGCACGGCGAGCACGATCGCAATAGCCGAGATACCCAGGGCCAGCGGGCTGACCGGGCCAACGATGCCACCCCGCAGGCCGGGGCCACCGGTGATGAGGCTGAAGATGAAGTTGGCCAACATCAGGGCAGCGAAGGCGATGGTGGAGATGATCACGATCTTCTGGAACTTGGCCGTGACGCGGATGTTGAAGAACTTGTACGCGGCTAGCGTCGCACCAGCGGCGAAGAAGGTCGCCACCACTGCCTGGGCCACGATTCCGGTGTACTGGGCCTCGAAGACCTTGCTGATCATGCCAATGAAGACGCCCTCAATCGCGGCGTACGCCAGCACCAGCGGCGGGCTGACCACCCGACGGAAGGAGACGATCATGACGACCACGAAGCCGACCAGACCGGACAAGATCATGCCCGGGAAGTACAGGCTCGGCGGGATCAGGTTCCAGGCCAGTGCAGCAGCCAGGACCAGGACAACCATGGTGACCGCTGTCTTGGTGACCACGTCATCGAAGGTCATCCGACCTTCGGGCGCCTTGGTGGGGGCTTGACCGTAGGGATCTGTATAGCCCTGCTGGCCGGGATACTGGGCAAAGCCCTGGCCCGGGCCATACTGGGCCGACCCCCGCTGACCATACTGGGGCGCTGCGGGAGTGAACGCGTCCTGCTTAGAGAGGATCGGGTTCGAACTGCGCAACATATGAATGTTCCTCCTCGAAGAGCGCACCCAGGCGGTGCGCCGGATTACATTCTACGTAACGCCGCAACGGTAGTCGTTTCTTCCGGCCTGGGAATCGGCTAAGAAGCGCCTCCGGTTGACCCCAGATACGGCTCGACCAGCTCGACGTATCGCCGGGCCGAGGTGGCCAGCGCCTGGGCCGGATCGGCTGCCCACAGGTCGGCGTTGAAGATCTCCACTTCGACGTCGCCGGCGTAGCCGGCCTGGGCGACGGCGCGGGTGAAAGCGGCGAAGTCGATGTGCCCGTCGCCCATCATGCCTCGCGCCAGCAGTGTGTCGGCCGGCAGCGGAGTGATCCAGTCGCAGACCTGATAGCTGACGATCCGCTCCCCGGCCCTGGCAATCTGGTCGGTGACGCCTGGCTCCCACCACAGATGAAAGGTGTCCACGACCACGCCCACGACGGCGTAGTCGAAGTTCTCGGCGATGTCGAGAGCCTGGCCCAGGGTCGACACCACCCCGCGATCGGCGGCGTAGATGGGGTTCATCGGCTCAATCCCGAGGACAACCCCGTGTTGCTGCGCGTACGGCGCCAGCCGCTCGATAGCACGGACCGCGCGCTCCCGAGCGGCGGCGAGATCCCGGTCGCCGGCCGGCAGACCGCCGGGAACCAGGACCAGGGTCGCCGCGCCGAGAGCGGCCGCCTCCTCGATCGCAGCCCGGTTGGAGCGGTACGCCGCCTCGGCCTCCTCGGGGTCGGCGACTGTGAAGAAGCCGCCGCGGCACAGCGACGACACCCGCAACCCTGCCTGCTGGATCCAACCGGCAGCCGTGGCCAACCCGACTTCGGCGACGGGTTCCCGCCACAGGCCGATCGAGGAAAGGCCAGCCGTGACTGCTCCGTCGATGGCCTGGCGCAACGACCAGGAGGCGGTGGTCCGCTGGTTCAGCGAGAACCGGCGCAACCGCTGGTCGCCAGGACCCGGGGTCGGCACGGTGGCCGGCCGGCCGCTCGGTACGTCCACTAGCGCGAGCGGGGCGGAGGGCGAATCTACGGCGGTCACCGGCTCAGTCCGGCTGTCGTCAGCACCAGCCCGAGCCGGTGGGCGGCCAGCTCGGGATCGGGCAGCAGCCTGGCGTTGTTGGCGAGCTCGAAGATCCGGGCCAGGTGCACCGGCGAGCGGGCCGCCTGGAGTCCGCCGATCATGGTGAATCCCTCTTGCAGGCCGCTCAGCCACGCCATGAAGGCAATCCCGGTCTTGTAATAGAACGTCGGCGTCCCGAAGATGTGCCGGGACAGCTCAAGGCTGGGTGCGAGCTCGGTGTCGTACAGCTCGAGGTCGCCCTGGTCGAGGGCCGACAGCGCCGCCGCCGCGGCGGGGGCGATCGCCGCGAAGGCCCCCAGCAGCGCGTCGGAATGGCAGCGGCCGTCGCCGCGGATCAGCTCCGGGTAGTTGAAGTCGTCGCCGGTGTAGAGGCGTACGCCTGGCGGGAGGGAGGCGCGCAGGCCGATCTCGTGCTCGGCTGACAGCAGCGACACCTTGACCCCGTCCACCTTGTCCGGATGCCTACGCACCAGCTCGAGGAACGTTGCGGTGGCGGTATCGACATCCGTCGAGCCCCAGTACCCGCGCAGCTGCGGGTCGAAGACCTCACCCAGCCAGTGCAGCACCACCGGCTCGCGAACCTGGCTCAGCACTGCGTCGTAGACCCGCAGATAGTCCTCAGCGCTGCGAGCCACCGCGGCCAGGTGACGCGATGCCATCACGATCACCTGGGACCCTGCCGCCTCGACGAACTCGACCTGCTCGAGGTAGGCGGCCGTGACATCGTCGATCGTCCCCAGGTGAGTCCGGTGGTCGGTGCCAGCGCCGGAGGCGATCCGCGCCCCGTACTCCTTGGCCTGGTCGGCGCTGCGGGTGATCAGCTCCTGGACCGCCGGCCAGTCGATACCCATGTTGCGCTGCGCGGTATCCATGGCCTCGGCCACCCCGAGGCCATAGCGGAACAAATGCCGGCGGAAGGCCAAGGTGGCGTCCCAGTCCACGGCGGCCGGGGCTCCGGGCACGTTCTCGCCCCAGGGATCGGCCACCACGTGCGCCGCGGCGAAGGCGACCCGACAGGTGAAGGGCTGAGGGTGTTCGGCCCAGATCCTCGGTTCCTGGAGCTTGATCCGGCGCCACTCCCCACCGGGAGTCGGGATATCCACCGCGGTGTTCACCCTCTCACCCGCTCGATCTCGACCCGGCGTCCCTCGCCGGAGGAACGGAGCCCGGCGTCAACGAGCTGGAGGCCACGGACACCGGCGGCCAGGTCGTACCGATGCTGGCGGCCCGCGTCGACATCGGCGAGGAACTGTTCCCACTGCGCTCGGAAGCCGTTGCCGAACTCGGCGTTGTCCGGCACCTGCTCCCACTGGGCGCGGAAGTCGTCCTCGGTGGGGAGATCTGGGTTCCAGACCGGCTTCGGGGTACGCACCCGGTGCTGGATCCGGCAGCCGAACAGCCCGGCCACCGCCGAGCCGTGGGTACCGTCCACCTGGAACTCGACCAGCTCGCCGCGGTCCACGCGGACCGCCCAGGATGAGTTGATCTGGGCGATCACTCCACCGTCCAGCTCGAAGATGGCGTACGCAGCGTCGTCGGCGGTGGCGGCGTACTTGCGGCCCTGCTCGTCCCAGCGCTCCGGGATGTGGGTGACTGCCTTCGCCATCACTGCGTCGACCCGCCCGAACAGGTTCTCCAGGACGTAGTTCCAGTGGCAGAACATGTCCAGCACCATGCCGCCTCCGTCCTCAGCCCGGTAGTTCCAGCTCGGTCGCTGGGCCGGCTCCAGATCGCCCTCGAACACCCAGTAGCCGAACTCGCCGCGGACCGACAGGATCCGGCCGAAGAAGCCGGAGTCGATCAGCCGTTTCAGCTTCAGCAGGCCCGGCAGATACAGCTTGTCGTGCACCACGCCGTGGATGATCCCTGCCTCACGGGCCGCGTCCACCAGCTCGATCCCGTCGGACACCGACTCGGCGATCGGCTTCTCGGTATAGATATGCAGGCCGCGGTCGATGGCCTTCAAGATGGCCTTCTTGCGTTCCGAGGTCACCTGGGCGTCAAAGTAGACCGAGGCGGTAGGGTCCGCGAGCGCCGAGTCCAGGTCCGTGGTGAAGTCAGCCACGTTGTGCTGGGCCGCCAGGCGGGCGAGCTTCTCCTCGCTGCGACCGACCAGGATCGGTTCCACCTGGATCCTGTCCCCGTCGGGCAGCAACACCCCGCCGTCGTCCCGGATGGCCAGGATTGAGCGCACCAGGTGCTGGCGGTAGCCCATGCGTCCCGTAACGCCATTCATGATGATCCGGATCTTGCGCTCCGCCATGTCGCACCTCTTCGGGTTCCGAGTAGTCAAATACGTAAGCGCTTTCGCAAGCGCTTACGCTACTGTAAGGTGAAATCCGATCGGCGGCAAGTCCCAGCCGGCCGGTGCGGCACCCGCCGCCAGAAATGGTCAGTTCACGAGGAGCCGCTGGTGCCGAAGTCTCGCGCAGCCCCGCGGCTGCTCGACGTCGCCGAGGCAGCCGGGGTCTCGCTGGCCACCGCCTCCCGCTCGCTCAGCGGGCAGAGTGGCGTCAGCGAGGCAGTCGCCCAGCGCGTGCGCGGCGTTGCTCAGTCGTTGGGATACGTGGCGAACGTGCACGCGCGGACGTTGGCCGGCGGTCTCACCTCGATGATCGGCCTGATCGTGCACGAGATCGATGATCCGTACTTCTCCGAGATCGCCAGCGGCGTGGTGCATGCGGCTACCAGCCACCAGCGTCTGGTGCAGATCTCCCACTCGGGCCGGGATCCGGAGCAGGAGCTGCGGCAGATCCGCGCGCTGATCGCGAGCCGGGTGGATGCCATCATCATCGCCGGCTCGGGCTACACCGACCCGACGGCACAGCAGGAGTCCAGGCTGCTGCTGGCCCGGTACGCCGACAGCGGCGGCCGAGTCGCGGTGATCGGCCGGCACGAGCTGGCGGTCGACGCCGTACTGCCGGCCAACAAGGAGGCCGGCGCCGCAATTGCCGAACACCTGATCTCCCTGGGCCACCGCCGGATCGCGATCGCGGCAGGTACCGAAGGCCTGACCACCGTCGAGGACCGCCTGACCGGTCTTGCTGATGGCTTCGGCCAGGCTCACCCGCCGGTGACAGCGACAGCAGTCCGATCCGACTTCACCCGCGAAGGCGGCCGTTTGGCCGCCGAGCAGATCATCAGCGACCATCCCGAGGTGACGGCGATCATCGCGCTCAACGATGCGATGGCTATCGGGGTCCTCGCTGCCCTGCGCAGCCATCGGATCGCGGTCCCGGACCAGATGTCGGTGGTCGGGTTCGACGACGTGTCGGTGGCGGAGGCGCTTGCCCCGAGCCTGACCACCGTACGGCTTCCGATGGCGACCATGGGCCAGCTGGCCCTCGAGATGACCCTGAAACCGCCGGCCGCCGAACCGCGCCGCAAGGCCACCAGCCATCAGCTGATGGTGCGTGACTCCACTGCTGCTCCCCGGAGCCTCGGCGAGGAGACTCCCCTGCTGCGTGACAACGAGAGGAATGTTTGATGATGTCTGCCCTCCGGCGCCAGTTCGACTCCGGCGACCCGACCGTCAACGGCTGGCTCTCCGCCGACAGCCCGTACCTGGCGGAGGTCATGTCCTGGGCGGGGTACAACTCGGTGACCGTGGACGTGCAGCATGGGATGTTCGATCTCGGCGGGGCCATCCACCTCATCCAAGCCGTCAGCGCAGGGCCGGCCGTGCCGCTGGCCCGGGTGCCTCGGCTGGACGCGGCACTCATCGGCAAGCTGCTCGACGCCGGCGCGGAAGGGATCATCTGCCCAGCCATCGATGACGCAGCGCAGGCGGCCGCCTTCGTCGCGATGTGCGCGTATCCGCCGGTCGGCGTCCGCAGCTTTGGCCCGGC
The DNA here is from genome assembly GCA_025965155.1 of Propionibacteriaceae bacterium. GTDB lineage: Bacteria > Actinomycetota > Actinomycetes > Propionibacteriales > Propionibacteriaceae > Microlunatus. The sequence goes on from JAOPXN010000104.1 coordinate 10,510, forward strand.
CCGCGCGAATGTGGCCGGTCTCACCGACTACGTCGAGCAGGCCGACGTAATGACCTGGGCGATGATCGAGTCGCGACCGGGTCTTCACCACCTCCGCGAGATCGTGGCCACGCCGGGACTGGACGGCGTGTACGTGGGACCGAACGACCTGGCCCTCGCCCTCGGGGAGGTGGCCGGCTCCACCCGTCCGGGGCCGCTGGTGGACGCCGCTCTTGACCAGATCGTCGCAGCCGCCAACGACGCCGGCATCCTGGCGGGCGTCTTCTGCCCTAACGGTGAGGTGGCGCGGGAGATGGCCGAACGCGGCTTCCGGTTGGTCACGCCCGGCAACGACATGGCCCTGCTGCGCGCCGCCGTTCAGCGGGAGATCTCCGCTACCCGGGGACTCCCATCCGTGGTGCGACAGTCGAGCGGGTACTAGGGGGCCGTCTGCCTGCCGACTGCACCGGCCGGGGTGCCCCCGATGGGATTCGAACCCATACTGGAGCGGGTTTAAGCCGCCTGCCTCTGCCATTGGGCTACGGGGGCCGGCCGACGCGGCTGGCATCGAGATACTAGTGCCCGGCCCGGTTCAGCGGGGGGTCGGCGTCGCCGTCGGTGAGGCACCGCTGAGTTCGACTCGAGTCTCCGACGGCAGGGCCGACAGGTCTCCGGTCTGGATCCGTTCGTCCACCACGACGTCGGCGTTGGGCAGGAAGTGCACCGGCTGTACCCCGGTGAACAGTCCGGTGGCATTGTCCCGGAAGTAGAAGTAGACGTCCGCGCTGGTCAGCGGCGGCGAGAAGGGCGTGCTGAACGATGTGATCATTGGCTGTTTCACACCGCCAGCGGTTCCCTGCTGCATGCCGACCGTCCAGGACCCGTCGTCATGCCTGACGACCGTCGGGCCCTGCTGTGAGTGGAAGTGGCCCCACAGCACCAGCCGGGCCGGGATGTTGGGGGTGTTCATGATCACGACGGACGCCGCGGGCTGATGGACCAAGATCACGTCCGTCTTCTTGGCTGCGGCGGTGTCCACCATCCGCTGCCCGAGCTGCTCGTTGGTCTCGGGCCTGTCGGTCAGCCGTTCGATGCTGAAGGGGACCTGCCGTTCGGGATCGTCGTCACCGACCACGGCCAGACCATCGGAGTCGACCACGTCGCCGTCCAAGGCGACCATGCCGGCGTTCTTCATCTGGGTCTCGGTGACGTCGGAGTCATGGTTGCCCGTGCTGACCAGGAATGGCGCATCCCCGGCAATGCGGGCCTCGCGGTTGATGCAGCCCCGTTCGGCTGCAGTCCCGTTGACGGTGTCGTCCCCGGAGTCGAGGATCTGGGCCGGTTCGGTAATCGCCGCCAGACGCTTGATCAGCTCGGTCGTCGCCTGGTTACAGTGCAGGTCGCTGAACCCGAGGTACATCGTCTCGCCCTCGGCCGCCCGCGGGAGCTCGCTGAACTGCAGCAGCATCTGCTCGGCGGCGGAGTCGATGTAGCGCTGGACCGCCTTCTGCTGCCGATCGCTCAGCACGGCGATGCCCTTGATGCCGCGGTCCAGCAGGTCCGACAGCACGAAGCTATCCACACTCAGCCCCTCAAACTGCGTGCCGTCAGCCACCGCGACCGGGATGCGGACCGGATGCTGCCGGTGTACGGGCGCGAGAATCGACCCGACGGCGAGCACCACAACGGTTGCGTAGACCACGGCCGTGCGGCGCAGGGAGGTGTGCCGGACAATGGCCGGTGACAGCACCTGCCGGCGCAGCACCCAGACGGCAAAGGCCAACATCAAGACCACCTCGGCCCGCATCGATTCAGCCACCATGTCGGCGACCAGCCGGTCGACGATGCCGGCCACCGCCTCCTCAGGGTCGGCGAACAGCGAGGTATAGGCGGTCAGTGTCTCCTCGGAGAAGAACCCGGTGCCCGCGGTCCCGCCGACACCCCCGACGGTGACCTTCAGGCCGACCGGGGCTGACGGACTGGGCAGGTATGCGTGGCCTAGTGGCCCGAGGTCGATCTCGACCTCGCCGTCGTAGCTGGAGGCGAACTCGACTGCGTGCGGCCCAAGATAGTCCTGGACGCTGGCATGGCCGATCCCCCACGCCAGAGCGAGGGGGGCCGCCAGTCCTGCTGCGAGCAGGGTGAGCCCGAGGCTCCGGAGCAGCCGTGGGATCAGGTCTGCCGAGGTCATCCGTGACCACCGCGGAACGCTGCGACCGAAGAGGCGCTGGAGCGCGCCGGCCCACAGCGGGCGCTGCGGCGAGGTGGGTGGCGCGCTCATGATCCTCCGAGGCTAACCGTGGTCCGGCGAGCCCAAGTACACCTTGCGAGTGTGGATGGCGTGGGCTCCGGCGACCCGGTCGAGAAACAGCAGGCCGGTGCAGTGGTCGATCTCGTGCTGCAAGGCGCGCGCCTCGAACGCGTCGGCGCTGATCTCGACCGTCTCCCCCGTTCCCGGCAGCTGGCCTCGTACGGTGACCCGGGTGGCGCGCTTGACGTCGCCGGTCAGGTCAGGAACCGACATGCAGCCCTCCCGGGCCTTTTCGTTGCGACTGGCATCCATCACCACTGCGTTGACGAGCACGATCAGACCGTGCTTGCTGCGGGCCTTCGGATGCTCGGTGACATCCACGCAGAACGCCTGGGCGGCCACCCCCAGCTGCGGCGCGGCCAGTCCGACGCAGCCCGGGGACACGCGCATGGTGGCCACCAGGTCGGCGCACAGCTGGAGCACCTCGGGTGCTGCTGGGTCCACGACCGGCCCGGCCTGGGACAGCACTGGCGCCGGAGCGCGTACGACCTCGAGCACTCGCCCCTCGGGCAGTGCCACTTTCAGATCCATCACAGCTCGTCGCGCTCCACCGGACGCAGGCTGGCATCGACGCCGAGCGATCCGGCCACCTCGGCGATCTGGCCGGACAGCGTCTCGACGTCGACGTCGGCCGGCAGGTCGACCTCAGCGGCCAGGACGTACAGATCTCCCGCCAGCCGGGTGGTGAGGTCGGTGATGTTGCCGCCGGCCTCGGCGACCACCCCGGCCAGCCGGGCGACGATCCCCAGCCGGTCGGCCCCGTGCACGGTGATCAGGTACGGGTTGCCGAGCGCCGGATGGGCTGACTCGTCCGGAACCTCACGGACGCTCACCGTCAGGGTGCCGTCGTCCAGCAGCGGCGACAGGGCGCGTTCAATCTCGTCCGTCCCAGCCTCGCCGGCGCAGATCAAGGTCATCGCGAACTGCCCGCGAAGCAGCGTCATCGATGAGTCCTCGAGGTTCATGCCGCATTCCGACAGGGCCTCGGCAGCTTGGGCGATGATGCCCGGACGGTCGTGTCCGAGCACGGTGATGGCGAGGTAGGTCACTGCGGCATTGTGTCAGGAGTTCAACAGCTCGAGCGCGATCCCGTCCAAGATGTCGGACTCGCTCACCAACAGCGCGTCGGTGGAGATCCGTCGAGCGATCCGACCGACGATCAGGGCACCGGCGGTGATCACGTCGGCCCGCTTGGGGTGCATGGATGCGATGGCGCGGATCTCTTCAACGGTGCTGCTGGCGAGCATCGCGAGCAGGTCGCCGATCGCCGGAAGAGGAATCGTTGAGCGGTGCACCCGGGACCGGTCGTACTCGTCCAGCTCCAGGTACACCCCGGCCAGGGTTGTGGCCGTGCCGGCCACACCGATCCAGGTCCGGACGTGGCCGAAGTCGGCGCCGGACGCGTCGAGCAGCTCATCGACGTAGCCGGCCGCCGCTCCCAGCTGCTCCGGACCTGGCTGGCCATCGGGCCAGAACCGCTCGGTCAGCCGGACCGAGCCGATATCCAGGGACCGCGCGAAGTCGATCTCCCCGGCGGCGGAGCCGATGATCAGCTCGGTGGAGCCGCCGCCGATGTCCATCACCAGAACCGGCTCAGCAACATCGCCCGCACCGCTCAGCGCACCGATGAACGACAGGTGCGCCTCCCGTTCGCCGGTGATCACGTCGGGTTCGGTGCCGAGCCGGTCGCGGATCCCGGCGAAGAACGCCTCCCGGTTGCCTGCGTCCCGAGCTGCCGAGGTGGCCACGAAATGGATCTTGTCCCTCGGCACCCCGGCAGCGCGGACAGCCTCCGCGTACTGGTCGACCGCGGCGAAGGTCCGCTCGAGCGCGGCTGGATGGAACTCCCCGGTCGCATCGATCCCCTGCCCGAGCCGGACGATCTCCAGTCTGCGGTCGAGCTCGACCAGATCGCCGTCGGGGCCACGGTCGGCGATCAGCAGCCGGATCGAGTTGGTGCCGCAGTCGATAGCCGCTACGGGGGTCATCTGGAGATCTCCTCTTCTGCTGCGTCCGCGGGCGCTTCCAGACAGGGGTGTGCCCAGAACGCGCCGATTGAAGCCAGCGCCTCGTCACCGAGCGGGTTCACTCCGGGGCCGGCAGCGAGAGCATGGGCCACCAGCACATGCAGGCACTTGACCCGGGTCGGCATCCCGCCGGCGCTGACACCGGCGATCTCGGGAACCTCCCCGAGGCGCTCCCGATCCGCCAGGTACGCCTGGTGCGCCCGCTGGTACGCCGCCGCAAGCTCGGCCTCGGTTTCCAGCCGCTCCGTCATCTGGGCCATCACCCCGAGCGACTCCAGGGTTGAGCAGGCCGAGGTTGCCCGCGGGCAGGTCAGATAGTAGGTGGTCGGGAACGGGGTGCCGTCGGGCAGCCGGGGAGCGGTGGCGACCACGGCCGGCTTGCCGCACGGGCACCGGTATGCCACCCCGACCACCCCACGTGCTGGTCGCTGCAGCTGGCTGCTGACGGCAGCGTCGTCCTCGGTGCTCATCGGCTCGTACACGACGCTAGTGTCTCAGCAACACAGCGCAGGTCAGCGTGGCGTGGACGACGCTGACGGGGTGGTGTCGACCGTGATAGGCGGCGCCGGCTTCTCCTTCTGCTTCTTGGGTGCCGGCCTGTCAGCCGCCTCAACCGAACCCCAGAGCTTGGACCACCAGGCGTCCTTCACCGGCTTCGGCTCGGTTCGCGCCGCGTTGATCTGAGCTCCGCCATCGATCGGGTTGCCGTCGGCGTCGACCACCTTGTATCCCGTCTCACCCGGCATCACCCAGCCGAGCCGGGCCCGCGCCTGCGTCCTCACGTACGCCGCGTCGTCCCATCGCGCCAGCTCGGCCTGCAGGCCGGCGATCCGTTCCTCGCGTTGGCTGATCTCCACCCGGGTGCTGGCGATCTCCTGTCGCTGGGCGAAGTAGATCCGCAGGCTGGAGGCGTAGGAGATGGTCAGGATCAGCACCACCACCGCCAAGGCGATTGCCCGGGTGGTCAGGTTGGATGCCAGCCGGCCGACGACCGCCGGCGTGACCCGCTCCGCCGGCTCGGACGTCGGCTGGCCGGTGGAAGCGGCCGTGGCGGCACTGCTGCTCGCCGCCGGCTTCTTCGCCGGGACCCGGGTACGCGGCTTTCCGCGCCCAGGCCCTGCGCCTGGGCGAGCGGTGGGCCGTGGACCCGGCGGCATCAGGCCAAGGTCCGCGCTGCGTAGCGCGGGAAGGCCGAGATGCCGGCGTACCTCGCTGCGTCGTCGAGGTTCTCCTCGATCCGGAGCAGCTGGTTGTACTTCGCGACCCGCTCGGATCGGGCCGGGGCGCCGGTCTTGATCTGTCCACAGTTGGTGGCCACCGCAAGGTCGGCGATGGTGGTGTCCTCGGTCTCGCCGGAACGGTGGCTCATCATGCAGCGGAAGCCGGCGCGGTGCGCCAGGTCGACGGCGTCCAGGGTCTCGGTCAGGGATCCGATCTGGTTCACCTTGACCAGCAGGGCGTTGGCCGCCTTCTCCTCGATGCCGCGCCGCAGCCGGCTGACGTTGGTGACGAAGAGGTCGTCTCCGACGATCTGGATCCGGTCGCCGATCCGGGACGTCAGGTTGCTCCAACCGGCCCAGTCGTCCTCGGCCAGCGGGTCCTCGATGGACACGATCGGGAAGTCCGCGATCCACTGCTCGTAGACGGCGGTGAGCTCCTCGGCCGACAGCTGCTTCTTGTCGAACGCGTAGGTACCGGTCTTCTCGTCGAAGAACTCGGTGCTGGCGACGTCGAGGGCGAGCACGATGTCGGTACCCAGCTTGAGTCCGGTGCTGTCGACCGCGTTCGCAATCAGCTCCAGTGCCGCGACGTTTTGTGGCAGGTTGGGGGCGAAACCACCCTCGTCGCCAAGGCCGGTGCTCAGACCCTGCTTCTTCAGCACGCCTTTCAGCGCGTGGTACACGCCGACACCCTGCTCCAGGGCGTCCCGGTAGGTGGTCGCGCCGATCGGCGCGATCATGAACTCCTGGACATCGACGTCGGAGTCGGCGTGCGAGCCGCCGTTGAGGATGTTCATCATCGGTACGGGCAGCGTGTGGGCGTTCGGCCCGCCTACGTAGCGGTAGAGCGGCAGGTCGGCCGAATGCGCAGCAGCATGTGCGACCGCCAGGGACACGCCGAGGATGGCGTTGGCGCCCAGCTTGGACTTGTTCTCGGTGCCGTCGAGGTCGAGCATCGCCTGGTCGACCAGTCGCTGCTCGCTGGCGTCGTACCCGAGCAGCTCGGGCCCGAGCTGGTCGATGACGTTCAGCACCGCCTTGTTGACACCCTTGCCGCCGTACCGCTTGCCGCCGTCGCGCAGCTCGGCCGCCTCGAAGGCGCCGGTGGAGGCGCCGGACGGGACGGCCGCGCGGCCCTCCGCGCCATCGTCAAGGATGACCTCCACCTCGACCGTGGGGTTGCCACGGGAGTCGAGAATTTCACGCGCGCTGATGTACTCAATACTGGCCACGAGGATGCTGCCCTTTCAGATGATGCAGGCTGGCCCATTCCAGGGCAGCCACCAAGAGACTGTTGTGGATCCACACTAACGGCGATCCAGGACCATCCGTCCACTCGCCACCCCATCGTCCCGGCTTTTCGTACTAGCGACGTCGGCGACCCAGGCCCGCTGCGACGTTCACTCCGACGATGCCTGCCCAGGCAACGGCCAGTCCGAGCAGCCCGGGTTCAACGACCGAACCACTGATGGCGGTGATCGGGATGCCGGCTCCGAGAGAGACGATGCCAAGCACGAACCGCTGCCGCTGGCTGGTCCGCTCGGCGGCGTCGGCACCCTGGGTCACCTCGGCGGCGCGCCGCAGCTCGGCGGTCCGCATCGCTGCGAGCTGCTCGATCCGGTCGGCCAGCCCGGCTGCGACATGCTCGTTGTACTCCGCCCCGAGCTCGGCCCGAGCCGCTAAGGCGGCGGCCACGTCACGCCGGGTCTCGGCATCGCCGTACGGAGCGGGAGCGCGACCGCCCCAGGAGGGGTCGGCCTGCCGGTACGGCTGCGCGGGCTCCTGCCGGTACGGCTGCGCGGGATCATACGGCCGGTACGGCGGCGGCGACTGCTCCGACATGAGGTCAGCGTAGACCTCTGACCTCGGTCGCACCCATCGCAGCCCGATGTCGATCCTGTCACGCCGACTCCGCCGCCTGCACCTGGCGCTCCAGGTCACGGACGGCATCCCTCACCGCCTGGTCCGGGTCGATGCCACAGGCATGGGCACGGGCGGTCAGGGACAGCACCTGCCGGCCGACCTCTTCTGCGGTGATCGGCTGGTCGTCGAGCGGCAGGTCGACCCGGCGGGACCGAGCCCGGCTGATGATCTTGGCCGCTCGGGCCAGCGCGGACAGCTGCTCGGGGATTCCTTGCAGCACGGAGCGCCGGCCCTTCTCCACTGCCTTGCGCTGCTCCCAGCTGCCGTGCAGGTCCTCGGGGGTCTGGTCGCCGGCGAAGACGTACGGATGTCTGCTGATCAACTTGTCCGCGACGCCACGGGCCACGTCCTCGATGTTGAATCCGTCCGGCTCCTCGGCGGCGATCCTGGCATGGAAGACCACCTGCAGCAGCAGGTCACCGAGCTCCTCACGGAGGTGGGTCCGGTCGCCGGACTCGATCGCCTCGACCGTCTCCATTGCCTCCTCCACCAGGTACTGCACCAGCGACCGGTGGGTCTGCTCGGCATCCCAGGGGCACTTCACCCGCAGGGTCGCCATCACCTCGATCAGGCGGCTGAGCTCGGGGTTGCGGTCGGCGCCCACCTCAGGGGGTCTGGACGGCGGCAGGCTGTGACAGCGAGCCAGCTTCGCCGTTCAGGATCGACCCATCGGTGGTGTCGGGGTTCCAGACGCCATATCGAGGGTTGACCTCGACCGGAGTCGCCTTCACCTCGGCCAGGAAGGCCTCGGACCCTAGCTTCTGCTGCACGATCAGTGAGTCGGCCAGGTCGAACGCGACCGCCTTAGCGGCCGGGATGTTCAGCAGTGTCGGGTTCGTCTCGGCGGCCCGCTGGGCCTCGGTGATGACGATGTTCTTGCGCGCCGCGATCTGCGCCGACACCTCCCCCAGCACCATGGCGGTAATGACGTCCTGTCGCGGCACCGGGCTCTCCTGGCCGATGGCGGCGTTGACCCCATCGACCGCCTCGTTGAGCTGGCGATCGGAGATCTGCTGGTCACCGACGTACGCGGCCACTCCGGGCGACTTCTGCGCGCAGCCGGAGACCGCGATGGTCGCCAGCACGGCGACCGCCACTGCTGCCCGCCGCAGGTGTTTGCCCTGCATCACTGTCATCGTCACCCGTCCTCGATCCAAGATTCACCGCGATCCTACAGGCGCGACGTTAGGCGAAGATGTCGCTGACCACCCGGGCGCACCAGTCCAGCAGGTCGGTGTCGCGTACCGGTTGGCCTCCGATCGGGGCGGTGGTCGGGCGTGGCACCAAAATGATCTTGGCCGCTTCCTTCACCACCGCACCGGGATAGAGCCGTTTCAGCCGCATCATCTTGGACTCCAGCAGGTCGGCAGGCCCGAAGCGGATGAAGTTCCCTTGCGAGACCACCTCGGTCACCCCCGCCGACCGGGCCACCAGCCGGAAACGAGCCACCGCCAGCAGGTTCTCCACCTCCGGCGCCGGCTTGCCGTACCGGTCGACGAGCTCGGCGACCAGCGCGTCGATGTCTGCCTCGGTCCGCACCTGTGCCAACCGCTTGTACATCTCCAGCCGCAGCCGTTCCGACTCGACGTAGTCGGTGGGCAGATGCGCCTCCACCGGAAGCTCGATCCGCATCTCCGGCTCCGGCTCGGTGTCGGTGCCGCGGTAGTCCGCCACGGCCTCGCCGACCAGCCGGATGTAGAGGTCGAACCCGACGTCGGCGATGTGGCCGGACTGCTCACCGCCCAGCAGGTTGCCGGCGCCACGGATCTCCAGGTCCTTCATCGCGATCGCCATCCCGGCGCCGAGGTCGGTGTGTGCGGCGATGGTCGCGAGCCGGTCATGCGCCGTCTCGGTCAGCGGCTTCTCCGGCGGGTACAGGAAGTAGGCGTAGCCGCGGTCCCGGCCACGCCCGACCCGGCCACGAAGCTGGTGCAGCTGGGACAGGCCCAGCAGGTCGGACCGCTCGATCAGCAGCGTGTTGGCGGTGGAGATGTCCAGGCCTGCCTCGACGATGGTGGTGCAGACCAGCACGTCCGCACGGCGTTCCCAGAAGTCGACCATCACCTGCTCCAGCCGATGCTCCCCCATCTGACCGTGTGCGGTCACCACGCGTGCCTCCGGCACCAGGTCGTTGATCTTCTTCGCCACCTTGTCGATGCTCTGCACCCGGTTGTGCACGTAGAAGACCTGCCCCTCACGGAGCAGCTCGCGACGAATCGCCGCGGTCACCTGGGCGTCGTCGTACGGACCGGCGAAGGTCAGCACCGGGTGCCGTTCCTCCGGCGGGGTCGCGATGGTGCTCATCTCCCGGATGCCGGTGACCGCCATCTCCAACGTCCTCGGAATCGGCGTAGCCGACATGGCCAACACGTCTACCGAGGTCCGCAGCCGCTTCAGCTGCTCTTTGTGCTCGACGCCGAAGCGCTGCTCCTCGTCGATAATCACCAGGCCAAGGTCGGAGAACTCCACCTCGCCCGACAGCAGCCGGTGGGTGCCGATCACGACATCGACGGTGCCCGCCTTGACCGCCTCCTTGGTGGCCTTGGACTCGGCCTCGCTCTGAAACCGGCTCAGCGGAGCAACGGTGACCGGGAACCCGGCGTACCGGTCGGCGAAGGTGGCGTGATGCTGCTGGACCAGCAGCGTGGTCGGCACCAGCACCGCCACCTGCTTGCCGTCCTGGACAGCCTTGAAGGCGGCCCGGACAGCGATCTCGGTCTTGCCGTAGCCCACGTCGCCACAGATCAGCCGGTCCATCGGCACGACCTGCTCCATGTCCTTCTTGACCTCTTCGATGCAGGCCAGCTGGTCCGGGGTCTCGACGAAGTTGAACGCGTCCTCGAGCTCCCGCTGCCAGGCGGTGTCGGGAGAGAAGGCGTGGCCGCGGCTCGCCTGGCGGGCGGCGTACAGCTTGATCAGCTCGGCGGCGATCTCCCGGACCGCCTTGCGGGCACGGCTCTTGCGTTTGGCCCAGTCACCGCCGCCCATCTTGTCCAGCGTCGGGTTCTCGCCGCCGACATAGCGGGTGACCTGGTCCAGCTGGTCCATCGGGACGTAGAGCCGGTCACGGGGCTGGCCGCGCTTGGACGGGGCGTACTCGATCACCAGGTACTCCCGGGTCGACCCCGCCACCGCGCGCTGCACCATCTCCACATAGCGGCCGACGCCGTGCTGCTCGTGCACCACCGCGTCACCGGTTGCCAGCTCAAGGGGGTCGATCTGGTTCTTCCGTCGGGCCGGCATCTTGCGGCTGGACTTGTCTGCGGCCCGCTGCCCGGACAGGTCACTGGCCGTGAACACGGCGAGCTTGACCGAATCAACCGAGAACCCGTGCTGCAGTCCACCGACACTGATCGAGGCAACCGACTCGATCGGCACCTGGGCCAGATCGGGCAGTACCCGGGCGGGGATCTCATGCTCGCTGAGCACCTCCGCCATCCGGGCGCTGAGACCCTTGCCCTCCGACAGGAGCACCACCCGCCAGCCCTCTCGGACCCGCCGGCCGATGTCGCGCACCGCCGCCTCGGTGTCCCCTCGGTACGTCTCCCCGGTGTGACCGGCGACGGTGCGTGACTCGACGCCCCGGCCACTGACCACGGTCTGGAAGTCGATCAGCTCCCCGTCCTCGGTCCGCACCTCGGTGTCGGTCGGAGCGGGCCCGGCGCTGAAGGGCGACAACGTCCACCACGCCATGCCGCGGTCGATCGCGGCCTGGCGTACCTCTGCCAACGGCTGGTACGCCGAAGCGCCCAGGTCGATCGGAGCCTTGCCGCCACCGGCGGCCGCGGCCCAGGATGCCTGCAGGAACTCCTGGCTGGTGGTCACCAGGTCGATGGCCCGACCACGCACCAGCTCGGGGTCAGACACCAGTACGTGGGTGTCGGCGGGCATCAGGTCGACCAGCAGCTCCATGCCGTCGACCAGCGCCGGCGAGAGCGCCTCCATGCCATCCACAGCGTGGCCCTGGGCGATCTTCTCCAGCATCTCGATCAGCTCGGGGTGCTGCTGGGCCAGCGTCGCGGCCCGCTGCCGTACCTCGTCGGTGAGCAGCAGCTCACGGCACGGCGAAGCGATGATCTCCTTGACGGTCAGGTCGCTGGAGCGCTGGTCCGCCACCGAGAAGTACCGGATCTCCTCCACCGTGTCGCCGAAGAAGTCGACCCGCAGCGGATGCTCCTCGGTCGGCGGGAAGACGTCGACGATCCCGCCACGGACGGCGAACTCGCCGCGCCGCTCCACCAGGTCGACCCGGATGTAGGCAGCGCCGACCAGCGCCGCGGACAGGTCGCCGAGGTCGAAGTCCTCACCCACCGCCAGTCGGACCGGCTGGAGATCTGCGAGTCCCTTCACCTGGGGTTGCAGCACGCTGCGGACCGGCGCCACGACGATCTTCGGCGGACGTTCCCCGTCTGCCGTGTTAGCCAGCCGGCGAAGCACGGCGAGGCGACGACCCACCGTGTCCGAACGTGGGCTGAGCCGCTCATGCGGCAGCGTCTCCCAGGCGGGGTAGTAGGCGACCTCGTCCTCACCCATCAGCGACTGCAAGGTGGCGGTGACGTCCTCGGCCTCGCGGTAGGTGGAGGTGACCAGCAGGACCGGGCGGCCGGCGCCGCCCCGGTCAGCGGAGGTGGCCAATGCAGCGGCGATCAGCGGACGCATCGGCGGCGGGGCGGTGATGTCGAGCGCCGTCAGGGCGCGCGAGCGCGCATCGCCGACGGCTTCGGCGATGGTGGGGTCTTGGGTAATAAGGTCAACAAGTCCCGACAGGCTCACCGCACAAATCTACAGCTCGGTCCAACTGCGCTCCGCGCCGTACCACAGCGCGCTCCGCGCCGTACTAACAGCGCGCTCCGCGCGGGCCGACCTCACCAGCCGGGGGGCCGTCGGCTCATAATGGCAGTCGTATAGCGACGGCAACCAGGGAAGTGGGCATTGATGAGCCTGACCATCGGCTACGCGGCCATGCTGGAGCAGTTCCACCCGCTCGAGGTAGTGGACTACAGCGCCTATGCGGAGAGCAAGGGGTTCTCGGGGGTGATGGCCGCCGACCACTTCCAACCGTGGGTTCCGCAGCAGGGGCAGTCAGCCTTCGTCTGGAATGTGCTGACCGCACTCGGCGAACGTACCAAGGGCGACATCGGCCCTGGGGTGATCGCGCCGCACTTTCGCAACCACCCAGCCGTGGTGGCCCAGGCGTCGGCGACGCTGGCGGCCATGTACCCGGGGCGGCACTGGCTCGGCCTCGGGGCCGGTGAGGCGCTGAACGAGCATGTCGTCGGCGGCTACTGGCCGGAGGCAGCGGAACGGTCGCACAAGATGTTCGAGGCGGTGGAGATCATCAAGAAGCTCTTCACCGGCAAGGACGTGAAGCACAAGGGTGAGCACTTCACGATGGAGACGGTCCGGCTGTGGACCATGCCGGAGACCCCGCCGGAGATCTTGATCGCCACGGCAGGGCCGTTCAACGCCAAGCGCACCGGACGGTTCGCTGACGGGATGATCACCGTCGGGGCACCGCTGGAGAAGATCTCGATGCTGTTCGACAAGTTCGCTGAGGGCGCGAGGTCAGCCGGGAAGGACCCGGACGTCATGCCGAAGGTTCTGCAGCTGCACATGTCCTGGGCGGCGAGCGACGAGGAGGCGCAGCGGAACGCCCTGGTCGAGTGGCCGAACGGAGGGATGCGTTTCCCCAAGGCCGATATCCGCTCGCCGTTCGACTTCGCCGAGATGGCGAAGCTGGTCAGGTTGGAGGACTTCGACGGCCGGATGGTCATCTCCTCCGACCCGGACCAGCATCGTGCCTATATTCAGAAGTTCGTGGACCTCGGCTTCGACCGGATCTATCTGCACAACGTAGGCCGCAACCAGAAGGAGTGGATCGACGTGTTCGGCTCCGAGGTGTTGCCGAAGCTCACCCGCTGACGCGTGGTCAGGAGTTGAAGGCGCTCTGGGTGTTTTCCAGCCCGACCTTGGTCAGCGACTCGACGGCATCCGCGGCGCGACTGACCTCGATCCCGAGGTCAACCCGTTCAGCAGCGGTGAAGTTGCTGAGCAGGAAGTCGGCCGGCTCCTGTCGCCCCGGCGGGCGACCGACGCCCACCCGTACCCGGTAGAAGTCCCCAGTGGACAAGGACTTTCGGATCGACTTCAGGCCGTTGTGCCCGTTGTCGCCACCGCCGAACTTGACCCGAATCTGACCGGGGTCGATGTCGAGCTCGTCGTGGATGACGATCAGGCGGTCGGGACTGATCTTGTGGTAGCCCAGCAGCTGCGCCACCGAGCCGCCAGTCTCGTTCATGAAGGTGCGCGACTTCATCAAGACAGCGCGAGGGACGTCGGCACCGGGTGGGCCGAACCGTCCGTCGGCGACCTCGGCGCGCATGCCACGGGGGGCCGAGAACTTCGCTCCCAGGCGCGCAGCCAGCTCCTCGACCACCAGATAGCCGACGTTATGCCGGTGGGATGCGTAGGTTGGGCCCGGATTCCCGAGCCCAACCACAAGCCACATCTGCATTACGCCAGGCTTACGCTTCGCCGGCGCTCTCCGCCGACCCCTCGGTGGAGGCACCCTCGCCCTCGTCGGCCACGGTCGGCTCGATGCCGGCCTCGGCCTCGGCCTCGGCAAGCTGCGCTTCGGCGGCCGCCTCGGACTGCGCCTGGGTGATGTTGACGATCAGCACGTCGGGGTCGATCGCGAGGGCGGAGCCTCGCGGCAGCACCAGATCGCTGGCCAGGATCTGCGACCCGGCCCGCAGACCATCGATGGAGACGACGATCTCCGTCGGGATGTGGGTGGCTTCGGCTTCGAGAGCGACCGACGTACGGTCGACGACAACCAGGGTCTCGGGGGCTGCGTCACCCTCGACGTGGATGCCGACGTCGACGGTGACCTTCTCGCCGCTGCGGACCAGGACCAGGTCAACGTGCTCGATGGTGTGCTTGAGCGGGTCACGCTGGACCTGCTTGGGCAGCGCGAGCTGCGAGTCGGCGCCAGCGATGTCGATGGAGAGCAGTGCGTTGGCGGTACGCAGCGCCAGCAGGGTCTCGTGACCCGGCAGGCTGATATGGATCGGATCGGTGCCATGGCCGTACAAGACGGCGGGAACCTTGTTCGCGCGACGGATCCGGCGGGCAGCGCCCTTGCCGAACTCGGTACGCAATTCGGCGGTGAGCTTAACCTCGGCCACGAAACTAACTCCTCAAACTTCGAAAACATGATGGGGATGATGCTCGGTGAGGAGTCAGCAGGTTCGCTTCAACCTTGTCGATCACGGTCCGCTGGTGACCCTCGCCGAGGCAACCTGACAACCCTAGCCCAGCCAGACCTGCGAGGGAAATTCCCCTGGGCCGGATTCCTAGCTCTGGCCGCCGAACAAGCTCGTCACGGACCCGTCCTCGAAGACCTCGTGGATCGCCCGGGCGATCAACGGGGCAATGGACAGGACTGTCAGCTGGTCGAACCGGCGTTCTGCGGGAATCGGCAGCGTGTTGGTGACGATGACCTCTTCAAAGGCAGAGGCCCGAAGCCGATCGATCGCAGGGCCGGACAGCACCGGGTGCGTTGCGGCGGCGATGACCGACTTGGCGCCGCGGGACATCAGCGCCTCGGCCGCCTGGCAGATGGTGCCGGCCGTGTCGATCATGTCGTCGACCAGCAGACAGACCCGGCCCTCGACGTCGCCCACCACCTCGTGCACCGCGACGGTGTTCGCCACGTTGGGGTCGCGGCGCTTGTGGATGATCGCCAGCGAGCAGTTCAGCTTGTCGGTCCACAGGTCCGCCAGGCGCACCCGGCCGGCGTCCGGGGACACCACAGTCATCTCGCTGGTGTCGTACTTGGACTGGATGTAGTCCGACAGCACCGGCAGGGCCCATAGATGGTCCACCGGCCCGTCGAAGAAACCTTGGATCTGGGCCGCGTGCAGATCGACCGACATCAGCCGGTTGGCGCCGGCCGTCTTGAACAGGTCGGCGATCAGCCGGGCCGAGATCGGCTCCCGGCCGGCGTGCTTCTTGTCCTGGCGGGCGTACGGGTAGAACGGGGCGACCACGGTGATCCGCTTCGCGGACGCGCGCTTCAACGCGTCCACCATGATCAGCTGCTCCATCACCCACTCGTTCACCGGAGCCGCGTGGCTCTGGATGACGTACGCATCGCTGCCGCGGACGGATTCCTCGAACCGGACGTAGATCTCGGAGTTGGCATAGTTCAACGCACGCGTCGGAACCAGCCCAACGTCCATCAGCTCGGCCACCTCCTTGGCCAGCTCTGGGTATGCCCGGCCGGAGAAGAGCATCAGGTGCTTCTCGTTGGGTTTCTTGACCCCGGTCACGCTTGCTCCTCTTCCACCGATGTCACGGTGTCGGTGGTTCCCGCGGCGGCTGCCGCTGCTGCTGCTCCCGCGGCGGCTGCCGCATCGGCGGTTTTGGTGCCGCCCCGTTTGCGCGCCACCCAACCGTTGATATTGCGCTGCTGGCCGCGAGCGACCGCCAGCTGACCGGAGGCGACGTCGCCGGTCACCGTCGACCCGGCGGCGACGTACGCTCCGTCCCCGATCACGACCGGCGCCACCAGCACCGAGTCGCTGCCCACGAAGCTGTACCGGCCCACCTCGGTGGTGGACTTGGTGACGCCGTCGTAGTTCGCGAAGATCGTACCGGCGCCAATGTTGGCACCCTCACCGATCAGCGCATCGCCGGCATACGTGAGATGCGGAACCTTGGCACCGGCTCCGATTCTGGCGTTCTTGGTCTCCACGAAGGTGCCGATCTTGCCTGCGTCGCCGAGGACGGTGCCCGGCCGCAGGTACGCGAACGGTCCGACGGCGGCGTCGGCGCCGATGATGCTGAGGGACGCGTGGGTACGGGTCACAGTGGCCCGCTCCCCCACCTCTACATCGACCAGCGTGGTGTCCGGGCCGATCACCGCACCACTGGCCACCGACGTGGCACCCTCCAGCGACGTACCGGGCAGCAACGTGACGTCGGTGGAGAGATCGACCGTCGCGTGCACCCAGGTAGTGGCGGGATCGACCACGGTGACACCGGCCCGCATCCACCGATCCAGGATCCGCCGGTTCATCTCTGCGTTCATCCGGGACAGCTGGACGCGGTCGTTGACGCCCTCGGTCTGCCAGAGGTCGTCGATCAGGTGGGCGCCGACGGGACGGCCCTCGGCTCGCGCCACACCGATGATGTCGGTGAGATAGAGCTCGTTCTGAGCATTGTTCGGGGTGATCTGGGTCAGGCCGTGGCGGAGCGCATCCGCGTCGAAGACATAGATGCCGGAGTTGATCTCGGCGATGGCGCGCTCGTCCTCGGAGGCGTCCTTGTGCTCGACGATCTTCAGTACTGAGTCGTAGGCGTCCCGGACGACGCGGCCGTACCCGGTGGGGTCGGACGCCGTCGCTGTCAGCACCGTCACCGCGTTGGCGGCGGACCGATGCGCCAACACCAGCTCGGTCAGCGTCTCCGCCGTCAACATCGGTACGTCTGCGTAGGTCACCACGACCTCCCCGTGCAGCTCGCCGAGACCCTCCAGGCCGCACTGGACGGCGTGAGCGGTTCCCCGCTGCTGATCTTGCACAGCGGTCTGCGCGTGCGGTGCGATCTCGCCCAGGTGCGCCTCCACCTGCTCACGCTGGTGCCCGACGACCACAACGAGGTGTTCGGGCTGCATCGCGGTAGCGGCGCTGACCGCGTAGCTCAGCATCGAGTGCCCGGCGACCTCATGCAGCAACTTCGACCTGCTGGACTTCATCCGGGTGCCACCGCCCGCGGCGAGCACCACAACTGCGGCGACCTGCGCTTCGGCGGCCCCGGCTGGTGATGGGCTGTCGGAGGCCGGGGTGGGCTGAACCTGGTTCTGGTCCTGCGGTGCAGACAACAAATTCTCCTCGCGAGTCGATTCGACAACCGCTCCCCGGGTAGGAGTCGAACCTACGTCGCTAATCCTGATTCAAAGTCAGGCGGGCCCTGCCGACAGACCAACCGGGGAATGCATGACCACGTAGATCTCTGCCTCCCCGCGGAGGTGAGTTTCTGCTGTGGCACGCACGGCCGAACCGGCGATCGGCCAGTGACCAGAGTACGCATCACAAGATTCGCGTGCACCTCGGCTTGTAACCTACGGAACCGTAACCTACGCTTGCGTAAGCAAGGACAACGACAGCTCAACGATGGGAACCCCCAAAAAATGACGCACGCCTCACTTGCCGCACCCGACCTCGACGACTCCCTCCTCGCCGCAGAGCCCGAGGAGCGGCTGGGACGGGGAGCCCAGTTCGCCCTGGGCGTTTTCATCATCATCCCGTTTATCGCCCTACTGGGTGCGATTCCTGCCGCCTGGGGCGGCTGGCTGGGCTGGCGTGACGTAGTTATCTTCACCGTGTTCTACATGGTCTCCGGCATGGGCATCACCGTTGGGTTCCATCGCTACTTCACCCACAAGTCCTTCAAACCGAACCGCGGACTGAAGATCGCGCTCGCGATCGCCGGCAGCCTGGCGATCCAGGGCCCGGTGATCCGATGGGTGGCCGACCACCGCAAGCACCACAAGTTCTCCGACCGGGACGGCGACCCGCACTCCCCTTGGCGCTACGGCACCGACGTCAAGTCGCTGACAAAGGGGCTGCTCTACGCGCACATGGTCTGGATGTTCAACCCGGAGCAGACTCCCAAGCGGCAGTACGCCCCTGACCTGATGAAGGACAAGGACCTGGTCCGGATCGACAAGGCCTTCCCGCTGATTCTGGCCTTCTCGCTGCTGGCGCCGGCCATCATCGGCGGCCTGTGGACGATGAGCTGGCAGGGCGCGCTGACTGCCTTCTTCTGGGGTTCCCTGGTCCGGATCAGCCTGCTGCACCACGTGACCTGGTCGATCAACTCGATCTGTCACACCTTTGGCGCCCGGCCTTTCAAGAGCCGGGACAAGTCGGGCAACGTCTGGTGGCTGGCCGTGCTCAGCCACGGCGAGAGCTGGCACAACCTGCACCACGCCGACCCGACCTGCGCGCGCCACGGCGTGCTGCCCGGTCAGGTTGATACCTCGGCTCGGATGATCTGGCTGTTCGAGAAGTTCGGTTGGGCCCGCGACGTCCGCTGGCCGGTGGCGGAGCGGGTGGCGGCCCGGCGGGTGGCCAACACTCTTGGCTGAGGCACACTCTGCTGGGAAGGCAGGCGCAGCTCGGGTGGTGGAACCGCGCGAGCCGACCCGAGCCCGCCGACCTGGACGGGTCCGGATGACGAGTGCGGAACGCCGGGAGCAGCTGATCGCCGTCTCGCGGTCCCTGTTCGCCGAGAGGGGCTTCGAAGGCACCTCGGTCGAGGAGATCGCCGCCAAGGCGGAGGTCAGCAAGCCGGTCGTCTACGAGCACTTCGGCGGCAAGGAGGGCCTGTATGCGGTGGTGGTGGACCGCGAGGTACGCACCATGCTGGACGGCATCCGCGGCTCGCTGACCTCCGGCCGGCAGCGGGAGCTGATCGAGCAAGCAGCGCTGGCGCTGCTGGACTACATCGAGAACAACACAGACGGGTTTCGGATCCTCGTCCGCGACTCCTCGGTGGGCAGCGCCGGCGGGTCCTTCGCCAGCATCCTCAGCGACGTGGCCTCCCGGGTTGAAGGCATCCTGGTCGACGAGTTCAAGAAACGCGGCCTGGACCCGAAGACGGCTCCCATCTACGCGCAGATGCTGGTCGGAATGGTCGCGCTGACCGGGCAGTGGTGGCTGGACGCCCGCCGGCCCAAGAAGCCGGAGGTAGCAGCCCATCTGGTCAACCTGGCCTGGAACGGCTTGTCCCACCTCGAGGCCAAGCCTCAGCTGTTGACCAACCCCGGCAAGCGGTAAGGGCCACCCCGGCTCGCTCGGACCACGGTTCGGCTGCTGGAGTTGCACCCGCCCGGACAATCGCCTTATCGTTCTTCTAGAACGTTTTAGTAAATCGATCTAGAAAAGACGCCGATGACTGCTCTCATCACTTCCCCTGCCACCCAGGCTCCACTCGGCAGCCGCCTGTCCGCAGGTGCGGTGACCACGATGTTCGCGGTCAACGGCATGCTGCTCGGCGGGTACGGAGGCTCCCTCCCCTCGCTCCGGGAACGCCTTGACCTCACCGCCACCCAGATCGCGTTGATGCTCTTCTGCGGTGGCGTGGCAGGCATCGTCTCAATGCAGATCGGCGGCCGGCTGGCCGACGCTGTCGGCGCGCGGAAGATCGCCCTGGTCGGCCTGCCGGTGATCATCGCCGCCTGCGTCACCATCGGGCTCGCACCCAGCTTTGCTCTGGCCGTGGTGGGTTCCGTCCTCATCGGCCTCGGGAACGGGGCGATGGATGTAGCGATGAACGCGCTCGGCGTACAGGTCGAGCAGGCCCGTCGCAAGCCGATCATGAGCTTCTTCCACGCCTTCTTCTCCCTCGGCAACTTCGCCGGAGCCGGAGCCGTCCTGCTGATCGCGCTGGCGTTCTCCATCACGGGTGCCGACATCGTTCTGCCTGTCATGATCAGCTTGTCTGTGGTCGCGCTGGGGGTGCTGGGTCTACTGGTCAAGATCACCCCGGAAGCCGCGGTGGTCGAGCACACAGTGGACGGCGTACGGCGCCGCATCCCGCGGGTCGCCTGGGTGCTGGGCGCGATGGCGCTGGCATTCGGCCTGGCCGAAGGCACCGCGGTGGACTGGTCCTCGCTGCACGTCACCGACGTCGCCTCGGTTGACTCGACCACCGGCTCGCTCGGGCTCATCGCAGTCAGCGGCTTCATGGTGGTGATCCGACTGCTCGGCGACCGGCTCGTCACCCGCTTCGGCCGACGCTCAGTGGTCCGCTTCGGTGGCATCTGTGCGGCTCTGGGATATCTCGCCGTGACGCTGGTCAGCAGCCTGCCGCTGCTCATCGCTGGCTGGGCCCTGGTCGGTTTCGGGGTCGGCATGATCGCGCCGCAGGTGTACGCGGTCGCGGGCCACATCGGTGGCGGCCGGGTCCTGGCCGTTGTCGTGACCTTCGGCTACGCGGCGTTCCTGATGGGTCCGGCCGTGATCGGCTTCCTCGTTGACCACCTGGGCATTCACCACGCCATGGCTGTCCCCGCGGCACTCAGCGCCGGCATCATCGCACTGGCGGCGACCATGCCGAAGAGCGACGACGACCTGCACTCCACCGCCAGCTAGCCTCCGCTTCAAACTCTCGACATCAAGAGTCTTGACGTTAGACTTGGGCCGTGGCCGAACGGAATGTGCCCGACCAGGGCCCGCTCGATGAGGTCGACAGCCTCGTCGCGGCTTGGCAGCGGGAACGGCCCGACCTGGACATCGCCCCAATGCAGGTGCTGTCCCGGGTCACCCGGCTAGCGCACCACCTGGACCGGCGGCGGCGACTGGCCTTCAGCGCCCACGGCCTGGAGTCGTGGGAGTTCGACGTACTGGCAGCTCTGCGCCGGGCAGGTGCGCCGTACCAGCTGTCCCCCGGTCAGCTGCTCCGGGAGACCATGGTGACCTCGGGCACGATGACCAACCGAGTGGACCGGCTGGCTGCACGCGGTCTGGTCGGGCGGGAGAACCACCCCGACGATCGGCGTGGGGTCCTGGTGACCCTCACCTTGGCCGGCAAGGCAACGGTGGACGCGGCCTTCTCCGATCTGATCGCCGCCGAGCATGCCATCCTCGCCGGGTTGCCCGAGGTCGAGCAGGCGTTTTTGACGGGCTGCCTGCGGCAGCTGCTCGCACCCTATGACGAGCGGGCCACCGGTCAGTTCTAGCGATCCGCTGGGCTGGCGGGGCTCGCAGGCGTCGCTGGGCTGGCAAGGCCGGCTGGCCCGGCGAAGCCGGCCACGCGTACCTCAACGGCCACCAGGCAGGCACACACCAGGCCGGCGAGGATCTCCGGCCAGGGCGTGACAGTGGAAAGCAAGATCAACACGACGGCCGCACCGAACGGTACGATCGTCCGCGCCGACGGGTCGTGCTGGCGCAGGCTGATCAGCCAGAGTGCCGTGAGCAGCACAGCGGTGGGCGCCGTCACCGCAGCGGCGGACACCCAGCCGGGAACCTCACTGTGGTGGGTCCAGTAGTCCACCCGCGCCGCCAGCCCGGCACCGATCGCTGCGGCGGCGGCGAAGATGAAGTAGTGCCCGAAACCCCACATGTAGTCCCCGGCCGAGCCTGCCTCCTTGATCCGCGCAAGCAGGTCGCCCGAGCTGCGAGCGAAGTAGATCCACCACACACTGAAGACGATCAACAGCCCTGCGACGACGACTTGGAAGACCCCGCGGGTCGCAGTCTGATCATCGTTGAAAGCCTGACTGATCGCCGTAGTGGAGGACAAGATCGTCTCGCCTAGAACGATGATGTAGAACAGTCCGTACCGCTCGGCGATGTGGTACGGGTGCCACGGAGTCTCACCGGCCCGCTCAGCGAAGATGGGTACCAGCAGCTCGCCCACCACCAGCAGCACGAACAGCGGTACCGGCATGGTGTCGAAGAAGACCAACAGCATGGTCCAGCCGACCTGGATGATCACGATGCCGACGGCGTACCGAAGGCAGGTGACCCGCCGCTGGCGATCATGCCGGGCGGCCCGCAGCCACTGCAGCACCAGCGCGAACCTCATGATCAGATAGCCGATCACCCCGAGCTTGAAGTCACCGTCGAACATCTCGGTGATCCCGGCCGCCAGCACCAGCGAACCGAAGATCTGCACGATGGTGAGCAGCCGGTAGATGACGTCGTCGTTGTCGTAGGCGGACGCGAACCAGGTGAAGTTCAGCCACGCCCACCAGATCGCGAAGAACGCCATCGCAAACCCCTGGACGCCCTGGCCGACATGGTTCTCGCTGACGGCGTGGTGCAGGCCGAGCGCCGCCTGGGCGACGGCGACCACGAAACAGAGGTCCGTCAGCAGCTCCAGTGGCGAAACCGCCCGATGACTCTGGTTCGGGTCGCGGGGGCGCATAGCCCGTACGATCCGGGCAGAATGCGCGGCGGCAGAGCCCGAGCTGGTCACTTCAGCAGCGTAACCAGCGCTCCCCGACCGGTCACCGGCGCCGCGACACGCCGCCCGGAGGCGGGAGGAGGGACCAGTCGGCGGTTGTTAGGTGATCAGGCGGGCGCCGGGGACTGGGCCGACCACGCGCCGGACTGCCCGGCAGACGCCGTCGGCACTGAGGGCGACGCTGAGGTCGACGGCCGCGGTCTCGCTTGCCACCAGGAACGCGCAGGTCGGTCCGGACCCGGAGACGACGGCACCCAGCGCGCCGTACTCCATCCCGGCGTCGAGGACCTGCTGGAGCCTCGGCTGCAGATTCAGCGCTGCCGGCTGCAGGTCGTTCACCAGCTCGGGGCCGACCTGGGTCGCGTCACCGCTGCGCAGCGCGTTCATCAGGCCGGCGGGTACCTCCAGCGGATGGGTCCCTGACGGCTGGAGCTCGTCGAACCGCCGGTAGACCGCCGGCGTGGACAGCCCGTGGTGACCGAAGGCCAGCACCCAGTGGTAGCTGCCGCGGGCCAGGGCGGGTACGAGCTCCTCGCCCCGGCCACTGCCTACCGCGGTCCCGCCCAGCATGGCGAACGGCACGTCGCTGCCCAGCTCCGCAGCGAGCTCCCGCAGCTTCGCGGGAGGGAGGTCGAGGTCCCACAGGACGGCGCAGGCCACCAGCGCGGCCGCTCCGTTGGACGACCCACCGGCCAGGCCGCCGGCCACCGGGATGGACTTCTTGATCGACAACGCCACCCCGAGGGAGTCCTGCTGACCGTACGTATCGGCCAGCAGGCGCGCGGCCCGGATGGCCAGGTTCTGATCGTCGAGCGGGACGGTGTCGGCGCCTTCACCGGACACGGTGACCTCGAACCGGTCGGGTTCGGCCCATTCGGCTTGGACCTCGTCAAATAGCGACACCGCCTGGAACACCGTGGCCAGCGGATGGAACCCGTCGTCTCGCGGCGGGCCGACCTTCAGGGCCAGGTTGATCTTCGCCGGCACCCGGACACGGACGGAGACGGGGTTCGGTGGGACGGGAGCAACCACCCCCCGAGGCTATTGCCTCACCGGGTACGTGGCGAGCCACCCCTGCCGGGCTGCTCGTCGGAGCCGCGGAAGATCTGCTCGGCGACGCGGGCGAACTGGTGCACATCGAGTACCTCGCCACGAGTCTGCGGATCCACACCGGCTGCTTCCAGCAGAGTGCTGGCCGCCGCGGAGGAGCCGGCCAGACCGGACAGGGCCGACCTGAGCATCTTGCGGCGCTGGGCGAACGCGGCGTCGATCACGGCGAACACCTGCTCCCGGCTGGCTGAGGTCTCCGGCGGCGGCCGCCGGATGATCGAGACCAGCCCGGAGTCGACATTGGGCACCGGCCAGAACACTGTGGGCGGGACGGTGCCGACCCGGGTGCTGGAGGCGAACCAGGCCATCTTGACCGAGGGGACGCCGTAGATCTTCGACCCGGGCTTGGCCACCAGCCGGTCTGCCACCTCGGACTGCACCATCACCAGTCCACGCTGCCACGAGTCGAAGGTGACCAACAGATGCAACAGCACCGGAACCGACACGTTGTACGGAAGGTTCGCCACCACCACCGTCGGCGGATGCGGCAGCTCGGCGATGCGCATCGCGTCACCGGTGATCACCGTCAGCGCCCCGGCCCGTGCCGGCATCCGCTGCGCCACCGTGGCCGGGAGCGCGTCGGCCAGCAGCTCGTCGATCTCCACCGCCAGTACGCGTTCAACCGACTCGAGCAGACCCAGGGTCAGCGACCCGAGCCCTGGGCCGATCTCCAACACGGTGTCGGCGGCGCCGACAGCGGAGGAGGCAACGATCCTGCGTACGGTATTTGCGTCGGTGACGAAGTTCTGCCCGCGCTGCTTGGTGGGCCGCAGACCGAGCCGGCCTGCCAGGGCCCGAATGGAGCTCGGGTCCAGCAGGCCGCTTCCGGTCGGCGCGTCAGTGCTCAGCGAATGCCTAGCTTGGAGGTGCAGGCGGGCCAGGCACCCCAGCCCTGGCTGGCCTGGACCCGCTTGCCGACGGCGATCTGGGTTTCGCGACTGGCGTTGTGCGGCATCCCCGAGCCGCCGTTGGCACGCCAGGTGCTCAAGGTGAACTGCAGCCCACCGTAGAAGCCGTTGCCGGTGTTGATCGACCAGTTGCCGCCGGCCTCGCACTGCGCCAGCCGGTCCCAGACGCCGCCAGAGGCCACGCTGGGCGCGGATCCCGATGAGGAGCCGGCCGCGGCAGGCTTCTTCTTGGTACCAACCAGGATGACCCGGGTCCGTGGCTCGGCGGTGACCTTAGACTTGATCTTCTTGGTGGTCTTCACCTTGCCGTTGTGCAAGGTCTGCTTGTAGGTGGTGGTCCGGACACCGTCCTTACCGGTGACGTCCACCAAGGTGGTGCCCTTGGTCAGCTTGCGGCTGTTCTTGTGGACGGTGCTGTAGCCGACATCGCTCTTCTTGGTGACGGTCTTGACGTCCACCTTGGTGTAGGTGATGGCACTTCCGTCGGTGATCTTGGTGTTCTTGCTCACATTGAGCTTGTCGTTGGAGTCGACTTTGATCTTGGCTGCTGCGAGAGCCCCGGCGACGGTCTGAGCGGTGGTCTTGATCTCGCGCTTCTTGCCGGCTGCGTTGATCTTGACCACCTTCTCGGTGGCGACGTCCAGGCTGAGACCCTGGCGGCCGATGGCGGAGCTACGGCTGGTGGACAGATCCGCTCCGGCGGTGCTGATGCCGAGCGCGTTGAGGGCATCCCCGACGCTCGTCGCGGTGGTCCAGTAGGCCTTCGGTTTCCCGTCGACGTTGACCGTCACCTGACGTCCGTACTGCACCGCGATCAGGGTTCCGTCGGTCACCTTGTCGTCAACGGCCGGAGCGACCACGTCGTGCTCGCCGACCGTGATGCCCTGGCCAGCAAGGACGTCACCGACCGTGCCCGACAGGGTGCTGACCTCGGTGGTGGCACCCTCGACCGAGAGCATCACGTCCTTCTTGGCGGTGGCGTAGCCGAAGGTTCCGCCGGCTAAGGCCAGAGCCGTGGCGCCAGCAACGACAACAGGGATAATCTTTCGCACAGTTCTCCAAAGTGGCCCAGACTACGACTCGGGCCTACGCTGATTCGGGAGGTCGAGCCGGTCAAGCCGCCTCTTCGGTCACGAAATCATAACGTTGATACCCGACACGAGCCAAAACGGTGCGAAATGCACCGATCAGGAGGGCTCGTGTGCTGTACCGGCCGGCCCGACGGGGTGCCACCGCCCACGATGCACCAGGACGGCTGGATCACGACGCCGACCCCGGGCAGCCGACCCACTCCGGACGGCGGCCGGGTCGGGGTATCCAAGGCTGACCACGCCGACCGAGAGCTGTTCTGCTGGAACCCCAAACGCCTCCCGGACTGCGTCGACTCGGTCGGGCGGCACTCCGAAGAAGCAGGCGGCCAGCCCGCCGTCGACAGCCGCAAGCAGGGCCGACATGGCGGCCATGCCTCCGTCAACGAACCAGTACGGCGCCGACCACCGGTTCTCATCCCGGTCGGTCCAGCCCTTGTCGGGCTCGGCGTACCGGTCAAGGTAGGCATCGCGGCTGGTCCAGACCAGCAGCAGCACCGGGGCGGTGCTCATCCCGCGCAGCCACGCGGAGCGTTCCGACGGCTTCGAGGTCAACCGCCAGAAGCGGGACCGGTCGTCCACCGTCTCCAGCACGAGCAACGACACGCCCTGGGTGAACCCGGCAGTCGGCGCCCGCAGAGCCGAACGGATCACAGCGGCCAGTGTCTGGTCCGAGACCTTGAGCGAAGGATCGTAGGCACGAACCATCCGCCTCCGGCGGACCACGTCGGCGAACTCCATGTCAGCCCCAGGACCCGCCAAAAGCGGCGTCAGCGTTGTCGCTCAACGCCCGGCAGACGACCTCCAGGTCCTCCTCGAGCACGGCGGCGATGCGCCGCACGGTGTGCGGAACCAGGTAGGAGGCGTTCGGTCGCCCGCGGTACGGCGCCGGGGTGAGGTAGGGAGCATCGGTCTCGGTGAGTACCCGGTCGAGTGGGGTGATTTCCAGCGCGGCGCGAAGGTCGTCGGCGTTCTTGAAGGTGACCGGGCCGGCGAAGGACAAGTGGGCCCCGCGGTCCAGACACTTGCGGGCGAAGTCGGCGTCGCCGGAGAAGCAGTGCATCACAATCCGGTCCGGCGGACCCTCCGCGTCCAAGACGTCGAGCACTGCGTCGTGGGCGTCCCGGTCATGGATCACCAGGGTCTTGCCATACCGCTTCGCCATCGCGATGTGGGCCGCGAACGACTCCCTTTGACGCTGCTGCCCGGCGACGTCGGTGGTCCGGAAGAAGTCCAGCCCGGTCTCCCCCACCCCCCGGACCTCCCGGTGCTGCGCCAGCTCCTCGATCCCGGCCAGCGCCCTGGGCAGCCCCGGGCCCAGCCGGGCCGCGTCGTTGGGGTGGATGGCGACCGACGCCACCACGCTGTCCCAACGCTTCGCGGCCGCGACCGCCCACCGAGAGCCATCGAGATCGCAACCGACCTGGACGATCCGGTGCACGCCGACCGACGCCGCCAGCTGGATCGCCTCCGCCGGAGCGAGGTTGGAGCTGCCATCGGCCACGTCGAGGTGGCAATGCGTGTCCACCACCGGCGCAGGCAACGGCTCGGGCAGCTGCGGCCGCTCCAGGTTGCGGCGCTGACCCTGTTCGGTGATCTCGGCGCGCTGCTCCCGCACGGACAAGGGCTCGGTTCCGCTCACGGCCCCACCTTAGGCGCCCTCAACCAACCCAGAAACGTCACACCAGCTAGGCACGACCGACCCTTCGCGCGTACGCGGAAACGGCGGGTCACTGCGTCGACGGGTGTGACATTTCCGGTCGACCCCTGGCAACGAGCACGGCCTCGTACAGCTGGTTCTTGGCGAGGCCGTGCTCGGCGGCCACCTCGGCCACCGCCGGTTTCAGCTTGACGCCGTCGGCCACCAGCGTCTGCACCTGCCCGACGGCGGCGGCGAGGTCGCCGCTGCGACGGACGACTCCGGCGACGACGATCGTCACCTCCCCGCGGACTCCGGAGGCAGCCCACTGAGCCAGCTCGGCCACCGGGCCACGGCGTACTTCCTCGTAGGTCTTGGTCAGCTCGCGGCAGACAGCAGCGTGCCGCTCGGGTCCCCAGACCTCCGCCATGGCCGTCAGCGCCTCGGCTGTCCGATGCGGGGCCTCGAAGAAGACCATCGTCCTCTCCTCCAACGCCAGGTCCTGCAGCCGACGACGTCGTTCGCCCGCCTTGCGGGGCAGGAACCCTTCGAAGCAGAACCGGTCGACCGCCAGCCCGGACACCGCGAGCGCGGTCAGCACTGCTGACGGCCCGGGCACCGCGGTGACCCGGATCCCGCGCTCCACCGCAGCGACCACCAGCCGGTACCCCGGGTCGGAGACCGACGGCATCCCGGCGTCGGTCACCACCACCACGGTGCGTCCGTCGGCGAGCTCGTTGAGCAGCTCAGGGGTCCGGGCCGCCTCGTTGCCCTCAAAGTAGGAAACCACCCGTGCCGCCGTCTGTATCTCCATCCGCTCCAGCAGCCGACGGAGCCTCCGGGTGTCCTCAGCGGCGATCACGTCCGCCGTCTGCAAGAGGGCCAGCAGCCGGGGCGAAGCGTCCGCAACGTCGCCGATCGGAGTGCCCGCCAGCACCACTACGCCCTCTGTTGCCTGGTCAGTCACGAGATCCAGCCTGACAGACGCCTGCTCCGAACCGCGCGCTCCGCGTCACCAGAGCCGTGATCCGTCCCACCTAGTATTGGCGAGTGACTCGCGAGGTACTCGAGGTCGGCGCCGCCGGCAGCCAGCCGGCTCCCAGCACCGATTTTGGGTTCGATACCTCCACCGATGCGGTGCTCTCGGCCTCAGGTCCACCCCCACCGAGCCGGATCCTCAGCACCGTCGAACGGCTTCGGGCACCGACGCCAAGCGACCGGCTGGTTGGCTGGGTGGCCGCCGGGGTGATCACCCTGATCGCCTTCCTGATCAGACTTGTCTATCTCGACCGGCCCGCCAAGCCGGTCTTCGACGAGACCTACTACGCCAAGGACGCCTACTCGCTGCTCAAGTTCGGCTATGAGCGGGCCTGGCCGGACTCGGCCAACAACTCCATCGTGGCCGGGCGACCGGACGTGATGCAGGACAACGCCGCCTTCATCGTGCACCCACAGATCGGCAAATGGCTGATCGCCGGCGGCGAGCACCTGTTCGGGATGAACTCGTTCGGGTGGCGCTTCCCCTCGCTGATCTTCGGCACGCTGCTGGTTCTGGTCACCATCCGGCTGGTCCGCCGGGTTTCCCGCTCCACGGTGATCGGGTGCCTGGCCGGGCTGCTGCTGACCTTCGACGGCCTCGCCTTCGTGATGTCGAGGACCGCGCTGCTCGACATCTTCCTTGCCTTCTTCCTGGTGTCCGCGGTGGCCTGCCTCGCGGCCGACCGGGACTGGTTCCGCAACCGACTAGCCGACCACCTGGACCGAACCGGCCTGCCGGACCTCGGCGGGCGGTTCGGACCCGCCCTGATCGTGCGGCCGTGGCGGATCGCCGCCGGTCTCTGCTTCGGCCTGGCGCTGGGCACCAAGTGGAACGCGTTGTATGTGCTGGCCGCGTTCTCGCTGCTGTCACTGGCCTGGGACATCGGAGCCCGCCGGCTAGCGGGGGCCAACCGGAACGCCTACTCGGGGTTGCTGCGCGACGGCGTGCCCGCCTTCGTCTCCCTCGTGGTGCTGAGCGTCCTCGTCTACGTCGCCAGCTGGGCGAGCTGGCTGGCAACCTCAGGAGGCTGGGACCGTGACTGGGGCGCGAAACATCCAGAGGCCACCTCGGTCAAGGTGCTGGGCGAGGGGCTGGCTTCGCTGCTCCACTACAACATCGAGATCTGGGACTTCCACAACGGCAGCTTCATCAACAACGCGACCCACACCTACGACGCCCACCCGGCCGGGTGGCTGGTCCTGGCCCGCCCGATCGGCATTGACGCGGTCAATGACATCAAGCCGGGCAGTCCCGGCTGCCCCGGACCGGAGACCTGCCTCCAGGTCATCAGCGGCATCGGGACTCCGACCCTGTGGTGGGCGGCAGTCATTGCCCTGGTCGCCGCCGCGGTCTTGTGGGTCGGCGCCCGGGACTGGCGCTTCGGCATCCCGGTCGTCGGCGTGCTCAGCGCCTGGCTGCCCTGGTTCTCCTACACCGACCGACCGCTGTTCTTCTTCTATGCCATCACGGTCATCCCGTTCTCGGTGATGGCGGTAGCACTGTGCATCGGCCGGCTCCTCGGGGCCGCCGACGGGAGCGACAGACGAATGGTCGCAGCCATCGGTGCGGGGGTCTTCGTCGCTTTGGTGGGCGCCAACTTCGCCTTCATCTACCCGATCCTGACCGATGAGGTACTGCCCCGACCACAGTGGCTGGCCCGGATGTGGTTCAGGAGCTGGATCTAGTCACCCGAGCTCCGCCGACGCATCAGGCCCGTCGGTGTTGCGAGAAGGTGACGGTCCAGGCCCTGGATGTGTCGCTCGGTTGAGTCCGGGGTTAGAGTCACCGCAGTACCGGTTCTCACCACAGTCCACCGGCCTGGACCCATTACCCCTGGGGAAGGAAGCTAGTTCGAATGGGCAAATATCTGCTGCGCAGGCTGCTGAACTACGCGATTCTGCTCTTCATCGCCGTCACCTTGACCTACTTCCTCGCAGCCACCCAGCTGAACCCCCGCGGCCTGTTCGAGGTACGGAACCCTCCGCTGGACCCCGCATCGATCGAGGCAACCCTGCTGCAGTACAACCTCAGCGACCGCGTTCCGATCATGGAGCGCTGGTGGACCTGGTTCACCGCCGTCCTGCAGGGCGACTGGGGCTACACCGTCGACGGCGGTCACGTGAACGACGAGATCGCCCGACGGATGTGGGTCAGCCTCCGGCTGGTCACGGTCGGCTCAATCCTCGGCATCGTGCTCGGAGTCGCTCTTGGCGCCTGGACCGCAACTCGGCAGTACAAGGCCTCAGACCGGGCCGCCACGTTCGGCTCGCTCCTCATCCTCGCCACTCCCATCCTGGTCATTGCCACGATCCTGACCATCCTCGCCACCAAGTTCAACCAGGCCACTGGCGTGAGAATGTTCGAGTTCGTCGGTGAGACCGGGGACCGCGGCGGTTACCCGCTGGCCGGCCTGGTGGACCGCGGGCAGCACCTCCTGCTGCCGACCATCGCGTTGACCCTGGTCGGCATCGCCAGCTACAGCCGGATCCAGCGGAACCTGATGCTGGACACCCTGGGGGCGGACTACGTACGCACCGCGCGCGCCAAGGGCCTGCGCAAGCAGCGGGCCGTGATGAAACACGCACTGCGGACCGCCCTGATCCCGACCGGCACCTACTTCGCCTTCAGCGTCGCGACCCTCTTCACCGGCGCCACGGTCACCGAGCAGATTTTCACCTTCCACGGCATGGGGATCTATGGCGTGCAGGCGATCCAGCAGCAGAACGTCCATGGAACCGTCGCAGTGACGGCGTTCGCCGGTGTCTGCACGCTTACCGGTGCCGTCCTTGCCGACATCATGGTCGCCATCCTTGATCCACGCGTGCGGCTGAGCTGAGAGGATCCCCACATGTCTGACCAGCTTGGCAACAAGATCCTGATGGACTCCGAGGTCGAGTCGGCCATCGAAGAGGTCGGCTCCGGGGACGCCCAGCGTCCGGGCGACGTCCGGCCTACTACCAAGCGGCTCACCCGCCGCCGGCTGATCCTGCGCCGGTTCCTGCGCAACAAACTCGCGGTGGCCGGTGTCGGTGTGTGGATCTTCCTGATCTTGCTCGCGCTGGTGGGCCCGATGGTCTCGCCGTGGGCGTTCAACGACGTGGATCGGCGCGCCTACCTCAAGCCACCGTCACAGCAGCACTGGTTCGGCACGACGCAGAGCGGCAGGGACGTACTGGCGCTGACCATGCAGGGACTGCGCAAGTCGTTGCTGATCGGTCTGCTGGTCGCCCTCATCTCCACCACCATCGCCGCTCTGGTCGGCTCGTTCGCGGCCTACTTCGGTGGCTGGACCGAACGGGTCGCCTTGTGGGTGGTCGACCTGCTGCTGGTCATCCCCAGCTTCTTCCTGATCGCCATCCTGGTCACCGGAGGTCCGCAGGGAAGCAGCTCCTGGCTGCTGCTGGTGCTCCTGCTCGCCGCGTTCGGCTGGGTGCTTTCCGCCCGGGTCGTCCGCAGCCTCACCTTGTCGGTGAAGGAGCGGGAGTATGTGCTGGCCGCCAGGTTCATGGGACTGGCCGCGCCCAAGGTGATCATCCGGCACATCCTGCCCAACATCTCGTCGCTGTTGATCATCGATGCGACGCTGGGCATCGGTGGTGCGGTGCTGGCCGAGACAACGCTGGCGTTCTTCGGCTTCGGCGTCCAGCCACCCGACACCTCCCTCGGTACGCTGATCGCAGAGGGTCAGCGGCTGGCGACCACGTTCCCCTGGATCTTCCTCGCGCCGGCCACCGTGCTGGTGATCATGGTCCTCAGCGTCAACGCCATCGGCGACGGTCTGCGTGACGCCCTCGACCCGAACTCCCAATCTGGAGGCAAGGCCGCATGAGCCTCGATCTCAACCCCGACCACAAGGTCCGCCGCACCCAGTCCGGCACCGTCTTGTCGGTGCAGGATCTGCACGTCAGCTTTCCCAGCGAGGCGGGACCGGTGCGGGCGGTTCGCGGTCTGAGCTTTGACCTGGCTGCCGGTGAGACGATGGCGATCGTCGGCGAGTCAGGGTCGGGCAAGTCGGTGACGTCTTTGGCGATCATGGGCCTGCACCCGGACTCGGCGCGGATCACCGGGTCGATCAAGCTGCATGGCGAAGAGCTGCTGGGGCGCAGCGACGCAGCGATGTCGAAGATCCGTGGCAACGAGCTCGCGATGATCTTCCAGGACCCACTGTCGGCACTGACTCCCGTCTACACCATCGGCGACCAGATCACCGAGACGATCCAGATCCACCGCAACGTCAGCCGTGCGGCCGCTACCAAGCAGGCAGTCGAGCTGCTCGACCTGGTCGGGATTCCCAGCCCCCATCTGCGGGTGAAGTCCTTCCCGCATGAGTTTTCCGGCGGTATGCGGCAGCGGGCCATGATAGCGCTGGCCATTGCCAACGACCCAGACGTGATCATTGCCGACGAGCCCACGACGGCGCTCGATATCACCATCCAGGCCCAGGTACTGGACGTGCTGAAGAAGGCGCAGCGGGAGACCGGGGCCGCGGTCATCATGATCACCCACGACCTCGGCGTGGTCGCCGGGGTGGCTGACCGGGTCACCGTGATGTACGCAGGTCGTCCGGTCGAGCAGGGCACGGTGGACGAGATCTTCTACAGCCCGCGGATGCCGTACACGATCGGCCTGCTTGGTGCCGTGCCACGGCTGGACGCGGATGTGAAGGAGCCGCTGGCCACCTTGGAAGGCAACCCGCCGTCGGTGGTCAGCCTGCCTCCGGGGTGCCCCTTCGCTCCCCGCTGCCCGATGGTCCAGGACAACTGCCTGACCATCGAGCCGGCGCTGGCGCCCACCGACAAGCCCCTGCACACCGCCGCTTGCCTCTACTCTTCCGACATTGCGGCGGAGAACCGTACCTATCGCGACATTTTCCCGATTCCGGCGATCCCGGCATCCCCGCTGGAGCGGCTGCCGCGCGAGGAGCGTCGCAGCGTGCTGCGACTGGAGCAGATGCAGCGGCACTACCCGCTGATGAAGGGGGCAGTGTTCCGTCGCCGGGTCGGCACGGTGTACGCGGTCGACGGTATCGATCTTGAGATCAAGGAAGGTGAGACGCTCGGACTTGTCGGCGAGTCCGGCTGCGGCAAGAGCACAACGATCTTGGAGGTGCTGAACCTCAAGCCGCCCACCGGCGGCACTGTGGTGGTGTTCGGCAAGGATGTCCGAGACATCGGCAGCGGGCGTGAGCGGAAGACCATGCGACGCGACATCCAGGTTGTGTTCCAAGACCCGATGGCGTCGTTGGACCCGAGGATGCCGGTGTTCGACATCATCGCCGAGCCGATGGGCGTGCACAAAGTGCCCAAGGCAGAGGTGGAGCGCCGTGTGGAGGAGCTGCTCAGCCTGGTCGGGCTCGAGCCGTCGCACGCCAGCCGGTTCCCGCAGCAGTTCTCCGGTGGCCAGCGGCAGCGCATCGGTATTGCCCGCGCGCTGGCTCTGGAACCGAAGTTGATCGTGCTGGACGAGCCGGTCTCGGCCCTGGACGTCTCCATCCAGGCCGGAGTGATCAACTTGCTGGACGAGCTGAAGGCGAAGATGGGTCTGTCCTACCTCTTCGTCGCCCACGATCTTGCTGTGGTGCAACACATCGCCGATCGGGTGGCGGTCATGTACCTCGGCAAGATCGTCGAGATCGGCGAGGTCTCGGAGGTCTTCCGGCACCCGACCCATCCCTACACCCAGGCGCTGCTGTCGGCCATCCCGATTCCCGACCCACACAAGGAGCGGAGCCGGGAACGAATCCTGCTCAAAGGTGACCTCCCCAGCCCGGCGAACCCGCCGTCGGGGTGCAAGTTCCGGACCAGGTGCCAGCGGTTCGCCACCCTCAGCGAGGGCGAGCAGCAGCCATGCCTGGAGACGATGCCCGAGCTGTATGTCGTCGGACAGGACCACCATTCGGCCTGCCACTACAACCGGGAGCGGCAGGTTGTCTGACCGCTGAGCAGGTGCGGCATCGCCAGGCCAGGAGGCAGGCTTTCACCTCAGGCCGTGCCGCGGCGGACAATCTTGCTGCGTATGTAACGTGTCCGTCATCAAAATCGTGGATTCGTTAGCAGGATGTGACCGAATGGGCGGGGTTCGGCCGCTGATCGGTCGTAAGGTTTTTTCTATTGTCGGCGACCCACCGGTTGCCGTTGACTTTTATTCCACTGGAGGGAATGTGAAGGCTCGCAAGTTATTAGCCGTCCCGCTCCTCGCTGTTGCCATGGCCATGAGCGCTTGCAACACCGGGGACACCGGAGCCGGCACTGATCAGCCGAGTCAGGCGGCGATCAGCGCGCAGGACATCAATCCGCAGGACCGCGGATCGCTCCAGCAGGGCGGCACACTGCGTCAGGCAGTAAGCGACTTCGGCAACAACTGGAACCCGATGAACGTGAACGGCAACAACGCCGACCTGACGTCCGTCCGGGCGCCCATGTCGGTCACCAGCTTCGACTACAACGCCGAGGGGACGCCGACGCCCAACCCGAACTTCCTCACGTCGATCTCCGACAACGGGGCGACCCCGCTGGTGGTGACGATGAAGCTCAACCCCAAGGCAGTCTGGGGTGACGGGTCACCGATCGACGTGGACGACTGGATCGCCACCGTCAAGGCCTGCAACGGCGAGGACAAGTCCTTCCAGTGCGCAACGACCCAGGGCTACGACTCGATCGCCAGTGTCAAGGCCGGCGCCGACAAGTTTGAGGTCATCGTCACCTTCAAGGCCGCCTACCCTGACTACACCCAGGTGCTGTCGACGGTGAGCAAGGCCGAGAGCGTCGCAGACGCCAACACCTTCAACAAGGGCTGGACCCAGCTGAAGAACGAGTGGTTCACCGGACCATACAAGCTCGACAAGTACGACGCCACCCAGAAGATCGTCACCTTGATCCCGAACGACAAGTGGTGGGGCGACAAGCCGCTGCTCGACAGCATGGTCTACCGGGCCATCGACCCCAGCGCGACCGCCCAGGCGTACGTGAACAACGAGCTGGACACCTTCGACATCGGTCCGGACCCCGACGCCTTCGCCAAGGCGAAGACCGTCACCGACGGCACGATCCGCAAGGCCGCCGGTCCGAACTTCCGTCACTTCACCTTCAACACCAAGGCCGGCGTGCTGAAGGACAAGGTCGTTCGTCAGGCCATCGTCCGCGGTCTGGACCGTCAGTCCATCGGCGAGTCCGACCTGGCCGGCCTTGACTGGCCCGCCGCGCCGCTGAACAACAATGTCTTCGTCAGCACCCAGGAGGGCTACGAGGACATGGCCAAGGCCACCGGCATCGACTTCGACGTCGAGAAGGCCAAGTCGGACCTGGACGCCGCCGGCTGGAAGGCGGGCGCCGACGGTATCCGCGAGAAGGACGGCAAGAAGCTTGAGGTCAAGTTCGCCCAGCTCGCCGGTGTGCCGGTCTCGGAGAACGAGGCACTGCAGGCGCAGAAGCAGCTGGCCGACATCGGCGTCAAGGTGAACATCGTGTCGGTCCCGATCTCGAAGTTCCAGGACGGAACGCTGCTGAGCAACCACGAGTTCGAGCTGGTCGCATTCTCCTGGATCGGCACCCCGTACCCGTTCGGTGGGATCAAGCAGATCTACGGCAGCGGCGCGGAGTCGAACTACTCGCAGGCATCCATCCCCCAGGTCGACGAGCTGATCAAGCAGATCGACGTGGAGAACGACCGTGCCAAGCGGGCTCAGATGGCCAACGAGGCCAACAAGCTCATCTGGGAGGAGGTCATGACTCTGCCGCTGTACCAGCGTCCGGAGCTGATCGCCGCAAAGACCAAGCTGGCCAACTTCGGCGCAGTGGGCCTGAGCACGCTGCGCTACGAGAACATCGGCTACCAGAGCTAGTCGCTGTGGAGCTGGCCCGTTCGCGGGCCAACTCCCAAATCATGCAAAGAGGGGCTGGTGTGATCCACCAGCCCCTCTTTGCATGCCCCGCTGAAGGAGCTCGAACAATGTAACGCTCCGGGGAGGAAGTTGTGTGCCCCCGAGCCACCAGAACCAAGTCAGCCCGCAGGACCAACCGTGCGATCCCCCTGGTCACCAATCAGCGGACACGATAGGCGGGACTCGTTCGGTGCGACGCGAGCAATGTACACCGTTTCGTTACATTCGTACAGTGTTGGATCGTGTCGGATCAGCGGGGATAGCTGACGTAGGCGAAGCGGTCGGAGTCCGGCGCCCAGCTGTTCACGTTGATGGTGCCCTGGCCGCCCTGCAAGGCCACGACGTCGGTGATGTCCTGCCCGTCCGGGGTCATGGTCCGCAGCACGACGTCGCGGTCGCTGGGGTGCCCTTCGGTGCCGGGCGGGAAGCTCAGGTAGAGGATCCGGGTGCCGTCGGGCGAGACATGCGGGAACCAGTTCACCCGCTCATCGAACGTCATCTGGGTCAGCTCCGAGCCGTCGGTACGCATCCGGAAGATCTGCGCATGCCCCGGCCGCTGAGCCCCGTGCTCGGAGTTGAACCAGATCCACTGCCCGTCGACGGAGAACTCCGGCCCGTCCGCTGCGGCCGGGCTGTCGGTGAGCTGGATGTCGGCGCCGCCGGCGGCCGGGATGGTGAAGACGTTGCGGTACATCCCCGGCACGCCCTGGTACGGCTGCACGCCGACGTAGGCCAGGGTGCCGCCGTCCGGAGACACGCCGTGCAGGTAGTGGTGAAAGTCGGGTCCGCGGTCGTTGGTGATGCGGCGCGGCTCCCCGCCCGCAGCTGCGACCGAATACAGATGGCCGTCGTTGGATGACAGGTAGATGGTGGCGCCGTCCGGGGACAGCACGTGATCATTGTTGAGGTCGGCCAGCTGTCCGGTCGGGATCTGCTCCAACTCGCCGCCCACCGCGGGGATCCGGTACAGCGACCCGTCGGCGTTCAGCACCAGCGAGTCGCCGTCGGGGGTCCAGTTGGGCGCCTCGATCCACTGGCTGGTTGTCTCCAAGATCAACTGCGACTCGCCCGTCGACAGGGTATGGGTCCACAGCTGACAGGATCTCGGTACGGGGGTCATTCGCCGACTCTAGCCACTCGGTTCGTCTCTGCGCGACAGATCCGATAGTCTTGCTATCGGCTAGCAGAGACGCGGCCCTCCACACCTCGGGCGAGACTGAGGTGGCCGCCATTGAGAAGAAACGGATCTCTGCGGATGCATCGGCATCGTCCCACAGCTGCATTCAGCTGGTTGGTGCTGGTCAGCGTCATCGCAATCGGGCTGAACCTGCGTGGCCCCATCGTCGCCGTGGCTCCGGTGATCGACGTGATCAGTCACGAGCTGACCATGTCCGCGGCGCAGGCGGGGCTGCTGACCAGTCTTCCCGTGCTGTGCTTCGCCCTGTGCACTCCGCTGGCGTCGTTCGTCGTCGGACGTGCCGGACCTGACGTCGCCGTGACCCTCACTCTTGCCGGTGTGATGCTCGGTACCATTGTCCGCTCCGGCGGAGCTGGCTCCGCAACGATCGTCGGCACGGTGATCATCGGCGTCTTCGTCACCGTGGGCAACGTTGTGGTGCCGGTGGTGATCAACCGTGATGTGCCGCCGCACCGGGTCGGCATCGCGACCGGTGCCTACACCGCAGCGCTTAACGTTGGTTCAACCCTTACGACGCTGGGCACCGCCCCACTGGTGGGATGGGTCGGCTGGCGCACGGCACTCGACTTGTGGCTGGTGCTGGCCGCGGCGGCCATCATCATCTGGGTCTATGCCGTCGGCGGGCGCCGAGCGCTCGGCCTGCCCGCCCTGACCGGGGCCGCCGGTTCGAGCGGTGTTGGCAGCCCTACGGGCGTCGACGGGACGGACCCGCTGCTCCGGCCACAGACCCCGGACGTGCCGCCTCGGCTGCGCGGGATAGCCGTGCTCTTGTCCCTCGCCTTCGCTGGTCAGGCCTTCGGCTACTACGGCCTGACCGCGTGGCTCCCCCAGCTTCTGGCGCAGGACGCTCAGCTGTCCCGCTCGCTCGCCGGCGCCAGCTCGTCGTTGTTCCAGCTGGCGGCGGTGGTCGGCGCGCTGGGCGTTCCGCTGCTGGCGCACCGGATCGGAGCGACCAGGACCGCCATGATCGTCGGTCTGCTGTGGGGCAGCGTCCCGCTCGGGCTGATCTTCGCACCAGGGCTGTGGGCAGCGTGGGCCGTGTTCGGCGGCATCGCGCAGGGCGGCGGCATCACCATCGTCTTCATGTTGGTGGTGACGGTCACCCGAACCGGGACCCAGGCCCGCCGGCTCTCAGCCCTGGTGCAGGGCGTCGGCTACAGCCTGGCCGCAGCCTCCCCCGCCGTGCTCGGTGCAGCTCATGACATCTCCGGCGCCTGGACGTTGCCCGTGGCAGTGGTCGGAGCGGGCGTCGCAGTGTTCATCGTCTGCTCCGTCTGGGCTGCCCGCCGCAGCACCATGATGCCGGCCAGCCGGCCGGTGGAGGCGCCGGAACCGGCCCTCCAGCGCTGACCTTTCGGCGACCGTCACACCTCTAGGTTGACCAGCACGCGAACGTGTGTTCGAATCGCCGGGTGAGGTGGAGCGGGCAGGAAGTACGCGGCGACCGGCCGGAAGGGCTTCCCGGCCTCCCCGGCTTGGATGAGCTGGTCCGCAGCGTCACCACACCAGAGTTCGCCGGCGTGACCTTTCATGAGGTGCTCGCCAAGTCGGCTCTCAACCATGTGCCGCCCAGCAGCCGCCCGATGGCTGACGCCTGGACCATCAACCCGTACCGGGGTTGTCAGCACGCCTGTGTGTACTGCTTCGCCCGGACCACGCACACCTACCTGGACCTGGATGCGGGGAAGGACTTCGACTCTCAGATCATCGTCAAGATCAACGTGGCGGAGATCGTCGCAGCGGAACTGCGCCGCATGGGCGACCGCGTTCCATCGGTCAACCTGGGTACCAACACCGATCCGTACCAGCGGGCCGAGGGGCGGTACCAGTTGTTGCCGCCGATCATCCGGGCGTTGGCGGCGCGGCAGAAGCCGATCTCGATCTTGACCAAGGGCACCCTGCTGCGCCGCGACCTGCCGCTGCTAGCCGAGGTGAACCAGCAGGTGCCGGTGCGGCTGGCGATGTCGATCGCCATCTTCGACGACGAGCTGCAGCATTCGGTGGAACCGGGCACGCCTTCCACCGCCGCACGGCTGGCCACCGTACGGGCCGCTAAAGACCACGGCCTGCCCTGCGGCGTCTTGCTGATGCCGATCCTGCCGTACCTGACCGACTCCACCGAGCACCTGGATCGGGCACTGTCTCGGCTGGCCGACGCCGGTGCCGACTGGGTGCAGTGCTCGGCGTTGTATCTCCGGCCGGGCGTCAAGGAATGGTTCATGGCCTGGTTGGGTCGGACCCACCCGGAGCTGGTCGGCCGGTATACCGAGCTGTACGCGAATGGGTCCTACGCTCCGAAGGCGTACCGGACCTGGTTGACCGAGCGGGTACGGCCGCTGACCCGGGCTTACCGGCTCAGCCCGGGTCCGGGTCGTCGACGGGCCGAGCCGGCGCGGCGTACCGAGCCGAAACCGCTGCCGAGCCCCGCCGCGCCCCAGCAGACGCTGTTCTGAGGTTCCGCTGATCAGCCGAGGTGGGTGTTGAACCAGCCGGTGAGCTTCTCGTACGCGGCTGCCGCGGCGGTCGCGTTGTACCGCTGACCGGTGTCGTTGAAGAAGGCATGGCCGGCATTCGGATAGGTCACGATCTCGTGCGTCAGGCCGGCCTTCTCCAGCGCCTGCTTGGCCGCGTCCCGGGTGGCATTAACCCGTTCGTCCTGCTCGCCGTAGACGCCCAGGACGGCGGCGTTGGGCGAGCCGGCGAAGTCGGCGCCATCAGGCAGCGGGCCGTAGAACGGGGACGCCGCGGCCAACCGGGGTTCTCCTGAGGCCAGCAGCGTCCAGACCATGCCGCCACCGAAGCAGAATCCGACGGCACCGATCTTCGCCTCGGGCGTACGCCGTTGGAGCTCACCGACCGCGGCCTTCATGTCGGCCACGAACCGGCTGTCCGGCGCGTTGTTCAGCGCCGCGGTGACCTCGCCCTCGTCGTTGAACGACGCCGTGCCACCTTCTTCGGACAGCAGGTCGATGGCGAGCGCCGAGAAGCCGCTCGCTGCCAACCGACCGGCCACCGAACGGATGTGGTCGGTGAGCCCACGGTTCTCGTGCACCACCAGCACCGCACCGCGCGGCTGGTCCGCGGCCGCCCAGGCGCCCTGCAGCTCGCGGTTGTCGGGCCCTTTGAACGTGATGGCCGCGGCCGGCAGCGGCGACGGACCGGCGGGGGTCGCACTGGCGGAGCTCGGATCGGCGGGGCCAGCCGTCGTCGGTCCGGCGGGCCCCTGTCCCGCGGCATCGCAGGCTGCCAGCAGGGGCACGGCTACGGCCGCCGCAACACCGAGCAAGGCGAGCCGGCGCAGCGCCTCCCGGCGGGTGATGATGCCGTCGGAGTAGTCCTCGACAACCTCTTCAGTCAGGTACTGATCGAACTGGCTCATAAACGACACCCTAAGTCGAATAAAAGTGTTGAGGGCGTGGTGCCGGAATTCGGCACCGTTGCGATCGAGTTGTTGTGACGTCCATATCGGCCTATCTATGCTGCTCCGGTGAGTCTCAGATGTGCGGCAGCAATCCCGTGACTGCGCTACGCAATCGCGGCGTTCAAGCCGCCTTGTTGTCCGCGGTGCTGTTCGGAGCGGGCACACCGTTCGCGAAGATGCTCCTGGGAGACATCAGCCCCTGGCTACTCGCTGGGCTGCTCTACTGCGGCTCAGGCCTCGGCCTGGGTCTGGTCCGAGTCGTTCGCCGGCATCCCCGTGTTCGGTTGCAGCGCCGGGAGTTAGCGCCATTGGCGGGAGCAATCGTCTCCGGCGGCGTACTAGGGCCGGTTCTGCTGATGGTTGGGTTGTCCGACCTGCCGGCTTCTGGCGCGTCACTGCTGCTGAATGCCGAAGGCGTGTTCACCGCGCTGCTCGCTTGGTTTGTCTTCAAGGAGAACGTCGACCGACGCATCGCTTCGGGGATGCTCGCCATCGTCGCCGGCGCCGTGATCTTGAGCGTCCCGTCCGGCGCGAACTTCGGCAGCCCCTGGCCATCGCTGGCGATTCTCGGCGCCTGTCTGTGCTGGGGCTTGGACAACAATCTCACCCGCAAGATCGCCCTCACCGACGCCACCTGGCTGGCCGCTGTCAAAGGGTCAGTTGCAGGACCGGTCAACCTTGTTCTGGCGGTCGCGCTGGGCGCACACCTACCTCTGGCCTGGAACGCCGCCGCCGCCCTCGTCGTAGGTTTCTTCGCCTACGGCGTCAGTCTGGTTCTGTTTATCGTCGCGATGCGGCACGTCGGCACTGCGCGCGCCGGCGCCTACTACTCCGTCGCACCGTTCTTCGGAGCACTCATCGCCATTGCATCAGGTGACAAGATCAGCTGGCCACTCCTCAGCGCAGGCGCCCTGATGACGCTGGGCGTCTGGCTGCACCTGACCGAGCGCCACGAGCACCAGCATGAGCACCAAGCGCAGCGGCACGACCACTCGCACACCCATGACGAGCACCACCAGCACCACCATCGAGAACCCATCCCGGCGGGAACGCGGCACGCTCACGAACACACCCATCAGCCGATCAGGCACTCCCACGTGCACTACCCCGATGCGCACCACCGGCATTGGCACTGACGGGTGAGGCAAGGCACGACGGTGCCACTGGAGTGCTGGGTGCAACGAACCAGGTACTGACAGACCCTCCCCGCGGCGCAGGCTGGGCACCTAATGTCGTTGCACAGATGGCGTATCAGCATGCAGAGAGGATCCAATAGACCGTGCTAGGCCTGGGAGACCAAGTTGTCGTCACGGCGGGCGCGTGCTGATCCGGTCCGCGGCGCTGCTGTGGGGGCTGCAGTTCGCCTTCCTTAACCCGGCCCTGGCCTTGGTGCTGGTGGAGCTCTTCGGCGCCACGGCCGCAGAGGTCGGCTTGGTGCTTGCCGTCTACAACGCCAGCGGCTTTGTCGCCTCGCTGGTGCTACCGGCCTACGCCGACCGCAAACGGGACTATCTCCGGCCCATGCTGGCCTGCGGGCTGCTGACCCTGGCGCTTGCCCTCCTGTTGACGGTGGCTACCTCGCTTCCGATGGCGCTGATCGGCCTGGTGTTGCTTGGCGGGCCCGCTGGGGTCGGCAGCTCCCTGCTCTTCGCCCACCTCAAGCACTCGGGCGCCAAGCCAGCTGACATCGTCCATACGCGGGCGATCGTCTCCGTCGCCTGGGTCGCTGGACCACCGTTAGCCGCATTTATCATCGGTTCCTTTGGCAACAGCGCCATCCTGCTGGCGATTGCCGCGGTAGCAGCCCTCAACATCGCCACCACCGCCGTGATGCTCGCTCAGCGAGCCCGACCGTCTGCAGCAGCGGTGACGCCGGCCCAGGTAGGCAGCGATCTACCGATGTCGAGAGTCAATATTGCAGTGATCGTTGCTGCCTTTATCGCCTTGCAGGCCACGAACAGCACCGTGGTGTCGATCATGAGCCTGTTCGTCACGAGGGCCCTGAGCCTCGACGTGATGTGGGCCGGAGTTGCACTTGCAGTCGCCGCGGGACTGGAGATTCCAGCCTTGCTGTTGATCGGGCGGCTCAGTCAGCGTTTCTCCAGTCTTGGCCTGATCGCCTCCGGATGCCTTGCCGGGATCGTCTACTACGTCGCCATGGCGTTCGTCTCCGGCCCCGTCGCGCTCCTCGGCCTGCAGGTGCTCAATGCCTGGTTCTTCGCCACCGTGGCGGGCACCGGACTAGCGTTGTTCCAGCAGATCATCCCGCGGCCCGGCCTTGCCTCGGGCCTGTACGCCAACACGCGTCGGCTCGGCGCCATCGTCTCCGGACCGATCATTAGCTTCGGCTCTTTTACTCCACTCGGATACAGCGGCATCTTTGTCGTCTGCGCACTCTTGACGGGGTTCGCCCTGATCATGATCGGCGTGGTCAGCCGGGCGACGAGGCGCAAAGGCTTGCCGATCGTCGGCGATATTTGCGTTTCCGAGGCCACACAGACGCGGCGGCAGTAGCGTGTCGAGGATGGAAAACCTCGCATGGGTGCGCACCGAGGGTGACCCTGAGGGGGTCGGAATCTGCCTCTCCGGCGGCGGTGTCCGGGCCGCTGCGTTCGCCCTCGGAGCGATACAGCACCTCCAAGCAGAGCGAGGACTGCTGTACGGCCCCAGCGCTGCGCGCTACCTGGTCGGCGTCTCCGGAGGTGCGTACACCGCCGCAGCGAGCACGATCAACGCCGACGCGCTCCGCAAGGCGGACCAAGACGGGCCACCTCCCTTGGCGCCTGGCTCACCGGAGGAGAAGCACATCTTGGGCCATGGTCGGTACCTGTTCAGTCGTACCCAGACGTGGGGCATGCTCATGTTCGCCGAACTCGGAAACTTCCTCCAGATCCTCACCATGTTTTTGATCAACCTGATGGCGTTACCCATTCTGCTGTTGTGGGTCGGCTTCATTGCGGGCGCCGC
Organism: Propionibacteriaceae bacterium; assembly: GCA_025965155.1. GTDB lineage: Bacteria > Actinomycetota > Actinomycetes > Propionibacteriales > Propionibacteriaceae > Microlunatus. The sequence continues at coordinate 54,201 of JAOPXN010000104.1, forward strand.
ATCCTGGCTGGTCGCCCGATATGGGCTACCCCTGGTCACCGCTGCTCCCATTGACCAGATGCCTCCATGGGTGGGAGTGACGGCGGTGGCAGTGGCCGCCTGCGGGTTCTGGGTCATCGGGCGCGGGCTGTACCTTGACTCCCTGCGCCGGGGCCGCAGGCTGAAAGCCGCAGGGCTTGGCCTGCTTGTCCTGGCCGGTGCGATTGCCGTCGGTCGGGTCGAGCAGTATCCCCTGCTGTCGCAGTGGGCAGCTTGGTGGTGGCGCCCCCTAGCCGGGGTGGTTGTGATCGTCATTGCAGGCGTCGTTCTCTTCTGGGGCGCTCTGTTCTTACCGGGCGCGAGCAGGAAGCAGCGTCAAGCCGTCGCCCGGTGGGTTGTCCTGGTCAGCGTCTGGACCATCCGGATTGCTGGCGCTGTCCTGGTCTGCCTCGCCGTCACGCAGGGCTACCGATGGATGAAAACCGCTGCGACCGGCGATATGGCGGCGACCATTCTCATCTTGGTCATCCTCCTGATCGGCCTTTTCATGGGGTATGTCACGGTGCGCGTGTCTCCGCACCGGTGGAATCGGAAGCAGATCTCCTCCGCCTTCGCCATCGAGCGGGAACAAGGCCACGTCAACTGCCTAGATCCCACGGAGACGCCGCTCAGCGGTTTGGCGCCGCCGGTCGCCGGCTCCAGCCACTCCTTTCCGCAGTTGCTGATTAGCGCCACCGTCAATATCCGCCACAAGTACGCCGGCAAGGCAGACACCAAGCCTGCTGTCCGAGGGTTCGCCCCGTTTGTGTTTTCACACGACCGCTGCGGCATCCCCGACATTCCGGGCGCATCGTTTGACACCACAGTTCTTGAACGGGGACGGGTACCTTCCGGGGCGCTGCCGCGCCGAACACAACCCCTACTCACCCTGATGAGTGCGGTTGCCTGCACGGGTGCTGCGGCCTCACCAGCCATGGGAAGGTTCGAGGACAAGATTCCCCCAGCCGTGCGCACGATCCTCATGCTGCTCAACATCCGCCTCGGCACCTGGCTACCGAACCCGCTCAGCAGCATCATGCGTGCGGACATCACGGCGCAGACGGGCGACTGGGACCTCAGCCAGCACCAAGGGCTTGGCGGCGGATACGACGAGTTCGTCCCCGAACTGCTCGCACTACACCGCAGCGACGCCGCGCGGTCGTACATAAGCGACGGCGGCCACTACGACAACCTCGGGCTGACCACGCTCATCCGGGCGCGCTGCGCCACCATCTGGTGTGTCGACTCTCAAGCCGACAAGAGCGGCAAAGCGACCCAGCTCAGGCAGGTCACCGAGCTTGTACGAGAGCTCGGGGTCGAGATCGTCGGTATGGACCCGACACACTTCGTTGGCAGCAACGGGATCCTCAAGAACTGCCACGCCATCGCTACGATCCGGTACCCCGGCACCGACAAGGTGGGCACGCTCGTGGTGATCAAACTCGGCATGGCAGCAGGCGAAAAGTACCAAGACCTCAAGAAATACCAAGAGCGGGACGACCATAGCTTTCCATTTCACGGCACGTTCACACGGATGGCATTCGGGCCGGAGCGAATGGACGCCTACTGTGCGCTTGGCAGGCTGAACGCATCGGCAGCGGTCGCCGCCTGGAGTGACGAGCGGCAACAAGGCGCGGCGGAGCCATTCGTCCAGACCCCCGGAACGACGACATCAACCTCTCTTCCCGGTCATCCACCTGCAGGTGTCAATACGGTTCTCCATTGAACATGGAACAATTTCCCCTATTCAGGCTTCCACTGGTCCTAGCGGGCAAGCGCACGGCACTCCCGACCAGGTTCTATCGACGCTCGCATTGCCTTATTTTATCCCGTTTCAGCGCTGAAGATGGCCAATTTCGACCGCGCCAGATGGGCTACATTATCCGTTGACAGCGGCCGAGGCAGCGAGCATGCTTTTACTCGTATCGCGCCGAAGGGGCCCCGTTAATCTACGCGCGACTCGAACGTAAAGGGACTCAGCATTGGGTCCAATTTACGCACGCCATTAACTAACGTTGCACAACGACTTTGGGGGTTAATTTTGTCTGCCAGAAGAACGACGATCCCACAACTACGCAAGTGGCTTTTGCCCATAGTGGCGCTGGCTGTAGTCGGTGCCGCGGCACCGACGGCCTCGATGGCTGCGCCGACTGGCCCGGCGCAGGATGCCACCCCAGCCACCAAAACGAGCATGGCCAGCGCCATGGCGCCGGTGAAGTTGCCTGGCCAGAAGGTGGCCCATACCTACACGCCGGCCGAGGTGAGGGCTTTCGAGCGCACCGGCGGCGACCCAGCGGTGCTGGCGTACTGGACGCCGGCGCGAATGAAGGCGGCCAAGCCGCTCGACATGCCGGGAGACGCGAAGGTCGTCGACCAGACCGTGCGGGCCGTCACCAGGAACCTGCCGGAGGTTGTGACCAAGCCCGCGCCGAGCAAGCTCGCCTCGACGGTGAAGAACTTCCCGGCGCCGGTGACGAACTTCTCGATCACCAACGGCAAGCTGTTTATCGACGGCTACGAGAGCGGCTCATGGTGCTCGGCGTCGGCGATCAACACGGCCTCCCGACGGGTGCTGCTCACCGCCGGCCACTGCGTCCACTCCGGCAGCGGCGGCGACTGGCGTAGCAACCTGGTCTTCGTGCCGGGTTACAACGCCTTCAACGCCGACCACGCCCCGGTGGGCATGTTCCAGGCCTTCTGGCTGCGCACCTTCGGCGAGTGGACCAACAACAGTGATCCGAACCGTGACATCGCCTTCGTCACCACCTGGGACGGCGGTGACTGGGGCGGGCGCGTCGTTGACACCGTCGGTGGCCACGGCTGGGTGACCAACGGCGGCACTGACTTCGACGTGTCGATCTTCGGCTACCCCATCAACCGCGACGACGGAGATCGGAAGAGCACACG
>JAOPXN010000117.1 GCA_025965155.1 Propionibacteriaceae bacterium
CTCGTGCTTGCCCTGATCGGTCGTGGCGGCCTTGACGTGGTGTTAACGACGGCCATGGTCGTGGTTGTGCTAACCAGCTGGGTGTCCGCTGTCTGGTTCGCTAACAGCCGATGGCAGAACCGCCCGCGAGCCGCGCAGAACGGGCCAGCCACTGACGATGATTCTTGCAAGAGCAATCCGCGAAGACTCGAGCTCACCGGCAGCGGCCAGCGTTGTTATGGCTCGGTACTAGTACATAGGTCACATTGATGTTCTGCCTGCTGCGCTGGACGATGGCCCCATGCGGACAATGAAGCAGGCGGCAATGCAGAGCTCACGCACACTAGCGATCATGATCGGTCTAGCCGTTCTGGCTGCACTGACGTCGGTGCAGGCGGCGCAGGCGGCGACCATGATCAGCAGAGCCGACCTTCAGGGGACGCAGGTCAGGATCGAAGGATCGGGGGCGACGCCGAGCGCCAAGTTGCTCGTGAATGGTGGGACGCTCACCGGAACGGCCGACTCGGCGGGAGGCTTCAAGATCACCTCCGCCAGCTTCGCGGCACCTGCGGACTGCAAGGTGACCGTCAGCGACGGTTCGACATCGGCCACCCGCACGCTGTCCGGCTGCACCGTGTCCCAGCCTCCGCCGTCGTCCCCGCCTCCACCGTCGTCCCCGCCTCCGCCGCCGACCTCGGTGTCCCTCACCTCACTGGTTGTCACTCCGATCGACGTGGTCGGCGGAAACGCGGTGACCGGCACCGTCACCATCTCCACGACCGCACCCGCCGGCGGCTTCGTGATCGGCGTCTCCAGCGACAACACGGTTGCAGCTACGGTGCCGGCGACCGTCACCGTGCCGGCAGGGGCCACGCGGGCGACGTTCACGGTCACCACTAACCCGGTCACGAACGCTCAGTCGGCGCTGATCATCGGGACCGTGGGCGGAGACTTCAGCACCGCCCGACGCGCCATTGTCACGGTCTGGGATCCGTTCCAGTTCGCTAACGGGAGCGTGGGAGTCACCACCGGCGGTACGGGTGCCGGCAGGGTGGTCTCCCAGCCCGCCGGCGTCGACTGCACTATCGCCAACGGCGGCGGCACGGGTGCATGCAGCGCGTTCTTCCCAGTCGGCACTGTGGTCCGACTCTCGGCGCAGGCCGCGGCGAACTCAACCTTTGTCGGCTTCAACCCCAGGCCCGGATGCGTCAACGCCTCCAAGGTCACCGTCGCCCGCGGAACCAGGCACATCTGCCAGCCGGGGTTTCTCCTCAAATAGGTACGCCATCGACTCGATGAAGTACTCATCTTGGTTGGGGCGCGCGGTCACAGACAATCGGGCGAGCGTACCCGAACTGCCACGGCCATGACGCGCGGTGGTGGCGCCGGCCGGGGATCACCGCGCGAACCCGGGAACGGCTTAGGGGGAGCTCCAGTCCAGGGCGGCGAGGTCGTCGGTGATCGTTTGTACCCATGTGTGAGCGGCTATCCGGTTGTTGCCGGCTAGCCAGGGCAGCGACTCAACCATCACGACGAGGCGGGTGAGCAGCAGCTCCGTCCAGACATCTTTGGAGTGGAGGGCAACGCCGCCCGAAGTCTCAAGCCGATGCAGATAGGTCTTGAACAGCTCAGGCTCGGCCCGGTCAGTGTACACGGAGAGTGTGCGTAGCACCGCCGCGACATCGGTGAACCGTGGCCGCTGGGCGGCGGTCTCGAGGTCAAAGAGCACCAGCTTCCCGTCGGAGGTGCGGCCGATCTGCTGAGGAGCGAACTCCCCGTGGGTGAGGGCATGCGGCAGGCGATGGTAGGCGTCCACTGCCCGGCGGTACGCGTCGAGCCAGCCTGGCGGGTCGACGGCTGGGTAGGAATCGGCGAGACGGACCAACGCCTTGGACACTCGACCGTTGAAGCTGTCCTGGTCCATCCCGGGCGGCAAAGCGAACACTGTCTCCGGGCTGTCGGCCAGGGCGTTCAGCGACGCGCCCAAGGCGAGCAGCTCGTCGGCCTCTTCGCGGAGGACCCCGATCCTCGGCAGGAACTCCACGATGATCACCTCGGCGTTCCCGCGATCGACTTTGGCCAGCAGTGGAGCGACGGAGATGCCGCGGCCGGCGAGGTAGCGGTACCGCGCCGCCTCGCGTCGGCCACGGTCCTCGATCTGCTTCACAAACACGGTCCGATGCCGTTCATGATCGCCGGCGTCGCGGTAGCGCAGCGTGAGAAGGGTGCTGCTGATTCCGCCCTGGTGCAGGCCCTGCTTGGCGTAGGTCGCCCAGGCTGACCCCGCGGCGGCGTACCCCGGCAGGCAGGGCCCGAGATCGGCCCAGGTCAGCCCGTAAGGCAGCGGTACCGGTTTGCCCTGCACGGCCACCGGGGACAGCTCAGCAGGCGAGACCGGGTCCATGGCCGCAATCATCGCCCACCGGGCGACTCTGGTCAGCCGGTCCGCTGGCCTAGGTTCGGCTGGTTCGCGTTGTTCAGCCGTGTTCGACGGCCGCTCGCTCCACCGGCAGTGCAGCGATGTATCGCTGAATGAACGACTCGAAGCCCGCAACGTCCCTTGTGTCTGGCGTGGATGTCTCCAGCTGGGCGTCGGCGAAGACCTGATGGTTCAGGAAGTCGACCAGGCTCTGGTCGGGGGCCCGACCGGCGACGAAGGCGGCCAGCGTCGCAATCCCCCAGGCGCCACCTTCGGCGGCGGTGTCGCCGACGGAGACAGGAGTGTCGATCGCGGCAGCCAGGAAGCCCTGCGCCACACCCTTGGTCTTGAACAAACCGCCGTGCGCGAACATCCGGTCAAGCCGTACGCCCTCGTCCCGCTGCAGCACGTCCATCCCGATCCGCAAGGTGGCGAGGGACGCGAACAGCTGCGCACGCATGAAATTGGCCAAATTGAACGCGCTGTCTGGGGCCCGCAGGAACAGCGGGCGGCCTTCGTGCAAGTCGGTAATGGGCTCGCCCGAGAGATAGTTGTAGGCCATCAACCCGCCGGCGTCGGGTGCACCCTGCAGCGCTGAGGTAAACAACGTCTCGAAGATGGTCGAGGCGTCCACGGCCACGCCGAGAGCTTCGGCGAACTCCGCGAAAAGCCCGACCCAGGAGTTGATTTCGCTGGCACCGTTGTTGCAGTGCACCATCGCCACCAGGTCCCCGGCCGGTGTCGTGACGAGGTCCAGTTCGCGGTGTACTCGGCCGAGCTCGTGCTCGAGCACGACCATCGCAAAGATGCTTGTCCCCGCGCTCACGTTCCCGGTGCGTGGGGCGATCGAGTTGGTGGCCACCATGCCGGTTCCGGCGTCGCCCTCTGGAGGGCACATCAGGATGCCTGGGCGCAAGCGTCCGGTTGGGTCGAGCAGCTTCGCGCCTCGTTCGGTGAGCTTGCCCGCCGGCTCCCCAGCCAGCTGGATCGTAGGCAGCAGCTCGGCCAACCGCAGCTCGACTCCGTTTTGGGCGGCGAGCTCGTCGAACTGGGCGAGCATCGTCGGGTCGTAGGCCCCGACGGCGATGTCGATCGGGAACATGCCGCTGGCGTCACCGATGCCGAGCACCTTCTCCCCGGTGAGCTGCCAGTGAACATAGCCGGCCAACGTGGTGAGGTAGCCGATGCTGGCGACATGATCTTCACCGTCCAGGATGGCCTGGAACAGGTGCGCGACGCTCCAGCGATGCGGAATGTTATGGCCAAACAGGGTGCTCAGCTGCTCGGCAGCCTTACCGGTGTTGGTGTTTCGCCACGTTCGGAAGTGCGTCAGCAACTCGCCCTCGGAGTCGAAGGCGAGATAGCCGTGCATCATGGCCGAGACACCGAGTGCGCCCACCGAGGTCAGCTCGACGTCGTATCGCTGCCGAACGTCCTGCACCAACGCGGCGTAGCACTGTTGGAGCCCGGACCACACTGCATCCATGGAGTACGTCCAGACCCGGTCGACGAACTGGTTCTCCCAGTCGTGGCTGCCGACGGCAAGGGGGGCATAGTCCGGTCCGATCAACACCGCCTTGATCCGGGTCGATCCCAGTTCGATGCCGATTGCTGTGCGGCCCTGATCAATAGCCGCTCGCGCATCCGTCGCCACGTCGCTCATTCGAGTCATCCTTCTACAGATTTCGGAAGAAGTGTGCATCCTGCCAGAGAGTCCCCGACATCCGCTCCAGATCGCCACACCGGGGAACCCGGAAGGAGAGTACCGCCTTGCCGACGCCTACTGGGCTCACTGGGGGTGGGCGACTCTGAGCCATGCCGCAATCCACCCGACTTCTATGGCTGCGTCCAGCAGATACATTCGTGAGATTCGGCCTACTGGCGCGTAGGTGACATCGACTGCGGCTAGTACCGCGGCCGTACCGACGCCGAGTTGGCGGGCGTGTCTAACGCTAGTAACCGACGATGTCGTTGCCAACTGAGCTAGGCCGTTCACCACCAGTAGTCCGCTGACCGTCTTCACCAGCCATCGATCCGTTTTGGGACCAAAGACGGCCTCGAAGCTGGCCATGTGCAGGAGTGGCCAGAGCCCGCCCAGTACGTTGGTCAGCCCGTGGGCCCGTGCGAGCAGCACACCATTCATGGCGAATTCCTTTGTCCCGACCTCGTCTCGCAGGTGTATCGGCGCCCCGTACGGAGGGTTCCGCCCGGGGCTCCGACTGCGTCTTCGAATGTGTGAGATAGCAGTACCAGAACGTCGCTAGAGCGGCGGCCTAGTTGCCGGTGACGTCCTTGATTGCCGCCTTAGCTTTCTCGATGAGGTTGGGATCTGCGGTCGTGCCGTAAAGCCGCGGATCCGGCGTGACCGGTGGTGGCATCGGCGCGGACGTGGTGGGCCCATCGTGGTAGGTGAACTCGCCTTTGCCGTCCGGCGACGGTCCACTGGCCCAGCTTCCTTCAGCCGCGGCCGGCCCGTCGGAGAAGTTCAGGTACTGGTAGGAGACCTCGCGGTGCTCCTTGCTCAGGGGGAAGTTGCTGGGGACGGGCAGATCCTCGGCGCCCTCGGCGCGAAGTTCGGCGGCGGCCGCGAGCCACTGGTTCTGGTGCATCGTGTCGCGGGCGAGCAGGAAGGACAGGAGGTCCTTGACGCCGTGGTCGTCGGTCATGTGGTAGAGCCGAGCCACCTGGAGTCGGCCCTGCATCTCGGCGTTGGCGTTGGCAGTGAAGTCGGCCAGCAGGTTACCGCTGCAGGTGATGTAGCTGCCCTGCCACGGGTTGCCGTTACTGTCGACGGGACGCGCACCCGCGCCAGCAACGATCGCGTGCTGCACGTCGGTCTGCCCGATGACGGCGGCAATCACGGGGTCGGAGTCAACCGCGGACTCCGTGTCGGTGGCTGGCGCGTCTTCCAGAAGTTGGGCGATCATGATCGCCAACATTTCGACGTGGCCGAACTCTTCGGCGCCGATTCCGAAAAGCAGGTCTTTGTACTTGCCCGGAATCTTGGTGTTCCAGGCCTGAAAGCCATACTGCATGGCGACTGTGATCTCGCCGTACTGACCGCCCAACACCTCCTGCAGCTTTCGCGCGTAGGCTGCGTCGGGCTTGGTCGGTGTGGACTTGAACTGCAACTCTTGCCGGTGGAAGAACATTAAGCCTCCAGACGTCGGAGAAATGAGGGACATGTAGCCGTGGGCCTGCGACTCCCGGCATCCAGGAGAGGACTTGTCAGCGGCCGCCGTCGTCATGGCCGCAGTGCCCCAGGAACGGACTTCACGGGTCTACCCAGATCGGCACCCACGGAAACGATCAATGATTCGGCAAGCAGGCGCCGCGGGGGCTTTCACTATCGGAGCCGCCGCGACCGCCGCAGCAAGGCCACCGTTCTTCGGGACCCGAAGCTCAACTCAGCCGGCCGGAAGCAGGCCCAGTTGGCCGAGGAGGTCCATCTGGTCGTGGTAGAAGCGGTGCGCCGTGATCTGCCCGGCTTCGACGACTGCAACGTCGCACCCTCGGACCCTTACCCTCTTGCCGGTGGCGGGCAGGCTCTCACCTGAGCCCATGGTCAACGCTCCGGTGTTTGTCCCGGTGATGTAACCCTCGTCGATTGCGATATCTCCTGCCTCGTGCTTCTGCAGGTACTCATAAGTGAAGTCTGGAAAAGCGTCAAGAAACTGCAACGTGTATTTGTAGATCGCGTCGCGTCCTGAGATTTCTCCCTGCTCAGGGGTGACCGCGACTACGTCGGCGGCGTAGCACGCGGCTATCACCTCGCGATCCTTCGCCATCATCGCGTTGGTGAGCCGATCCAGAACTTCGCGGGCCTGTCCCATGGTGACCTCCGTCCACCTGTTCGTCCAGCGCGCGACGCAGGTCCGCGCCGGTCCGGGTATCCGCCTCCAGCACACACCTCGGCGGCATGCTTGTCGAGAGCGGGCTGCGATCCCGCTGCGATGAAATCAGTACAGGTCGGTCCTGCGGTCAGTGAGTACGTCGTTGTGAGGTCCAGCGCTCTTGTCCAGGGCGCGATCCAGGTCAAGATCGGCCACTATCACCACTTCCGCTCCGAGAGCGGGCCCGGCCACCGGGTAGCCGTCGGGGTCGCAGATGACGCTGCCACCGATCCAGTTCACCCCGCGCTCGGCACCGACGCGGTCGGCGACCGCCACGAAGACACGGTTCACAGCGGCGTTCGCCTGTGCCTTGATCACCTCGGGTGGGCGTTCGCCGGGGGTTGGGCGGATGGCCGGCCAGTTGGACGGTGCGACCACGAGCTGCGCACCGCGGAGGGAGACGTCGCGCACCATCTCAGGAAACTCGAGGTCGTAGCAGATCATCGCCGCCACCATGCCGACTCGGGTACGTACGACCGGTGCGCGCTCGGAGCCCACCGCAAACACGAGCTTCTCGGTGCCCCACAGATGCGTCTTGCGATAGACCGCGAGCACCTCCCCCCGGTCCACCACGACCAGGCTGTTGTACGGGCGCTCCCCCTCGGATCGCTCGGCGAACCCGGCCACAACCACCGCGTCGTGACGGACAGAGAGCTCGCGGTAGAGGGTGACACTGTCGCCGTCCACCGGCTCGGCACGCGCGTTTGCCTCAGCCACATCTCCGAACATGTAACCGGACATCGCGAGCTCCGGCAGGATGATCATGGACGCGCCCTGGGCAGCGGCCTCAGCGGCTGCGTCGACGAGGGCCCGCCGCGTCCCGACCGGGTCGTCGATGTCGATCCGGATCTGGCACACCGCAACCCGCGTCACGATGCGACTCAGTCGTCCTCGGTCGCAGTGATCATCACGGCGACCGGAGCGAGGTACCCGTTGGGGTCGAGCATCCAGCCAGCGTCGAAGGCGGCCTGGACCACCTCGGGAGCCCAGTCGATCCGGACCCGGTCGTCACCTGCGTTGACCACCAGCAGTTCCCCGGTCCCGTCGGTGGCCGCATCGGCGCCCGCCTCGAGCAGCTCGAACCGACGCCAGCTGTTGGGCAGGACGGACAGCATGTCCTGTGCCTGGAGGACCACCGTCTCCGCGGCAGCACCGGTGTTCAGGGTCACCTGCCAGCGGCCCGACTTCACCAGCAGGGTCTGCGTCTTGCTGTGGCGGTGCCGAAGCAGGCCCTCGCCGGCCCTCGCCCGCAGCCACGCCAGGTTGAAGCTGTGCGGCTCGTGCAGTCGCGGCACGGCACGCCGGTCCTCGCTCATGCCGTAGCCGATGACCTGGCTCAGCTCGGCGCTGCCGCCGGGCAGTCCGGTGCACAGGAACGACCGTCGGCCGTACTGCCGGTCTCCGGGCTGGGTGACCCGCGCGCGCATCTCCTCGAGGCTGTAGGTGGTGAGCTCGTCGATGTACTCCTGCTTCATCGGCTTGATCAACGGAACCCCGACGGGCAGCTCGTCGCCGGCGACGGTGTCGATCAGACGGTTGTCGGCGGTCAGGTGCAGCCCGTACGACTCGGCCTCCTTCAGCACCGACGGGCCCCAGATGATGCCACCGGTGGTGTCCTGTCCGAGGATCGTCAACAGCAGTCCGTCGTCGGGACCCTCGTTGGTGAAGCCGCGAAAGATCCAGCTCGGAACGGAGATGACGTCACCGTCGTGGCTCAGATACTCGCCCTGCTTGCCATCAACGCCCCAGCGGACCCTGAACGTCCCGCCGAAGTTGATGAATACCTCGGCGGTGAAGTGGAGATGCAGGTTGTTGTTGACCCCGTTGGGCATGCCGGCAGCGCCGACGTTGTAGCCGTGCGCCTCGCTGAGGTTGATGAACTGCTTCGCGTTCTGCGAGACACCCGGGCCGATGAAGGCGTAGTTGGACTTGCGGTCCGACCCCGGCGTGCGGCAGTCGATGAACGCCGCTTTCTCGGCGACCCAGTCGGAGCGGCGGATGGTCCGTCTTGCCACCTCGGATGAGGAGACGACCATGTCGGTCATGGAGTTCCTTTCGGGGGACGGCCGGATTCGCAAGACCGGTCGTCCGAATATGAGAGCGAGAGGTCAGTAGATGTTGTTGCTGACGTACGGTGTGTCGCCTCGGCGTGCGGCAATCTGTGTCCGGAGTGCGATCTCGTCGTAGACCCGCACTTCGCGTACCAGGCGTCCGCCCTGCACGAGGAACTGCGAGACCCCGAGAACCTCCACCGGAGAGTCCGTCAGCGGCCCGAAGTCCGGCGTGCCGTTGTAGCGACCCTTGAACACCCAGGTCACCGCGATCCGCAGTCCCGCGTACCGCTCCGCCGAGTGGGTTACCACGTCGCGGACCTCGAACCGACCGGCGGGGAACGGCCGGATCATCTTCAGCAGCGCCCGACGGTAGCCCTCCGGCCGGATGACGGTGCGATAGCCGACCGTGTGCAGCATCAGGTCCCGCACCCAGTACTGCTCCACCAGGTTGAGGTCGCGACCGTTCCAGACCCGCTCGATGAACTCCAGCACCATCTGCGCCTCGGAGCGAAAGTCGTCGGGCCGTGGCCCCGAGTCGCCCACCGCCAGGACATCGCTTGGAGGCGCCTGCGTCATGCTTCCGGAGTAACCGATGAACGCCCCGCCCCGAGCGACCTCGTCGGGGTCCTGTCCGAGCTGCAGAGCGATGGCGAGTGAGTCCCGCACCACCCACTCCTCGACCATGCGGCCGCGCCGGTACAGGCAGTTCGCGATCGTCCGGCTGACGAAGTCGGCCGCCGGCTCCGCAGAGAAGACCAGGTGGGAGCTCAGGAACGCGTCGTCGCCGCGGGCCTCCCAGACGACATCCTCGGCCTGGCCGACGCGGTCGGGAGTGGCCGAGATGCGCATCAGGCTGCCCTCGACCACCTCCTCGACCCCGACGGAGGTCCCGTACGACCCGTGCACGATCGAGTCGGGCTCGTAGTTCTCCCGGATGTGACCGATGGCACGGTTCACCCAGATGAGGTCGGTGACTTCGCGGATGAAGTCGTCCGGGTCTGCGTAGGGCTTGTACGCGATCGGGTCAAGCGGCATGGTCTCTCCTGGTCAGCTGACGGGGTACTGGTTCAGTGTATGCGTATGCATCGGAAGATCTCAAGATCCGCCGCCGGTTCGAAACGGCAAAGTTAGGGGGCTGCGCCCAGCGTTCGGCGCTCGACGAGTCGGCTCGGGAACGACTCGTGCCGGTACGGTTCGTCGGGACCTCTCTCGATCCTGGCCACCAGCAGGCTGGCCGCACGACGGGCCATGGCGTCCAGGTCGAAGGCCACCGTGGTGAGCTGCATCATCGGCCACCGGGCCTCGGGCAGGTCATCGAACCCAACGATGGAGACCTCCCCGGGCACCGCGCGCCCCAGCTCGTGGGCCGCGTTGAGCGCACCGTAGGCCACCACGTCGTTGCCGCAGACAATCACCGTGGGCGGCTGCTCCGCCTCCAGCAGGCGGCGCGCGCCGACGTAGCCGGTCTCGACGTCGAACGGACCTCGGTAGCTCATCGAGCCGCTGACCGTCACCGATGCCGCAGCGAGCGCCTCCCGCAGGGCGCGCTCCCGGTGCTCAGCGGTGCTGGCGTTGCGCGGGCCGAAGATGGCCCCCACTCGGCGGTGGCCCAGCTCGAGGATCCGGCGCGCGAGCTCGTGCATCCCGCTCTCGGCGTCCACCTCGGCCGAATCGGCGGCCACCGATTCCGACGTGCGGTTGAAGTAGACGAACGGAACACCGCGGTCACGTAGCCGGACGGGCAGCACCGAGTCGACGGTTGTGGTCGCCAGCAGGACGCCGTCGAGGGAGTTGGCCAGCAGCCGCTCCGCAACCCGGCCGGTGTCGGACGACTCCGTCTGCAGCACCAGCTGGTAGTCCAGCGCCTCCAGCTCGCGGTGCATCGGCGCGATCACGTGGGGATAGAACTGGTTCTCCAGATCGGTGAGCAGCAGTCCGATCCGCCGGGTCCGCCCACTGGACAGGGCCCGGCCGGTCTCGCTGGGCACGTAGCCGAGCGCCGTGGCCGCCTCCCGCACCCGGCGCTTCGTCTCCTCCGAGACCTTAGGGCTGTTGCGCAGCGCCCGGGACACGGTCGGCTGACTGACCCCGGCGAGTCGCGCGACGTCGTGGCTGGTCACCACCATGCGGGTCTCCTTCGGGCTTCTTTGCAGGTCTGGGGCTCGGCTAGTCTGCGCAGCATAGCGGCAGCGGCGCCGGTCTTGACCTGCTACGGCGTTGTCCGTTTAACTATCTCGCATACGTATGTCCAACTACGCGAGGAGCAAGCGTGCCAACCCACCTCAAGACTGCCCGGACGAAGTCGTTTACCGACCTGGCTCAAGACGAGGTGCGTGAGCGCGTCCAGGGGATCATCTCCGACATCCGTCGCCTCGGGGACGAGGCAGTGCGGAGCTACGCGGAGACCTTCGACCACTGGACGCCCGAAAGCTTTCGGCTCTCAGCTGAGGAGATCGACGCAATCATCGCGGGCCTGCCGCAGCAGGTAATTGACGACATCGTCTTCGTCCAGGCTCAGGTCCGTGGGTTCGCCGAGGTCCAGCGAGCCTCGATGACCGACGTCGAGGTGGAGACCCTTCCGGGCGTCTTCCTCGGACACCGGCACGTACCGGTCCAGGCGGCCGGGGCCTACGTTCCGGGCGGCAAGTACCCGCTGACGGCGTCGGCCCATATGACCATCGTGACAGCGAAGGTGGCCGGCGTCCCGCGCGTGGTGGCCTGCACACCGCCTATCCGCGGCAAGATCCCCGCCGCGACCGTGGCCGCGATGAGCCTGGCCGGCGCCGACGAGATCTGGATCCTCGGCGGCGTGCAGGCGGTGGCGGCGATGGCGGTCGGGACTGAGTCGATGGCGCGGGTCGACATGATCGCGGGACCCGGCAACGCGTTCGTCGCCGAGGCGAAGCGGCAGCTGTACGGGGAGGTCGGGATCGACCTCTTCGCCGGGCCGACGGAGATCCTGATCGTGGCCGACGACGCCGCCGACCCCTTCCTCGTGGCCGTCGACCTCCTCTCCCAGGCCGAGCACGGACCGGAGTCACCGGCGATCCTGATCACCACGAGCGACGACCTGGCCCGTCGGGTGCTGGCACACGTCGAGCGGATCCTGCCGGGCATGCCGACGGCCGACTACGCCGGTCCCGCCTGGCGCGACTACGGCCAGGTGATCGTCGTCGCGGACCTCGACGAGGCCTACGCCCTCGCGGACACTTTCGCGTCCGAGCACGTGCAGATCCTGACCGCCGAGCCCCGCCAAGCCCTGGAGAGGATGCACCACTACGGCGCGCTCTTCCTCGGCGAGAACACCTGCGTCTCGTACGGGGACAAGGTCATCGGGACCAACCACGTGCTGCCGACGCTGGGAGCCGCTCGCTACACGGGCGGCCTGTGGGTGGGCAAGTACCTCCGCACCGTGACCTACCAGGAGGTGCGCGACGACGCCACCAGCGGTGAGCTGGGGCGGGTCTGCGGCCGGGCGTCGAGGGTGGAGCTCTTCGAGGGGCACGCCCGCTCCGGAGACGTCCGTGCGGCACGCCATCTCGGCGACAGCTTCGAGTGGATGGAGGCAGCTCTGGCACCCACCGATGACGCGGGCTCCGTGCCGGAGCCGGCGGCACGCGCGTGAGCGGGCTGGTCGACGGTCCCCTGACCGGCCGCACCGCCTTGGTCACCGGAGGTGGCAACGGGCTCGGTGCCGCCATCGCGCGGGCACTACACGGCCACGGCGCCGATGTTGTGCTCGCCGGTCGTCGCCCGGAGCCGCTGGCGGCGGTCTGCGACGAGCTGGGCCCAGGTGCGACCTGGCACGCGTGCGACGTCGCCGACCCGGACTCCGTGGCCGCACTGGCCTCGTCGCTGGCGGGGACCGACGTCTCCATTCTCATCAATAACGCGGGCATCGCCGGTCCGGTGGCGCCCCTCACCGAGATCAGCGTCGAGGACTGGGACGACGTCTTCGACATTAACGTCCGCGGCGTCTTCCTGCTCTGCAAGGCGTTCCTGCCGGGGATGGTCGCCCGGGGCGGTGGTGACGTGATCAACCTAGCCTCGGTCTCGGGCAAACGGCCGCTGGTCCGCCGGACCCCGTACGCCGCGTCCAAGATGGCGATCATCGGACTCACTGCAACGCTCGCCTTCGAAGTCGGTCCGGCCGGGGTCAACGTCAACAGCCTCTCCCCCGGTCCGGTGGCCGGCCCGCGGATGGAGCGCAACTTCACCCTGGAGGCGCAACGCACCGGCCGCAGCTACGACGAGGCCATGGACGCCTTCGTGTCGCGCGCCGCACTCGGTCGGATGGTGACCGAGGGCGAGGTGGGTGCCGCCGTCATCGCGATGCTCGCCATGCCTGGGATGTGCGGCGCCGACATCGACCTCTCGGCGGGGATGGTGGCATGAACACCCTCAAGGAGCGCCTGCGCTCAGGTGCGCGGCTGGTCGGTGTGCTGCTCCGGCTGCCCGCGGAGGACCTGGTCGAGATGGTCGCGATCAGCGGGTTCGACTTCGTCGTGATCGACTGCGAGCACGGGCCTAACGAGGTCGCGGACCTGCGGCGCCACATCGCGCTGGCCGAGCTCCACCAGGTGCCGGTGATCGTCAGGGTCGGCTCCGACGAGCCCGCCCTGACGCTGCGTGCACTCGACCAGGGCGCTGCCGGCATCATCGCCCCGCACATCGACACCGCCGCGCAGGCGGAGGCGCTGGTGGACGCGGTGCACTACCCGCCCTTGGGTCATCGTGGGTTTGCCACGTACACGCGGGTCGGGCGCTTCGGCACCGTCGACACCGCACAGCACCAGGCGCGGATGCTCGACGAGACGCTGGTCGTGGGCATGATCGAGTCACCCGACGGGGTGCGGCAGGCGGCCGACATTCTCGCCGTCGGTGGGTTGGACGCCATCATGATCGGCACCGCCGACCTGCGGGCATCCTCCACCTCCACGGACCCGGCACCGGCGGACTCGGTCCAGACGGTGAACCAGCTGCTCGCCGCTCACGGGCGCTGGCGGATGGACATCGTCGGCACGCGCGACGCGGCCGCCGCCTCCTTCGACGACGGAGCGCAGTTGGTGGTCTACAACCTGGCCCAGTCCCTGATGCAGCACCTCGCCGATCTGAGGTCCGTCGCGACGGACGCGCTGTCGGACTGACCAACAGTCAGCGCTCGAGCTTAGGGCTCCGCCGCCACGCCCGCAGCAACGCCGCGACTCGGTCCGGCCGCTCGAGCGGCGACAGGTGCGCACAGTCGGGCAGCACCGCCAGCGTCGCACCGGGCACCAGCTGGGCGATCTCCGTATGGCGGGTGACCGGGCACAGCCGGTCGTCGGCTGCCGCGACGACGAGCGTCGGGCAGTGGATCGCCGCGAGACCCGGGCGCTCGTCGACCCGCGTCGACTGCAGCTGCAGCTGCCGGTCGTACCCGTCGGACCCGAGCGCGTCGGCCATCCCCAGGGTCAGCTCCACCAGGTCGGATCGCTCGGCGAGTACCCGGGGAGACAGCAGACTGGGCAGCAGCGACGCCTGCAGGGATCGCGCAGAGCCCCCGGCCAGCTCGCGCCGCTGGGCGGCCCACCCCTGACGCTGCCTGTCGGTGGGCCCGTACGGGTTGGTCGACATGACGCAGAGCCGGCTGACGCGCTCCGGAGACCGCCGCACCAAGGCCATGGCCACGACGGCACCGAGCGACAGACCGACCAGGTCGAAGCGGTCCGGCAGCAGCGACAGCAACCGGTCGACCTCCCCCTCGACGGACGGTTCCTCAAGGTAAGGGGTGATGGTCTCGATCCCCAGGTCGAGTCTCGACCACAGCGCAGCTGTGCAACCCATCCCGGGCAGCAGCACCAGCCGGTCCGGCCCCTCGTTCGCGCTCACCCCTTGACGGCGCCGGAGTTCAGCCCGGCCACCAGGTACTTCTGAGCGACGAAAGCGATCCCGATCACCGGCAGGGTGAGCAGCACGGTCGCCGCCGAGGCCTGCTGCAGCAGCGGTAGGTTCTGCCCGATCTGGGTGGCGATAAAGACAGGCACCGTCTTGGCGCTTACGTCGGTCAACACCGCCGCGGTCAGGTACTCCTGGAAGGCGAACAGGAAGACGAAGATGCCGGCGGTAAGGATGCCCGGACCCATCAGCGGGATCATGATCTTGCGCAGCACCCCGAAGCGGGTGCAGCCGTCCACCATCGCCGCCTCATCGAGCTCCCGCGGGATCTCGGCGAAGAAGTTGCGGAGCAGCCAGATGGTGAACGGCTGGTTGATGGCGATCAGCGCCGCGGCCAGTGCGTATGTGGTGTCGTAGATGCCGATCGACTTGCTGATCTCGTACATCGGAAGGACCACGGCAAAGCGCGGGAGCGCCCGGAACACCAGCGCCAGAACGAGCAGCACGATCGAGGCCACGCCACCGTACCGGGAGAGCGCATACGCGCACGGCAGCCCGATCACCAGCGCAACGAGGGTGCTGATCACCGCCACGGTCAGGGTGTTGGCGAGGTAGAGGTAGAAGTTCGTGGTCTGCCAGAGGTCCACGTACGGCTGGAGGGTGGGTGCGAAGCTGAAGACCGGTGGGTTGGCGAACGCGACATCGGTGGGTTTGGCCGCCGAGAGCGCCGCCCAGAGGAACGGGAAGATCATCAGCAGGCAGGTCGCGGTCAGCACCAGGGCGGAGATGACGGCTACGGTACGTCGCCGCGACCGGTGCGGCCGGGTCGGCCCGTCGGAGTCGGTCAGGGCCGACGCAGCCGCAATCGGCCCACGGGGAGCAGCGTCGCCGACCTGGGTGAGGTCAATGGTCATGCCCTTGCCTCCTTCACGATGCCTCGGATAGACGGATACAGCAAGATCAGGATGAGCACGATCGTGAGCACGCTGATCGCGCTGCCCAGCCCCAGGTTCACCGCTCCCTCGCGGAAGGCGACGTTGTAGATGTAGAGCATGATCGACTCGTTCCCGAGGCCGACGGCCTGCGGCGACAGCGGGATGAGCGAGTCGAAGATCCGGATCACGTCCATGGTGAAGATCAGCAGCACGAACCCGAGGACCCCACGGATGCTGGGGATGATCACGTGCAGGTGTCGTTGCAGTGACGACGCACCGTCGATCTCCGCTGCTTCCAGAGTCTCGGCGGACACGCCCTGCAGACCCGCCAAGATCATCAGCATCGCGAACGGAAGCATGAACCAGACCACGTTCGCCGCGACGATCACCCGGTTGGGCCACGGGTCGGTGAACCACAGCGGTTCACCGAAGGCCCCGCCGGTGAGCTGGTTGGCCAGGAAGTTGACGATCCCGCCGAAGTTGGAGTCGAACAGCCAGGAGAAGGCGACGGCACCGACCACGTGCGGCAGTACGTAGGAGATGAGCAGGATGCCCAGCACGATCGGGCGCATTCGACCCAGCTGGTTGATCAAGGTCGCCAAAATGTAGCCGAACACCAGGCAGAAGGCGGTCACGACGACGGTCAGGCCGACGGTGAAAAGCACCGCCCGCCCGAGTCGTGGGTCGGTCAGCGCCCCGATGTAGTTGGTCAGCCCGACCTCGGCGCCCGGGCTGCCGTAGTCCACCTTCTGGAAGCTCCAGCGCAGGGTCCGGTAGAGCGGGACCAGCATGAAACCGAACATCACGATCACGCTCGGGGTGACGAGCAGCCAGAACTCTCGGCGTTTCATGCTGGTCCCTTTCTATCAACTGGGGTGGACGGACGTGGCGGTTACTGCTCGGACAGCACCGTCTCGGCGGCCGCCTGCATCGCCTTCGTCCCGTCCTCGACAGACTGCTTGCCAGTGATCACCTGGGCGATGATCTCGGTGTTCGCGGCCGTGATCGGCGGCACCCACGGCTGGGCCTCGGCCGGCGGTGCGCCGTCGATGGCAGCCTTGGCTGCCGCGGCATACGGCGAGGCGGTCTGGTCGAGGCCCTTGCGAGCCGGGTAGGCGGCTGGGATGGAGGCCTTGGAGGCGTCCTCACTGACCGAGGCTGCGAGCAGCTGGAAAAGCAGGTCGTGGTCGATCTTGGTGTTGAACGGGATCGACCAGCCGTCGACCGACAGCGCACCATACTGCTTGCCGCCGTCCTCTACCGCCGGCGGCGCGGCGAACGCGAACTTGTCATAGAGCTTGGTGTTCTTCTGCTGCACCAGGTCGTTCATCCGCCCGGAGAACATGATGCCGATGGCGGCCGACCCGTTATAGAGCTGCTGCTGCACCTTGGGCTGGTCGAACGTGGTTACCTGCGGGTCCATGAAGGGCAGCAGGGACTTCAGCTCCTCGAACGCCTGGACCGATTCCTCGCTGGTGAAGTTCGGCGTCTTCGTCGTGGCGTCGACGAAGTCCTTGCCGAGTGAGTTCAGCGCCGCCTTGTAGGCGGTCGAGATGTCACCGCTGGCCAGCCACGGCAGCGCCAATGGGTACTTCATGTCCCCGGAGTCCTGCAGCTTCTTCGAGGCCTCGCGCAGCTCGTCGAAAGTCGTGGGCGGCTGGAGCCCGTTCTTCTCGAAGAGGTCCTTGCGGTAGACCATGGTCAGGACCTGGGTCTGCATCGGGAGCCCGTAGAGCTTGCCGTCGTAGCTCATCGCCTTGCGCAGCGACTCGTCGATGTCATCGAGCTGGTAGGCGTCTTTGTACTTGGCGAACAGGTCGTCTAGGGGTACGAGCTTCTCCCGCGACGCCAGGTCCGGCACCACGAAGGAGTACGTCTCGATGACGTCGTAGGAGCCGGTGTCGCCGGCGAGCGTCGCGGTGGTCTTCTGCACCTGCCCACCGAAGTCGATCGGGTCATGCTTGACGGTCACGTTGTCATGCGTGCAGCTGGAGACCATCGTGTTCGAGTACGGGTCGACGGCCGAGGAGTTGTAGGCCAGGACGTTGATCGTGGTGGGCTCGGCCGGGTTCACGAAGTCGCAGGCCACCTTGGTGGCGGTCTCCGCTCCGGTGCGGGAGCCGGCGCCGCAGGCGCTGAGGCCGATCAGGGAGACGGACAGCAGGCCGGCGGCCAGCAGTCGGAACGAGCGGGAGACGTGCATGGGACCTCTTCGATTCTGCGAGTAGGAACGACAGGTACGGCATGGATACTACATACGTATTCAGTTGTCGCCGGACGACACCCCAGGATCCGGCGGTGGTGCGCTACGCCAGCAGGTCCAGCCGCAGCTGAGCGCTGTCCCGGTGCCCCGGCATCCCCTCGAAGTCGGAGATGGTGACGACCGGCTGCGCCTGCGCCACGGTGGCATCCTTGGTGGCCTTCTGGTAGGTCAGCTGCTTCAGATAGCCGGTCACCGATAGTCCGCCGGTGTAGCGCGCACCGCGCGCCGTCGGCAGCACGTGGTTCGTGCCGGACATGCCCTTGTCGGCGTAGGCCACCGTTGACCACTCACCCAGGAAGAGCGAGCCGTAGTTATGCAGGTTGTCGAGGTAAAAGTCGGTATCCGCGGCGAGGATCTCGAGGTGCTCCGGAGCCAGCAGGTCCATGATCTGTGCGGCCGTCTTGGCAGAGTCGGCCACGTAGATCGACCCCCAGTCGCGCCAGGCCGCTCCGGCGATCTCGCGGGTCGACAGTCCCGCCAGCTGACGCTCGATCTCGATCTCGACCGCCGCCGCCAGGGTCGCGGACGTCGTCACCAGGCAGGCCGGGGAGCTGGGTCCGTGCTCCGCCTGAGCCAACAGGTCCGCGGCCACCATCGTCGGGGTGGCTGTCTCATCTGCGATCACCGCTACCTCGGAAGGCCCGGCGAGGACGTCGATGCCGACTTTGCCGTACAGCTGGCGTTTCGCCTCGGCCACGAAGGCGTTACCGGCGCCGACGATCATGTCAGCGGCCACGCCGTCCAGCAGCCCGAAGGCCATCGCGGCGAGCGCCTGCACGCCGCCAAGCGCGAAGATGCGGTCGGCGCCGGAGGCGCGGGCGGCGTACAGAACAGCCGGATGAGCGCCGCCCTGGTTGGACGGCGGTGTGGCAGAGACGATGTTGGGCACCCCGGCGGTCCGGGCGACCCCGATGGTCATGAACGCGCTCGCGAGCAGCGGGAACCGGCCGGCTGGGAGATAGGCACCCACGTTCTGCACCGGCACATACTTCTGGCCGCAGACCACCCCGGGAATCACCTCGTCCTCGAAGTCCGTCAGATGCGCTCGCTGCATGGCGGCAAATCGACGGGTACGCTCAGCCCCGGCGTCGAGGGCAGCGCGGAGATCTCCGGGGAGCTGAGCGGTCAGCCCGTCGATGCGCTCCGCGGCGATCTCGAAATCGTCACCGCCAGTCCAGCCGTCCAGCTGCTCGGCGTAGCGCCGCACGGCGGGTAGCCCATTCCGCTCGATGTCGCTGAGCATGCTGGACACGGTCTCAATCACCTTCGGATCCGACTGCGCCGCCACATCGGGTCGCGCCGGTTCGCGGACCACTGTAAAGGCGCCGCTGATTCGGTTCTTGTCGGTGGGAGTCAAGTGCATACGTATAACATAGAGATCGCGCACCCCCTTGGCAACAGCCCGGCCCTGAAGCCTCCCTTGCAAGCCTTCGGGTGAGAGCGCTTGTGCGGACGTGCCGCCGGGAGGAGCCTGTTCTCATGGCCAAGTCGTGGAAGTGCCGGCTGAAGCTGCATTCCTGGGAAGGCCGGACCAACCCGGAGACGAAGGAGCGTTACGAGGTGTGTGTTCGCTGTGACGCCTACCGCGACCGGGGGAACGCCGCTCCGGGCTCGGGAGCCGCCGGCGTCACTGGAATGGGTTTCGGCTGATACTGCTGCAGCGGATGTGAATGGTGCCCCAAACTGAAACTCAGGCCGGTCGCCGGGTACCGGTGAAGCCTCGACACCGTCACCCACGGTGACGCCGCCCACCACGAGTGGACCGGTCACCGAGACGCCGTACCAAGAAATCAGGCTCTTGCTGCTCCGGCCCTCGACTCCAGCGCATCGAGATCGCGCTCGGCGTACAGGCGGTGCTGCCACTCCTCGTTGAGGATGCACAACAAGCACTCCCGGACCGGATAGCTCACCGACTCAGGCCACCCTGGTTCCAGGACCGGTGACGTGCTCGAGTTCAGCGCTTCATCAGTGAGGTCGTGCAGTACTCGACGGACGGTTGCCATCCGATCCTTTCGCAGAGCGAGGACCTCGTCCAGGGACGGGCGTGCGTCGCGGTCACGCGGCACACCGGATTCGTCCTTCATCTGGTCAAAGGGCAGGTCCAGGGGGTCCCATGGCCGCGGGTCGCCGAGCACCACCCGCCGGATCCAGGCGTCGGTCGCGAACAGTAGGTGGCGCAGGGTCTGAATGAAGGACCACTCGCCATCGACCGACTCGTGCAACAGTACGGAGTCCAGCTGTCGGGCTCGCGCAACGGTTTCATCCCACAGTCGCTCGACCAGTTCCCATGCCTCGCGGAAACCGGCTGGATCGGTAGGGCGCATCTTGGCCCGGTCTGGGTAGCGGCGATCCAGCTCAGCATGGATCAGCGGCGCGACGTCGACGCCGTTGATTCGGAGGTTCCACACCGCACCGTCGATGTCCACGTCGATCAGCTCGACCCCACGCATCACAACACCAGTCAGGTCGACCTGCTCGAAACGGGCACCGCTCAGGTCAGCCACGTAGAACCGAGCGCCGGGCATCTTCACGTGCTCGAAAGCTAAGTTCCCATCAGTTGCATCCATGTCGGTAACCTCCGTGCGCGCCACTCGGCCGGACAGCCGGGCAATACCGATGGCCGGTTGAGATCTTTTCACAGACAGGCGGTCCGTGGCAGATCACCTGTCGGTGGGTATCCGCGACACCGGCATGTGGCCAGCATTTCACCCTCGCGTCGCCAGCTGCCCCGCTGTCGGGGACTCTGGACTGGCTACACGTCAGCGGTTCTGGGCTTCCCAGGTGAGGCCGAGGGCGGCGGTGCCGTTCTGGGTGGTGTCTGGTGCGTTGCTGCTGACGGTGTAGGTGATCTGGTAGGTGCGGGTCTCGTCGGCGGTGCCGGTGGGCGCCCAGCTGCCGACACCGTTGGTGTAGCCGGTGTGGCTGGACCCGAAGCCGGCCAGGGTGCCGGTGTACAGGCTGGAGCCGGTGGTCAGCGGGGTGTAGCCGGTGCAGGAGCCGAAGGAGCCGCCGGTGCCCTGGGTGATGCTCAGGTTGATGTGGGCGGCCAGGTTCTTGGTGGTCTCCGGGGTGGTGCCGTAGAGCTTGACCACCGAGGCCAGGCTGCCGGTCGAGGTGACGGCGATGCACCTGGTCCCGGTCGAGCCCGGCTTTAGGTTGTCCGCGGTGAACGCGGCCGTGTTGGCGTCGTCGTCGCGCAGGGCGAGCGACCCGGCGGCCCAGTTGTTCGTCGGGTTGACGGTGGTGTCGGAGTACGCCGAGTACGAGGCCTGCGAGACGACCAGGCCGGAAACCGCAACGGCGGCCGGGATGGCGGCCAGGGAGACGAGCTTGGCGAGCCGACGCGACGAGCGGCGGGCCGTGGCGGCGGCGGTGCTGGCGGTGGCGGTGGTGGTGGGCATGACGAGCTCCTGAAGGCGGCTGTGGTGGCTGAGATCCGGAGCAGCACCCGGGCTGACTCCCCGGCGCCGGGATGTCCGGTGCTGGTAGGAAGAACCTTGCCGGGGCAACCGCGGGAGTCCCTCAAGGTCACCGAGGTCGCCGGCTCAGCAGTACAGAAAGGTTGATCCTTTAACTACCTAACCTTGAGTTCACCTCTGGGAACCGTTCATGAACGCACTCCCCACCGCCGGACCTAGCCATTGCGCAGCACGGAAGGTGGCCCGGCCCCGTGACTCAGATGCCGGATTCGTACTGGGCGTCGACCTGGTTGGCCGACAGAGCTGTCATGTAGACGGCGGCATCGTCCAGGGTGCCGGCGAAATACCGGCTAGTTGGTGCACTGTTCCAGCCGTCGAGGTTGTCGTAGGCGATCCGCACGTAGCCGGAGGTGATACTTCGCCCGGTGGTCACCGACGTGTCGGAGGCAACCAGGTCACCATCGACGTACAACTTCATGCCGCCCGAGGACAGCGTTGCCACGGTGTGGTGCCAGGCGCCGTCGTTGTAGGCCTTCGGCGAGGTGATGGTCTTCATGGTGCTCGGCTGTACACCGAAGATGATCTTCCCGGCGTTGGTCATGTACAGGTGCCGGTCGAAGGTGCTTGACACCCCGGTTCGCGAGTTTCCGAAACCGATCAGCTTGCCGCCCCGGGTTGTTGTGGTCTTGAACCAGATGCCGACGGTGAAGGTATTAGGCACCGGGGTGTCGATCAGCGGCGAGCTGAGGTAGCCACTCGAGCCGTTGAATGTTATAGCCCGGCCAGAGTCGCGCGCGCAGGCGAGGGTGGCTCCGGCCGTCTTGCCGGCTTGACCGAAGACGCCGGTCCGGCCGCCGCCCGAGCTGTCGGCGGCCGTCGTCGTGGTCGACGACGTCTCGTCCATCCGGTACCAGAAGTAGGGGACGGCGGCGGTCACACCCTTTGCGCACCTGAAGTAGGTGGCGGCGGCCAGGCTGCTCGTCGTTGCCGTGGTGTCTGAGAAAGCCGCGTCGGCGGCCGGCACGAGTACCAAGCCGGACAGGGCGGCGACCGCGAGAGCGCTGGCGGCGCCGGACATAGGGGCCGGGCGCTGTGTCGTTGAGGCCTCATGTCCGAGCTGTTGTGCTGTACCGGCAACGGGGCTCTCCGGCGCGGCGCCGGGCCTGCCCTCGTCGTCCGGCTCGTCCGATTCCGATTCAGGGAACCCGAACCTGCGGCTCTGTGCGGCGATGGCGGTGAGCGCCGTGAGGGCGAGTACGCCGAGGGCCAGGGGTAGCCAGGCGCGTTCACGAACCCAGACCACGGGCAGCCCGACCCACGGCACGCGGAGGGTTCCGATGCCTCGGACGGCGGACAGCGGGACGGGTGAGGAGTCGTCGTTGGCGTTGGCGTCGCCGCGGGTGACCAGCCGGCCGTCATCATCGACTCGGACGAAACGGTGGAGCCGCAGCCGACCGGGGTGGTCCGGGTCGTCGAACAGCAGCACACTGCCGACCGGCGGCGGTGTGGCCCCGACCGGACGCGAGACCGCAACGTCCCCCACGTGCAGCCGCGGCAGCATCGAACCGCTGCTCACCGTGGTCGGCTGCCACCCCACGACGGCCGGCAATGCGCCCCACAGACCGAGACAGATCACCACGGCGATGACAGCCTTCGACAGGGTGGTCGCGATCAGCCAGGGCCAGGTCCAGACGCGTACGTCGGTCACGTCTAGGTGTTCTGTGCTTCCCAGGTGGCACCGAAGGAGACGGTCCCGCCCTGGGCGGAGTCGGGGATGGACGCGCTGACGGTGTACGCGAACTGGAAACTGCGGGACTCGGCTGCGTTACCGGTCGGGACCCAGTTCCCGAGGCCGGTGGAGTAGCCGGTCGCAGCACCTGTGAAGGAGGCGAGCGTCCCCGAGTAGACCATGGATCCGCTGCTCAGCCCGGTGAAGCCACTGCAGGAGCCGAAGCTCGCGCCCGAGCCCTGCGTGATGGTGAGCGTTACATAGCTGCCAAGGCTCTTTGTGCTGGTTACGTCGGTGGCGTACAGCTTGACCGATGACGGCAACGTGCCGTCGGAGGAGACAGCGATGCACCGCGACCCCGACGACCCGGGCTTGAGGTTAGTCAGCGACAACAGCGCCGAGCCGGAGTCGTCGTCAGTCAGGTTCACCGAACCCACAGACAAGCTGTTCCCGGCGTTGGACACCTTCGCGCTGAACGACGCGTACGACGCCTGACCCACCACGGCCAGCGTGAGCACCGCGGCAACCGGCCACAGCAGCCACCGCACAAAGCGGGCGGCTCGGGCAGTGGGTGCCAACGGGGACTCCTCTGCGGTGCTGGTCGCCAGGCCGCCCCCGCGGCTGTGAATTCTAAGGATAGACGACGCGAAGGTCTACCTCGACGACCCGGCGGGAATACCGTCAGCCGACTCCTCTATGAGTCGGGCCCTCTACGGGAACCGGCGGACGCTTGAGTGTCCGAGGTTGGAACCAGGGCCAGCGGCTCACAACAACGAGATGCCTGTCGCGCACCTGATGCCCCGGCCCCCTTAACTTCGCGGGGCACCAGGTAACGCCGTCGCCACGAACTGGCATGCGTACAAATATCCGTGGCGCCAGCCGTAGACGGAAGATGCTCAGCCCCCCACTGGGTCAGGTCCGTCTGCGGAGGTTCATCGGCCCGAAGGATCCGCAAACGTTGCGGTCGGGCGTGGGTCGCCGCTACACCTGAAATGAGAATGCGTCAGGTCCAGGATCGCTGCCTCCCCTAGGTCGGAATCGGTCCAACGCCGGGGTCCGGGGCGCCAAAGGAGAACTACAAATCAGACTATCCGATGAGGCATGCGGACGCCAGGTTTCAGCCACTGGTCGCTAAGGTGCCTCCCCGCACTCATTCCGCGCTGCCCGCAGCCTGCCGTACGGCGGGCGCGATCTCTCCGGCGAGCCGGGCGATCGACTCCTCGACCCGCCCGCGCGGCAAGCCGCCCCAGTCCACCTGGCCGAAGAACCGATCGATACCGAGGACCTCTTTGCAGTAGAGGATCTTCTCGGCGATCTCCTCCGACGCGCCGATCATCAAGGCCATGCCTTGCCCGGTCCCAGCGTCGAACTGGGCCCGGCTTACGGTGAAACCGCGGCCGCCCGGCCGCTTGGGGCGAAGGTATTCGTAGTAGTACGGGTACACCTCCCGCGCAGCCGCAGAGCTTCCCGCAGCGTAGAAGTGCGTGGAGATGCCGACCCTCAACAGGTCAGAGTGGCCGGCCGCCTCCCCCGCCGCCCGGTAGGCGTCGACGGCGCGGCGCGCCTGGTCGATTGACCCGCCAATCAGTCCCAGAGTCATCGGTAGCCCTAGACGCCCGGCCCGCTCGGGACTCCCCGGGGACCCGCCCACCCCCACCCAGATTGGCAGGTCCAGGGCACGTGGGATGACCTCGGCGTCCCGCAACGGCGGCCGGAACCGACCCTCCCAGCGCGAGATCGTGGAGTGCTTTCGAAGCGCGAGCAGCAGCTCCAGTCTCTCGTTGAACGCTGCGTCGTAGTCGGCCAGATCGATTCCGAAAAGGGCGAACGGCTCGGTGAAGGCGCTTCGGCCGACCGTGAGCTCTGCCCGTCCGCCGCTGATCAAGTCCAGAGTGGCGAAATCCTGGTAGACGCGGACCGGATCAAGCACGCTCAGCACCGTCACCGCGCTGGTCAGCCGAATGGAGGTTGTGCCAGCTGCGACGGCGGCGAGAACCACCGCCGGCGACGATACTGCGAAGTCGACACTGTGATGCTCACCGAGACCGAACACGTCCAGACCCAAGGTGTCGGCCAGCTCGGCGTATCCCACAATCTCGGCAAGCCGCTGCTGCGCCCCAACCGGACCCCCGCTGAGCGGATCCAGCTGCAGATCGCTCAACGAGACGATGCCCAGCTCCATCTCCGGCGCCACTCAGGCCTGCCCGATGTAAGAACCGAAACGCCCGGCGGCGGCCATTGTCGCCAACACGACCTGCGTCACCCACAAAAGGATGTT
Organism: Propionibacteriaceae bacterium; assembly: GCA_025965155.1. GTDB lineage: Bacteria > Actinomycetota > Actinomycetes > Propionibacteriales > Propionibacteriaceae > Microlunatus. The sequence continues at coordinate 24,844 of JAOPXN010000117.1, forward strand.
CATGACACTCCGATCAAGTGGAACGCCCGCTCCACTTGCGCCAGGCTACAGTCTCTGGACCGACCCTTCCACTTCGCTGCTGGGAGTGTCGTCCATGCCTGACCGTCCGGCCGACGGCGCCGCCTTGCGCTCGTCGCCCCCCTAACCACAATCCCCACACAGCGGCCGGATGCCATACCGCAAACCATGGGTTGAGTCCAGGGACCTAGTCTGAGAAGCAGCGGCGCCTGTTCGCACACCGCGCGTCGAACTAAAAATTCGTGATGTTCACAGCCCAGCCACCCCTAATGTGAAAATATTCCTAGGCCGGGGTCCCGGGCGCCAGCCTCCAACTAGGTACAGCATACGGCCGAAGCACTTTTGATGCCATCACTATGGATCATAGGGTGGCTAACTTCCGTGTCCAGCGCAACTGTCGGGTCCCGCGACCAAGCGAGCTGCAGCGGCCCAGCACTGCAGAGCCGCCGCCCGAAGGATCACCTTCGGGCGGCGGCCATCAACACCACGGACATTCCAGGGGGGAGTGGCCTCCGTGGCAATCTCAGCCTGTCAGCCATACGCGTGTTCCACAGCGCTTAGGTGACCCCCAAAAAGCGGTACACAGGTTGGGATCTCCCTTACTGGCGACCGCTCAGGTGCTGATGACCTGATCCGCCCGTGTTTCGTGCCCTTTGGGGCTACCGATACCGGCTAGGGACTGCGACCTTTGAAGTGAGTCCCGGCCCCAGCGCGGCCGGCCACACAAGCGGACCCGCGATACAGGATTTGGGAGAGGTCTACGATGCAGAAACTGTCATTGATCGCACTCGCGCGTGAGCAGCTGCAGCTCGCTCGGGCCGCGTCGAGCGGACGCAGCGCGACAACGGTGTACGGCGGACATGAGCACGTCCTCCGTCAAACCGTGATAGCCATCGTTGGTGGCCGTGCGCTTGACGAGCATGTGAATCCCGGGGAAGCAACCGTCCATGTTCTCCGAGGCCAGGTGACTCTGAGTGCTTCTGGCAACTCGTGGAGCGGGGCGCCCGGGGACCTGCTTATCATTCCGGACTCTGTGCACAGCCTCGAGGCGCTGGAAGACTCTGTTGTTTTGCTAACCGTCGCTAAGACGCCCTGACGCCCCCACCCTGTGGAGTTGGTATGCCGCGACGCCATGAGATCCCACGCCGCGGCATATCAACTCAGTTCAGCTGTGAAGCGTCCTTCCTGCGCGCTGTGACGCGATCACTCCGGGTGCTTACAAGTCGGAGTAGGCAATCCACTTGTACCCCGTGTTGGTCTCGTGGCACAGCAGGTCGTCCTTGCCGTCACCGTTGAAGTCCCCGATATGCAGCTGCGCCCCGTCGTGGCAGCACCACCCCATGTTACGTTCCCAGTCAGTCGAACCATTACTCAATGTCGCAGCCGCGGGGTTCGTAATGAACATGGCCCCGCTGACGACAAGCAAGCAAGCAAGCTTGCTCGCCGCTGCCGATTAGTCCTGCAAATCATTTCTTCCCTCGTTTCGTTGGTCTCGTAGACCATTGCGCGTTGACGTTGCAGCGCGCATAACCCGCCATCCGATTCTTGCCAGTAACAGCGAAACGGGCCCATTACAGGCGCCTACCATCTGCTACTACAGCGAAGTGCGAAGGCGCGAACAAAACTGCCGACGCATCCTCGGCGCTGGAAAGAAAGTACGCTCTAAACCCTCAATAGGCGCGAGCTCACCTACGTCCATGGTTCCATCATGCCCCATCGAGCAGGCCATCCCATGTATCACATGGGTTCACGCTGGCCGAATTCGAACTTAGCAGGGAGCATGTTGCACGACAATATGTTTAAATACCTAGTGGGGCTATAAAGCGAGTCTTAATCCTCACGTTCGGTAGGCATCATCGACTCGACTGCAGATGACAAGGCACGGACCGAGTCGCCTCCCTGCCATCAGAAGGACGGGGCCACTCCGACCCAGCCCGACCAGTGTCACTGGAAAACTGCGTCCGGAACTGGACATGTCCAGCCGAAGGCAGTGCATAGCGATGCGCCGAATCGAAGACGAGTACCTCTGTTTGGCCGACTGCTCCGCGGGTACGCCGCTGATGAACACCGGATGTCGGAGAAATGAGTAAGCCCGCAGCTGTCGGCAACCTCACGTCACCGGCCCAACCATGTCAACGAATGGAGTAACAAATGCACTGCGCGCGCAAGCCGCAGGACCGTTAGGCCCTGCCGTGCATCAAAAACATCCCTCTAGCACCGCACCCATGGCTCACCGGCATGAGCGGCGCGTCACGGTGGTTCTGCTTACCTACAACTGCGCTGACCGCATCCACCGAGTTCTCGAGCAACTGCTTGCTCTCGCGGTCCCGATCGTGGCGGTGGACAATGCATCCACCGACTGCACGGTCGATATCCTGCGCCAATCCGGCGTAGAAATCGTCCGCCTCCCAGCCAACGTCGGAGCGGCCGCACGGAATGTCGGTGCCGCCCGAGCGACGACCCCCTACGTCGCCTTCTGTGACGACGATGGTTGGTATGAGGGGGATGGGCTCGAGATCGCCTGCGACCTAATGGACGCCCATCCTCGGCTAGCGCTGGTCAATGCCCGCATCCTGGTCCGGGACGAGTGCCGGCTCGATCCCATCTCGGCAGAGATGAGCCAAAGCCCAGTACCCGACCGCGCAGGCATCCCGGGCGCGGTTCTGTTGAGTTTCATGGCCGGTGCGGTTGTCGTACGGAAGAGCGCCTACGAGGAGGTGGGCGGCTACGACGAGCGCTTCTTCATCGGCGGCGAGGAAGAAACCTTGGGATTCCCGTTGGCGAAGGCCGGCTGGGAGATGCGCTACGTAGAAGATGTCGTCGTGCACCACCACCCGAGCTTGGCCAATGCCGGCAATCTGCGCGCGTACGGACTGCGCAACACGCTGTGGACGGCCTGGCTACACCGGCGGTGGCTGAGCGCTCTGCGCTACACGGCGTTCACGCTCGCAGACACACCCAAGAACAAGGACTATCTGTCCGGCATCCGCATGGCCCTCACCGGGCTCCCCTGGGTGCTTGCGGAGCGCAAACCGATGTCAGCCCAACTTGACGCTGACCTGATGCAACTTGACCGCCGACGCTTCGCCGACCGTCGACCACTGCTGGCGACGGCACACCCCTCCCCCAGCCGTAGACGTTGACTCCACGGTCGTTGCCAGGGCGACGCCGCCCGGATGCGGTCAGGTGACCTTGAAACCGCCCTTCATGCTGGGGTGGACGTCACAGCGGAAGTTGTACTTGCCCTTGTTGAGGGTCACCTTCCAGGTGACTGTTCCGGTCCCGGGCACTGAGGTGGCCTTGCTGAGGCCTTTGCCCGTCAGGTGAAAATTGTGCATGCGGGTACTGTCGGTCACCTTGATGACGTACCTGCCATGCTTCAGTGTAGTGACTTTCTTCCCACCCTTGGTGAGGGTGATCTTGAAATTGTCGTCCACGGTGCCTTTGAGGGTGGGCGGCGCGGCTTCGGCCGGGACAGCGCCCAGCAGGAGCAGCGGCACAAGAGTGGCCGAGGCCAAGAGCCTTCTATTCATCGGTTCTCCTTAGATTGCGACCGTTCCGTCATCTGATTGTGGGTCTTGCCATGGTCTGGTAGTGACGCCTTAGCCTTTCGGCGCTCAGCTCTTTCCCATAGATGGCGACTTTGCCGATAGCGCCCTGAAAAAAGGAGCCGAGATCACGGGTGGCGACTCGGAACGGCGCGTCGCCGTTCCCGGGCGTGACGTTGAAGCCAACAAGGGCGTCCTGATCCCGGAGCTCACCGTTCTTGTAGACCTTCACGTACCCGGTGGGGTATGTCTCGTTGCGCCGGTTGGTGTTGATCACCAGGACGTAATGGATCCACTCCCCGACGACAACGACGTCTTGGAAGTACGAGCCAGCACCTTCGCTTCCGCTGAGGTTGAACGCGTACCCGGAGATTCGGTTGGGGCGATGTGCGTGGTTGTGCAGTGAGTACATTCGTGCCACGTATTCCTGGTGTCCTGGTGTGCCCTTCCCGAGCCAATGCACGTACTCTCGCCTGGGTCCTTCGTCGTCGCGGAACTGCAGGACGTCTGGTCGGAGCCATGCCTCCACGGTGAGCGCGCCGGTGCGCGAGACACTCCAGTCATTTCCGTCCGGAATGGTCAGGTACTGCCCCACGCCGTTGTATCGAGGAGCTCGATCACCATTGGGCATGACGGTTGCGGTGGGTCGCGCCGTGAACCTCCCGTTGCGTCCATGCCCGCTGAGATCGACGTTGCTGGTCCAAAACCCCACAGGTTCGTCGAACAGCACCTCTTGGTTGTACGTCCGCGCCATCGGACCAGGCTTACGGGTGTTCTCAGCATTAGCCGGTGTGGCCGCGAGCGCGGCCGCCGCTACAACGATTCCTATCAAAGCTTTTCGCGTCTTGTTCATCTCACATTCCAGATTGAGGTAGGACTTAAACCGGCTAGCGGCGTCTTGCCAACTCCAGAATGGCGAAGCTGCTTAACCGTTGTACGACTGCGCCTGTGCGAGCCGGGCGCTAGCGCCTTCAGCAAAATGCCCGGCCACCGCAACCGGATCAAGCCCCTAACCGCTACTGAGAATCCTCCGACTACGCCCGACTGTCCAGACCTTTAACTGGGAACTTTTATGTGCATATTTGTCACATCGTGTGGCCGGCATCTCACCATCGGCTGCGTCCTCATACTCGTGATCTTGGCGGGCGGCTATCGGCGGACGACCAGCGCCGCCGCGTCGCAGCTGATGACCTGCATATCCATCGTCGCCGACCCTTCCGGATCCAGGTCGATGCGGATGCGATCCCCGTCCAAGGTCCAACGACCCGGAGTCTTCTCCACACCGTCGGCGGGGGCGATGTTCTCGTACGTGAGCCGGCCGGACGCCCGGAACTCGACACCGTCGCGGCCGCGCGCCGGCGGAAACTGGCTTGTGGCGGGCCAGTACACCGTCAGGTCGTCATGATCTTCCTCGAACGCGTGAGTCCAGTGTCCGACGATGCATCCCTTAAGGGCGCCAGCAAAGCTTTCGGCCGGAGCAGCGGTGGTCGAGGCGACGGTGGCCGCTCCGGACCGGGCCGGCGGGGTGGGATCCGTACAGCCGGCAAGCAACACAGCGCAGGTGAGCGCTGCCGCCCAGGGTGGGACCCGAACGCCCTCGCGTCTGCCGGCTGGGGGTGGAGCCAGCCCTTCGGTCGGGTCGAGCCGTCGCTTCCCTGTCATCATTGCCCCTTGGCTAGATCCGCCGACCGCCCGACAAAGGCAGGCGTGCGCTGATCGGGTCGAGATCGGCCCGTACGGCAAGCGTAGGCATGCCGAGGCCTTATTTCATCCCTAATACGCGAGGTCCTGCCTCTGACAAGCGCTGTGAAGCGCGAGGGACTGTCTACCCGGTGCCGTATGCCGCCGGCCTCTCTGTCGACGGTGACTCCTCATCCGCTAGCGGATAGCGGGCTCAAGGCTTGATAGGTAGTCGGAAATTCTTAGCCGAATCGCATCTTCCATGGGAAGTGTCGCTATCTCGCTTGGTGGGTAGAAGCCAACGTCGTGGGACTCGTCGCTGACGGCTACCTGGCCGCCGAGAATCCGTGCCTTGAAGCAGACGGCGAACTCCTGCCGAGCCTCCCCGTCTTCGTAGGCAAGGATGTGTCCCGGATCGCTATACACACCGACGATGGAGACCACCTCCACGTCAAGGCCGGTCTCTTCATTGACCTCCCGAATTGCACACTCGGCCAACGACTCGCCCAGTTCCATCACCCCGCCTGGGAGGTCCCACTTGCCGTTATCGCGTCGACGCTGCAGGACGATTCGGTCCTGGTTGTCAACCACAACCACTGACGTGGCCGGCACCAGCGAGTTCGCCGCCGGTGCATGCGGGTCGTCGTAGTAGTCCTTTCGTCGACTCATTTCAAGTAGTCCCCCGGTATCTGACCAGTGGTCGAAGCTACGCTGCGATCCTCAACGGTTTGGGTTCATGTGGGCCGATACCCGCAATGCTGCGTGCAGCAACAGAAATCCCCCGGCGTCCTTGCGGGAACTGCTTGGCCCCAGTGTGGAGGACCGTTCATGAAGGGCTGATGAAGCGAAGGGGTCTCATAAACGTGCCGGGATCTACGCAGGCAACGGGAAGTGGCTCGTTGCGCTCACTCAAACGAAAAATGCTCCAACGACAACTTTCCAGTAAACAAGCATATCTCGCCCCGACGACCGACCCCGTGCGGCGCCGGCAAAATTATCAGGCGCGGAGCGGTGCGTGGTGCCTCAACTGCTGGGCGTGATGAGGTTGCCGGTGCGGTAGACCGCGCGGATGCGGTGGATGGCACCGGGATCGCGGGCTGGGTCTCCCTCAATTGCCAAGATGTCGGCGTCGTACCCGACGGCGATCCGTCCCTTGCGGTGTGCCAGACCGCAAATCTTGGCGGCAACGGAGGTGATCGTCATCAACACGTCGGCAGCAGTCATTCCGAGGTTCACTAGCCGTGGCACGGCATATCGGAGGGCGTCGTGTGGCTTGAGTGGGGAGATTCCCGCATCGGTACCCGCGACCACCCGCACGCCGGCCTGCTGCATACGACGGGTGTTGGCGATCACGAAAGGCATCCGCTTCAAGACGGCTGCCGGCGGTGTCACCCCGGCAATGGGTACGAGCCCCACGGTCGCGCCGACGACAATACCCTTCCGAGCGATTGCCTCGATCATGTCCCCTGGCTCATCGATTCCGTCCTCTGACCAGAAGGTGGCGTGTTCCAGACCGTCAACGCCAGCCTCGACCGCGTTACGGATGCCCTGAGCGGCATGGGCGTGCGCTGTGACCGGGAGCCCGACCCGATGCGCTTCGTCAACTGCTGCTCGTAGCTCCTCAACTGTGAACTGCGGCAGCTCCTGCCGGGTCCCGGGCGTCAGCTGTCCACCGCTGGCCATGATCTTGATGATGTCCACACCGCGCTCGGCGTGCTGTCGGACTGCAGCCTGAATCCCGTCAGCGCCTGGTTCAGCCACACCACCTCAGAAGTGACAGTGTCCGCCGGGGGTGGTGATCGGTGGCCCGGCAGCGACCACGGTCGGCATCGCCGCCGTGTCGCGCAGGTCCAGGGAGAGGTAGCCACGGTCACCCAGGTCACGAACTGTCGTGACCCCACCCAGGAGCGCCGTTCGCCCAGCCCGACGCATCGCCTCCAGCGCAGCCTGATCATTTCGCCGGGCCAAAGCTCCGACCGGGTCCGTACTCGCATCGAAGGCGAGATGCACGTGCGTGTCAATCAGGCCCGGCATTAGTGTTGTGCCGCCCAGATCCACCACGTGGGCATCGTCGGGAGCGGCGACGCCAAGGCCGACTGACATGATGGTCGAACCTTCGATCACGACAACGGGGTCAGGCCGCAGGGTGGCTTGCGTGCCGTCGAACAGCCATGCCGCACAGAGCGCAGTCGGACGGGCCCGCTCAGTCACCGATATCGACGCCACCGATCGCCACGCTCCTTCGTTCCGCCCAGGGCTCTGGAGCTGGTCGAGGGGAGCCGCGTTCGGGCTTCCCGGTCTGGATCCGGGTCATTAAACCGCCACGTGAGCCACTCTAGGGTGCTTGGAGCCGGTACGTACCAGATCCTGCGGTTCCAACGCCAACGGAACTTCGCGTTCATCCGCCATCCGCAGGTGGGACCAGGTGCCGCCTCGCAAGGGAAATCCGTGCGTCGTCTCTGGTGCGATCTGGGTACATATTCATCAGACGACCCCATCGAGTGGTCGTCGCCGCCCCCTGTCACCTCTCCCCCGAGCGCAGAGGGCGGTTCAGGTTTCGGGTGACACCTTGGCCGGCACCATCGCGACGGACAGTGGCGTGGGGCAGCAAGCGAGTTCAACCAGCCGCAAGCGGAGGAAGAAAAAAGGAAGCCCCCGCCCGGAGGTTAAACTCCCGACGAGGGCCTCCTCTGCTGCTGACCCAACGTCAGGTCAAGCAGCTCACGGGGAGATGGGGGGAGATCTCCTCCGTTGTTGTAGTAAGTATGCAATCAATTTTCGATGCTCGAGCGATCGACTCACCCCCAAAGTAGGGCAGCCTCGCAACAAAGGGGCCACTTGCAGGGGGTGCGAGATGTGGGTGAGGATGCTCGGGGGTTCACCCCCACCCACATGTGACTAACGTAGCGGGCGCTGGGTGCTTCTGGAAGGTCTACCCGTGTCAGATAGATGACATGTCCGCTTTAGGACAGAACTCTTCCCTCTCCCGACGTCGGCCCCGTAGTCTCGTATCTGCCGACGCACTTAAGGGGGCGGAAGGCCGGACGATCGGGGGATCACGGCCTTTGTGGAGCAGTGGGGATCTCGGGCGGGGGACGTTCGAGATCTTCCCACAGCTACCGTCACGCAGACTTCGGCGTCACCAGCACTTAACTTCACCGGGCGCCAGTCCACGCGACACCGGCGGCATCTCCATTCGGGATCACACCAGGCAGAGGTCCAGATCACTGCTGCCGACGATGCGGTGACGATCACGACTTCTGACCACGGGGGCGAGACGCCGCCCTGGCATCCCGGGGTAAGTCTGTCGTTGATGCGAGAGCGGTCCGAGCAGGTCGGTGGCACCTTCGCTGCGCTGCCCCAGATGCGGGCGGCCGCTTCCACTCCGGCTGTGGGCCTCTCGACGGGTGGCGGAGGTGAGCGTAAGCCCTCAGCCGATACCGGCGACAGCGTCCAGGGTGTTGTCAATGTGGTCCAACCGCAATGGCTGACTTAGGAGCATGTTCGCCCGCTCAATGCTGTGCGCCCGTAGATCCGCGGAGGCGTTCGGACTCAGGTACGCAGCGACGGCTGACTCCCAGAAGTGACCGAACTGGGCAATGACCATGGTGAAGGCGCCCCGTCCCCGCAGCCGCGCGGGCCCCCCTGAGTCGACGTAGGAACCGAGCAGATCCCGCATCCGTACGACGTCTTCGCCGGCAAAGTCGAACAACACCATCGGCAGCTCCTGGGCAGGGTCCTCCAGCCCGCAGTTGTCCCAGTCGATGACGCAGACGCCGCCAGCGGGCATCGGCAAGATGTTGTCCGCCCACAGGTCACGATGGCAGTTCTGCAGCCGCTCGGGCGGTTCCATCAGCGCTGCAAGCTTGATCAACGTCGGAATCTCGTCGGCAAGAGCGGCGGCGAACGGCGCTCCGGCGGCGACAGCATCGCTGTGCAACTGACTCCAGCGTTGAGCATGCACCGGTTCGGTGTACCACGGGTGCAGGGGACGCGCCGGTTCGTGGTTCACCCGATGCACGGCGGCCACGGTCGCACCGATCAGCACCGGGTCAGCGGCCTGGTTCATCGGCAGGAGATCAACCCACTCGTAGGCGCGCACCTGGTGTGGCCCGATCTCGGCGAGCGTCCGGCCGGACAGCGCTCGTAACGGACGCGGAACCGGCACAGTGCCCGCCAGGAACACCGCCTCCTGGAAGTCGGCAGCAGCGGAGGCATCCGGCTCGTTCTCGCGCCGGAAGGTCTCCTTGATCGCGAACACACCATGAGTGGTCTTCAGCCGCCACACCTGACCCTGCTCACCGGTGCCTGCCAGCCGGAGATCAACAACCCTCGACCCGAGGCCGAAAGCCCGCAGCACCTGGTCCGTGTGATCCGCTAGCACGATTGACAGTGTGTCAGGCCTGAGTACACACGGCGTGAAGAGTCAGAAGGGCCCGCAGCGGGGGGTGTGCGGCGGCCCCTTCTTTGCTCAATGGCTCACGACGTCCCAGGGGACACGGGCCCCTCTGGTCCCGTGGTGAACGTGATCAGCTTGGTGGCCACCGGGTTGCCGGCAATGTCTCGCACTGGGCCGGTGCCTGTGCCGATGATCCTGGCGGTGTACTTCGTGTTGGCCGCAAGGGTGACACCCGGATTAAGCGTGACCGTTCTCGTGGTCGCGTTGTAGGACACTGCCGAAGCCACCTGGGTACCCGTCGCTGTTGCCCCGAGCCGAAGGGTGACTGTGCTGGCGCTGACTCCGGTGACGGCCTCACTGAAGGTGGCCGTGATGTTGCTGGTACGAGATACCGCGGTGCTGTTGTTCCCGGCGTTGTCGCCCTGATGGTTGGACGAGGACCAGTGAGAAAGGTCCACGTCTTGGCTGCGATCGGGTTCCCAGCAGCATCCTTCACTGCCGAGGAGAGAGTCAGCGTGTACGGCTTGTCCGCGACCAGTGCAGCATCCGGAGTGAGTGTGGCGACCCCCCAGGAATGGACGGCTCCGAAACGGAACCCTCGTTGCCGCGTCCGAATCGCGGTCTGCATCCATAGTCAGGCTTAGTTACCGTTCGGAAAATCCCCGACTGTGGTGGTTGCCTACCCACCAACGTTGGATTCTTAGCCCCGATATCTAGGTTCTACGGCAGAGGCGCCCTACGTACTCTGCGGCCATGACTGCACGCCGGCACTACTGGACGGAGGCCCCCTGGTAGTTTCTCGCGCAACCCGCCTCAACCCGAGTGGAGATGTACGTGCCAGACCAGCCCAGCACCGGTCGCCGACTGGTTGTCGCCTTCGCGATGACCTCGGATGCCCTGCGCGACTCACTGTTCCTGCCCGACACCATGAAGCGGATCAGTGCCGTTGCCGACCTCGCCTCCGACACGGTGCTGATGGAGTTCGACTCGCCGGCTGCGCGTGATGTGCTCAGCCGCATCGACGTACTGATCACCGGGTGGGGCTGCCCCCGCATCTCAGCCACGGTGCTCGACGCCGCCCCCCGGCTGAGGCTGATCGCACACGCGGCGGGCACGGTCAAAGCCCACGTGGACCGGGAGGCCTGGGCTCGGGGCGTCGTCGTGACGACAGCGGCACTGGCCAACGCCCGGCCCGTGGCCGAGTTCACGCTGGCTGCCCTTCTCCTCGCAGGCAAGAACGCGCTTCCTGCGGCCAGCCAGTTCCGGACCGGCGGATGGCAGGCCGCGCGGGCCGCGGTGCCGGCGGAGGCGGGGAACTACGGCACAACGGTCGGCATCATCGGCGCCTCGAAGATCGGCCGGCTGCTTCTGGAGCTGCTGCGGCCGTTCTCCTTCCGGGTCCTGCTGGCGGACCCGACGGTGACCGCCGAGCAGGCCGGTGACCTTGGCGCGGAGCTGGTGGCCCTGCCAGAGTTGATGGCGCGCAGCAGGATCGTGTCGCTGCACGCGCCCATCTTGCCGTCCACCATAGGCATGATCGGTCGCTCAGAGCTGGCCGCGATGCCCGATGGAGGCACCTTCATCAACACCGCGCGCGGTGTTCTGGTCGACTCCCAAGCGCTCCGGGAGGAGGTGGCGAGCGGCCGGATCAACGCTGTGCTCGACGTGACGACCCCGGAGCCGCTGCCTGACGACGACCTGTTGCTGACTCTACCGAATGTGACGGTCACGCCACACATCGCCGGCTCGGTCGGTAACGAGCTGCCGGCCATGGCCGAACTGGCTGCCACCGAGGTGGAGCGGCTCGCGGCCGGCGTGCCTTTTGGCTACCCGGTCAGCCTCGCTGAGCTGGACTCGATGGCCTGAGCCCACGTTGGAAGACGGCCCGCGAGTGAGGGTTAGGTCACAGACTGCGGGATGCCGCCGGCCGCCGACGTAGGTTGGCGAGGTGGAATCGATCCGGGCACACCTGCTCCTTGCCCTCGCGGTTCTGCTCGGATCGGCCATCCCCTTCGTCCCCACCGGCGAGATGGTGAGCGGCTCGGCCGCCGTCGCCTCCCACTCCGAACTGTCCATCTCCATCATCTTCGTCATTACCTGGCTCTGCTCCGTTGCCGGTGACACGGTGATGCTGCTCGAAGCCAGGCTCGGAGCCCGCAAGCTGCGGCCCTGGCTCGCCAACCGGAAGTTCGCGGACAGGGTCGACCAGGCGCAGAGGGCACTGACCGGCAACGCATTCAACGCCATCATCACCGGGCGCCTGATTCCAGGCGGCCGGACCCCGGTCATCGTGGCGCTGGGCCTCTCCCGCTTCTCGATTCGGCGCTTCATCGCCATCGACACCGTCGCCTGCGCGCTCTGGGCGCTGATCTATGCCTCCATCGGGTCGATCGGGGGTCGGATCGCCAACCACCCGATCTGGGCGATGCTCATCGCGGTCGCTTTCGCGGTGTCCATCGGGGCGCTGATCGGGCAGGTACGCCGTTTCTACGGCTGGTTGCGCAGGCGGGCAGCCCAAGGTGCCCGGGTCTGAACGCGCCAGGGGGCCAGGGTCTAAAACGCCGCTGGCGCAGCCATCGGTGAGATGACTGCGCCAGCGGCGTTCTTGCCAGCAGCGGGTTTGAGCTACTTCACGCCACCCGCGGTAAGGCCGGCGACGATCCGTCGCTGGAAGATCAACACCGCGATCAGCAGCGGAACGGTCACGATCACACCGGCCGCCATGATGGTGCCGTACGGAGTGTCGAATCCGGTCGTTCCGGTGAACTTGCTGATAGCCACGGTGGCCGTCTGCCGTTCCGGCGCCTGCAGGAACGTCAGGGCGACCAGGTACTCGTTCCAGGCGCCGATGAACACGATGATCGCCGTGGTGAACACACCCGGTGCGGCCAGCGGCAGGATCACCTTCCGGAAGGCCACGCCGGGCGTGCAGCCGTCCACCATGGCGGCCTGCTCGAGCTCCACCGGCAACTGCTTGAAGAACGCGGTCAGGTTCCACACCGCGAGCGGAAGCCCGAAGCTGAGCCCCGGCACGATGACCGCCTGATAGGTGTTGATCCAGTACGGGAACCACTCGAAAGGAGGCGACGACGAGAACATCTTCAACAGCGGCGGGATCAAGATGATCAGCGGGAACATCGAACAAGCCATGATCAGCCAGAGCACGAACGCCTTACCCCGGAACTGCAGCCGTGCGAGTGCATAGGCCGCCACGATGCCGAACAGCAGGGTCAAGACCGTGGTCGTGCCCGAGATGATCAAGGAGTTGATCAGCGATCGCCCGAAGTTGTTGGTGCCAGAGAACACACCCTGGAAGTTCTCGATCGACGGCGGGTTCGGGAGGAACTCCGTGCTGCGGCCCTCGGTGGGCTGCCGCAGCGACGAGACGATCATCCAGTAGAACGGGATGATGCAGTAGAGGACGATCAGCCCCATCCCCACGTAGGACGCGATCATGCCGATCCGGGCTCTGGGGCTCTTCTTCGGCTTGGCGAGCCGCGCGACCTCCTCACGAGTCAGGTGCGACTCCGCGGGGGTTGTAGTGGTGGTGGCCATCAGTGAGCACCTCCCATCATTTCCAGACTTGGGACAGCCGAGGTCTTGGCATCATCGTCGCCCGCGCCTTTCTTCTTTTTCTTCTTCGGAGGTGCGCTGTCGCCGATCACGTCTGCCCCAAGTACCTTGACAAAGACGAACGCCACCAGCAGCACGTAGATGAACAGGATGATTGCGTATGCCGCGGCGGGACCGTACCGGTTCTGCGTGGCTTCCTGGTAGGCAAAGATGGAAAGCGTCTCCACCCGGTACTTGCCTGGGCCGATCATGCCGTACGGCAGGTCGAACATGCGGAGCGTGTCGAGGGTGCGGAACAGCACAGCCACCACCAGGGTGGGCCTCACCATGGGCAGTGTGATCCGGGTGAACTGTTGCCAGGCCGTCGCTCCGTCCACCTTCGCCGCCTCGTAGCACTCGGCGGGAATGGTCTGCAGACCGGCCAGGGTGAGTAGACCGATGAACGGCGCGGTCTTCCAGACGTCCGCGATGACAATGGCCCAGAACGAGGCCCCCGTGTCAGCCAGCCAAAGGATCTGTTGGTGCAGGATCCGGTTCATCACGCCGGCCTCGTCGAAGATCAGTTTCCACATCAGCGCCGAGACAATCGTCGGGATCGCCCACGGCACCAGGATGCCGGCGCGGACCACGCCACGGCCCTTGAACGCCTTGGACATGATCAGGGCCATTGCCACGCCGAGAACTGTCTCGAGCAGGACGCAGACGACTGTGAAGAGCGTGGTGTTCAGGAACGCGTTCCAGAACCGGTCCATCGTTCCGTAGGAGCCTTCGACCTGGTTGGCACCAGCGAAGATGTCGGTGAAGTTTTTCAGTCCGACGAAGCTCTCGCCGCCGGCGACCAAGCCGGTGTTGGGATCGACACCGGAGTTGGTCTGGAAGAAGGACTCACGGATTGACAGCAGCACCGGGATGCCGGCCACCACGATGATCACCAGCAGAGTGGGTGCGAGCAGCATCCAGGCGAGCCGACCTTGGCCGTCACTGAGGGCGTTCTTCTTATGCTTATGCCCATCCCCCGCAACGGTTGAGGACTTTCCTACCGCAGTGGCTGTAGCCATGCGCCTACCTCCTTTCAAAGGAGACTCCAGCGCAATGCAGCACTGCGCTGGAGCCCCATCATCGGTCCAAAAGGCACTTACTGGGTCAAGGTCCCAAGCTTGGTCTGCAGGGATGCCAGCGCCGCATCTGGGGCAGTCTGGCCCTGCAGGGCGCCGTAGGCAGCATCCTGGATGGCCAATGTCACATCGCCGTACTTGACGGCCTTCGGACGAGGCTTGGCGGTCTCAATCGACTTCAGCAGGATTGGCATGTACGGGTACTTCTTCGTGACGTCTGCATCCGAGTAGAGCGAGGTAAGCGTCGGTGCCGCCGAGGTGGCGATCACGTTGGACTTCATGACCTTTTCCGACGCCATGAACTTGACGAAGTCAGCCGCTGTGCCCTTGTTTTCGGCGTTCTTCGCGATTGCCATGTTGTGACCACCGAGGCTGGAGACACCCAGTCCGGTCAGGCCCGGCAGCGGAGCAACGGCGAACTTGCCGGCGATCTTGGAGGATCCATCGGTCTTCGAAGCCAGCGCGTACACGTAGGGCCAGTTGCGGTGGAAGATCAGGTTGCCATCCTGGAATGCCTGCCGGCCCTGCTCTTCCTGCCAGGTGATCGCACCCTTGGGGATGGTGCCGTCCTTGAACGAGTCGACCAGGAACGACAGACCCTTGGCCGCCTCCGGGCTGTTGACCGCCGGCTTGCCGTCGTCGCCCATGATCGTGCCACCTGCGGAGTCGACTGCCTCGGCGAAGTTCACCGTCAGGCCTTCGTACTTCTGGTACTGACCGGCGAAGCACTCAAGCTTGTCGTTGCCGGAGTCTGCCTGGATCGTCTTGCAGGCCTGCTTCATCTCGTCCCAGGTGGTGGGCGGCTTCAGTCCCGCCTTGTCCAGCAGGTCCTTGCGGTAGTAGAGCAGACCGCCGTCGGAGGATGTCGGGTAGCCGTACAGCTTGTTGAAGTACGTACCTGACTCCACCGTGGCCGGCAGGAAGCCTTCCGTCGGGAACTGGTCTGCTGGCATCGCCTCGACGACCTGGTTGGCGGCGAACTCCGCTGTCCAGACCACGTCCATGCTCAGCACACCCATCTGCGGGTTCTTGATCTGAGTGTTCTGGATCATCTGCTGGCGCTGCAGGTCCGCGTTGTCGGGCAGTTCGTGGAAGGTGATCTTGCCTTCGGGGTGCTGGGCGTTGAACTCAGCGATCAAGTTCTTCAGGTTGCCAGAGGTATCCTTACCGGCCCAGTACTCGGTTGGTCCCTGCTTGCTCAGGTCGGCCGCAGGGGCCGAGGATGCCGCCGGGGTACTGCTCCCCCCTCCACCGCACGCCGCGGCCGCGAGAAGGGCTGTCAAGGTTGCCGCTGCAAGAACTCCACGGCGCGCCGGACGGACGAAAGTCATAATGCCTCACTTCTTCTTGGTCAGGGGCCACCGAAGCCTTGGTGGCATCCACGTCACACTAGAACTCCTTATGCCCCCTCGGTGACTTTTGTCACAGATCAGGAGGATTCGTTATAGAGGCCTAACACACTGAACGGGTTAAGGAGAAGCATCCTGGGAGGCTAGAGGTACAGCCCGGTCTGGCGGTCGGCGAGACGCTCAGCCGCGACCGCGTGCAGGTCCCGCTCGCGCAACAGGACATAGTCCTTGCCGCGCACTTCTACCTCGGCTCGGTCTTCGGGGTCGAAGAGAACCCGGTCACCAATCTTGACGGTGCGCACGTTCGCTCCGGTTGCGACGACCGAGGCCCAGGCCAGCCGTCGACCGATCGCTACCGTCGCAGGGATCACGATCCCGCCGCCACTACGTCGTTCACCGGTCTCCCCCTCGGTGGAGACCAGAACACGGTCGTGCAGCATTCTGATCGGCAGGGGGTCGCTTTCAGCCGTTCCCATAGATCCTTACTTTCGCTTCGGCACGGAGCGCTTCCGCCCGCGGCTCGCAATCTTGCGAACGATGAGTACGAACGCCACCAGCCCGGCCACGGCTCCGCCGACCACCGTCAGCCGTTCGGTGCGCAGCTGGCCCTGGGCGTCGTAGATCTCCGACCTGGCCCGATTTACCTGGACAGACACCAGATGCCTCAGCCGCGCAAGCTGCCGCTGCTTGACCCGCTTGGGATGCACCTGGTCGATCAAGGTTTCGATCGAGTGGGCCAAACGCGAGCGGGTTGCCGCGAGGTCCGACTCGATCTGCGGCACGCTCCGTGCAGATTGCGAAGACTTGGTGGCCACTATTGCTCCTTGGGCGTGGGTGCGACGGCTGACATCTCCGACACAGCGTATTGCAGGGGCCGCGGGCCGGGTCGGGCATCCCTGCGACCTCGGCTGGAGGCGACCGCTCGCAGCACCTCGGGACGACTGCTGCGGGAGCGGGCGCCGGGAGTTTCGGAGGCGACCATTAGTGTTTGGGACATGACTTCGAGACTCGCGCCGGGCGACACAGCTCCCGCTTTCAGCCTGTTGGACGCCGAGCAGAACCAGATCGCCCTGTCCGACTTCGCCGGTCAGCGGGTGATCGTCTACTTTTACCCCGCAGCGATGACTCCGGGCTGCACCACGCAGGCGGTCGACTTCACCGCTGCCATGGATGAGCTGTCCGCCGCCGACCTCCGGGTGCTCGGTATTTCACCTGACCAGGTCCCGAAGCTGGCCCAGTTCCGTGAGCACGAGTCGGTTACCTTCCCGCTGCTGAGCGACCCCGACAAGACCACGCTCAAGGCGTACGGGGCGTACGGGGAGAAGATGCTGTACGGCAAGCTGGTCGAGGGCGTGATCCGGTCGACTTTCGTGGTGGAAGTGGACGACACCGGGGTCGGCACTGTGGCCGTCGCCCAGTACAACGTCAAGGCCAGCGGCCACGTCGCGAAACTGCGTCGCGATCTGGGTGTCTGACCCCGGTACGATGATGCCGGGCCAGCCGGCCGGGGCGCCGGTCGAGGCTGACATGGCGCGCCGGAGTGGTGGAATTGGTAGACACGCAGGATTTAGGTTCCTGTGCCTTCGGGTGTAAGGGTTCGAGTCCCTTCTTCGGCACCAGCAGTACAGTCGTTCGCCGCGCTTCCGGTGCGGCGGCGGTAGCCGACGAACGCAAAGCCGTCGCGCTGGTCCCGGCCGGTCGCGACCCAGTCGGCCGCCGCGATGCGGGGGAAGGTGATGTCCCCGGCGGGCTCCAGGTCGACCTCGGTGATCTCCAACCGGTCGATCAGCGGCCAGGCGGCGCGGTAGATCTCACCGCCGCCGGCCACGAAGACGGTCGCCTCGGGCGCTAGCCGCGCAGCGTCGGCAAGGGCCTGCTCCACTGTGGCCGCCGTGGTCACACCTTCGTTGCGCCATGCCTCGTCCCGGGTGACGACAATGGTCCTCCTACCGGGCAGGGGGCGCCCGACGGAGTCGAAGGTCTTGCGACCCATGATCAGGACATGGCCCATGGTGACCGCCCTGAACCTGGCCCAGTCCTCAGTAATCCGCCACGGGATGTCGTTCCCAGCACCGATCACGCCGTTTCGTCCCACGGCGGCAATGGCCACCACTTCACCCATCCTGGCCGCCTCAGACCGCTATCGGCGCTTTGATGCCGGGGTGCGGATCGTAGGCGTCGAAGGCGATGTCAGCCATGGTGAAGTCGTCGATCGAGCTGACCGCGGGGTTCAGTTGTAGCGTCGGCAACGGTCGCGGCTCGCGCTCCAACTGCCGCCTGGCCTGCTCCACGTGGTTGGAGTAGAGATGAGCGTCTCCCAGGGTGTGCACGAAGTCGCCCGCCTCAAGCCCGCAGACCTGCGCCACCATCTCGGTGAGCAAGGCATACGAGGCGATGTTGAACGGCACGCCAAGGAAGATGTCGGCCGACCGCTGGTACAGCTGGCAGGACAACCGGCCCTGCGCAACATAGAACTGGAACATGGTGTGACACGGCGGCAGCGCCATCGAGTCCAGGTCGGCGACGTTCCAGGCACTGACGATGTGGCGGCGCGAGTCCGGGTTGGTCTGGATCGAGCGGATCACTGCCGCGATCTGGTCCAGATGTTCCCCGCTCGGGGTCGGCCAGGAACGCCACTGATAGCCGTAGATCGGGCCCAGCTCGCCGTTCGCGTCGGCCCACTCGTCCCAGATCGAGACCCCCTGCTCCTGCAGCCACCCGGTGTTGGTTGAGCCACGAAGGAACCAGAGCAGCTCAGCGACAATCGACCTGGTGTGCAGCTTCTTGGTCGTCAGCAGCGGAAAGCCTTCCGACAGGTCGAAGCGCATCTGGTACCCGAAGGTGCTGAGCGTGCCGGTTCCGGTACGGTCGCCCTTCGGCACGCCGGTGGTGAGCACGTGGTCGAGCAGGTTCAGGTAGGTCCTCATGGAGTGCCCTTCAGTCGTTCCAGTTCATCCAGCAGTACGGGCACGATCGACCTGACAGCCTGACCGCGATGACTGATCAGATCCTTCTCGGCGGCCGACAGCTCGGCAGTGGTCCGGTGCTGCCCGGCGGCGAGGAAGATCGGGTCGTACCCGAAGCCATTGTGCCCGCGACCTGAGCTGGTGATCCGACCGTCCAGCTCCCCGGTTCGGACATGCTCGGTCCCGTCAGGCAGCACCATCGCCATCGCACAGATGAACTGCGCAGTCCTGGCTGCCTCGGGTACATCGAAGAGCTGGCGCAGCAGCAGCTCGTTGTTGGAGTTGTCGTCGGCGTCTGGGCCGGACCACCGGGCGGACCGGACCCCCGGCATCCCGTTGAGCACGTCCACGGTCAGCCCCGAGTCGTCAGCGAGTGCCGGCAGCCCGGTCGCGGCCACGCAGGCGCGAGCCTTGATCAAGGCGTTGCCTTCGAATGTTCGTTCCGTCTCGGCCGGTTCCGGGTATGCCGCCACGTCGGCCAGGCCCAGTACCTCCACGGTGCCGGCTCGGCCGGCACCGAGGGCTGCCACCATCCGACGCAGCTCGACCAGCTTTTTGGCGTTGGACGTGGCGAGAACGACCTGCATGGTCGGCGCACCGACGGAAGGCATCGAGGTGGTCACCGGGGTGCGAGGGCGGCGGTCTGCAGCTGGGTCAACGTCGCGCAGCCGGTGGCCGCCAGGTCCAGCAGCTGGTTCAGGGTGTCGCGGTCGAACGGCGCACCTTCGGCAGTCCCCTGGACCTCGATGAAGTCGCCGGCCCCGCTCATCACCACATTCATATCGGTGTCTGCGCTGGAGTCCTCGGTGTAGTTCAGGTCCAGCATCGGGGTCCCGCCGACGACACCAACGGAGACAGCGCTGACCGAGCCGACCAGCGGGTCACCGACCAGCAGGTTGCGCTCGGCGAGCCAGCCGACCGCGTCATGCAGGGCCACGTACGCGCCGGTGATCGAGGCGGTCCGGGTACCGCCGTCTGCTTGCAGCACGTCGCAGTCGAGCACGATCGTGTTCTCACCCAGCGCCTTGTAGTCGATGACGGACCGCAGGCTGCGGCCGATCAACCGGCTGATCTCATGGGTGCGCCCGCCGATCCTGCCCTTGACCGACTCGCGGTCGTTCCGGGTGTTGGTGGCGCGGGGCAGCATCGCGTACTCGCTGGTCACCCAGCCGAGGCCGGAGCCCTTGCGCCAGCGTGGAACTCCGGGAGTGACGCTGGCCGCCACCAGGACCCGGGTGGACCCGAACTCCACCAGCACCGAACCTTCGGCCTGCTCGAGCCAGCCGCGGGTAAACCGCACCTCGCGAAGTTGGTCCACACTGCGTCCGTCGGCTCGTTCAGTCATAACTGCCACCCTATGCAGTGTCGGGGCCCGGACTCGCGGCGGTCGGACGCCGAACTCAGAGCTCTGCACTCGGGTCATCCGATCGTCCAGCGAGCGTCCGGCTGTGCCAGCATCAGCGGGCCGTCGAAGTGTGGCGTTGCCTCCAGCAGCACCCGCTCGGGATCGTGCCAGGGTGGGATGTGGGTCAGCATCACCGCCCCCACCCCCGCGGCCGTGCCGGTAGCCGCGGCTTCGGCGCCGGTGAGGTGCAGCCCGGGAGGGTTGCCCGGCTGCTCCAGGAAGGCGGCCTCGACCAGCAGCAGGTCCGCTCCGGCGGCGAGATCCACCAGGGACTGGGAAGGTCCGGTATCGCCGGAGAAGACCAGCGTGCCGCCGCCCGGCTGATCCGCCTCGACCCGGATCGCGTACGCCTCCACTGGGTGGTTCACCCGGGCGGTCCGGACCCGGAACGGGCCAATCTGCTGGTCAGCCTGCCAGTCGTGGTAGCGGAAGTGGGCCTCGATCCCGGGGCCGCGCTCCGCCAGCCCACCCGGGACAGTGGGAACCTCGTACGCCCGGGCCAGTCGCTCCGCCGTACCGGCGGGCCCGTAGAACTCGGTGTGGTTCCACGGAGCGCCGGGCGAGTACTTGGCGGCGACATAGAAAGCGCAGGCGTCAAGGCAGTGATCGGGGTGCAGATGGCTGAGCCCGACCGCGTCAACCTCGCGCGGATCGAGATGCCGGTAGAGAGCGCCGAGCGATCCCGGGCCGATGTCGAGCAGCAGCGAGAAGGTCCGTCCACGGTGCGGAGCCTGCACAAGATAGCTGGAGGCGGCCGAGTCGGGGCCGGAAACCGAGCCGCTGCAGCCGACGACGATGAGCTCCATCAGGCGAAGTCTGCCATCACGCGAACTGCTCCACGTCGCTCACCAGACCGCCCATCAGACGGTGCCCGACGCCCTCGAACTGGTCCGGGCTGCCGGTCGTCAAGAACTTGTAGCGGGCCTCACGAGGCTGGTCATGGGTGAGTCCGAGGCGGGTCAGCGTGGCGTACACGTCCTTCGCGCACTCCTCGGCGCTGGAGACGAGGTTCACCTGGTCGCCCAGCACGTAGGAGATCACGCCCGTCAGCAGCGGATAGTGGGTGCAGCCAAGCACCAAGGTGTCGATGTCGGCGGTGCGGAGCGGATGCAGGTACTCCTCGGCAGCGGCCAGCAGCTCCGGTCCGCCGGTGATCCCGGCCTCCACGAAGGCCACGAACCGTGGACACGCCACCGTGTGTAGCTGGATCTGTGGTGCGGCGGCGAAGGCGTCGTCGTAGGCCTGCGAAGTTGCTGTGGCCTCAGTGCAGATGACTCCGACCCGTCCGGTCCGGGTGGCGGCGACGGCCCGCCGGGCTGCGGGGAGGATCACCTCGACGACCGGGACGTCGTAGCGCTCGCGGGCGTCGCGGAGCACGGCGGCGCTGCCGGAGTTGCAGGCGATCACCAGCATCTTCACCCCGAGGGAAACCAGGTGGTCCAGGCACTCGAGCGCGAACTCGCGGACACTGGCGATCGGCTGCTCACCGTAGGGGGCGCGCGCGGTGTCACCGAGATAGATGATGTCCTCGTGCGGCAGCTGGTCGATCACCGCGCGGGCTACGGTCAGACCGCCGAAGCCGGAGTCGAAGATGCCGATCGGCGCTTCGGTGTCAGGTACCACGGTGGATCAGCGTACGTGATCGGCGCCGCTGGCCGGTCAGGCCCAGACCTGGCCGTCGAGCAGCTCTTCGGCCTGGTCGATGTCGGTGTCGTACGCGCCGGTGGACAGGTACTTCCAGCCGCCGTCGCAGATGATCAGCACGATGTCGGCGCGCTCCCCCGCCTTCTGCGCGCGGGCCGCCTGCGCCAATGCTGCATGCAGGATGGCGCCGGTGGAGAGGCCGGCGAAGATGCCTTCCCGCTCCAGCAGCTCGCGAACCCGGCGGATGGCGTCGCGGGAGCCGACCGAGAAGCGGGAGGTGACCAGCGACGGGTCGTACAGCTCGGGGACGAAGCCCTCGTCGATGTTGCGGAGGCCGTAGACGAGCTCGCCGTACCTCGGCTCGGCGGCGACGATCTTCACCTCCGGCTTGGTCTCGGCGAAGAAGCGGCCGATCCCCATCAGGGTGCCGGTGGTGCCGAGCCCCGCGACCACGTGAGTGACCTCAGGCAGGTCCTCCAAGATCTCCGGACCGGTGCCGAGGTAGTGCGCTTCGGCGTTGGCCGGGTTGCCGTACTGGTAGAGCATCACCCAGTCGGGGTGCTCGGCAGCCAGCTTCTTGGCCACCGCGACCGCCTCGTTGGAACCACCCGCGGCGGAGGAGGACACAATCTCGGCTCCCCACATGGCGAGGATCTGCTTGCGCTCGATCGAGGTGTTCTCCGGCATCACGCAGATCAGCCGGTAGCCGCGGAGCTTGGCGGCCATGGCCAGCGAGATGCCGGTGTTCCCGCTAGTGGGCTCCAAGATCGTGCAGCCGGGCCGCAACGTCCCGTCGGCCTCGGCCGCCGCGATCATGCTGAGCGCGGCCCGGTCCTTGATCGAACCGGTGGGGTTGCGGTCCTCCAGCTTGGCCCACAGCCGGACCGAGTCACTCGGGCTCAGCGATGGCAGGCCAACCAGCGGGGTGTGGCCGACTGACTCGGCCAGGGATGCGTACCGCGCCATCAGGGGATGGCTCAGCCGCCGGCGACGGCGGGCAGGACCACGACGACATCGCCGTCGGCGGTCGGTGCACCGAGGCCACCGGTGAAGCGGACGTCCTCATCGTTGACGTAGACGTTGACGAACCGGCGCAGACCGTTGGCCTCGACCAGGCGGTCCTTCAAACCGGGGTGACGGGCCTCGACGTCGTCAATGACCTGCAGCAGGGTGCTGCCGTCGCCTTGCACTGCCTTCTCGCCACCGGTGAAGGTACGAAGGATCGTGGGAATCCGTACTTCGACGGCCATCGGTTCTCCTTGTTCAGGGCGCCCAACTCAGGACGCTCGGTCAACTACTTGTCAGCAACGTGGTCGGGTCGCCGGCTATTCCCTGATCTCGAAGTCCTCCTCGGTCACCACACCGTCAACGATGCGGAACGAACGGAGCTCGACTGGCCCTTCATCGGCCCCGGACTCGGCGGTGGAGACCAGGAAGTAGTGTGCCTGCGGCTCGGCGGCGTAGGAAATGTCGGTCCGCGACGGGTACGCCTCTGTGGCGGTGTGGGAGTGGTAGATGACGATGATCTCCTCGTCGGCGTCGTCCATCTCCCGGTACAGCTTGAGCTGCTCGCTGGGGTCGAACCGGAAGAAGGTGGGCGAACGGTCGGCGTTGATCATCTGGATCAGCCGTACCGGGTCGTCGGATCCCGCAGGCCCGACGATCACCCCGCACGCCTCGTCGGGGTGGTCCGCCCGGGCATGGGCGATCATCGCGTCGACATGGGAACGGTCGATCTTCAGCACGGCGGCAAGAGTAGGCGCCGCTCCTCCCCCACCCCTGCACCTCCCAGACTCTGAGATCCCGCCGACTAGTCAGTTTCTCCGGCTTCTGGTCGGCGCGGCGCGGCGGAGCTGACTTGTGGGCGGCGGTGGGCAGCGGGTGCATGCGACAGGGGGAACGGAGCTACTGGTCAGCGGAGGTGCTCGCGACTCGGCTCAGCCGCCTCCGGCTGTGCATCGGGGGCCGGAGGTTGCCACAATAGGAGGCATGTCCGAACCCGATGGCCCCACCGTCACCCCTGCGGGTGGCACCGCCGTCGCCGAACGTCCGGCGGAGGAGGTGCTGGCCCAGACTCCGTGGGTCACGCTGGTCTGGGACGACCCGGTCAACCTGATGTCCTACGTCGCCCATGTCTTCACGACCTACTTCAGCTACCCCAAGTCCAAGGCACAGCGACTCATGCTGCAGGTCCACACCGAGGGCAAGGCGGTGGTCTCCAGCGGTTCGCGTGAGGAGATGGAACGGGACGTGAAAGCGATGCACGAGTACGGCCTGTGGGCCACCTTGGACAAGGCTGACCAGTGACGATGCCGCGTGAGACGCCCTCGTCGGCGTAGGGTCGCTCGGTGAAGAAGTTCAAGCGCAAGGGCAAGGTGGTGGTCAGCCGCCTCGACTCCTATGAGGTCGAGCTGCTGGAGTCGTTGGTGCAGCAGCTGGTCGAGATGGTGTCCGAGGGCGAGCCGCAGAACTTCACCACCCAGCCGGAGTCGGACGACCCATTCGAGATGTGGGCGCGCGATCTGCAGGCGGACCCCGATGAGCCCGAGGCCTCCGAGGACCCGGTCCTGCAGCGACTGTTCCCCAACGCGTACCCGCACGACCCGGACGCCGCGTCGGACTTCCGGCGGTTCACCGAGCACGACCTCAAGGTGCGCAAGATCTCCGAAGCCCAGCTGGTACTGCAACGACTGCAGGACACCGACCGGGGTGCTCACGACGTACGGATCCCCCTCGACGAAGCGGACCAGTGGCTGCGCACCCTCACCAGCGTGCGGTTGGCCGTCGCCACCCGACTCGGCATCACCGACGCCGAGTCCGCCGACGAGCTCGCCGAGCTTCCCGAGGACGACCCGAGAGCCTTCATGGTCAGCGTCTATGACTGGCTCGGCTTCGCCCAAGAGACCCTGGTAACCGCCCTCTAAACCCGCCCAGTAGTGCCCACCTCCGCTGTCCCGCCGGCGTGTCCCCGCGCACCTGACTACTCGCGCCCGCCGGCCAGGCGCCATCCCTCCCGCCGAGTAGTCGCGTTCACCCCGCACTGGTCGGCGTGTCGCGGCAGACCTGACGTGTCGGCGTCACCGGCGCGCTGGTCAGTCCTGGGCGCCAGCACTTTGGCGGACGGGGGGAGTCGGTGTCACCAGCGCCCGCCCTCGTGCGCCGACCAGCCAGTTCTGCCGCGACACTCCGGCAGGACACCGGCGTACCTGACTACTCGGCGGGAGGGGTGGGGAGGCGGGTACAGGCGGTGGATGAGGGAAGAGGGCGACAACTAGTCTGTGCTCGTGACCGAGACGGTGTCCGAGAGGGCGGCAACTCCGAGCTGGGGACCGAGTGAGGTTCCGACCACGGCTTTGCTGACCGACCACTATGAGCTGACCATGGTTCGCGCGGCCATCCAGAGCGGCACCGCCAACCGGCGTAGCGTGTTCGAGCTCTTCCCGCGCCGGCTTCCGCCGGGTCGTCGTTATGGCGTGGTTGCCGGGGTCGGACGGGCGCTCAGGGCGCTGCGTGCGTTCCGGTTCGACGAGGAGTCACTCCGCTTCCTAATCGAGCGGGCGGTGGTCGACGGACCTACCGCGGACTGGCTGGCCGACTTCCGGTTCAGCGGCGACATCTGGGGCTACCCGGAGGGCGAGATCTACTTCCCCGGTTCGCCGTTGGTGGTGGTGGAGAGCACCTTCGCCGAGGGCGTACTGCTGGAGACCGTGCTGCTCAGCATCTACAACCACGACTCGGCCATCGCCTCGGCTGCGTCCAGGATGACCGCGATGGCGGGCACCCGGCCGTGCATCGAGATGGGGTCGCGACGCACCCAGGAGCTGTCCGCCGTGGCCGCCGCCCGGGCCGCCTACATCGCCGGCTTCGAGGCCACCTCCAACCTCGAGGCGGGCCGCCGCTACGGGGTGCCGACCCGCGGCACCTCCGCGCACTCCTTCACCCTGCTGCACGACAGCGAGCGTGATGCCTTTGCCGCCCAGATCGCCGCACTGGGCCCAGACACGACACTCCTGGTGGACACCTACGACGTCGTCGGGGCCGTGAAGACCGGAATCGAACTGACCAATGGCCGGCTCGGTGCCGTACGGCTGGACTCCGGCGACCTGGCCCTGATCGCCCAGGACGTACGCAAGCTGCTGGACTCCCTCGGCGCCGAACGAACCAAGATCATCGTCACCAGTGACCTGGACGAGTGGAACATCGCTGCCCTGTCCGGCGCACCGGTCGACGGGTACGGGGTGGGCACGGCCCTGGTGACCGGCAGCGGTCATCCCACCTGCGGATTTGTCTACAAGCTGGTGGCCCGCGCCAGCTCCGACGAGCCTGACGCGCCGATGCTGTCGGTGGCCAAGAAGAGTGTGGACAAGATCTCCGTCGGCGGTCGGAAGTACGCGCTGCGCCGGCTCAACCACGGAGTCGCGGAGGCGGAGGTGGTCGGCGTCGGCGCCCGCGTCGAGGGTGATCACGACGACCGCGAGCTGCTGGTACCGCTGGTCCAAGCCGGCCGGGTCGTCGGCGATGAGCCGTTGGAGGACGCCCGGACCCGCCATGCCCGTTCCCGGGCGGAGCTCCCGATGGATGCGCTGAAGATGTCCCGCGGGGAGCCCGTGATCGAAACGGTCTGGGTGGACCCCCATGAGATGCATCTCACCGATCCCTACGCCAGTGCAGAAAGGGCGACATCATGAGCAGCGCCCTGATTGTGGTGGACGTACAGAATGACTTCTGCGAGGGCGGCTCGCTGGCGGTAGCCGGCGGTGCTGCGGTGGCCGGGCGGATCAGCACCCTGCTCGGCGGCGACCACGGGTACGACCACGTCGTGGCGACCCGGGACCACCACATCGCTCCCGGTGCGCACTTCTCCGACTCCCCCGACTATGTGGACAGCTGGCCGCCGCACTGTGTCGCCGGCACCCCGGGCGCGGAGTTCCATCCCAACCTCACCTTCCGCGACTTCGACGCGGTCTTCGACAAAGGTGAGTACGCGGCCGCGTACTCAGGCTTCGAGGGTCGCAGCGAGACGGGCGCGGGGCTCGCCGCCTGGTTGTCCGAGCACGGGGTGGACCGGGTGGAGGTCTGCGGCATCGCCACCGACCACTGCGTCCGAGCGACCGCACAGGACGCCGCCAGTGCCGGCTTCGCAACAACGGTGTTGCTGCCGTTGACCGCCGCGGTGACTCCCGACAACGTTTTGGCGCTGACCGACACCATGACTGCAGCCGGGATCACCGTGCTGGGCGAGCTGCCGGCCAGCGCTTGACCGACGCGGGGCGCGCCTGCGACCGCCGAAGGCGCAGCCGTCTCAGCTGCGGGGAGCCAGCCCGTACAGCAGCGCCCGGACCGTGGAGACGGTCAGCGCATCCAGGTCGGCGTCGCCTGCCATCTCGGTGTTCACCAGTGCGGTAATCCCCTGCAAGCTGGCAAACACGATGGTTCCGACCTGCTGAAGATCTGCTGCCGCCAGCTCGCCGGAGGCCTGACCACTCCGCACCAGGTCCTCGAGTCGAGCGAAGCAGGCATTCGCGGCCGTCTTCAGCTCGGCGGAGGCGTCCAGCTCGTGCTTACTACTGAACATCAGCTCAAGCAGCGCCGGATGACCGGTCGCGAAACGGACATAGGCGATTGCGACGTCGCTCAGCCGGTCCGCGAAACGCCCACCCTCTCCGTTCGCCCGGGCCAGCACAGCGTCCAGCCGGGTGAACCCCTCCACCGCCAGCGCATCCAACAGTGCACGCTTGTCCTTGAAGTGGCGACGCGGTGCCCCATGGCTGACACCGGCATCGCGCGCCAGCTCCCGCAACGACAGCCCGTCAACTCCGGACATACGCAGCGTCTCCTCCGCGCGGGTCAGCAACGCCGCGCGAAGACCCCCATGGTGATAGGGGCGGGTTGTCGACACGCCTCCCACCCTAGCAAGATGTAGCCATTGACAGCATTGTTGTCAATGCCTACATTGAATCATGACCAAATGGAACAGCACGGACATTGCGCCACAGACCGGCCGCACCTTCATAGTCACCGGCGCCAACAGCGGACTGGGCCGCGCGACCACGGCCGCGCTGGCCCGGGCTGGTGCCCGGGTGGTGATGGCCGTCCGGGACCTGACCCGCGGGAACGACGCGGCGGCATCGATCGACGGCCTGGTCGAGGTACGCCGGCTCGACCTGGCGGACCTGGCCTCGGTTCGGGAGTTCGCGGACACCTGGGAGGGGCCGATCGACGTCTTGATCAACAATGCCGGCGTGATGGCCGTACCGGAGGGACAGACCAAGGACGGCTTCGAGGTGCAGTTCGGGACCAACCACCTCGGACACTTCGCGCTGACCAACCTGCTGCTGCCGCAGATCACCGACCGGGTTGTCACGGTCTCCTCGACCGGTCACCGCATGGGCAGCATCGACCTTGATGACCTGAACTGGAAGACCCGTAAGTACCGGCCCTGGCGGGCGTACGGTCAGGCCAAGCTGGCCAACCTGCTGTTCACCCTCGAGCTGCAGCGCCGGCTCCAGGCCGACGGGTCCCAGGTGCGGGCCCATGCCGCTCATCCCGGCTATGCCGCCACCAACCTGCAGAGTGGGATGGGCAGCCACTGGTTCGACCGCGTCGGCGCCATCAGCAACAAGATTCTCGCGCAGAGCGAGCAGATGGGCGCGCTGCCGACGCTGTTCGCCGCCACCCAGGATCTTCCGGGCGCCAGCTACGTGGGGCCTGATGGCTTTATGGAGCAGCGCGGCCACCCCACCCTCGTCGGACGCTCGGCCGCGGCCACCGACGTGGCGATGGCCAAGGACCTATGGCTGGCCTCTGAGCGCCTCACCGGGGTCAGCTACCCAAGCGGGCTGCGCGCCAACGGCTGACCGGCAGTTGAGCCGGCCAGGCTCAGAGCGGCTGACCGTAGCTGGCCTTATCCACCTTGCGGTGGAACCGCATGCCGGCCAGGCCGCCCAACAGCGCACCCACCAGCGCAGCCACGAGCAGGACGGCCAGCGCGATGATGCCGCTGGCGGTCAGCTCGCTCTGGCTGGTGGGGACCTGCGGGAAGCTGACTTGGCGCACCACATCGGACGAGCTGCCCACAATGGCGCCCACGATGGTGAGCAGCAGGATAATGATCACCGCCCACAGCCACACCGCGAGGCCCTGCTTCAGACCGTTGAACCGAGCCATCCGACCGGCCACGTAGCCGCCGCAGTAGTAGGCGATAAACAGTACCGCCGCCACGATGATCCCGCCCCAGATACCAATCCGCTGCGCGTTCTCCGTCGCTGTCTGAGGCGTGAGTCCGTTGTTGGCTCCCACCGCCGCCGCGACGCCTGCGACCAGCGCCAGCAAGATCACGCTCGTTCCGGTGGCTGTCAACCAGCCGAAGAAGGCGGAGCCGAACTTGATCCCGCCGAACTCCTCCTTCTGCCGGGACACCACGTCCCTGAAGGAACCGTCCCGGTGCGTGAGTCCGCCGCCGTCGGCCGTCGCGCCGCGGTCGGCGGCGGAGGCGGGGTACGGATCGCGATCCCCAGGGGTGACCGAGGAACTACCGGTAGAGCTCATGATCGGACTCCTTCCGTGTCGTGCAATGTGATCCGACGGCCGGGATTGCGTCGTCGGCGGTGGCCGGCCGTGGCCGCCGGAGCTGCCAGTGCGGACTACGATCGACGCCACGCCGACCGGAGTCCGTCTCTTGATCGTGATGTACCCGCTGCGGGACGGACAAATCTTCGCACGATCCCACTGCTGAGCGCGGGACCTCAGCCGCCTGACTGCTTGCGCCTCAGCGCTTCGTCCCAGCTATAGGCATAGCTGCCGTCGTCGCAGGCAAGACCGCCTTCGCCGATTTCCAGCGGTCGGAACGTATCGACCATCACGGCCAGCTCGTCGAAGTACTCACGCCCAAGGGACGCCTCCGCGGCGCCCGGCTGCGGACCGTGCGAGTGTCCACCCGGGTGCAGTGTGACGGACCCCAGCTCGATGCCGGATCCCTTGCGCGCCTCGTAGTCCCCGCCGCAGTAGAACATCACCTCGTCGGAGTCCACATTCGAGTGGTAGTACGGAACCGGCACGGCGAGCGGGTGATAGTCGACCTTGCGCGGAACGAAGTTGCAGACGACGAAGTTGGTCCCCTCGAACACCTGGTGGGCCGGCGGCGGCTGGTGCACCCGGCCGGTGATCGGCTCGAAGTCGCCCACGTTGAACCGGTACGGATACAGGCAGCCATCCCAACCGACCACATCGAACGGTGAGCTCGTCGCCGTTACCACCGTGCCTACAATCCCGCTGTGCCCCCGGTGCTTGGTGTAGATCTCCAGATCGACGCCGTCCTCGAGCAGCGGCTCGGTCGGACCGTGCAGGTCTCGTTCGCAGTACGGGCTGTGCTCAAGCAGCTGGCCGAAGCGGGACAGGTAACGCTTAGCAGGGGTGATGTGGGAGTTGGCTTCGATGGCGTACGCCGCCACGCGGCCGTCCGGTATCCACCGATGCACGGTTGCTCGGGGAATGATCAGATAGTCACGGTCGACGAAGTCGATGACGCCGAACACCGTCTCGAGCCGACCGTGCCCTGACTCCACGTACACGCACTCGTCGCCTACCGCGTTGCGGTACAGCGAGGAGGGCCGGGACCCGACTGCATAGCTGATCCGCACGTCGGCATTTCCTAGCACCAGCCGGCGACCGGTGACGAGGTCGATATCGCCGGGGTCCGTCCCCTTGAACAGGTCGGGCAGCCTCAGGTGCAGCGGGCGAAGCGGACGGTTCTGCGTGGTGGTCTGGTCGAGCAGCTCCCAGACACGGGCGGCAGACATGGCCGAAGGAATTCCGCGGTGGTAGAGCAGTGCCGAGTCAGAGAAGAACCCCTCCTCGCCCATCAGCTCCTCCGCGTAGAGGGTGCCGTCCGGCTGCCTGAACTGGGTGTGACGCTTTGGTGGAATCTGTCCGACCCTGCGGTAGAAGGCCATGCCGTCAGGCTAGCCCCGATCTCGGTCCCGAGAGTGCCGGATCAGCCGCAGATCTGGGGCGGAGACGAGCCGTCACGCAGGTAGCGGGGCCGTTGCGAATGCAACGACCCCGCCGACCCTGGCGTTAAGGTCCGATCCCCCGACCGTCTGACCTCTACCCCGGCGAAAGAAGCTTCTGAGAAATACGGTACGCACCTTTGGGAGACGTTGCGATGGAAACGGCGGAGGAAGCCCAGCGATGGCATACATAGGACATGTCCTCAACAGGACGCAGACTTTCCTTCCCAGAACGGCCTGCCCTCTATACAGTGGCCCTGCGCGCCACCGGGCTGAACCCCCGAGCAGCCTTGGCGCGTGGTGATGCCGGCGGGGGAGAACCCCCGAGCTTCCTCGCCGGTACCTCACCGAGTTGCTGACCGAGCCGTTTCAGGGCCGCCAGAGTCCAGCCGACGGACCAGGGTCACCGGGGCAACGCAGCGGTAGGCCTCCTCCACGATCGCGTCCAGCTCGGCCTGGTCGGACCCGAGGAGCAGCACTCCGAGCCAGCCCCGGTGACCGACGTAGGGCGGTAGAAAGAAGCGATCCGGCTCCGCCTCGATCACGTCGGCCTGAACGCCGACGGGTGCAGCACACCAGATGGCCAGCCGCCCGTCCCCGTGATGGTCGTCCAGGAACATCACGAAGCACTTCTTGGCGCGGACGAACCAGGCGGGACCGCCATGGCTTGGCCGCTCCGATACCTCGGGCAGGCCGGCCACCGCTGAGCGCAGCATGGCCAGGGTGTCCTCCACCTGTCTCGCTGTGTACCCGGCCATGCCTGATTGTCGCGCGTTAGCCTGCCGGTGTGAGCGTGTTCGACTTGTTGGTCAATGACGCCGCCTTGGATGGGCGGGCGTCAGCGGTGGAGGCCGCCGTGCGCAGGCACCTGAGCCACCGGGGCTCCTCCGATCTGGTGCGATCCCTGCAGGTGCCCGATCACCGGCTCGGCGAGATTGGCCGCACGGTTGCGCCAGAGACGGTCCGAGCTCACGTCGTGAACACGACCGGCGCCGGCGGGCTGGTCTCCCTGGGTGGCCGGACCGTCCACGGTGTGCAGGTGATCTCGGCGGAGTCCGGGCTCAGAGACCTCGACGACCTCGTCGGCAACGCCGTGCGGGTGATCGCCGCGGCTGCCGAGCTCGAGGACGAGGTGGAGGTCTACGTCGGGCTGCCCCCGGTGCCCGGCTGGCAGCGGGCAGCGGAGGCGGTCGAGGCGGCCGGGTTGTATGGGTCGCTGGGCACCGACCCGGCGTCCGACCCTTCGGCACTCGGCCTCGCCGGACAGGTCAGCGCGCTGGTCGAGCTCGACCTGCCCTTCGCCGTCGCGGCGGCCGATTTTCGGGCCACGCCCACCGTGGTCGACGGCGTGCTTCGCCAGCACGGGGTGCTGAACCTGCTGCTGGCCGTCGATGCCCTGATCGACGAAGCGGACCTCGACCGGGCGGCATGCATCCTGATGGAGACCGATCCGACTGCGCTGGCATCGGTCTTCGGCTGGGACGACGCCCGGGCGGTCCGGGTGCGGCGGCGGATCCGTGCCGTCGGCGTCTGGGATGTGACCGCACTGACGGACGAGCTGACGTCCTTGGAGTCAGGTCGGGCCTAGATGAGCTCCCCGCCGTTGGCCCCACCCCCCCAGTGGCCGGGCTCGCCAGGACCTTTTGGAACAACCGAGCTGCCGTACGGGGTGTTCCGGCCGGCCGGAGGGGAGGCCCGGGTGGGGGTAGCCGTCGGGAACCAGGTGCTGGATCTGGCCGCGCTGGCCGTGGCGGACGGGACCGATCCGACGATCTTCAGGCAGCCGTCGCTGAACGCGTTTCTTGCCCAGGGCCGGACGGCCTGGGACAGCCTTCGGCGCCGGCTGCAGCTGCTGCTGGCCAACGCGGCGGAGCGAGGGGAACCCGCACCGCATCTGCACCGGCTCGACCGGGTACGCCTGCAGCTGCCGATCGAGGTGGCGGACTACGTCGACTTCTACGCCAGCGAGCACCACGCCACCAACGTCGGCTGGATCTTCCGACCAGGCGCCGACCCGTTGACGCCGAACTGGAAGCACCTTCCCCTGGGCTATCACGGACGCGCCGGAACTGTCGTGGTCTCCGGCACCGAGGTTGTCCGTCCGCACGGACAGCGGCTCCCCGATGACGGCCGGACCCCGGTCTTTGCCGCCACAGAGAAGCTCGACTTCGAAGCCGAGCTGGGCTGGGTCGTCGGCGTCGGCTCCGCGCCAGGCAGCACGGTCGGGGTCGACGACTTCGCCGACCACGTCTTCGGCGTCGTGATCTTGAACGACTGGTCGGCCCGCGACATCCAGGCCTGGGAGTACGTCCCGCTCGGCCCCATGCTGGGGAAGAGCTTTGCCACCTCCATCTCCGCCTGGGTGCTGCCGCTGGCCGCACTCGAGCTGTCCGAGGTCGACCCGCCACCCCAGCAGCCGGAGCTGCTGAGGTACCTGCAGGGCTCGGCGCCCGGCTACGCCATCGACATCGAGGTGTCGATCAACGGTGAGGTGGTCAGCCGCTGCCCGTACGGATCGATGTACTACTCCCCCGCCCAGCTGCTGGCCCATCTGACCGTCAACGGGGCCCGGCTGCGGACCGGTGACCTGATCGGGTCGGGCACGGTCTCCGGGCCCGAACCCGGTCAGCGCGGCAGCCTGCTGGAGCTGAGCTGGAACGGGACCCGCCCACTGCTGGTGGGCGGCGATACGCGCACCTTTCTGCGGGACGGTGACGAGGTGGTGATGCGAGCCCGCACCAGCGCCGGACAGCGGCTGGGCGAGGTGAGCGGGTCAGTCCAGCCGGCCCGCTGAGTCACCCCCCGCTCGGGTCGGCCCTCGGCTGGCGCCAGGATTGGGACCCGTCAGCGGATCTTGACGACCTGGGTCTTGGCAACGATGTCGTGCACCGCCTGCCGCCGCGGATGCCAGAGCGGAAACAGCACATCCAGCACCCGGAACAGAACCAGATAGCTGATCGCCCCGGGTGCCACCCAGATCGCCGCCCGGACCAGGGCGGTCGCCCAGCTCAGCCGGCCGCGGTACTGCCCCTGCTCCACCGGCACGACGCGCAGACCGCAGATCATCTTTCCCGGCGTCGCCCCGGAGAAGCGGAGGAACAGGCTGTGATACACCATCCCGACTGTCAAGGCGATGAGCACCAGCATGAGCTGGTCGGTGGCGGACAGGAACTGGTTGATGGGCGGTACGGCGGGCGTCGGCTCGCCAGCCCTGGCGGCGCGCAGCGTCTCGGCGAGGACGGCGGACATCGCATTGACCACCTTGGCGTAGATCGGGATGCTCGGCACGGCGGCAACCAGCCACACCAGCATCGCGTCGAGGATGACTGCGAGGACCCGCCACCACCAGCCGGCCAGCGGCACGCCGTCAGCGGTAAGCGCAGTGTTCGCCGGCCGGCCTGCACCCGCGAGCCCCCAGGGCTGCGGGGAGTGCTGCCCCGGGTAGGGCTGCTGGTACGGCTGATAAGGCTGCTGGTGCGGCTGCGGCTGCGGCTGATAGGGCTGCTGAGCTTGCGCGCCCGGCGCCGAGGCGGCGCGCCAGTTCTGCGCCCCGGGATAACCGTGGGCCGGCGGATTTTCCCCTGCACGTGTATTGCGGGACCACTGCCACCCGTCCCAGTAGCGCTCCTGGGAGAGATCGGTCGGGTCGGGATACCAACCACTGGGGGCGGCATGACGGCCCGGGGGCACCGGGGGCGAACCTACGGGGATATCACTCACGAGCCCAAGCCTATTAGGCCCACCAGCAGGTCACAGATTGCCGCGGCGCTCCTGCTCACGCTCGATGGCCTCGAACAGCGCTTTGAAGTTGCCCTTGCCGAAACCGAGCGACCCGTGGCGTTCGATCAGCTCGAAGAACACGGTCGGCCGGTCGCCGATCGGCCGGGTGAAGATCTGCAGCAGGTAGCCGTCCTCGTCCCGGTCGACCAGGATGCCGCGCCGTTGCAGCTCTTCGATAGGCACCCGGACCTCACCGATCCGGGCCCGCAGCTCGGGGTCTGAATAGTAGGAGTCGGGCGTTTCGAGGAACTGAACACCGGCGGTGCGCATGGCGTCGACGGCGGTCAGGATGTCGTCGGTGGCCAGGGCCAGGTGCTGGGCGCCGGGGCCACCGTAGAACTCAAGGAACTCCTCGATCTGGCTTTTCCTGGCAGCGATCGCGGGCTCGTTCAGCGGGAACTTGACCCGATGGTTGCCATTGGCCACGACCTTGCTCATCAGCGCCGAGTAGTTGGTGGCGATGTCGTCACCGATGAACTCCGCCATGTTCGTGAAGCCCATGACCCGGTGGTAGAAGTCGACCCAGACATCCATCCGGCCCAGCTCGACGTTGCCTACTACATGGTCGAGGGCGGAGAACAGCCGCGACGGACGGTCGTGCTGCTCGCCCAGCGGTGCCTGATGGCTCCCAAAATCCTGGTCTCCGCCAAGATCGCGGTAACCGGGGAGATAGACACCGTGATAGCGGGAGCGGTCGACCAGGGTGTGGCGGGTGTCGCCGTAGGCCGCGAGGGTGGCCGTCCGTACCGTGCCGTTCTCGTCAGTCAGGTCGTGCGGCCCGGCCACGATCGTGGCACCCTGACGGCGGGCGTGCTCGATGCAGCGATCCACGTCGGGCACCTCCAGGCTGATGTCGAAGACACCGTCGCCGTGGGCCCGGTGGTGGTCGAGCAGGGCGCCGTCGGGCCCCACGCCACCCATCACGACGAACCGGCAGGCGCCGCTGGTGAGCACGTACGCCTTGTGGTCGCGCTGCCCCGTCTCGGGACCGGCGTAGGCAACCAGCCGCATACCGAAGACGGACTGGTAGAACTGCGCGGTCTGAGTGGCGTTCCCGACCACCCAGACGATGGCGTCCCAGCCGGTCACCGGGAAAGGGTCCGTCGAGGCGTCGTAGGTGACCAGCCCGATCAGCTGTTGTAGCTGGTGGGAGTCAAGCTCGGCCAGCCGTTCCGCGGAGGTCAGCATGGCGCCGGTCAGCACGTCGGTCATGCGGCCAGCGTGCGCGTGCCATGCAGGATGCGCAACCAACGATCGAATCCCTGTACATTATGCTCAATCCTTTCTCCCTAACGGCGGCTGATTCGAGGCACCATGACCAGTGACTCCGCGCAGATCGACGAGCTGGACCGACGACTGCTCACGCTGTTCACCGAGCAGCCGAGAATCGGGGTACTGGAGGCCAGTCGCCGGCTGCAGGTGGCTCGAGGCACCGTGCAGGCCAGGGTGGACCGGTTGGAGCGGATCGGGGTGGTGACCGGGTGGGCGCCCGCCATCTCGGCGTCGGCCCTCGGGTATCTGGTCACCGCCTTTGTCACGTTGGAGATCACCCAGCACTCCGGCCGCGCGGAGATCACCGAGCTGCTGCGCGGTATCCCGGAGGTGCTGGAGTGCTGGACCATCACCGGCAGCGGTGACCTGTGGTGTCGGATCGTCGCCCGGTCCAACGGCGACCTGCAACGGGTTATCGACCAGATGGTGAGCGACCCCCGCGTCGTCCGCGCCGTCACCTTGATCGGCCTGGCCGAGCAGATTCCGTTCCGTACCGATGCGCTGGTCCAGGACGCGAGCCGATGACCGGTCGGTCGTCGCCTACACCGGGAAGCTGTGCTCGAGCCTGGCCCACTCCGCGCCCAGTGGAGAGCCGGCTGCCTCGGTTCCCAGGTAACGGGTCACAGATCCTGCCTGGGACGGCAGCTGAAGCTGCGTGGCGCACCGCTGCACGGCCGCGGCCCCTTGTCCCACCGAGGTGATGGTGTCGATGACCCGGTTGGCTCCGAGGATGCCGGGTAGCTCGCGTTGCGGGCGGGTCAGCAGCTGGTCCTCGACGAGGATCTCCTGACCTTGCAGCCGGATGTCGGTCCGGCTGCGCAGCTGACCACCCGTCTCGTTGAGGCGTCCCAGGACGGTGGTATCCCGAACCAGCGCTGTGGAGCCGGCACCCAGCTCCACCCGCAGCCGCCGTTCCACCTCGGCGCCGCCGCTGACGACCAGCGGCTCGCCCCGCCAGAGCAGCGCCGCGGAGTCGGCGATGTTCACGTCGACGCTCCAGCAGGCGCTACGCCCCCGGCCCGGGTACGCGACAGTGCCGGCCACGTCGAAGAGCTCGAGGACCGACCCTGCCCCGAGCTCGATCTGTATCGCAACTGCGTCGCCGCCCAGCAACAGGGCACGGGTCGCTATCAGCGCGACCCGACACCGGTCGGCCCCGCTGTAGCAAATCTGCGGTCGGATCAGGCCGGCGCGCACGGTGCACCGATGGCGCCCACCCGCCTGGTGGACCTGAATGACGGTGGTCATGGGCTCCGGGGATCTATGGGTGGTCGGCTCAGTGGCTATGCACCGTACCGTCGCCGTGGGTGTGTGGGGCCATCGGACCGGGATCCTGCGGGTGCAGGCTGCCGGATCGGAAATGGTCCACGGTATGGCTCAGCCAGTGCCGCAGCGCGGCCACCGAGCGCGGGTCGGACCTGGAGAGGGCTAGCACCGGCCGGCCGTCGCGGGCTGCCTCGGCGTCACGCACCATCTGGTCGACATCCACTCCCACGTACGGCGCCAGGTCGGTCTTGTTGACGATCAGCATGTCCGCCCGGGCGATCCCCGGACCGCCCTTGCGTGCGACGTCACCGCCGCCGGCGACGTCGAGGACGAAGAACTGGGCGTCGACCAGTGCAGGCGAGAACGTCGCGGTCAGGTTGTCGCCGCCGGACTCGACCAGGACCAGGTCCAGCGGATCGAAGTCGTGCTCCAGATCCTCCACCGCCAACAGGTTCTGGGAGACGTCATCGCGGATGGCCGTGTGCGGACAGGCGCCTGTCTCGACCGCCCTGATCCGTTCCGGCGCGAGTACACCGGCCGAACGGAGGAACCGGGCGTCCTCGTCGGTGTAGATGTCGTTCGTGATCACTGCGATGCTGAGCTCACCGGCGAACTCAGCGCAGATCAGTGCGATCAAGGAGCTCTTCCCGGTGCCCACCGGGCCGGCAACTCCGAGCCGCAGGGCTCGACGCCCCCTGGCAGGCTGGTTCGCTTCGACTGGCCGGTCAAGCACGATAAAGACGCCTCTCTTCGGTTGCATGCTGCTGGGCCCACTGCTCCAGCAGCGGGGCACTGTGGGCAGGGATGTCAGCGGGAGTACACGCGTTGCTGATGCGGCGGACCATGCAGTCGACCTCCGCTGCCGCGGCGAGTGACCACTGCACCCCGAGTAGCGGGTCAAAGGGTTCCAGCTTGAGCGCCGCCGCGATCACCATCTGAACGTCGTCGAACGCCACGAGCCGGGCGATGTCAGCCGGGCCGAGGCCCGCAGCAGCGGCGGTCGCTCCCATCACGACGGCCCGGCACAGCACCCGTCCGCCCAGATCGAGGCCCCATACCGCTGCGGCGAGTCGGGCATAGCCTCGGCCGAGGGCGTCCGAGGAGGACCGCATCGCATCCGATGGGGTGCGGGCCCGCCAGGCACGGTCGACGGATTCGATCGCCGCCGGCCGGGCCGGCACGTTGCTGCCCAGCCAGACTGCCCGGGTAACGACGGCCGTGGCCGCCTCGGTCTCGGTCACCGTACGCAGCCGGGCGGTGATCAGCTCTGGCACCTGCCGCAGCGGCATTCCGGCTCGGAAGGCCGGCTCGACGCCCGCCGACTGGGTGTGGGCGCCGGTCGGAAGTCGTCCGTCCGCCAGCACCAGCTGCACATACGACGCGCGGTCGGCCCGGTCTGCATCCGACGTACGGTCAGAACAGCGCATACAGCTGCCCCAGCGGAACGGTGGCCACCGGGTTGGGCACGATCTCGTCACCGTCGACCTCAATCCGGAAG
>JAOPXN010000127.1 GCA_025965155.1 Propionibacteriaceae bacterium
TGCTGCCGAACCCGGAGATCGATTTGGGCAGGTGCTCGCACCAGTGGACGGGGGCGTGCTCATCGGGCAGCCGCGAGAAGACGTGGGCGCGATGGTTGATGCTGGCATGGTCACGGTGATGTACAGGCCGGACGTCAATGGCGGCCGGTCTTACGGAATCAACGAGAACACGCCGGGAATCGGTGGGGCGGCCGAATCGGGTGATCGCTTCGGCGCCGCACTCAGCGGCTTCAACAACGTCGCGGTGGTGGGCGTTCCCCGCGAGGACCTCGGCTCCATCCGCAACGCCGGCACGGTGCACGCCATAGAACTCGAGGAGCATCCCATCAGGGATATCCAATACTTCAACCAGAACAGCGCAGGAGTCCCCGGCACCCCCGAAGCCGGCGACAGATTCGGTGCCAGCGTGCAGCTCTACACAGAACAGCTGTCTAACGGACGTATATCTCTGGGGTACGCGGTCGGCGCACCTGGCGAAGACCTCGGCACCGTTGCCAACGCCGGATCCATCACCACGTACGTCGGCAACCACGTCGGGCCAAGCCGTGTCTATCACCGAGGCCCGAATGCCCGACCGGGTGATGCGCTGGGAGCCGCGATCGGCTTGCTCTCCGGCGACGTGCGCATCGTCCCCGACGAACGAGTCCCAAGGTTGGTTGTCGGCAGCCCAGGCGAAGCCATCGGATCAGTGCCCAACGCCGGAGTCGTCGAGGTCGTCGATCCTATCGGTTACGCACTGAACATTGAGTCCTCCTACACCTTGTCGACCGGCTCCCACGCCGGAACGCGATACGGATCCGTCATCAGCAAGACCGCCTTCTGCTGGTTGTGCGACTAGCAGACCTTCACACTGCCAACTCGGCTCGCGGTGACACCAGGAGCTTCCGCCTACCCCCTAACGGGCCCCGTCCGGGCGAGCGTTTTGCTTACAGGGTCGTAGCGTTCCACCCGCCAGGTGAACACACGCCATGCGCCACCTTCGCCTCACGAATCACCCCGGGTGACCGAGTCGACCAGCATCCCCGCCGACAATGTCGGGCTGCCACAGTTGCATCGGCGCCGGACGCTGCCGCCGCTGATACGACTCCTTTGGCCGTTTCCGTTTGCGCTGCACCACCAACCCCTGCCGGACCAGGACCCGGTTCAGCGTCGAGATCGATGGAATCGTCACCCGTCCGGCGGGTTCTTCAGTAACTCCACCCGGATCCGTTTCGCACTCCCACCGCGGATGCTGCCGCAGCAGGTCCCCGAGCCAGGCCGACACCTCAGCACCGGTGATCGAGGCCACCGGCAGCCCGCGCCAGCGCGGGTGATCTCCTTTGGCAACGAAAATCAGCCGAACTTCTTTTGGTATCGTTTCGCTGCGTCCAAGTCCATATACGGCGCAACCTCCGGATCTACTGCAGAATTTTCGAGGAGATTCGCCGCCTCCAGGACGGTAAGCCCTTGAAGAGCTCTAGCGTAGGAAGAATCGCCGTCTTCCACGAACTGTGGGTCGAACTGAACCCTATCCCCTTGCAAGGGGATATACGCGAGACTAAACCATTCTGAATTGGTATCGCCGCCCAGCGAGGAAAAAGTTCGCACAGCTAGGTAATGCTTTCCCACTACAAGCGGAGCCCTTCCTTCCACCCCCAACGGAACTCGTTCGTTCTTAGTAAAAAACCAGCCCCCGTCAGAGATTACCCACGGCGATGGGGGGTCGGCACCCGGTTCTTTTCGGGAGGGACGTGTCCAGAGTGCTTCGCCGTCCTGGCTTGCTACAACTTGACGGGTCGTTGTTCCTTCGCCCCGCTTTACCTCATCGTCTGCGGCAGGAATCTCGGTCTCTTTCATAACATTGAACTTCACTAAGACATCACCGTATGTAACAAGATCTTGCAGTGATTCAGTCGGAACAACAGTTGACGCAGATTGAGTGATAGGTTTCGGGTCCGCGCCACATGCTGTCACGCTGACGACAAGAGTTAGAGCGGCAATCCATTTTAGGGAAGTGCTGAAGTGCTGATAAGTAACCATTCTGAATCGCACTCCTTCTAAGTTGGGGATATGCCCAATTGATAGTCGCGACATTCGGATCTGATCCCTGCCGTAGTGAGCGGCAACTGGCGCATTCGGCATGCACTCAAATCTAGTATCCTCGTCATCGTCATTTGGTGAGCCGCCTCGGTCATTCTGCTGGTGACCGGGGCGGCTTTTCGTTGCGGGCCGATCTCAGGCGGTGTCGGTGCGGGGCCGAGGGGCTGCGGCAACCACCTGGTCGAAGAAGCTGAGCAGCTCATCGCTCTCGCCCGGGTCGGCAGCCTCAGCCCGCGCAGCCAACGCCGCCTGGTCGCCCGCCACCAGCAGCCGCTCGCACACCTCGCAGGTGACAACGAACTGCGGGAGGGTGACCGCGGCGTCCGGCGCCGTAGCACCCAGGTGGCGGAACCACCGCCAGTCCTTCGTCAGACAGAACAGGCAGAGCTGGCCGCCGGCCTGCGCGGCCGCCCAGGTTGCGTCCTCGGCGGGCTCGGGGCCCGGCCGGTCGTCGAACGCTCCGAGATGGAAGGTGGTCATCGGACTGGCCTTTCGCTGGCGTGGACGGCTGCGGTCATCGGCCGTACTTCTTCGCCCCGGTCGCGGTGCCGAAAGAGTAGCTGCGTGACCAGCTGCGGTCAAAGGTGATAGGGGTGACCTGCAGGTTGTAGCCCTCACCGTCGGCCGGCCGGTCGGAGTACTCGTAGCAGTACTTGCCGCTCACCGGCCCGGTCCCTGGAGGATGACGAGGACGCCGAGCCGCACCGGCGGATCACTACTGACCCACACGGCGCTCGCCTGCGGCGCGCTTCAGCCTGGCGATGTGCTGCCCACCTTGGTGGAGATGGCCCGACGCTACGACCTGAGGACCAGCACGGTTCATCGCTCCTTCGCCACTCTGAAAGGCGCTGGCCTGATCGAAGTCACGCCTGGCAAACGCGCCGTCGTCTCGCCGAGCGTACGTTGAACCGGTCGTCGATGTATGCATGGCCGACTGGCCCTGCCTGCTCTTGGACTAGATCGTTCGAGCTAGCTTGGCGCGACTGAGCAGGTGCCTCAGTCAGCGCACCATAACGGTGCAGGCCCAACCGAACCCGCACACCACCGGCAGCGAGATCGCGACCCGGATGGAGCCCGCGACAGGAAGGCCGACGAACGCACCTGCGAAGAGGGCTGCAGCAACGACCAGGACGGTGTTGGAGATGGCGCAGCTTGGGGGATGGACGCCACGCTCGTACAGGTTTATTTTCTCTATGACTGGGTAGGTCATGCGTAGTCATCCATGGGCAGGGAAGCGGGCGCAGAATGCGCGTGGGATATCACACGATTACGTGGGGGGGCGTGGTTGGTGACGCCACAGGCGTTACCAGCGTCAAGTATCTCTACTACCGAACGTACGGTCCGATGGACCGGGTCCGTCGTGCGGCCGGCCTAGCACATGCCTTCGGGGGCACCCTTGTCGTTGGGGGTGGCGCTCGCCGAGCAGGCGGTACGTCCGACGCCGACTCCGCGTTGGCCGCTCTTGACGAGGTCACCCGCATCGCCGAGGACCACGGGCTGAACGGCCTGCTACCACGCTCACCTAACCACGATCGTCGAGAGCCCCGGGGAGCTCGATCGGCTGATGTCGGTCACGCAGATCGGATTCTGCGCCGACACCGCCCACCTCCCAGCGGGCGGCGACGATCCAGCCGAACTTATCCGCCGATACCCCGACCGGATCCGACACCGCCACTTCACGGACCTGCAACTAGATCCGCTCCCGTTCCTGACTCTCGGACAAGGCGTGATCAACTTCCCGGAGGTTCTAGCAGCGGTGAGAGAAAGCGCGGACGACGGCTGGCTCATCGTTGAACTCGACGCCTGCCCCGGCGATCCGCTCGAGGCGGCCAGGATCACCAAGCCCTACCTCGACCAGTTCCTCAGTACCAAGGTCGCGTAGCTGGTAGCTTCACCAGAGCAGACGCGACATCGAACCAAGGGAGGCTCCCCTTGAGACGCAGACTCGCCCGACTCGGCGTCGTTCTCGCTACCGCAGTGACCTTGGCCGGCTGCTATATCCCGGGCCAGACCACCACCGCCCCGCCTGATCAGGCAGCTGCCGAAAAGGCCGATCAGGCCCTGCTGGCGTTGCAGGGGCAGGTACTCAGCAAGGGCCCGAACGGTGAGGATCCTGCCAACGTCACTGCGGCGGAAATGACTCCTGACCAGATCAACCAGATCAAAGCGAAGGGCGCAAAGGCCGCCATCGTCATGCACTATGCCGGCAACGACTGGTCCACCGCCCAGATCGCCGGACTCCGCTCCGAGTTCAAGAATCTCGGTATTGAAGTGGTCGCGATCACCGACGCCAACTTCAAGCCGGACAAGCAGGTGTCTGACCTGGAGACCGTGATGAGCAAGAAGCCCAACATTATCGTGTCCCTGCCGGCCGATCCTGTCGCGACGGCGACGGCGTATAAAGCGGCGGCGCAAGGCGGGGCAAAGCTGGTCTTTATGGATAATGTGCCCAAGGGCTTCAAAGCCGGCACGGACTACGTGGCGGCCGTCTCCGCTGACAACTATGGCAATGGTGTCGTCTCTGCCCATCTGATGGCCAAGGCTCTGGGCGCCAAGGGCAAGATCGGCCTGATCTTCCACGAGGCTGACTTCTTCGTCACCAGGCAGCGCTACGAGGGCTTTAAGAAGACGATTCAGAGCGACTACCCTGAGATGCAGATCGTTGAGGAGCAAGGGATCGCGGGACCCGACTTCGCCGGCGACGCCCAAGGCGTTGCGAACGCCATGATCAGCAAGCATTCGGATCTGGCCGCTATCTGGGCAGTCTGGGACGTGCCAGCCGAGGGCGTCATGGCTGCAGCTCGCGCCTCTGGCCGTGGCGATCTGCGGATCGCGACAGAGGATCTGGGTAAGAACGTCGCTATCGCGCTCGCCAAGGGCGAGCTCGTCGTCGGGCTGGGCGCCCAACTTCCCTACGACCAGGGCGTCACCGAGGCAAGGTTGGGTGCCTTGAGCCTGCTCGGTGAAAAGACGCCGCCTTATGTCGCTCTGAGCGCGCTCCCGGTGCAGCACGACAACGTCCTCGACGCATGGAAGACGGTCTATCATGAGGACCCGCCCCAGGACCTCGTCAGCTCGTTCAAGTAGGGAGTGAGCGGCGAATGACAGACGTGCAAGCTGCCCCGGGCCCGGTCGCCGAGACCAACGTGCCCGCAGTGGAAATGCGAGAGATCACCAAGGCCTTCGACAGCAATGTTGTCCTGGCCGGTGTCGACTTCGAGGTCGCGCAAGGTGAGGTGCACGCTCTCGCCGGTGGAAACGGGGCGGGGAAGTCGACGCTGATGAAGATCCTGCAGGGGGTCTACAGCAAGGATTCCGGCGTGATCCGCATCAACGGCCGCGAGGTGGAGTTCTCGTCCATCCACGACGCCAAGGCGGCCGGCATCGGCATGGTGTTCCAGGAATTCAGCCTGGTGCCCAGCCTGACCGTCGCTCAGAACATCTACCTCACCACCGAGCCGCTCGCCAACGGCGTCTTCATCCGTGACCGCGAGGCCATTGACAAGGCGCGGGAGGTGTTTCAGCAGATGGAGGTTGATATCGATCCCGCAGCCAGGGTGGGCGACCTCGGGACGGCCTATTGGCAACTCACCGAGATCGCCAAGGCTATGGCCCAGGACGCCCGCGTCCTGATCATGGACGAGCCGACGGCCAGCCTGGCTAAGCACGAGGCCGACCGGTTGTTCGAACTGGTGAGCCGATTGAAGGCGCGCGGGATCTCGGTTGTCTACATCTCTCATCGGATGGACGAGGTTTACCGCATTGCCGATCGGATCACCATCCTCCGGGACGGCAAGAACCTGCTCACGGAGCGACTTACCGACGTCACTCCCGAGCAGATCGTCGAGGGCATCGTCGGCCAGCAGATCGAGGGGCTGGCATATCAGGAGCGCGAAACCTCGGCGGAACCTGAGGTCCTACTTGAAGCTGACGCTCTCACCGCCGGCTCGCGCGTCCAGAACGTGTCGTTCAGGCTGCACCGCGGAGAGATCATCGGACTGGCCGGCCTGATGGGCAGCGGTCGTACCGAATTGGCGCGCTGTCTGTTCGGCATCGACAAGTTGGAGTCCGGGG
Source organism: Propionibacteriaceae bacterium (assembly GCA_025965155.1). Lineage (GTDB taxonomy): Bacteria > Actinomycetota > Actinomycetes > Propionibacteriales > Propionibacteriaceae > Microlunatus. The sequence goes on from JAOPXN010000127.1 coordinate 6,154, forward strand.
AAATTCGAATCCATGGCCGGCGCATTGACGTCTCGGATCCTCGCCAGGCCATCAAGGCGCGTCTTGCGCTGATCCCCGAGGACCGGAGAGCCCAAGGCCTGGTTCTCGAGCACTCCGTCCGCGACAATCTCCTGCTCCCCCTGCTCAAGAAGGTCGAACGACGGCTGCTGCTCGATGATCGCGCCGGCAAGGAACTCGCCGACTCCCTGATCAAGCGATTTGCCGTGAAGGTAGCCAATCCTGCCCGTCCGGTACGGCTGCTGTCAGGTGGGAACCAGCAAAAGGTCGTCATCGCCAAATGGCTCGGTACCGAGCCCGAGGTCTTGATCATGGATGAGCCGACCGCCGGGGTCGACATTGGCACCAAAACTGAGATCCTCACCATGATCCGCCACCTCGCCGAGGAGGGCAAAGCCGTGATCGTCATTTCATCGGAGTACGCCGAACTGCTGGCCGTCAGCGACCGGGTTCTGATCTTGCGAGACGGGACCGTGCAACAGGAGCTGGCCCGCAAGGACATCGCTGACGAAGAGTCCCTCCAACACGCCGTCCAAGGAGTCTAGCCGTGACCCAAACCGCCAAGCCCGCAACGGAAGGCGGCGGCGCCGTCGCAGATCAGCGGCGCGGCCGATTCGCCACACTCGAGTGGCGGCGCTACGTCATCTATATCGGCTTTGTCGTGATCTTCATCTTTTTCGCGATACTGCTCGGGGATCAAGGCTTCCTGTCCCCAAATAACCTGCTGAACATCTTGCGGCAGACAGCGACGATAACAGTAATTGCCGTCGGCATGACCTATGTGATCGCCTGTGCCGAGATCGACCTCAGTGTCGGCTCCGTGGCGGGTCTTGCGAGTGTCGTCACGGCGATGGCCGTGGCCAACTGGGGTGTGGTTGCCGGCGTCATTGCCGGGCTCTTAGTCGGCGTTGTGGTGGGCTCGATCAACGGCGGCCTGGTCGCCCGACTCGGAATCCCCTCGTTCCTGGTCACCCTGGGCATGCTCGGCATCGCATTCGGCATGGCCCAATGGATCACCCACTCGGCGCCGCAGCCGATCTTGTCGTACGCGTACAACGTCGCCTTCGGTTCGGGGAACCTAGGTCCATTTCCTGGACTGGTGGTATGGATGGTGATCTTCGTCGCCGTCGGCGCGATCGTGCTGTCAAAGACTCGCTTCGGCCGGCAGGTGCTGGCCACCGGCGGCAACCGGATGGCCGCGGAGTTCACCGGCATCAATACCAAACGGATCAAGTTCGAGGTACTGCTGATCTCAGGCATGGTGGCCGCCTTCGCCGGGATGCTGTACGCAGGCCGGCTGCAGTCGGGCCGATTCCAGTGGGGACAAGGAGACGAGCTGTCAGCCATCGCGGCCGTCATCCTCGGTGGCACGAGTCTCTTCGGTGGAGCGGGCTCAGTCATCGGCACGCTCTTTGGCGCACTGCTCATCGGATTGATCAACAACGGCCTGATCTTGGCCGGTCTCGACGCCAGCCAGCAGCAGGTGATTCGTGGCGCAATCATCATCCTCGCCGTGGCCTTGGCGCGGAAGAAGTAACGCTTCGATGGCCGGCAAGATCAGGGCAGGAGTGATTGGCACCGGCCTTATGGGCAGCGTCCACGCCCGCGCCATCCAAGCAGCCGGAGCGCCGCTGTCCATGGTCAGCGGCCACGCGGCGACGTTGACTGCTGCAGTTGTGCAATCCGCCGCATCTCAGGTCTGGGTTGAGGTAACCGACGGTGTTGGGCTGACAGGCCCGACGCTGTCGACGGGCGAGAGAGAGGAAACACATGCCGAGTGACACATTCTTCGACCCCCACCAGCGAGCCACCATCCAGGCTGCCATGGCGCGCATCATCCCGACCGACGACGCACCAGGAGCGACCGAGGCCGGAACCATACACTTCCTCGACCGGTATCTGTCCGGGCTCGACTACATCTACGCCAAGCCCGATGGCAGCGGCTTTGAACAGCTGTCGGGGAAAAGAGCGGAGGCGTGGCGGCAGCGCATTGACGTCGTGCGTGAACGCTACGTCGCGGGTGTCCGGGACCTCGACGAGCGGGCCCGAGCGGCGCACCACGCCGACTTCGTCGACCTGGCGCCCGAGCAGCAAGACGAGGTCCTGCGCAACCTCGAGCGGCCCGATCAGGAGCAGGAAACCGACCTCGAGCGGGCGCGGGTGACACTGTACGGCGCGCCGGTCGAACCCGCCCTGCAGCAGACCAGCGCTGAGGTCGATCTTGGATTCGTGCCGCTGCTGGCCCTGCACACCCGGCAGGCCTTCTATGCCGACCCGATCTACGGCGGCAACCGCAACCGAGTCGGCTGGGATGTCATCGGCTTCCCGGGGCCAGCCTCCCTCGCCGAGGTGCACACCGGTCGCTACAGCACTCTTGACTACTTCGCCGACGACTGGGAGCACCCCAGAGCAAAGGAGACATCGTGACCAACGGGGCGAAGCCCGACCGGGCCGACGTCTGCATCATCGGGGCAGGGGCGTCCGGCGCAGCCGCCGCCAAGGTCCTCACCGAGCGTGGGATGCGTGTTGTCATGGTGGAGCGCGGCCCGTGGCGTACGCGGGAAACTTTCGGTGGTGACGAACTCGCCAATGTCAACCGTTACAACCTGTGGCCGGATCCGCTGCTGAACCCCCGCACGGTGCGCGACTCAGCCGATGGCGAGTTCCGTACCGAGCTGTTTTGCCCCGTGCCCCAGATGGTCGGTGGCGGGACCGTGCATTGGCAGGGCTGGTTGCCACGCTTCACTGAAAGTGACTTCCGGCTGCACAGCATCGTCGGGGACGTGCCGGGGACGACGCTGGTCGACTGGCCGATCACTTATAACGAGCTCGAGGCGTACTACACCCAGGTGGAGTGGGCGTTCGGTGTGTCCGGGCGGGCGGGTGCAAACCGCTATGAGTCGTGGCGCAGCAAGGACTACCCGTGCCCACCGCTGCCCCAGTCGCGGTATGCGCAGAAGTTCCACGAGGGCTGCGCCAAGCTCGGCTACAACTCCTTCCCGACACCCCAGGCGGCGCTGTCTAGGCCTTTCAACGGGCGGCCAGCCACTGTGATCAGCGCATTCGCCCAGCAACATGGTGACCCGACCGGCACACGGTCCAGCGCGCTCAACGTGTTCGTGCCCGACGCGGTCGCTACCGGTCGGCTTGACTTGCGACCCAACGCCTACGTCTCCGAGATTACCGTCGATGAACGGGGTCGGGCGAAGGGTGCGGTATATACCGACGAGGAGGGCACCACGTACGAGCAGGAAGCGGATGTGGTGATCCTGGCCTGTGGGGCAGTCGAGACTGCCAGGCTGCTGCTGCTCTCCAGGAGCCCCCGCTTCCCCAACGGTCTCGCCAACGGGAGCGACCTGGTCGGGCGCAACGTCACTTTCCATGAGTACAGTGCCGCTGTTGGGACCTTCGAGGATCCGATCTATGCCTGGGCGGGCGGCGGCTACGTCAGTGCCAGCAGTTTCGAGTTCAACGGTCATGACGACAGCCGGGGATTCGTTGGCGGCGGTCACATCGCTGCCGCCGGGGTCGGAATCCCGCTGCCGATCAACTGGTCGCTGCCCAACCGCCCCGCCTGGGGAGCGGCCGCCAAGCAGGTCGACCGTGACTACTTCAACCGCAGTATGGCGGTGGCTATGGTTGTGCATGACCTTCCGCAGCACGACAACCGAGTCGAGCTCGACGACTCGGTGACTGACGCCTGGAGTCTGCCGGTCGCCCGGATCACGATCCTTGCACACGAGAACGACCTGGCCATGGGCCGCTTCCTGATTGACCGGAACGCCGAGATACTTGAGGCGGCCGGCGCGACGTCGGTTCAGAAGGTCTACATCGATCGCATCACTGGCAATTGTTCACACCAGCACGGCACGACGCGCATGGGCAACGACCCTGAAAGCTCCGTCCTGGACCGGTGGTGCCGTAGTCATGAGGTTAACAATCTCTTTGTAGTGGATGGTGGCCCCTTCCCGACAGGAACCGGCATCAACCCAACGCTGACGATCATGGCCAATGCCTGGCGTGTTGCCGAGCACATCGCCAACAGACCCAAGGCCACGCGGTCGTAGATCTGGCCATACTCGTGAGCCTTAATCGTGCTTGGGGACCATTTCCGCCAGGGGAGGACAATTCATGACGCTGCGCGGACGCGCCCGGCTGGCCATCGCGACCATCTTGACGCTGATGATGGTGGTCGCCGTACCCAGCACCGTCGCCGTGGCCGACAACCCCGAGAGCCGCGACAAACATCAACTCACGGTCATGACGCAGAACCTCTATCTCGGCTCCAGTCTCGACCCGGCGATCGCGGCCACGTCGGCGAACCAGTTTGTCGCTGCAGTGGCGCAGATCTACGGCACGGCCGTTGTCACGAACTTCCCCAAGCGCGCCGAGGCGCTCGCCGACACGATCGCGTCCAAGGAGCCCGACCTGATCGGGCTGCAGGAGGTGACGCGGTGGATTGCCCAACCGACCGAGGCAGGTCCGAGACCACGGAGCTATGACTTTCTGGCCATCCTTAGTGCCGAGCTGGTGAAGAGGGGACTGGACTATCGGGTCGAGGCAGTGTCGGAGAACGCCAACATTGGTCCGGTACCACTCGTGGCCCCAGTCTTCGGCTGCACAACTGTCGCATCAGCGCCAGGCTGCGTAGTCACCCTGCAGGACCGCGATGTGATTCTCGTCAACAACGCCACCCCCCATCTTCAGGTGCTGGCGTCGCGCGCCGGCCACTACGCGGCGCAGGAGGTGCTCGAACTACCGACTGGAGCCGCGGTGTCTTTTGCGCGTGGTTGGGCCTATGTCGATGGCAGGTTCGAGGGCAAGAAGTTCAGGTTCGTCAACACCCACCTCGAAATGCAGCGTTTCGCTGCTACTCAGGAAGCGCAGGCGCAGGAGTTGCTGGTGGGGCCGGCCAGAGCCGCGGCGGCGGTGATCGCCGTCGGCGACTTCAACTCGGCCGCGGACCCCGCGGAGGAGTCCACCACCACCTACGAGACCCTGACCGCCGCCTGGTTCAGGGACGCCTGGCAGCGGGTCAATCCCGATGATCCCGGGGTGACCTGCTGCCAGACTTCAACGCTGACCAACACCAGCTCCCGGCTGCGGACAAGGATCGACCTTGTCCTCACGCACGGGCCGGTCCGCGCCAAGGCTGCCGCCGTCGTGGGTGCTTCCCCGATCTCCGGGTGGATCCCTCCGTTCTGGTCTTCCGACCACGCTGGAGTCGTCGCCACGCTCCGACTGCACTGATAGCGGGTCGCTTCGGGTCAGACCGCCACAGCGGCAGCTAGCAGTGCAAACAGAGGGGATTCTCCCGGTCCGGTAGGGCTTTTGCTCATGTGCCCGGGACGGAACTCGCCGAGTGTGGAGGAGTCGGAAGTTCGTTTCCTGCTCCTGGAGGTACATCATGAATTCGCCACGAAACGCCATGCAGGTTGCGCCATGACCGCGGTAAGGACCGGAGGAGAGGTGCCGGCGGTGCTGAAGCCGCCCGCAGACCTGCGCAGGATGAGCCGCTGGTTTATTGCGGTGCTTCTGCCGGTCGGTCCCGCGGCTGTGGCGGTCCAGCGGTACGTGCTGCCTTACCGCACGACCGACGGGCCGGAGGCGGTGGTCGCGAACGTGGCGGCGGACCCGCAGGCGCAGTCGCTTCTGCTCTGGCTGGCGCTGATCGGCCTCTTCACCTTGGTTCCCGGTGTGTTGGGGGTCGCGCGGCTCACCCGCCGCCGGGCGCCGCGCACCACCACGGCTGCTTTGCTGTTGCTGGTTCCGGCGTATCTCAGCATGGGCTGGCTCGTCGGATCTGACGTGCTGCTGTGGGTTGGCGTTCAGGCCGGGGTCGACCAGCCGACGTTGGTCCGGTTGTACGACACGGACCATCCGACAACCATGGTCGCTGCCGCTATGTTCGTCCTGGGTCACGTAGTGGGGACGGTCGTGCTGGGCGTCGCTCTGTGGCGGTCTGGCGCGGTGCCACGTTGGGCAGCGGTCCTCACCCTGGTGGCGCAGCCTCTGCACTTCACCGCGGCGGTGCTGCTCGGCAGCCCGGCTCTTGATCTGGCCGCGTGGGGGTTGAACGTGGCCGGCTTCGCGGCTGCCGCTGTGGCCATTCTTCGGCTTCCCGACAATGCCTGGGACGTGGCCCCCGCCGCGCCCACAGCTACTGGGCGTTCAGCGGAAGAGCCGACGGCCATACTGAGGCCATGAATGACGCCAGCGCGGGGTCGGCGAGTACGGCGTCGCCTGCCCTGCGCGTCCTGGCCGGGGTCGTGGTGGCGGTCGTGCTTGGTGAGACGGCTGCCGCGCTGGCGCTGGCTTTGACGGGCGACTCACCACCCGGCTCGATTCTCCGTGGCTTTGCTGCGGTCAATCTCGCGATCTGCCTGTCGTTCGGAACCTGCGGCGCGGTACTGGCCTGGTTCCGGCCGCGGCATCCGGTGGGCTGGCTGCTCGCACTGTCCGGTTGCGCTCAAGGACTGACCGGCGTCGCGGGCGTTGCGCTGGCGGTGGGTTCCGCCGACCAGTGGTCGGAGCCAGCCCTGCGCCTGTTCGCCACCTTGTTCTCCTGGGGATGGCCATGGTCGATGGGACTGGGGTTCTTCCTGGCCCTCCTGCTCTTTCCCGACGGACAACTGCCCGGGAAGCGGTGGCGGCCGGTCGCCGTCACCGTCGCCGGCGTCGGCATCTTGTTCGTGCTGAGGATGGGCCTCGACCCCACCTCGTCCAACTTCGATGGTGCCCACCCGCTCCCGCACTGGGGTGCGGTCTCCGCCTTTGACCGGGCCGCTGGCCTCTGGGCGGTCATCGACCTGCTGAATGCCGCGTCGCTGCTGGTTGTGCTCGCCTCGCTCGTCGTGCGCTTCCGCCGTGGCAACGACCGGACGCGTCGACAGCTGCTGTGGGTGGTGTTCGCGGTGCTGATCGTGGCGCTGCTCGCCATACCGGTCGTCCTGCTCCGATTCGGGTCGACCTGGCTGCTGCTCGTCTTCGTGCTGGTTCCCGCCTCCATCCTGGTCGCAATCCTGCGGCACAACCTGCTCGACATCCGGCTGGTCGTTGCCCGCACGGTGGCGTGGGCGCTGATGAGCGGCATCCTGGTCGCGGCGTACCTGCTCGTCGTCGCCGTGTTGGGGAGGTCCTTCGCGGCCGGAGGGAGCGCGGTCGTCGCCGCCGGGGTGGTGGCTTTGGGGCTGAACCCGCTGCGGCTGCGATCGCAACGGCTGGTCGACCGGCTGCTCTACGGCGATCGCCGAGACCCTGTCCGGGTCTTACGCCGGGTGGGACCTGCCCTCGGGTCCGCTGACGACCTCACCTCGCTGGCCGACGCGATCGCCCAGTCGTTACACCTGCCTTACGTCTCGCTCCGCTCCGACGGCCGCGAGCTAGCCACCGTCGGCAGCCCGCCGTCAATCCTGCACGGCGTCCCGTTGCCAGTCGGTCCGGACCGAAAAGGAGAACTGGTCGTCGGCGTCCGGCGGGGGGACGGCAGGTTCAGGGGTGCCGATTTGGACGTGCTGCGACTGCTGGCGGCGCCCGTGGCCGTCGCCGTGCACGCGACCCTTCTGGCCGAGGAGCTCCAGCAGTCCCGCAGTCGGGTGGTTTCCGCTCGTGACGACGAGCGACGGCGACTACGCCGCGACCTTCACGACGGCCTCGGTCCGGTCCTGACCGGGGTGGGGTTCAAGGCCGACGCAGCCAGGAACTACGTTCGGACCCAGCCTGATGAGGCCATCGAACTCCTCACCGATCTCCGCGCCGAGACGGCGGCAGCGCTGGAAGACGTCCGGCGGCTGGTCTACGATCTCCGCCCACCCATCCTCGATGACGTCGGACTGCTCGAGGCGCTCCGGCGCCTGGCCGAGCGATCCGGGCGACGTCCCGATGGGCTGCCGCTGAACATCACCTTGGATCTACCCGACAGCGTGCCGCCACTGCCTGCCGGAGTGGAGACTGCGACGTACCGGATCGCGGCCGAGGCACTGACCAACGTGGTGCGGCATTCCCACGCCAGCCGGGCGACAGTCCGGATGACCGTCGACACCTCCCTTCACCTGAGCATCCTGAACGAGCAGCAAGCGCCGGGGCCGCCGTGGACGGCCGGGGTGGGCCTGTCCAGCATGCAGGAGCGGGCGGCGGAACTGGGCGGTGTGCTGTCGGCCGGACCAGTCGCCCATGGCGGGGCGGTCAGCGTGACCCTCCCTCTCGACCATGCCAGCAGCGCATGACGACTCCTTCCGCTGGTCCGGGCATCCGGGTACTGATCGCCGATGACCATCCCGTCGTGCGTGATGGCCTGCGGGTGCTGATCGACTCCCTGCCCGGACTCGCCCTCGTGGGCGAGGCCGACACAGGAACGAAGGCGGTCCAGCTCGCCGTGACCCTCAAGCCCGATGTCGTCATCATGGACCTGGAGATGCCTCAGCTCGACGGCATCGCTGCTACCCGGCAGATCCTGCGCGCACTGCCGGGGACAGCCGTCCTCGTCCTCACCATGTTCGAGGATGATGACAAGGTTCACTCCGCGCTACGGGCCGGGGCGCGGGGCTACCTGCTGAAAGGGGCGCTGCAGGACGAAATCATTCGAGCCATCTCCGCCGTAGCTGCCGGAGGCGCCGTCTTCGGGGCCGAAGTGGCCGCTCGGGTGATCGGCCAGCTCGCCGACCCGCCGCCCGCCGCAGCGCCACCATTCCCGCGGTTGACGGCCCGTGAAAGAGAAGTGCTCGACCTCCTCGCCGCCGGCCTGCCGACCCGGTCGATAGCCGCGCGCCTGACACTGTCGGAAAAGACGGTGGCCAACCACCTCTCCTCCATTCTCGCCAAGCTGGGACTGGCCACCCGTGCCGAAGCCATCGTCCTCGCCCGCGACGCCGGACTGGGCCGGCGTCCAGACTGACCTGCCGACCCATCACTGGGTGAAGCGGTGCCCGATAGCGCGCCCTGCCACAACTGCCCGGGGTCTGGCCGTTACGACTAGGCGCTGCTAGCCTCCCATAGTCTCCGGCCGTTTTGACCGACCTGTCGAAGGAGCAAAAGTGATCAAAGACGATCCCGAGGAGCTAGTTCGTCGCTTCATAACGGCTATCAACAGTGACGGTGATCTGGAAGACCTGAACGAGATCTGCCTCCCGCCGCTTGCCGAGGAGTGGCGAGCGAACATGGAGGACTTCGCGTTTACGGAAAGGACGTTCACCGTGGACGACGTCGTCGCGGATGGGTCGAAAGTCGCCATCCTGTGGAGCATCGCTGGCAGACACACGGGCGAGTTTGCCGGGATACCTCCGACCGGTAAGCGCACATCGGACACCGGCTCAGCGTTCTTCACATTGGACGAAGGAAAGATCGCCAAGCTTGTAACCCATTACGACGCCGAAGGCTTGTTCAAACAGCTGGGTGCCACCATAACGCCGCCGTCGTGACATGAGTTCCTGGTGCCAATCACACGAGTTTGTTGGTTCTGTATCAGGACAGGTGATAGGCATCGAGGACACGGGTGTCCGTAGAGGGCCATCGTTATCGCGCGGAGGTATGACACTCCCTATCGCGCGACGGAAGCCTTTGTTGCAGGCCGATCGGAAGTTGCACGGCGCGGTGCTTGCCGGATTCCTTGGTTGCGGGTGCGGGCGGGTTCTCCGTCGGCGATGTGGGCGCCCCAGGCCGGTGAATGAGGTCCCTAGAACTCAGCACGTTTCCGGGTGTCGAGAATGTGGCGCCGGCTCCGTCCTAGGTACACAGTGGCCACGACAGGCCGCGCGCCGAAGAAGGAGAACCACCATGACGATTCAGCGGATGGACCACGTGGGCGTCGTCGTCGACGACCTTCAGGCGGCTATTGCGTTCTTCGTCGAACTTGGTATGGAGCTGGAGGGCGAGGCGCCGATCGAGGGACGTTGGGTGGACCGTGTCGTCGGTCTCGACGGCGTCCGAGTCGACATCGCGATCATGCGGACCCCGGACGGCCACGGCCGGCTTGAGCTGACGAAGTTCCATACGCCGCTGGCGGTCAGCGCCGAGCCGGAGAACGCACCGGGGAACACGCTGGGCCTACGTAGCATCATGTTCGCCGTCGATGACATCGACGCCACCGTCGCGGGCCTGCGAGCCCACGGCGCGGAACTTGTCGGAGAGCTGGCGCAGTACCAGGACAGCTACCGGCTCTGCTACGTCCGCGGCCCCCAAGGAATCATCGTCGCGTTGGCCGAGCAGCTCAGCTAACGTCCCGTCGCGGCCGGCCTGCGACCAACCAGACGATCCGCTTGGACCCACCGAAACCAACAACGGGAGGAATAACCGTGCAACCGAACGAGATCACCGAGGTCCTGAACCGACCGATCAGTCAGGAGCTGTTGGCGCGCGACGTGACCCGCTTGGCCTACGTCGCCAAGGACGGCACCCCCCGCAATGTCCCGATCAGCTTTACCTGGAACGGCTCGCAGATCGTCATGTGCACCTCGAAGAACGCTCCGAAGCTGCAGTCCTTGAGCGAGAACTCGATGGTTGCCCTGACGATCGACACCGAAGTGCACCCGCCGAAGATCTTGCTTATCCGGGGTCGGGCCGAGCTGGAGTCCGTAGATGGCATCCCGGACGAGTATCTCCAGCCGACCGGCAGCTACCAGATGACGCCCGAGCAACGGGTCGAGTGGGAGGCGGAGGTGCGTTCGCTCTACTACGACGGCATGGTCCGGATCGTCGTGACCCCGAACTGGGCGAAGCTGATCGACTTCGAGACGACTCTGCCGAGCGCGGTCGAGGAGCTGGTCCGGCAGCGGGAGGAGCGGCAGCGCGCCTGAGCACCGCGCGGTCGCTCGCATTGGGTGGCTC
>JAOPXN010000003.1 GCA_025965155.1 Propionibacteriaceae bacterium
GGAGGCGGTCGCAGGGTTTGCCGAGTTCGCCGGCCGTAACAGGATGTGCTCCTCGATCTTCGGGCCGTCGACTGTCGTGCTGGAGTTGTGGCATCAGCTGTCCGACCGCTGGGGAAGCTGCTGGTCCGACGTTCGGGAGGTACGACCCCGCCAGCCGGTGCTCGCCATCGACACCGAGCCCGCGATCGAGCCGAACCCGGAGGTACGGCGGGTCACCCTCGAGCACTGGGACGCCTACTTTGAGGCGGCGGTGAAGATGTACACCGAGGAGGTGGGGGTGTCGCCCATCCAGGGCAACCCGGCCGGCTACCGCTTCTACGTCCGCCAGCTGATCACCTCCGGCCGTGCCTTCGCCCTTTTCGACGGGGCCCGGGTGTTGTTCAAGGCCGACCTCGGTTCGGTCTCCGGCACGGTCAGCCAGGTGCAGGGCGTCTGGGTGGATCCGGCGATGCGCGGCCGCGGGCTGGCGGCGCCAGCGATGGCTGCGGTGGTCCGGCTGGCACGCACTCTCACCCCGACCGTGTCGCTGTATGTCAACGACTTCAACACCCGGGCCCGGCGGGCGTATCAGCGGGTCGGGTTCGCGCCCGTCGGTGAGTTCGCCACCATCTTGTACTGAGGTGACCGCCGGGCATCCGGGACGCCGCAGCCGCGTCGTTTCGCCGCTCGTGGGGTGCGCCGATAAGGTGCTTCAGGCACCCAGCCGCGTGGCTTGATGAGGAAGGCACCCTAGTGATCACCCGAATGTCGGAGCTGTTCGTCCGCACCCTGCGCGAGGACCCGGCGGACGCTGAGGTTCCGAGCCACCGATGGCTGGTCCGGGCGGGATACATCCGCCGTGCAGCGCCCGGGATCTACACCTGGCTGCCGCTCGGCATCCGGGTGTTGCGCAACGTCGAGCGCATCGTCCGCGAGGAGATGGACGCGATAGGTGCGCAGGAGGTCAGCTTCCCGGCCCTGCTGCCCCGCGAGCCCTACGAGGCCACCGGCCGCTGGACCGAGTACGGGCCGAACCTGTTCCGGCTCAAGGACCGTAAGGGCGGTGACTATCTGCTTGGGCCGACCCACGAGGAGATGTTCACCCTGGCGGTGAAGGACCTGTACTCCTCCTACAAGGACCTGCCGCTGTCGCTGTACCAGATCCAGACCAAGTACCGCGACGAGGCGCGGCCGCGGGCCGGTCTGCTCCGTGGTCGTGAGTTCGTGATGAAGGACTCCTACTCCTTCGACATTGACGACGCGGGCCTGCAGAAGTCCTACGACCTGCACCGCAGCGCGTATGTGAAGATCTTCAACCGGCTCGGCCTGGAGTACGTCATCGTCGCGGCCATGTCGGGCGCGATGGGCGGCTCGGCCAGCGAGGAGTTCCTCGCGGTGGCCGAGAACGGCGAGGACACCTTCGTGCGCTCGCCCGGAGGGTACGCGGCTAACGTCGAGGCGGTCCGTACCCACGCCCCGGAGCCGCTGCCGATCGAGGGTGCCCCGGCGGCCCACGTGGAGGACACCCCGGACACGCCGACCATCGAGACGCTGGTCGCGGTCGCCAACCAGCGGGTACCGCGGGACGACCGCCCGTGGCAGGCGGCCGACACCCTGAAGAACGTGGTCTTGATGGTGACCGGGGTGGACGGCACCCGCACCCCGCTGGTCATCGGTATCCCCGGCGACCGCGAGGTCGACCTGAAACGTCTCGCGGCCCAGCTCGAACCGGCCGAGGCCGAGCCGTTCACCGACGCCGACTTCGAGAGGTACCCGGCGCTGGTCAAGGGCTACATCGGCCCGCAGGTGCTGGGGTCGGAGTCCGAGAGCGGGATCCGCTACCTGGTCGACCCGCGGGTCACCGCCGGTACTCGCTGGGTGACCGGCGCCAACGAGTCGGGCCGGCACGTCTTCGACCTGGTGGCCGGCCGCGACTTCACCCCGGACGGCACCATCGAGGCGGCAGAGGTCCGGGCCGGCGATCCTGCACCGGACGGCTCTGGCCCGCTGCAGCTGGCTCGCGGCATCGAGATGGGTCACATCTTCCAGCTCGGCCGCAAGTACGCCGAGGCCCTGGGCCTGAAGGTGCTCGACTCCAACGGAAAGCTGGTCACCGTCACCATGGGCTCCTACGGGGTCGGCGTGTCCCGTGCGGTCGCGGCCGTGGCCGAGGCCACCAGCGACGACAAGGGGCTGGCCTGGCCGCGTGAGCTGGCTCCGTTCCAGGTCCACGTCGTGGCTGCCGGCAAGGACGAGACGATCCTGCTGGCCGCCGCGGACCTGGCCCGGCGGCTGGACGACGCAGGGATCAGCGTCCTGCTGGACGACCGCAAGGCGAGCCCCGGGGTCAAGTTCGCCGACGCGGAGATTATGGGGATGCCGACCGTCGTCGTGGTCGGCAAGAGCCTGGCCGAGGGCACCATCGAGGTACGGGACCGCACGACCGGGCAGCGGGACAACGTCGCAGTGGACGAGGTCTTCGAGCGGCTGCTGGCCACGGTGCGCGGCACCGACGCTGCTGCCTAGTGGAGGCGTTGGAGGTCTCGACCCTTGCGGTCGCTTTCCTGGTGCTGGCGGCGTTCGCGGCCGGTTGGGTCGACGCAGTGGTGGGCGGCGGCGGACTGATCCAGCTGCCGGCGTTGCTGATCGCACTGCCCGACAACACGCCGCCGGCGTCGATCCTCGGCACGAACAAGGTGTCCTCGGTTTTCGGGACGGCGACCAGCTCCGTCACGTACGCGCTCAAGATAAAACCGGACTGGCGCACCATAGTGCCGCTGGTGACCACCGCCGCCGCCGGTTCGGCGCTGGGCGCTCAGGCTGCCAGGTACCTGCCCAAGGAGTACTTCACCCCGCTAGTGCTGGCGGCCCTGATCGGCGTCGGCATCTACACCTGGCGTAAGCCCGAGCTCGGGATGGTGTCGGCCCGCAAGCACGACGGGCAGGCGCACTACCTCCGGACTGGGGCGATCGGTCTCGGCGTCGGCGCCTACGACGGCATCCTGGGCCCGGGCACCGGGTCCTTCTTCGTGATCCTGCTCGTCGGGGTGCTCGGCTACGGGTTCCTGGAAGCCAGCGCCAAAGCCAAGATCGCCAACCTCGTCACCAACCTGTCGGCGATTCTGGTCTTCGGCCTGAACGGCTCGGTGCTGTGGAAGCTGGGCCTGGTGATGGGCGCGGCCAACCTGGTGGGTGGGTTCCTCGGCGCCCGGACCGCGCTCAACCGCGGCAACGCCTTCGTCCGGCAGGTCTTCCTGGCTGTGGTCGCCGCACTGATCGTGAAGCTCGCCTACGACACAATCCGCCAGTTCCTCTGACCAGGGTGCCGCGTCTGGTCAGGAGGGCTTTCGATCAGTCCGGCCAGCCGGGCCAGGCGGGGAGGGCGCTGCCCCAGCCGACCGCGGTACGGGTGCCGCCGAGCAGTGCGCGGACGGCGACGCCACGGTCCGGGGCGGCGGCTGCGGCAGCGACCCACTGTCCCACCCAGGGCAGCAGCGCGACTTCCATCCGGGCGACCAGCTCGGCCGCCTTGGCGGCGTCGGTGGGCCGGATCGGCGGCACGTACGCCGGGGCCGCGGCTGGAACGTCCTCGGCCCGGTCGGTCAGCAGCTCCACCAGCCGGTCCAGCAGCACCCGGTGTCGCCGCAGGCTCGCCGTGGCCTGGACCCGGCGCTCGCCCTTGAGCCGGCCGATCACCAGCTGGTAGCCATAGACGACCGCATGCAGCTGGGCCACCATCGACTGCAGCGCCTGGACCTCCGACGGCGGCACCAGGGTGGTCCGCTCGCGAGCCGCGGGGGCCGGTGCCGGCGGCTGGCTGGAGGTGAGGGCCAGCTCGTACCCGGCGGACGCGGAGCCGAGCGAGGCCCACAGCAGACAAACGACTCCCTGGGTGGATGCGGCCAGGGCCAGATAGGCCTTGGATGCCTCCTGCTCGCCGGCACGCAGACTCGACAACGCACGCTTGGCGTCGGCATTGACCGCGCTCGCGCTGACGGTCGGCGTCGGGGTCGCGTTGCCGGTAGGACGGGCGGTCGGGGTGGTCGAGACCAGCGCCGCTCGGTGCGCCACGTGGCCCTGCCAGATCTGGCTCAGCGCCCGGCCGCGGGCGGACCCCGGTTCGGGGCCCGCGGCTGCGCCTATGACGGCGGCCACCCCGTCCAGCAACCGCTGCTCGCGGCGGGACGCACTGTCGGAACCAGAAAGCGTCGGGGTCGGCGCCGGGCTCCGGCGTCCGGGCGCGTTCGGGCTTGGCTGGTTGCTCCGGGGCGTAAAAACCGAACATCCGGCGACCAGCGGCGGGAGGCTGAGCGCCGCCCCGGTGGCCGCGGAGAGCAGAACCCGACGCCTCACGATGGGGGAGTCCGGTCCTGGCTGGGGCACGCGGCGAGGGTACCCCAGCGGCGTGGGAGACTTAGCCTCACAGAGCCCGGCTTCGGTGAGGCCGTACAACTGCAAGACACAATCGGATCAGGAAGGCCCCCATGAGAGAAAGCAGTCTCACACCACTGCTCACGCCCATCCTGGCCCAGTTCGCGCTCGAGCTCGAGGCCGTCGACGTCGTCCCCGCTGGCAAACGCCGTCTGGTCCGGATCATCGTCGACGGCGACGGGCCCAAGGGCGACGGACCGCTGCTGGACGACATAGCCGCCGCGACCAAGGCGATCTCGATCGCGCTGGATGAGTCAGACGTCGCCGGCAACAGCCCTTACACACTGGAAGTCTCCTCGCGCGGCGTCGCCCGACCGCTGACCTTGCCGCGCCACTGGCGACGGAACGCCGGTCGGCTGGTCGAGGTGAGCACCCTCAACGGGGAGAAGTTCGTCGGCCGGGTCGTTTCCTCCAATGAGGACTCCGCCGCCCTGGACATCGACGGCACAGTCCGCGAGATCAGCTACGCGGACGTGGCGAAGGCGCTGGTCCAGGTGGAACTGAACAGAAAGTCTGCTGAGCAGGAAGAGGAGGACTGAGATGGACATCGACATCTCTGTACTGCGCATGTTGGAGCGCGAAAAGGATCTGCCCTTCGAGGTCCTGGTCCGGGCCATCGAGGAAGCGCTGCTGATGGCCTACGACAAGACCGACGGCGCCGTCCACGGTGCCCGGGTCGAGTTGGACCGCCGTACCGGGCACGTCCAGGTAATGGCGCCGGAGGTCGACGAGAACGGCCTCCGGATCGGCGAGTACGACAACACTCCTGAGGGGTTCGGCCGGGTGGCGGCGTCGACCGCGCGCCAGGTCATCATGCAGCGGCTGCGGGACGCCGAGGACGAGGTGAAGTTCGGGCACTTCGCCGGAGTCGAGGGCGACATCGTGTCCGGCGTGGTGCAGCAGGGCAGCGACTCCCGGACCGTCCTGGTCGACCTGGGCAAGATCGAGGCGATCATGCCGGTCAGCGAGCAGGTGCCCGGCGAGCGGTACAGCCACGGCACCCGGATCCGGGTCTACGTCGTCTCGGTACGCAAGGAGCTCCGCGGGCCGCAGGTGGTGGTGTCCCGTACCCACCCGGGACTGGTGGAGAAGCTGTTCCGGCTCGAGGTTCCCGAGATCGCGGACGGCACAGTGGAGATCAAAGCGGTCGCCCGTGAGGCGGGGCACCGCAGCAAGATCGCCGTCGTCAGCCACAACAACGACGTCAGCGCCAAGGGTGCCTGCATCGGTCCGATGGGGCAACGGGTGCGGGCGGTGATGCACGAGCTGAACGAGGAGAAGATCGACATCATCGACTGGTCCGCCGACCCAGCTCGGTTCGTCGGCCAGGCCCTGTCGCCGGCGAAGGTCAACTCGGTCACCGTGGTGGACGAGAGCCTGCGGGCGGCCCGAGTCGTGGTACCCGACTATCAGCTATCACTGGCCATCGGCCGGGAGGGACAGAACGCCCGGCTGGCGGCCCGGCTCACCGGCTGGCGGATCGACATCCGGTCGGATACCGAACCCATACCAGCGGGATAGTCTCTCCGGAATAATTTGAAGGTTCAATTAAGTTGTATGGACATGACTGTGACCGCTGATCTCTTGGCACCCACGACGACGATGGGTTCGGTAACGCTCCGGGTACGAGACCTGGACGCGATGACTGCTTTCTACTCCGCCGGCATCGGGCTGTCCGTTCTGGCGCAGACCGGGGGCGAGGCGATCCTGGGTCGGGACAACCGGCCGTTGGTCATCCTGCAGCACGCGCCCGAGCTGGCCTACGCGCCGGCCGACCACGCAGGCCTGTTCCACACCGCCATCCTGTTCGACACCACCGCGGACCTGGCCGCCTCGCTCTACTCGGTGGCGCGCGCGTACCCGGGTGCTTTCACCGGCAGTGCCGACCACCTGGTCAGCCAGGCCTTCTACTTCGACGACCCGGAGGGCAATGGGGTCGAGCTGTACTGGGACCGGCCGCGGGTCCAGTGGCGCTGGGTCAACGGGCACGTCCAGATGGCTACCAACTACCTGGACCCGAACGCCTTCGTGACGGCGCACCTCACCGGTCCGGCGGAGCTGGCCGGTCTCACCGCCGCACCGTTGCAGGTGGGCCACGTGCACCTCAAGGTCGGTGACGTCGACGTGGCCGAGGCCTTCTACATCGGGGTCCTCGGCTTCGCCGAGACGGCCCGCTTCGGCAGCCAGGCGCTGTTCGTCTCGGCCGGGGGCTACCACCACCACGTGGCCATGAACACCTGGCAGAGCCGGGGTGCGGGCCCCCGGACCCCGGGACTCGGACTGGGACAGGTCTCGGTCGAGCTCGCCGACTCCGACGAGGTCGACGCGGTCGCTGCCCGACTGGCCGACCGCCGGATCAGCTTCTCCTTTGACGGGGCAGCCCTGCTGGCCGCCGACCCGTGGAACAACCAGGTCAGGATCGCCGCCCGCTGACCCGACGCACTCCAGAAAGCGACCCCTCATCGATCCGCCTGACCGTCCCGCACGGCCACGTCGCAGGCTCCGCCGCCGATGAGGGGTCGATCTCGCACCCGCCCCGAGTGACGCGCTAGACTGGTCGCTGTGAATCGCCCCGAGCGCATGTGCATCGGGTGCCGCGGGCGAGACCACAAATCCGCTTTGATCCGCCTGGTGTGGAACTCTGCCGCTGTCGCGGTGGACCTGCATCAGACGGAACCGGGGCGCGGGGCGTACCTGCACCGCACTTCGGAGTGCCTTGACCAAGCTGTACGCCGCCGCGTCATCGGCCGGGCCCTGAGGGTCACCCAGCCAGACGGACGGGAGCTCTCCCAGGTGCTGGCACCGCTGGTTTCGACCGGCCCGCCGGGCCCGGGTGACCAACCCACTTAGGCGAATGCAGCCGCCAAGGCATAGAGTTGTTGATTGCGTCGACCCGACCGGGCGGCGTGTTTTGCGCAAGCGTTCGCTCCGATGGAGCGGGCGCCGAACCAGAAAGTGGGCTATGCGCTCATGACCACTCGATGAGTACCCCTCAATGAGCATGCAAGACAACTAACTGGTCCGGTGACTCCAAGATCCGGACCTCACAAGGAGAGCAGTGGCAAAGGTCCGAGTCTACGAGCTTGCAAAAGAGCTCGGAGTCGAAAGCAAGACAGTCCTCAATACTTTGAAGGACATGGGAGAGTTCGTCCGATCCGCTTCCTCAACCGTGGAAGCGCCGGTCGTCCGACGTCTCCAGGAGAGGTTGGCGAGTTCCGTTCAGCCAGCCAGGAAGTCGCCCCGGCCGGCGCCGGTTCCGTCCGCGCCAGCCCCAGCAGCCCCTAAGCCCGAAGCACGGAGCGAGGCCCCCGCGGTCGCCGAGCCGGCCCCATCGGTTTCTTCGGGTGCCCCCCAGACAACGGCCGCTCCGGCCACTGAGTCCCGGCCCGGCCCCGGTCCGCGTCCGGCCCCGCGCCCTGGTGCCCCGAGACCTGGCCAAAGCGCGCCGGCTCAGACCCCGCCGGTGACCCAGGCTCCGCAGACCCCGGCCGTCGAACAGCCGGCTGCCGCGGCGCCTGCCGCCAAGGCCCCGGGCGATGTAGCACCTAGCGACACAGTCCGCAGCGACGCACCACCAGCCGAGGCACCGGCACCGCGGAGCACCGCTCCGGATGCGGAGTTCTCCCGACCGGGTGGCGCCCGTCAGGACACCCCACGCCCGGATGCCCCACGCCCGGATGCCCCACGCCCGGATGCCCCGCGTCCTGGCGCACGTCCTGAGTCGGCACGTCCGGATGCACCTCGGCCGCGCCCCGATGGTCAGCGCCCGGGTGCGCCTCGACCGGGCGGGCCTCGGGAGGCCACTCCGCGCGATGGCGGCGCGGGTCACACCTCCGGCGCTCCCGGACAGGCTCCGCGACCGCGTCCGGGTTCGACCGGCGGCCTGCCGGGCGCTACGCCTGGCCCGCGTCGTGGCGGTACGCCGCGTCCTGGTAACAACCCGTTCGCTGCTTCGCAGGGCATGGGTCAGCCACGGACTCCTCGTCCCGGTCAGGACGCTCGTCCCGGGGGCGACGCGCGTCCCGGTGGACCTCGTCCGCCGGCCAGCCGTGCCCCCGGCGGCCCGACCCCTCGTCCGGGCGGTGTTCCCGGGATGCCTCGGCCCAACCCGGCCATGATGCCCAAGCAGAGCTCCGGCCAGCTGGGCCCGGCAGGTGCCGGCCCTCGCGGTCGTGGCGCGCCGGCCGGCGGTCGGGGTCGGCCCGGTGCCGGCGGCCCTCCCGGTCGTGGTGGCCCCGGCGGGGCTCCCGGTGGCGGTCCCGGTGGTCCGCCTCCGAGCGGGCGCGGTGGTCGCGGTGGTCGTGGCGGTACCCAGGGCGCCTTCGGACGGCCGGGTGGCCCGCAGCGTCGTGGGCGCAAGTCCAAGCGGCTGCGCCGTCAAGAGTTCGACCAGATGGAGGCCCCGGCGATCGGTGGCGTGCGCCTCAAGCAGGGCGATGGCTCGACCATCCGGCTTGCCCGCGGTGCCTCACTGACCGACCTGGCCGAGAAGATCGGCGTCGATCCCGCATCGCTGGTGCAGGTGCTGTTCCACCTGGGCGAGATGGTGACCGCCACGCAGACGGTCAGCGACGACACCTTGAAGGTGATCGGCGACGAGCTCAACTACCACATCGAGGTCGTCTCGCCCGAGGACGAGGACCGCGAGCTGCTGGAGAGCTTCGACATCGAGTTCGGCGAGGACGAAGGTGGCGAGGCAGAGCTTGCTCCGCGGCCGCCGGCAGTGACCGTGATGGGTCACGTCGACCACGGTAAGACCAAGCTGTTGGACGCCATCCGCAACACCAACGTGGTGGCTCGTGAGGCCGGTGGCATCACCCAGCACATTGGTGCCTACCAGGTGGCGACCGAGGTCGACGGCGAGGATCGCAAGATCACCTTCATCGACACCCCGGGTCACGAGGCCTTCACGGCCATGCGGGCCCGTGGCGCCAAGTCGACCGACATCGCCGTTCTGGTGGTGGCCGCCGACGACGGTGTGATGCCGCAGACGATCGAGGCACTCAACCACGCCATCGCCGCCGAGGTGCCGGTCGTGGTGGCCGTCAACAAGGTGGACAAGCCGGACGCCGACCCGACGAAGGTCCGCGGCCAGCTGACCGAGTACGGCCTGGTGCCGGAGGAGTACGGCGGCGACACCATGTTCGTCGACGTCTCCGCGGTGTCGGGTCAGGGTCTCGACGACCTGCTGGAGGCCATTGTGCTGACAGCGGACGCCGCCCTCGACCTGCGGGCCAACCCCGACATGCCCGGCCAGGGTGTGGCGATCGAGGGTCACCTCGACAAGGGTCGCGGTCCGGTGGCGACGGTTCTGGTCCAGCGCGGCACCCTGCACGTCGGTGACTCCATCGTCGCCGGCACTGGGTACGGACGTGTCCGTGCGCTGCTCAACGACCGTGGCGACGCCGTCACCGAGGCTCCGCCGTCGATGCCGGTCCAGGTACTTGGTCTGACTGCGGTACCCGGTGCGGGTGACTCGTTCCTGGTCGTCGACGACGACCGGATGGCTCGCCAGATCGCGGAACGTCGTGCGTCCAGGATGCGGATGGCTGCTCAGGCTGCCGGTACCCGCCGCCGTACCCTCGACCAGCTGTTTGAGCAGCTGGAGAAGGGTGAGACGCAGGAGCTGCTGCTCATCCTCAAGGGTGACGGATCCGGCTCGGTGGAGGCGCTCGAGGACGCTCTGGCCAAGATCGATGTCGGCGA
This sequence comes from Propionibacteriaceae bacterium, assembly GCA_025965155.1. Lineage (GTDB taxonomy): Bacteria > Actinomycetota > Actinomycetes > Propionibacteriales > Propionibacteriaceae > Microlunatus. Next base: position 10,117 of record JAOPXN010000003.1, read on the forward strand.
CGAAGTTTCGCTGCGCGTCATCGACCGCGGTGTGGGTGCGATCACCGAGACCAACGTGTCGCTGGCCGCCGCATCGAAGGCCGTCATCATCGGCTTCAACGTCAGGCCTCAGGGCAAGGCGACGGAGCTGGCCGACCGCGAGGGTGTCGACATCCGGTACTACTCGGTGATCTACCAGGCCATCGACGAGATCGAAGCAGCGCTCAAGGGCATGCTCAAGCCGATCTACGAAGAGGCCCAGTTGGGTACGGCCGAGATCCGCGAGGTGTTCCGTTCCTCCCGGGCCGGCACGATCGCTGGATGTATGGTCACCCGCGGCATCATGCGCCGCAACGCCAAGGCACGACTGCTGCGGGACGGGGTGGTGGTCTCCGAGACCAGCATCGGCTCGTTGCGTCGTGAGAAGGACGATGCAACCGAGGTCCGCGAGGGCTTCGAGTGTGGTCTGACCCTGTCGAACTACTCCGACATCCGGATCGGCGACATCATCGAGACCTTCGAGATGCGGGAGAAGCCCCGCAGCTAAGCCCAACACCGCCGACCGGTCACATCGTCCGCAGTTTCTGCGGCGCGTCACAGCAGATGTGACCGGTCGGCGGATCGGCTTTCCCCAAACTGAGAGAGGAAGATCAATGGCTTCGCCACGGGTCCTGAAACTGGCCGACCAGATCAAGGTCATCGTCGCCGAGATGCTCGAGCGGCGGATCAAGGATCCCCGGCTTGGCTTCATCACCGTCACCGACGTGTCGCTGACCGGTGACAGCCGCGAGGCGACTGTCTTCTACACCGTGTACGGGTCCGACGAGGAGCAGGCCGCTACCGCCGCTGCGCTCACCTCGGCGACCGGCCTGATCCGCTCCAACATCGGCAAGCAGCTCGGTATGAAGTTCACCCCCACGGTGACCTTCGTCCCCGACGCGGTTCCCGAGACCGCCCGCCAGCTCGACGACCTGCTGGCGCAGGCCCGTACCGAGGACGCCAAGGTGGCCGAGCAGGCCGCGGGCGCGAGCTACGCCGGCGACGCCGACCCCTACAAGCGTCCCCATGACGAGAATGACGACCGTCCAGAGGACGAGAATGACGACCGTCCAGAGGACGAGGACGCCGGCCGTCCAGCGGACGAGCACGAAGACGACGACCCTGAGCACTGAGCAGGCCGGAGCGGTCCAGCCCGGTATCGCGGTGATCGACAAGCCGCAGGGCTGGACCTCGCATCAGGTCGTCGGTCGGGTACG
>JAOPXN010000025.1 GCA_025965155.1 Propionibacteriaceae bacterium
GACCTGCTCGACCCCGACCACGTGCGCTCCGCGCTCGGCGCGGTCTGGCAGCGCAACTTTCGGCACGACTTCACCCACCACTTCAACCACATGCGCAGCTTTGTCCTGGGTGACGAGGCAGGCGTGCTGATGGCGACCTACGACGAGGGCCAGCGTCCGGAGCGCCCGTTCCCCTACTTCAACGAGGTGATGACCGGGTTCGAGTACACCGCCGCCACCGGGCTGCTGCAGGTCGGGGCGGTGGAGGAGGGCCGGGAGATCATCCGTGCCATCCGGGACCGCTACGACGGGGCGCGGCGCAATCCGTTCGACGAGGCGGAGTGCGGGCACCACTACGCGCGGGCCATGGCCAGCTGGTCGGCCTTCGCGGCCTGGAACGACATCAGCTACCACGCGCCGACCGCGACCCTGACGGTCGGACAACGGGCGGACCGCGGGCGGTCCTTCTGGTCCACCGGCTCCGCCTTCGGCACCTGGCAGCCGGACGACTCGGGCGCGTCCCTCGGCACCCTCGAGGTGGTGCACGGCGAGCTTTTGCTCGAGGCGCTCGTCGTCGACGGCATTGGCCACCGGCCGCCGATTGGACGGCTGGCGCCGCAGGAAACGTGGTCGGTGACCGCCAACCGCTCGTTCGCATGACAGTGGGCCGCGGTTCCGAGCCGACGGATCGCCGCGGGTACGCTGTCCCGATCGATGCGACAGCGGGAAAAGGGGCGCCGATGGTCAAAATCGTCGACGTCGCGGAGGCGGCGCAGGTATCGGTCGCCACCGTGTCCCGGGCCCTCAACAACAGCGCCCGCGTCGATCCGGTCCTCGCCGAACGTGTTCGGGCTGCCGCCGAGCGGCTCGGTTACCGGCCGAACGCCGTGGCCCGCAACCTGCGCCGCCAGGGGACGCAGGTCTGGGCGTTGATCATCACCGATATCAACAACCCCTTCTACACGGCGGTGGCGCGCGGGGTTGAGGACTTCGCCCAGGAGTCGGGCTTCTCGGTGCTGCTGTGCAACACCGACGAGGACCAGGCGAAGGAGGACCGCTACCTCGAGGTGGCCGCGCAGGAGCGGGTCGCCGGCGTGATCCTCGCACCACGCTCGGACAACTCCGACACCTCCATCCTGGAGTCGAGCGGGATCCCGCTCGTGGTCGTCGACCGCCACCTCAACCGGAAGGTCGACTTCGTCACCGCCGCCTCGTTCGAGGGGGCGGTCATGGCCACCGAGCATCTCCTCCGCCAGGGCTGGCAGCGACCCGCCTGCATCACCCGCCCGGCCGACACCGCGACTACCGAGCAACGCCGGATGGGCTACGAGGACGTGGTCCGGCGGCACGGCTTGCCCGCCATCGTGCGCCATGTGCCCTTCCACGCCGACAGCGGCGTCGAGGCGATCAGCCGGTTGTTCGAGTCCGACGTTCCCCCCGACTCGCTGCTCGCGGTCGACTCGATGCTGGCGCTCGGGCTCATGACGGGACTGCAGCGCCGCAACCTCAAGATCGGCCGCGACGTGGGCCTGATCGGCTTCGACGACGCGACCTGGGCGCCCGTGGTGGAACCGGCGCTCTCAGTGATCGCGCAGCCCGCCTACGAGATGGGCACGGAGGCGGCCCGGCTGCTGGTGAAGCGGATCCGGGGTCAGGGGCCGGCCGAGCCGCAGACCCTGGTGATGAGCACGACCCTGATCGTCCGGGGCAGCAGCCGGCGCCCGCGCGGCCGGCGGGGCGGCTAGCCGACTGCGCTTCGGCGATGGACCCGGCCGTGTCGGCAACAGCTAGACGGTGACGTCCTGGTGGGCGGCCGGGGTGCTGGTCATCGTCCAGGTCGCGATCCGGCTGGACCTGTCGAAGAGCCAGATCGCAATCCACGCGATTCCCACGGCAAGGACGGCGAGACCGAGGTCCAGCACCGCCTCAGGCACGAACGCGCGCAGTGAGATCGGTACGGCCCCGACGGCGTACAGGACGAGCGGCATCACGGGCACCTCGCGGGTGCGGAGCAGAGCCGTGACGAAGGTAAGCGTGCCGAGGAGGAACAGAATGGATACTGCGGTCAGGGCGATACCCAGCGAGCCGTCCCGGAGCGCCCGACCGGTGTCGGCCGGGAGGTCGGCGAGCACCAGATTGATTACGAACTCCACCCCGACTAGCGCAGACAGGGCGAACGCGTTCAGTAGGTAGGCGACTAGGCCAAAGGTCCCGGTGCGGCGACCAAAGGCGAGATAGAGGGCGGTGATGAGAGCCAGCGCCAGGATCTGCGCGAGCGGGGCGATCAGCTGGGTGAAGGCGGAGGTCTGGATGAGTTCTGCACGCTTGGCGGCATTGATGAGCAGCACGACGGCGCTTCCGCAGCCAGCGGCCGCAGCGATGCGATAGAGCGTCGCGGGGACGGGATGGGACATGGCTTCCTCCGAGGAAGTTTGATTGATCACATCCCCCGGCCGGCGGCCGGGGACTGGTGGAACACGAGAACTCATGGGCCTTGGGCCATGGGGCCAGGTCTCGGCGCCGCGCCGGGGGATAGCTGGCTTGCGATGGCAATCTCACTCATGGCCCTCCTTCCGGTGTTGCCTGACTGGCTGGATCTCCGCCGGGTTGTGGAGATTCCGTGGGCTTGGTTGAAACCTAGAAGGCAATGTGATGAGGACGCATCACCACATGTGGTGATTGAGGTGATGACGTGGCCGATCGGTACGCGGCTAGGCGGAAGGAAAAGCTGCCGGTCGATCTAGACGCGGTTAGGGAAAAGCGGATGTTGGTCAACTTGCCGGGCGACTAGGAGGTCGCGCGCAACCGTGGTCCCTACACTGACCCGATGGACAGCCCGCCGCGCACGTCCCAGGAGCGCATTCTCAGCGCCGCGAAGCAGGTGTTCGCCGCGCACGGATACCGCGGCGGGAGCTTGAACGACGTGGCAACCCTCGCGGGTTACACCCGGGCTGGACTTCTGCATCACTATCCGAGCAAGCAAGCGGTGCTGCTCGCGCTGCTGGACCTTCGGGACGAGCGGCTCGGTACCCGCGACTGGAGAGAAGTAGAGTCGATCTTCACCGTGATTGAGCGGCTGCCAGACCTGGTCCGGCGCATCCTCGAGGACCGGGTGCTCGTTCAGCTCGCGCATGCGCTCACCGCCGAAGCCTCCGAAAGTGGCCATCCCGCCCATGAGTGGGCAGCTGGCCGTCAAGATCAGCTTCGTCAGCGCCTTGTGGCGTCGGTCAGGCACTCAATCGACGCTCGCGAGCTGGCCCCGTCGATAGATCCGGAGTCTCTTGCGGCCGTCATCCTTGCCGCCGTGGAGGGCCTAGAAGCTCAATGGCTGATCAATGAGTCGGTCAGCCCGGTCCAGGGGGCACGTACCCTCCGACAGCTTCTCGAGGGCATCCGGCTTAGGTGAGAATGGCCGCGGCTCACACCTACCAACTGGTAGGTAGTTGTGATACGTTTCAGCGAAATTGCAGGCGTAGCGGCGTACGCGTTCAAAGGAGAACATCATGGCCATGGATGACCTCGTCCGGCTCATCAAGAACCCGCCCATTGAGTACCGGCCCGAGCTGCGCTGGTGGCTTGCGGAGGGGCTCCACACCGACGAGACGCTGCGGTACGAGATCGACACTGCTCACCGGCTGGGGTTCGGCGGCATGGAGTTCCTCGCCATGGATGAGGGAAACATCGACCACTCCCGCTACGGATGGGGTGCGGAGGAGTGGGTTCACGACTCGCAGATCGTGGTCGAGGAGACAACGAAGCGCAACATGTCGGTGAGCTTCACCTCCGGCACGAACTGGTCGAACGCCAACCTCCCGACCATCGACGCCGACCACCCGGCGGCCGCAAAGGAACTGGACCTGGTCAGTGAGGACCTTCTCGCCGGCACCTCACGCACCGGAGCCCTGCAGCGGATCGATCTGAACGCCGAGCCGGCGGCCCGGAAGCTTCCCGGGCACCGCGGTGTCATCCGCAAGCAGGTGTTGGTCGCCGTCATCGCCGCCCGCGTCGTGGAGGAGACAGAGGTCGGCGCCGTCTTGGATGTCGACTCCGTGGTTGACCTGACCAGCCAGGTGCGGGATGAGGCACTGGAGTGGACAGCGCCGGACGAGGGCACCTGGCGGCTCTTCACGTACTGGATGCATGGCACCGGCCAGACCGCATCGCCGTCCGCCTCCGTCAACTACACGGTCAGCTACGTTGACCCCGAGGGCGCTCAGGCCGTGATCGACTACTGGGAGTCGACGGTGCTCACCCCCGAACTGCGTGAGCAGATCGCTCGAAACCCCCGCGCCCAGATGTACATGGACTCCCTCGAGCTGTCGACCTACGGTGCCGGCGGGCTGTTCTGGGGCCATACGGTCGTCGAAGAGTTCCGGACTCGGCGCGGCTACGACATCACGGGTTGGCTACCTTTTTTGACGCGGGATGCGGCTTTCATGGCAGTCGACACCGTCTATCACAACGAGCCGCTCGATGAGCACCGGGTGACGGTGGAGAAGGTTCGCTTCGACTATGTGCGGACGCTGACCGATCTCTATATCGAGAACATGCTGCGCCCGTTCGCGACGTTCCTTCACGACAACCAGATGACGCTGCGGGCGGAGATCAGCTACGGTCTACCGTTCGAGCTCACCCGGCCCGGCCCGGAGGTGGATGGCATCGAGACCGAGTCACTGGAGTTCGCATCCCAGATCGATGCCTACCGTCTGATGGCCGGCCCGGCGCACCTGTTCGGCAAGCAGTACTCCTCGGAGACCGGCGCGACCACGCGCAACCACATCCTCGACCACCGGTTCTACGACCAGATCATCGCCACCCAGCTGGCCGCCGGCATCACCAAGACGGTCCTGCACGGCTGGGCCAGTACCGCCGGCGCGGAAGGCGTCACAAAGTGGCCAGGGCACGAGGGCATGTGGCCGATGTTCTCCGAGCGGTTCGACACCCGACAGCCGGCCTGTGAGTTCTACCCACTGTGGAACGCCGCCCTCGGCCGTTACCAGGCGGTCCTCCGCCAGGGCAAGCCCAGGATCGATGTCGGGATCCTGCGTACCGACCACTTCACCGACAACATGTCCGGCATCGGCTTCCTCGGCGAGGACGGCACCCGCACTCCCGACGAGGAGGCCTACGGCCGCCACTGGATGCGCAACCGTGAGAACCACTGGTGGCAGGACCTCGGCATGCAGGACGCCGGCTGGACGTATGAGTTCTTCGACGGCTCACTTCTGCTGCACGACGACGTGTCGTTCTCCGACGGGGTGGTCCAGCCGAACGGCCCCGGCTACCAGGCACTGATCGTGTATCAAAGTGAGCTGGATCCCGACGCCGCGGCGAAGGTCCTCGAATGGGCCCGGGAGGGGCTCAAGGTGCTCGTCGTCCATGGCGCACGCGAACTCAAGCTGTTGATGAAGGGCCTGCACACGACCCATCAGCGCGCCGCTGCGCGGACACCGGGTCTCGACGGACGTGATCAGGAACTCGGCACCACCTTGAAAGAACTGCTCGCGCTGCCCACCGTCGTCGCGATCGATGACCCCACGCGGACCGTCGATGCGCTGCGGAAGCTCGGCGTTGCGGGACGTGCGGAGTTCACCAGCGAGAACCGCAGCATCCTCAGTCACCTGCGCGAGGACGGTAACCTGCTGAACCTGTACCTCTACCACTTCCTCTACGAGACTCAAGAGGCGGTCGAGGTCGAGGTAGCCCTCGCCGGCGTCGGTGCCGTGCACCGGATTGACGGCTGGACCGGGGCCACCCACCCACACTCCGGAGTCCGCCAGGACGGCGCGCGCACCATCTTGACGCTCACGCTGGCCCCCGGCGAGACGGCCCTCCTCACCCTCGACAGGTCGGCGACCACCGCACCCGAGTCCCCGGCGAGCTCGCGCGAGACGGTCGCCGACCTCTCCGAGTGGAGGGTTGCCGTGGAGAGCTGGGATGCCGGTGAGCTCCAGCTCATCACCGAGGACCGTGGGCTCGGCTACGAGACCCGCGAGGTCCGTCCGACGACGGCCGTCACCCGCATCGAAGCCGGGACGACAACTCTGCGCCCGTGGAAGGACATTGCCGAAGTCGGGCCCGAGGTCTCCGGCGTCGGTGAGTACACCACCACACTGCACCTTGAGCATCAGCCGCAGGAGGGACACCGGTACCTGCTTGACCTCGGATCCACGGCCGGGGGCCTCGGCTCGCTGCGGGTCAACGAAGGCGAGCTGAAGGGCTTCGATACCTCCGCTCCCGTCGTCGACGTCACCGACCAACTGCGCGCAGGGGACAACACGGTCATGATCCGGGTGTCGAGTTCGCTGAACAACCGGCTGCTTGCCCGCGGCTACTACGACAACGTGCCCGACATCATTGGCGAGCTGGCCGGGGGAGAGCGCCGGATGCAGACCACCGAGGTGCACGATTACGGTCTGCTCGGTCCGGTGCGGCTGCTGCGTGAAGCAGGAAGCCGGTGACGAGCCGATGCCGGCTGTGACAGCGGTCATCTGATCCTGGCTCGTGCTGACAGGCCACACGGCGGCGTCCGAGATCGCCGTGTCGCCCGGCCGGGAGGGCCCGGGATGATACGTTGATACGAATCAAGGGCGACGGGTTCCGGGTTCATGATCCCTCGCTGTAGGTGGTCCGAGTCGCATCATCGCAGCGTCTCAGGGAACGCCGTGGCGACGGCTGTGAGTGGATGGGTGGGCCAAGGACATGGCAGTGCAGAAATCGCCGGTCAGCGTGAAGGACGTCGCCGCCCTTGCGGGTGTCTCTGTCGGCACGGTTTCCAACGTAGTCAACTCCTCGGCCGTCGTCTCGGAGGCGACTCGGCAGCGGGTTGAGGATGCGATCGTGAAACTCGGTTGGGTCCGCAACGAGTCGGCTCGCCAGCTGCGGGCCGGACGGAGTCGCTCGATCGGCATGGTGGTGATGGAGATCGCCAACCCCTTCTTCACCGACATTGTCGGCGGTGTCGAAGACTATGTTCATGAGCGTGGTTATGCGGTCCAGCTCGGGAACAGCGCCGAGCAGGTCAGTCGAGAGCTGAGGCAGCTCGAGCTGTTCGAGGAGCAACGGGTCCGTGGCGTGCTGCTCGCGCCCATCCGGGAGATCGGTGACCGAATCGCTCGATTGCGGCGCCAAGGCATCCCGGTGGTACTGGTGGATAGAGCTGCGGGCGTGGCCGACGTCTGTTCGGTTTCGGTCGACGATGTCGAAGGTGGCAGGCTCGCGGTTGCGCATCTGGTCGAGCTGGGCCACCAACGGATTGCTTTCGTGGGAGGACCGAAACGCCTGCAACAGGTTCGCGATCGGAGTCTCGGTGCGCGGCTCGGAGCTTCGTCGATGGGCCCCGACGGTCACTTGATGACGCTGTCCACGCCGCGCCTGGACACCAAGTCGGGGGTCAGCGCGGCAGCCGAGATCGCCCTCATGTCGGCGACCGAACGGCCTACGGCGGTCTTTGCAGCGAACGACTTGTTGGCCATCGGTCTGCTGCAAGGGTTTGTGACCCAAGGCATGCGGGTTCCCGAGGACGTGGCGATCATCGGCTACGACGACATCGCTTTCGCAGCGGCAGCCGCGGTTCCGTTGTCCTCCATCCGGCAACCTCGGGAGATCTTGGGGCGGCGAGCTGCTGAGTTGCTCTTCGAGGAGGTTGCGGCGCTCGAGACAGACCTACCGCACCAGCATCAGCAGGTGCAGTTCCTGCCCGAGCTGGTTGTCCGGCGTTCCACTGCCGGCGCCAGGACAACCTCAGCAAAGTCAGGATCGGGCAGCGCCGCATAACCAATGTCGACGCCGACGACCTACCACGGCATAGGACGACCTGCGTCTGCATAGGCCGCGAATCCTGGGCGATGCCGCCGTCTGTATTCGCTCTCACCTGAGCCGGATCTGGGCGTTAAGCCGGGGGTTGACAGTGTTCAAGATCGCCTCCTAGACTCCATGAGACCACAGAGTGAATCGTTTTAATTCACCATCGTCTTACAAGGAGGTAAGCGTGCTTCCAGTACGTATCCATCGATTTGCCCGCCCGTTGCTGGCGGCTACCGCGATAGCGACGATCCTGGCCGGGTGTTCGGTGGGCTCCGTCGGCGGCGGTGGTGACTCCGGGTCCGCCGGGGCGACCAACATCACCGTCCTGTATGGGACCGGCACCGCGAATGACACCCTGTTCAAGGCCCTCTCCGATGGCTTCACGGCAGCGAACCCCGACATTAAGCTGACCCTCGAGACGCAGCCCACCGGAACCGAGGGCGACAACCTGACCAAGACGAAGCTGTCGACGGGGGAGATGGCCGACGTCTTCTACTACAACTCCGGGTCGCTGTTCCAAGCGCTGAACCCGGACACCAACCTGGCGCCGCTCACTGACCAGCCGTGGGTTGACCAGCTTTCCGCGGAGATGAAGACCGTCGTCAGCACCCCCAACGGGACCTACGGTGCACCGCTCGGCACCACGTTCGCGGGCGGCGTGCTCTACAACAAGAAGGTCTACGACAAGCTCGGGCTGAAGGTACCCACGTCGTGGGCGGAGTTCGACGCCAACAACAAGAAGATTCTGGCCGACGGCAAGGTCACGCCGATCGAGCAGACGTTCGGGGATACCTGGACCTCCCAGCTCTTCGTCCTCGGCGACTTCGCCAACGTCGCCGCCCAGGATCCGAACTGGGCGGCCGACTACACGGCCAACAAGGCGAAGTACAGTGACCAGCCGGCACTCCAGGCGTTCAAGAACCAGCAGCAGACCCACGCCGACGGCTACTACAACAAGAACTTCGCCTCAGCCAAGTTCGATGACGGCGTCAAGGCAATCGCCACCGGCACGGCGGCCCACTACCCGATGCTCACGGCTGTCCTCTCTACGGTGGTTCAGAACTACCCGGAGAACGTGGACGATGTCGGGTTCTTCCCGTTGCCGGCACAGGATGCCGCGAACACGCAGATGACGCTCTGGCTGCCCAACGCCATCTACATTCCGAAGACGACTGAAGGCGCCAAGTTGGATGCAGCGAAGAAGTTCGTCGCGTGGGTCAACTCCACTGAGGGCTGCGCGGTGCAGCAGAAGGCCGGGTCGGTGAGCGGCCCGTACGCGATCAGCTCGTGCACCCTGCCCGACTCCGTGCCGGCAGCCGTTAAGGACATGCAGCCCTACCTGGACAACAAGAAGGTCAGCCCGGCTCTGGAGTTCCTGTCGCCGATCAAGGGCCCGAACCTGGAAAACATCACCGTTGAGGTTGGCTCCGGAATCTCGTCGGCCGAAAAGGGCGCCAAGCAGTACGACGAGGACGTGAAGAAGCAGGCCCAGCAGCTCGGGCTTGAAGGCTGGTAGGTCGCTACCAGCACCGTCGGGGCGACCGCGTGCCGGTCGCCCCGGCAACTCCCTCCGTACCTGTACGTCCTTCATATTTGGAGATGACAGATGGTCTCAACGCTGACTCCCTCTGGAGTGCAGACAGCGAGCAATCAAGCTCGACCACGGCGACGACGGCGGAGCCCCTACCCCCTCTGGTTCTTCGCCATCCCTGGCTTGCTCTTCATCGTGCTGTTCGCGATCCCGACATTTGCCTCGTTCTACTTCAGCCTGACCCGCTGGACCCTGTCCACCACGGAGTTCATCGGCCTTGACAACTTCATCCTGTTCTTCAAGGAGCCGACGCTGGTCAGTGGCTTCACCCACACCTTCATCTACGCCTTCCTCACCTCGGCGGCGAAGGTTGTGCTGGGGATGCTGCTCGGCGTGCTGCTTACCTCGAAGATCATCGGGCGCGGTTACCTCCGGTCAGTGGTCTTCTTCCCGGTGCTGGTCTCCACCATCGGAGTCGGGCTGACGTTCAAAATCTTGCTGGATCCCTTCAACGGCTTGGTGAACAAGACACTGGCGGCGGTCGGCATCACGGGACCGGGCTGGCTCACCGACCCGAGCCTCGCGCTCTACTCGGTCATCGGCGTCGACGTCTGGAAAGGCATCGGCATTGCCACCCTGATCTACATCGCCGGAATGGTGGCCATTCCGCAGGAGTACTACGAGGCGGCCAAGGTCGATGGCTCGACCGGTCGGCAGATGTTCTTCAACATCACCTTGCCGTTGCTCCGGCCGGCTACCACGACGGTGATCCTGCTCTCGCTGATCGGGGGCCTGCGGTCATTCGACCTCATCTGGGCAATGACGAAGGGTGGACCGGGATTTACCAGTGACGTGATCGCCTCGGTCATCTACAAGCAGTACCAGGCCGGCTTCTACGGTCTCTCCACCGCTGGAAACGTGGTGCTCTTCGTCGTCGTGGCCGCAATCGTCGTGCCGATGTCGATCTACTTCAACCGGCAGGAGGCCCCACGATGAAGCACGAGAGACGCCGCAGCTGGATCGTCGGGATCATCGCCATCCTCGCGTCCATCGTGATCTTCCTGGTCCCGTTCGCCTTCATCTTCCTGACCGCGAGCAAGACGGTGAAGGATGCCGCCGATCTGGCGTTCACCCTGCCCACAGAATGGGCGCTGTTTGAGAATATCTCGACCGTGTTGCAGACGAACCAGTTCGTTGTGCTGCGCGCCTTCATCAACAGCATCACGTTGACTGTGACCAGTGTGATCATCATGGTTGTGCTCGCCGCAATGGCCGGCTACATCCTCGATCGGCGCAAGTCCCGCTGGAACGCAATCGCGAACTTCTTCGTGCTGGCCGGCCTGATCGTGCCGCCGGCGGTGGTGCCGACGATCTGGGTGATGCAAATGCTCGGACTGTTCAAGACCATGCCGGGGATGATCCTGATCGAGGTGACCTTCGGGCTCTCGTTCTGCATCCTGCTCTTCAAGTCGTTCGTGTCGAGCATCCCACGAGAGCTGGACGAGGCAGCGATTGTCGACGGCGCCGGTCCGTTGCGGCTCTTCTTCAGTGTGATCCTGCCTCTGCTTAAGCCGGTGGTCGTCACAGTCATCGTCGTGCAGGCCGTTTTCGTATTCAATGACTTCGCGGGCCCGCTCTACTTCCTCCCCGGAAACGAGGGGGTGACCGTGCAGCTGACCCTGTACAACTTCCAGAGTCAGACGCTCAACCAGTGGAACCTGCTGTTCGCTGACATCTTGTTGATCACCATCCCGCCGCTGGTGATGTACATGTTCTTCAACCGACAGATCGTGGCCGGCATGACGTCGGGTGCGGTCAAGGGCTGACATGTTCGTGCTGAGCCGTGGACTCGGTCGTGGAGACCGCCGATCATCACCAGTATTCGGGTGGGATCGTGTGGTTGTGCCAGCCCAGCTCGTTGGCGGCGATGAAGGCCGAGAGTGCTTCATCGCCGGTCAACGGATCTGCCAACCACCGGTCGACGACATCGATCAAGTCCCCCGCCCTCTCCGGCGAGGGCTGGTCGATGATGTCCGACCAGGCGTCGAGGAATCCATCGGGGAGCGCAGGCGCCAGTCCGGTGAGGTCGGCGGCCAGGTATTTCTGCCCGCGGAACAGGCGCCGATGGTGGGCCAGCGCGCACCGTCCCGCGGCCAGCGCGGAATGCACGGCCGAGTGCTGGAGCAGGAAGCGATCGCCACGGTCAGCGGCGGCGCGAAGGTAGCCGGGGGACGCCAGCTTCACATCGACATATCCGCCAAGGTAGGCCACGCCGACCGTGCTCACGTAGCCAACCCGTCCGGCCCTCGCCGCGACGTCGTAGGCAGAGTCGGTGACAACGAGGTAGACATCAACGTCGGAATCGGGCCGCTCATCACCGCGGGCGACCGAACCCACCACAAGAACTCCGAGCGTGTCCGAGCTCGCCCGCTGGCTTTCGGTGAAGGCCGCAAAGGTCTGTTCGTGATGGTGCATCCCTTACATTCCCATAATCCCTCAGAGTTCCTCCAATCCCTTCGTGAACTGAAGAAAGGTCCACATGTCTGAGATTTCGTCCGCCACCATGATCGGCTCCGCCCAGGATCAGAACGCGCCACTGCTGCGGACCGAGTTCACCCTGGAGTCCGGCCACGGACCGGTCGCCAAGGCCGAACTGCAGGCATCGGCCCAAGGCATCTTCGAGGCGTACCTGGGCGGGGCCAAGGTCGGCGACGATGTGCTGAGCCCTGGCTGGTCCAGCTATGAGTGGCGGTTGCGCTATCGCAGCTATGAGGTCACCGACCTGCTCCAGAACACGTCCGAGGCGCCGGTGGTGCTCGGCTTCGGACTCGGCAACGGCTGGTTCCGGGGTCGCCTGACCTGGAGTGGTGGCCGCGCGTTCTACGGTGACCGGCTCGGCGCGATCGGTGCGCTGGTGATCACCTACGAAGACGGTCATCAGCAGGTAGTCCGCACCGACGGGTCGTGGACCTCGGGTCCGTCTGCCGTGCTCGCCGACGACTTCTACGACGGGCAGACCATCGACGCCCGGTTGGCCTCGGATGCGTGGCTGCGTCCGGGATTCTCCAGTGACTCCTGGACCGGCGTCACGGCGCTGGACTTCGACGTCGACAAGCTGGTCGAGTACGTCGGACCGCCAGTGGTGCGGCATGAGGAGCTCCGGCCGGTGAAGATCTGGCAGTCGCCCGCAGGTAGGACGTTGGTCGACTTCGGCCAGAACCTCGTTGGCTGGTTGAAGTTCTCGGTGCGCGGCGAGCGGGGCGAGACGATCACGCTGCGCCACGCCGAGGTGCTGGAGGACGGCGAGCTCGGTGTCCGTCCGCTGCGCAGTGCGAAGGCGACCGACGAGCTGATCATGAGCGGCAATGACGACTTTTTCGAGCCGACCTTCACCTTCCACGGCTTCCGCTATGCCGAGATCACCGGGTGGCCGGGGGAGCTCACGGTGGACTCCCTGGTCGCCGTCGTCGTCTCGTCGGCGCTGGAGCGGATCGGTGACTTCGAGTGCTCCGACCCGATGCTGAACCAGCTGCACCGCAACGTCGTCTGGGGACAGCGCGGCAACTTCGTCGACGTGCCGACCGACTGCCCGCAGCGCGACGAGCGGCTGGGATGGACCGGTGACCTCGCTGTGTTCTCCCCGACCGCCGTCTTCCTCTTCGACTCCAGCGGCTTCCTGCGCGACTGGCTCCGCGATCTTGACGTCGAGCAGCGCGCGGCCGACGGCATGGTGCCCTTCGTCGTCCCGGACGTGATCAAGTTCCTGCCGCCGAACAAGGACTTCGGCGCCCAGGACTCAACCTCGTTCTGGAGCGACGCGGCAGCATGGGTGCCCTGGGCGGCCTGGCAGGCCTACGGCGATCGTGATGCCTTGGCTGAGGCATTCCCGGCCATGGCTGCTCACGTCCGCCGGGTGGAGAGCAAGCTGTCGGAGCAGGACCTCTGGGATAGTGGCTTCCAGTTCGCTGACTGGCTCGACCCGGCGGCGCCTCCAGAGGATCCGGCTGCGGCGAAGGCGGACAAGAGCGTGGTGTCAACGGCAGCTGTGTACCGCAGCAGTGCCACAGTGGCCGCTGCCGCCCGAGAGCTCGGGCTGGACGCTGAGGCGGAGCACTTCGCGGCACTGGCGGCCCGGGTCCGCAGGGCCTTCAACACCCATTACGTGACCGACCAGGGTCAGGTGCTGAGCGACTGTCCCACCGTGTACGCGCTGGCCATCGCCTTTGGGTTGCTGGACGAACCCCAGCTGCAGTTTGCCGGCGACCGGCTCGCTGAGCTCGTTGCTGAGAACGGCTATCGGGTCGCCACCGGGTTCGCGGGGACGCCCTACATCTCCGATGCGCTCACCATGACCGGGCACCTGGACGAGGCCTACCGGCTGCTGCTGGAGCGGGAGTGCCCGTCCTGGCTGTATCCGGTGACGATGGGGGCGACGACGATCTGGGAGCGGTGGGACTCGATGCTGCCCGACGGATCGATCAACCCGGGCGAGATGACCAGCTTCAACCATTACGCACTGGGCGCGGTCGCGGACTGGATGCATCGCGTCGTCGGCGGCCTTGCTCCTGCCGCGCCCGGATACCAGCGAGTCCGGATTGCGCCGCAGCCGGGCGGCGATCTCACCTGGGCGAAGACCTCGCTGCGGACGCCGCATGGCGACGTCCGGGTTGCCTGGGAGATCGTCGACGGCGAGCTCCGGGTTGACGCCGATCTCCCCGAGGGAGTGACGGCGGAGCTGGCACTGCCGGGCTCGGACATCGAAATCGTCACCGGCGGGCAGTCGGTGAGCCGGTCAACAACCTCTGAAGTAAGGAGTCATGCGTGATTACGTTTGCATCCATTGCCGACCAGCTCGCCGGTCAAGTGATCGAGCTACCTTCGTGGGCGTTCGGCAACTCCGGTACCCGGTTCAAAGTGTTCGGCACTCCGGGTACCCCGCGGACGATCCAGGAGAAGCTGGCCGATGCAGCCAAGGTGAACGAGCTGACCGGCCTGGCACCGAAGGTTGCCTTGCATATCCCGTGGGACAAGGTGGACGACTACGCGGCCCTGAGGGCGTACGCGGCTGATCTTGGCGTCGCGCTGGGAACCGTCAACTCGAACACCTTCCAGGACGACATCTACAAGTTCGGCAGCCTCACCCATGTGGATGAGTCGGTGCGCCGCAAGGCAATCGAGCATCACCTCGAATGCATCGAGGTGATGGACCAGACCGGCTCACGGGACCTGAAGATCTGGCTGGCCGACGGCACCAACTACGCCGGGCAGGGTGATATCCGCGGCCGGCAGGACAGGCTGGCCGACAGCCTCCAGCAGATCTATGACCGGATCGGTGAAGATCAGCGGCTGGTGCTGGAGTACAAGTTCTTCGAGCCGGCGTTCTACCACATGGACGTGCCGGACTGGGGCACCTCCTATGTCCAGGTCAGCGCGCTCGGCGAACGGGCTACTGTCTGCCTGGACACCGGTCACCACGCGCCCGGCACCAACATCGAGTTCATCGTCGCGCAGCTGCTGCGGCTGGGGAAGCTCGGCTCGTTCGACTTCAACTCCCGGTACTACGCCGACGACGATCTGATCGTCGGCTCGGCGGATCCGTTCCAGCTGTTCCGCATCCTGTTCGAGGTAGTCCGCGGTGGCGGCTTCGGCCCGGACTCCGATGTGGCGTTCATGCTGGACCAGTGCCACAACGTGGAGGACAAGATCCCCGGCCAGATCCGCTCGGTGCTCAACGTCCAAGAGATGATGGCCCGGGCCTTGCTGGTGGATCGGGATGCCTTGCTGGCCGCTCAGGAGGCGGGCGATGTTCTTGGTGCCAACGGCATTCTGATGGACGCTTTCTACACCGACGTCCGGCCTGAGCTCGCGAAGTGGCGCCAGTCCCGGGGTCTGCCGGCCGACCCGATGAAGGCGTACGCCGAGTCCGGCTACCAGACCAAGATCAACACCGAACGAGTGGGCGGCCATCAGGCCGGATGGGGAGCATGAGATGACTAACACTGCGGTGACGGAGCTGATCGAGCGCTCAAACCGGCTCGGCTCGGACCCGAAGAACACCAACTACGCCGGTGGAAACACCTCCGCCAAGGGCAGCGAGATCGATCCAGTGACCGGCGAGCCGGTGGAGCTGTGTTGGGTCAAGGGCTCCGGCGGCGACCTGGGCACGCTGAAGGAGAGCGGCCTGGCGGTGCTCCGGCTGGACCGGATGCGGTCGCTGGTGGATGTGTATCCCGGCCTCGATCGCGAAGACGAGATGGTCGCCGCGTTCGACTACTGCCTGCACGGCAAGGGCGGAGCGGCGCCGTCGATCGACACGGCGATGCATGGCCTGGTCGACGCAGCCCATGTTGACCATCTCCATCCCGATTCCGGCATCGCGATCGCCACCGCAGCCGACGGCGAGGAGCTGACTAGCAAGATCTTCGGCGACAAGGTGGTGTGGGTGCCGTGGCGCCGTCCCGGGTTCCAGCTGGGCCTCGACATCGCCAAGATCAAAGCCGACAACCCTCAGGCGATCGGCTGCATCCTCGGCGGCCACGGCATCACTGCGTGGGGCGCGACGTCGGAGGAGTCGGAGGCCAACTCGCTGTGGATCATCGACACCGCTGCTGCCTACATTGCTCAGAATGCCAAGCCGGAGCCGTTCGGGCCGGCGCTGGACGGGTACGCCGCGCTGCCGGAGACCGAACGGCGTGCTAAGGCGGCCGCGCTCGCTCCGACGCTGCGGTCGATCGCCTCCCATGACAAGCCGATGGTCGGACATTTCACCGACGCCGACGTGGTACTGGACTTCCTGGCATCGGCCGAGCATCCGCGGTTGGCCGCACTCGGCACCAGCTGCCCGGACCACTTCCTGCGGACCAAGGTCAAGCCGCTGGTTCTCGACCTGCCCGCCTCGGCAACGGTGGAGGAGTCGATCGCCCGGCTCACCGAGCTGCACGAGACGTACCGCGCCGACTACCAGGCGTACTACGACCGCAACGCCACTCCGCACTCACCGGCCATTCGCGGGGCCGACCCGTTGATCATCTTGGTCCCCGGTGTGGGCATGTTCTCCTACGGGGCTAACAAGCAGACCGCCCGGGTCGCCGGTGAGTTCTACGTCAATGCCATCAATGTGATGCGGGGCGCCGAGGGTCTGTCCAGCTACGCGCCGATTGACGAGGCGGAGAAGTTCAAGATCGAGTACTGGGCGCTCGAGGAGGCCAAGCTGGCGCGGATGCCCAAGCCCAAGTCGCTCGCCTCCCGGATCGCCCTGGTCACCGGCGCCGCTTCAGGCATCGGCAAGGCCATCGCCACCCGGCTCGCCGCCGAAGGTGCCTGTGTGGTCATCGCCGACCTCGACCTGGAGAAGGCACAGGGCGCGGCGGCCGAGATCGGGAACACCGACGTGGCCGTGGGCGTCGCGGCCAACGTCGCCGACGAGGATGCAGTGCGGGCCAGCATCGACGCTGCTGTGCTGGCGTTCGGCGGGCTCGACATCGTGGTGAACAACGCCGGACTCTCGCTGTCCAAGGCGTTGCTGGACACCACCGTCGCCGACTGGGACCTGCAGCACAATGTGATGGCGAAGGGCTCCTTCCTGGTCTCGAAAGCGGCCGCGAAGGTGCTGATCGAGCAGAAGCTGGGCGGAGACATTATCTACATCTCCTCGAAGAACTCGGTCTTCGCCGGCCCGAACAACATCGCCTACTCCGCGACCAAGGCCGACCAGGCACACCAGGTGCGGCTGCTCGCGGCCGAACTGGGGGAGTACGGGGTCAAGGTCAACGGCATCAACCCCGACGGCGTGGTCCGAGGTTCCGGCATCTTCGCCGGCGGCTGGGGCGCGAAACGCGCAGCCGTCTACGGCGTGCCGGAGGAGGAGCTCGGAAAGTACTACGCGCAGCGCACCCTGCTCAAGCGTGAGGTACTGCCCGAGAACGTCGCCAACGCAGTGTTCGTACTCTGCTCATCCGACCTCAGCCACACGACCGGGTTGCACATCCCCGTCGACGCGGGTGTCGCGGCCGCGTTCCTCCGGTGAGCCGGCCGAGGGGGCGGAGATGACCAGCTCCGGTGTCGTGGCTGCGGTTGACCTGGGTGCCACCAGCGGCCGGGTGATCATCGGTCGGGTGGGTCCGGACACGCTGAGTGTCGAGGCGGTCCACCGGTTCCCCAACCAGCCAGTGCGGACGGCCGACGGCCTGCACTGGAACATCCTTGAGCTCTATCGCAATGTGCTGGTCGGGTTGGGCAAAGCCGTTGCGGCCGAGCCCGGGTTGGCCAGCATCGGCATCGACGCGTGGGCGGTCGACTATGCGTTGCTGCGCGGCGACATGATGATCAACAACCCGTTCCACTATCGGGATGAGCGGACCCACCGCGGGGTCGAGCTCGTGCACGATGTCGTCGACCTGGCGTCGCTCTACGCCGCGAATGGGCTGCAGTTCCTGCCGTTCAACACTGTGTACCAGCTCGCTGTTGATCGAGCTGCCGGACAGCTGGACGGAGCCGACACGGTCCTGATGCTGCCAGATCTGCTGAGCTTCTGGCTGACGGGAGAGAAGGTGGCCGAGCGGACCAACGCGTCCACTGGAGGCCTGCTCGACGTACGCAGCGGCGAGTGGAACGACGAGCTGATGAACCGGCTCGGCCTGCCCTTGGCGCTGTTCCCGCGCCTGGTCGCGGCCGGCTCAAGAATCGGTCGCCTTCGCCACTCGGTGGCACACGAGATCGGAACCGACCGTGCCATTGATGTCGTTGCGGTCGGGTCACACGACACCGCTTCGGCCGTCGTCGCCGTGCCGATGCTGACCGACGACGCTGCGTACATCTCCTCGGGAACCTGGTCGCTGGTCGGCGTCGAGCTCGACAAGCCAGTCCTCGACGACTCCAGCCGTGACGCGAATTTCACCAATGAAGGTGGCGTGGACGGACGAATTCGCTATCTGCACAACGTGATGGGGCTTTGGCTTCTGAGTGAATGCGTACGGACCTGGGAGCGCGACGGCGCACACGTTGACCTGCCGACCCTCATCACCCAGGCCGCGCAGGTGAGGAGTCAGGTCGCCATCTTTGACGCCAACGACCCGGGTCTGCTGCCGCCGGGCGATATGCCGAGCCGGATCGTCCAGCTCTGTGCGGACCAGGGGTTGTCGGCACCGAGGACGCCGGCAGAGCTTGTCCGCAGCATTCTGGAAAGCTTGGCCGCAGCGTATGCTGAGGCGATCGACCAGGCGCAGCTGCTCAGCGGCAAGACCATCCGGACGGTGCACATTGTCGGTGGCGGGAGCCAGAACACGTTGCTGTGCCAGCTGACCGCCGACCGAACGGGTCGCACGGTTCTGGCCGGTCCGGTCGAGGCCACGGCGATTGGAAACGTCCTCGTGCAGTCCAGGGCAGCCGGGCTGATCGTCGGTGAGCTGGAGCAGCTGCGAGCCCGGGTAGCGCGAACCTTCCCGCCAACCTCGTACCGACCGAGATGACCAGCGGCACAGTCTGGTTATCTGTGCGACAGGGATTATAGGAACGGTTGAGTAAGGTCCAACGGTAGTTTTAATAGCCGGGATCCAGGGAACTAATTACCAAAATCTTCAACATAAGTAAAAGACCGTGGCGCAGGGCCCCGCCGGTAAGCACCGTCGGGGGGCCGGTGCAATACCGACAGGGCCCAACGTTACGTACCTTTAAGGATACGCCACGGCTGACTTCTATGTTTTACCTGGAGCCCAACAATGTAAAGCCCCTCCGCAAAACTGCTGGACGTTCACCCAAATATGAATTATCGCAATGGTTACCGGCTCCTGCGATGGCACGGTCGCCACCTCTGGGGCGACGCGTCGCAACAGGTCAGATCCAGTGGTAGATCCGCACTGTCGTCCCCGCCGTGGTGGAGCGGAACTGGACGAGGTCGCAGACCTGGTTGGCCGACCAGAGGCCGTTGCGCTGTTCCCGCGGCACCGCCTTGCGGCCGGCAAGCGGGTCGTCCACCCTGATCTCGTCCTGGACTTCACAGATGACTGCGTGTTCTTCGTTCCGCACCCGGATGGTGCCTTGGGTGGCGCCGCGCTGGAGACTGCTCATGGCCAGGTTCTGGACGGCGACGGCAAGGGCCGCGGCCTCGTCCGCTGGCACCCCTGAGGCGTGGGCCCTGACCGCGACGAATAGTGGCACGCCCCGAAGTCCCTCGGAGAACGTCATCTCGTCGGCCGTCCCACTCAGCTCGGGCAGGTCCGATGTGAAGATCGTGTCGATATGCGTGCGTCCGGCGTAGGTGATGCTGCCTCGATAGCCGTCAGCGTCCCTGATCGCAGGGTGGCTGCGGTGTGCCTCTTCGATCACCGACGGCGGGAGCCGTTCGGCGTCGTAGGGGCACAGCAACCAGAACGGAGTATCGGGCTCGACCGCAATGTTCAGCAGCGCCTCATGGAACTGGCTCTCAAGGATCTCCTCCGGGCGACGCCCTGGCCAGATGGGTTCGCCGATGCCCCGTACTGGTCGACCAACCGACGACTCGGCGTCCAGGAACTCCCGCCACGCGGGGATGATCTTGGCCGGGTTCCGGCCGAGCTCCGCCATGTCCACGAAGTGCACCCGGTCGGCGTCAGGGCCGAGGGCCTCGCGGATGAGCTGCGTCTGTGAGTCGACCACTGCCACCATCACCGGTTCGTCGGCGGCCAGTCCCTCCACGATGAAGGGCACGGTACCGGCCAGGAACTGCGCAGAGTTCCGCCAGAAGAAAGCCTCGTGCCGATAGGTGGTGTGTGGTCGAACCTGCTGCGCTGCGACGATGACGGGACTCCTTGAAGGGACGTGGGTGAGCAAGTCGCTGGCTGCGGCCAGCGGGGCCTCGCTATGAGGTCATAAGTCAGTTCGCGCGGTACTACCTTCGACTAAGAAATATAGTCCTCGGCTCGCATGATCTAAACGTTTTCGCGGCAACAATTAGGGGTCGAAGACCTGAGCGTCATTACAACGGTTACCTAAGCGCCCCCGTCCGTGTAGGTTGACCGCCATGCGCGCAACAGTGAGGGATGTGGCTCACCGTGCGAACGTGTCTCCCAAGACTGTGTCCAACGTGGTGAACGGCACCTTCCCCGTCTCCGCAACGACACGGCGGCGGGTTGAGCACGCGATGGCCGAGCTCGACTACGTCCCCAACCTGGCCGCGCGCGGGCTTCGCAACGGCCACAGCGGGCTGATCGCACTGGCGCTTCCGAACCTAGGTACCGCCTACTCCGCCGAGATGGCGCACCACCTGGTCGCTGCCGCGACGCGGCGAGGACTCAGCGTGCAGATCGAGGAGACAGCCGGGGGAGCGGAGCGAGAGCGACAGCTGCTGTCCCGGGCCCGGGCGCAGTTGATCGACGGGATGGTGCTCAACCCGGTGCTGCTCGAGACCACCGCTGTGCAGCGGGGCGTGTCGCTACCGCCGGTGGTGCTGATCGGGGAGGTCGATCAGCCGGTCGCCGACCACGTCTGGATCGACAACCCGGCCGCGGCGCAGGAGATGACCGCCTTGCTGGTCGCACAAGGGCACCGACGCATCGCCGTGGTGGGAAAGATGGAGTCGGAGACGTCCAGGTTGCGGCTACAGGGTTATCTCGCTGCCCTGGCCGAGGCTGGGCTGGAGCGAGATGTCGGTTTGGAGATCGAGACGAACGACTACACCTCAGCTGGGGGCGCTGCCGCCCTCCGGTCGTTCCTGGCGCACAGCGATCCGCCGGAGGCGATCTTCTGTTTCACCGATTCTCTCGCCCTGGGTGTGCTGAACGCCCTGTGGTCGGCAGGGCTCCGGGTGCCGGACGATGTCAGCGTGGTCGGCTATGACAACGTGGCCGAAGTGCAGTACTCCGTGCCGCCGCTGACCACGTTGCACTTCGACAGAGGTGAGCTCGCTGAAGCGGCGCTCACCTTGTTGATGGCGCGCATCGCGGACCCCGACCGACCCATCCAGAACCTCACGGTGCCCCACTCGGTCGCTCACCGGGCCAGCACCCGGCGGCGGCCGGTCGAACGAGCAGCGTCCAGAATATGAGATCCGCCATTGTTGCGCCCAACTACAACGATGTAGTGTCCCGCACAAGACAGGTCGGGCTACGTCAGGTGCTCGGCCTGTTACAACGATGTAGCCCCTAACGGGCGCACGCTTCCGGCCGCGCCACACCGCGCCGTACCTGACGGCCGTCGCCCCATCAAACCTCGATCAAGGGAGATCCCTTAATGCCCTCAGCGAAACTCGTCCTCGACGCGGCCTTCACGATTGCCCCGGTTCCGCGGCGATTGTTCGGCTCCTTCGTGGAGCACATGGGTCGATGTGTCTATACCGGTATCTACGAGCCGGGGCACCCGACAGCGGATGATCAGGGCCTTCGCCGCGACGTGATGGAACTGACCAAGGAGATCGGCCCGACCGTGGTCCGGTACCCCGGTGGCAACTTCGTCTCGAACTACCGCTGGGAAGACGGCACTGGACCGAAGAACCAGCGCCCCACCCGGCTGGACCTCGCGTGGCACTCCATCGAAACCAACCAGTTCGGCCTGCACGAGTTCGACGACTGGGCCAAGAAGGTCGACACCGAGGTCATGATGGCGGTCAACCTGGGTACCCGGGGTCTGCAGGAGGCCTGCGACCTGCTCGAGTACACCAACCACGAGGGTGGCACCTACTGGTCCGACCGGCGCATCGCGAACGGCGCCAAGGACCCGTTCAACTACAAGCTGTGGTGCCTCGGCAACGAGATGGACGGACCGTGGCAGGTTGGCCACAAGACGCCCGAGGAGTACGGTCGCCTCGCCGCCGAGACCGGCAAGGCGATGCGGTTGATCGACTCCGAGATCGAGCTGGTCGCCTGCGGCTCGTCGAACTCCAGGATGCCCACCTTCGGGCAGTGGGAGTCGACAGTGCTCGAGCTCACCTACGACACCGTCGACTACATCTCGTTGCACGCCTACTACGAGGAGACCGACAACGACCCGCTGACGTTCCTGGCCTCGGCGGTGAACATGGACAACTTCATCGAGGACGTGATCTCCACCGCTGACGCCGTCCGGGCGCGCGGCCGCCACAAGAAGCGGATCAACTTGTCGTTCGACGAGTGGAACGTCTGGTACATCAACCAGTTCAGCGGCGACGGCCCCAAGCCCAACACCGTTGAGTGGAAGCCGCAGCCGCGACTGATCGAGGACGAGTACTCGGTGACCGATGCCGTCGTGGTCGGCACGTTCATGAACTCGCTGCTCCGCCACGGAGACCGGGTGACGGTCGCCTGCCAGGCCCAGCTCGTCAACGTGATCGGCCTGCTCCGCTCGGAGGAGGGTGGCGCTGCCTGGAAGCAGACCATCGCCTACCCGTTCGAGCAGATGCGGCGACTCGCCACCGGGCAGATCGTGCAGGTGGTAGCCAGCGGTGACAAGTTCGACTCTCCCACCTACACTGACGTCCCGGTCGTGGACGCCACTGCGACCTACGACGAAGAGACCGGCCGGGCCGCCCTGTTCGTCGCCAACCGCAGCCTTGAGGAGTCATCGGTGCTGGAGGTCGACCTCCGGGGGCTGGGAGCCACCGCCGTACGGGAAGCCAGCACGCTGCACGCCGGGTCGAACCAGGACCGCCACACGACGAACCTGGAGGACCACAGCGCGGTAGCTCCGCGGCCGTTCACCGACCACGTGCTGGACTCCGGCCGGCTCAAGGCCAGCCTGCCTCCACTGTCCTGGACGGTGTTCGAGTTCGACTGCCTGCGCGGTTGAGAGCAACGTTGTAAAAGCGTCACCTAGCATTGACCCACTTTGCTGGATTTAAACTACTGATCATGTGACTATCGTCACGGGGCCAGTACGAACGATTCAAGTGAGCCGGCTAGCCCGCAAGACACCAGAGAGTCACGGCAGTCTCCGCCTCCATAGGCGGGTGCCAACCCCTCTGGCGAAGGATCAAACCACCATGAAAGGAAGCACGATGACAAAGACGTTCAGCGCATCCAGTACCGGAGTTCCGTTCATTCGGGACAGGAACATCAGCCGGCGAGGGCTCCTCGGTGGCGCGGTTGGGGCAGCAGCAGCAGTGGGCCTTGCCGCTTGCGGCGCCGGTTCTGCCGGTGCCCCCGGACAGGCCGCATCGGTTCCAGGCAGCGGCGGCGCCGAGGAGTACACCGGGCCCAACGTCTCGCTCGCCTACTGGAACGGCCTCACCGGTGGTGACGGTCCGATCATGAAAAAGATGATGGAGAAGTTCAACTCCGAGCACCCGAACATCAAGGTCAGCATGACCGCGATTGCCTGGGCGGACTACTACCAGAAGCTGCCGGCCGCCGTGAGCAACGGCAAGGGCCCCGACATCGGCATCATGCACGAGTACTCGCTGGCGACGAACGCGGCCCGGCAGGTGCTGCAGCCGCTCGACGACGTCGCCACCGCCTTGAAGATGACAGCGGAGGACTTCCACCCGCTCGTCTGGGCAGCTGGGATCTATAAGGGTCCAAAGGACGACGCCCCGGTGCGCTACGGCATCCCCCTGGACGTGCACCCGGCTGGCCTGTACTACAACAAGACAGTGCTCGAGAAGCTCGGTGAGGACCCGGAGAAGGCTCCCACCACTGGCGACGAGCTGATGGCCATCCTGGATAAGGCCAAGTCGAAGGGCATGCAGGGCATGTGGACCTCGGCGTTGAGCGTCAACGGTCTGGAATGGCAGACCCTCGTCTACCAGTTCGGCGGCAAGATGGTCAACGACGACGGCCTCACCGTTGGCTGGGGTGGCGAGGAGGGTGTCAAGGCACTCACCTGGTGGAAGAACCTGATCGACAACGGCCACAGCCCCAAGAACGCTGCGGCTGACGGCAACTACGTGTCGTTCAACAACGACAAGGCCGCCTTCATGATCAACGGCCCCTGGATGACCACGCCGTTGAGCGACAACAAGAAGCTGAAGTGGGGCGCCGCACCGGTACCGCAGATCGGCGACTCGCTCCAGACCTGGTCGGGCGCGCACCACTTCGTGCTGCCGCGTCAGGTCCAGCCTGACCAGAACAAGGCAACTGCCAGCCGGGTCTTCGTCAACTGGATGTCGCAGCAGTCGCTCACCTGGGCGACGGCAGGCATGGTTCCGGCCCGTAAGAGCGTCCGCGAGGATCCCGAGTTCGCCAAGCAGGGCGCCGTCACCCAGTTCGCCAAGGAGCTTGACTTCGTCAACTTCGTGCCTGCGGTTCCGGGTATCCAGGACATCGACCAGGTCCGCAACGCCGCAGTCCAAGAGGCCATGCTGGGCAAGAAGGACATTGCTACTGCTCTTGGAGAGGGTGCAGAGAAGGCCAACCAGATCCTGGCCGCCAACGCGAAGAAGTATGGGGGATGAGCACCACCACGGCGCCGGCGAAGACCTCGCCGGCGGTCCGGGGGGCCACCTCGGGTAGGCACGGCAAGCTACGACTGCATCATACGGCGACGCCGTACCTGCTGTGTGCGCCGTACCTGCTGCTGCTGGCCACCTTCGTGCTGGGTCCGGCCCTGTTCGGAGTGTGGGTCAGCCTGCACGACTGGGACTTCATGCTGCCGCAGAAGCCGTTCATCGGGTTGGACAACTACAAGAACCTCCTCGACTCCAGCTCGGTGATCTACGAACCGTTCTGGAAGGGCATGCGAGCCACGGCCATCTTCGTGGTGGCCAGCGTTCCGTTCCTGATCTCGATCCCGTTGCTCATCGCGATCCTGCTCAACCGGCACTTCCCGGGTCGGACGTTCTTCCGGGCGATGATCTTCGCCCCGTTCGTGCTGGGCATCGCAGTGATCGGCGTGCTGTTCAACTACCTGCTGGACGCACAGTTCGGTCTGATCAACTGGCTGCTCGGCTTCGTCGGCGTCGGCCCGATCGGATGGGCGCAGACCCAGCCCTGGGCGTGGATCGCGCTGGTGGGCATGACGGTCTGGTGGACCCTCGGGTTCAACACCGTGATCTACCTGGCCGGTCTCGGAAACATCCCTGCCGAGCAGTACGAGGCGGCCGAGCTCGACGGTGCGGGCGCCTGGGGCAAGTTCCGGTTCATCACCATCCCAGGTCTGCGGACCGTGCTGGTGTTCGTGATCACGACCACCATCCTGGCGAGCGCGAACATGTTCGGACAGTCGTACCTGGTGACCAAGGGTGGACCTGGTGACAGCACCCGGACAGCGATCATGGTGATGACGGAGGAAGGTCTGAGACAGTTCAAGATGGGCACCGCATCGGCCATGAGCTACGTGTTGGCCCTGTTCCTGGCGGTCATCTCCATCATCAACTTCATCGTGATGCGGGAGAGGAAGTCATGACTCAGACAACCAGCGAAGCCAGGCCGGCCACCGTCGAAGCCACGCCGGGTCGACGCAAACGAAGCAGCCGTCATCACAACGGACCGCTGTTCTGGATCGGCATGGTCATCCTTGCCGCCATCTTCGTCATCCCGATTATCTGGATGTACCTGACGTCGTTCCGGTCGCTGTCGGACTCACGCAGAGTTCCACTGACGATCATCCCTGATGAGATCACCCTTCGCGCCTTCAGGTTCATCTTCTCTGAGACCCAGAACCCGGTCCTGCTGTGGGCTCTCAACTCGCTGATCGCGGCGTCGGCGCATTCCATCTTGGTGTTGGTGGTGGCGTCGATGGCGGCCTACGCGCTGGCTCGGATGCAGTTCAAGGGGCGGGGAGTGATCTTCGCCGTGATCATCGGCACCCTGTTCGTTCCGCACTTCATCTTCTTGATGCCGAACTACCTGCTGATGGACAAGCTCGGTTGGTTGGACACGCTGATCGCACTGATCGTGCCGGGAGCGGCAGGGGCTTTCGGGGTGTTCTTCCTGCGGCAGTTCTTCCTCGGGATCCCTCGGGAGCTCGAAGAGAGCGCGCTGATCGACGGAGCGAACACCTGGACCATCCTGACCAGGATCATCCTGCCGATCGCTCGGCCGGCGCTGATCACTTTGGGTGTGCTGTCCTTCCTCGGGAACTGGAACGACTTCCTGTGGCCCGTCTTCGTGCTGTTCTCTCCTGAACGGCTCACGTTGCCGGCCGGACTGTCCACCCTGCAGGGCGCGTTCGCTACCGACTACCCGGTGATCATGGCCGGCGCCACGATCGCCTCGGTGCCGGTGTTGATTCTCTACATCGCGCTGCAGCGCTACATCATCGAAGGTGTGGCAACTAGCGGCCTCAAAGGCTGACAAATCCAGAGAAGGCCTCGACCCACCGGCGAGCCGGTGGGTCGGGGCCTTTTCTTCGCTCCTAACCGACAAGGAAGTCCTACATGGCACGTGCACGCATCACCCTTGACCGCGACTTCACTCTGGGCCCAGTGCCCCGTAGGCTCTTCGGATCCTTCGTCGAGCACATGGCCCGCTGCGTCTACACCGGCATCTTCGAACCAGGCCATCCCGAAGCGGACGAGCAGGGACTGCGCCGCGACGTGCTGGAGCTCACCCGTGAGCTCGGTGTGACGGTCGTCCGCTACCCGGGCGGCAACTTCGTCTCAGGCTATGACTGGGAGGACGGGGTCGGACCGGTCGACCAGCGGCCCCGCCGACTCGACGGCGCCTGGCACACGCTGGAGACCAACGCCTTCGGCCTGCACGAGTTCATCGACTGGGCGCGGCTCGCCGAGGTCGAGGTAATGGAGGCTGTCAACCTCGGTACTCGAGGCGTCCAGGCCGCTCGCCAGCTGCTCGAGTACGCCAACCACCCGGGCGGCACCAAGCTTTCGGACCTGCGCCGCGAGCATGGAGCGGAGGAGCCTTTCGACATCCGGCTGTGGTGCCTGGGCAACGAGATGGACGGTCCCTGGCAGATCGGGTTCAAGACGGCCGAGGAGTATGGCCGGCTGGCCCAGGAGACGGCGCGGGCTATGCGCATGATCGACTCCAACCTTGAGCTGGTCGCGTGCGGCAGCTCGAGCCTGTCCATGCCGACCTTCGGTGCCTGGGAGCACACGGTGCTGACCCACACCTATGACCAGGTCGACTACATCTCGCTGCACGCGTACTACTCCGATAACGACGGCGACGCCGAGAGCTTCCTGGCCAGCGCCGTGGATATGGACAGGTTCATCGAGGCGGTCGTCGCCACCGCGGACGCCGTACGCGCCCAGGGGCAGCATCAGAAGTTCATCAACCTCTCCTTCGACGAGTGGAACGTCTCCTACCGGCACAACGAAGCCGAGGGCCGGCCGACCGACGCCGAACTGACCCGTGACTGGGCCGAGCATCCGCCCATCGGCGAGGGAGACTACGACGTCACCGAGGCTGTCGTGGTCGGGACGCTGCTGAACTCGCTGCTCCGCCACGGGGACCGGGTCAAGATCGCGAACCAGGCGCAGCTGGTGAACCTGCTCGGGCTGATCCGCACCGAGGAGGGCGGGCCGGCCTGGCGTCAGACGATCTTCTTCCCCTTCGCCGCCATGGCCAACACCGCCGCCGGGCAGATCCTCCGCCCGTCGGTGACCTCCGACCGCTACTCGACCGCTAAGTACGGGGATACCGATGTGGTCGATGTCAGCGCCACCTGGGACGAGGACGAAGGGGTGCTCGCCTTGTTCGTGGCCAACCGAGGTCTGACCGAGGCTGCGTCGGTCGATGTGGTGTTGCGTGGCCTTGACGCCGACGAGATCATCTCGGCACAGGTGCTGACGATCCCCGACGGGGCTGACCGGTTCGCAGCGAACACGGCGACTGAGCAGCCGGTCGGGCTGGTCGACCTGGACGGCGTCGAGACCAAGGACGGCAACGTGCAGCTCGCGCTGCCGCCGCTGTGCTGGGCTGTGGTGAAGCTCGCGGTCAGCCAAAACTGACGGGGTAGCGGTTCCCGGGACTTGTTTCTGTCGTACAGTTTGATCATGAGCAGTGCTGCTACGCCAACGGTTCCGGGAACCGACCAGCCCGATGATCTTGTTGCCGGCCTCTTCACCGACGGGGTCATCGCCTGCAAGGGAGCCTTCTCCCGCGAGTGGGCCGCCGCCATGCATGAGGACATCATGGCCGCCTTCGAGGAGGCCATCGGCCGAGAAGGCGGTGCGGTCGGTCGAGGTCCGAAGCGTTACTACGTGGAGATCCATCCCGAGCAGCTGCGTGGTTTCGTAGACCTGGTCACTCACCCGTGGGTGACGGCGGTTTCGGAGGCGGTCCTCGGTCCCGACTACGAGATCGTCGAGATCGGTTTCGACATCCCGTTTGCGGGTGCGGTGAACCAGCCGTGGCACCGTGACTTCCCCTCGCCACCACAGACGTATGAACAGCGTCAGCTGACGTCGCTGGCGTTCAACCTGACGGCGGTGGACACAACGCCCGACATGGGCCCGTTCCACATTGCCGTCGGGACGCAGTTCGAGAGAGGTGAGAACTTCGATCACGGTATGTTTCCGCCGCAGAGCGAGTGGCCGCGCTACGAGGCCGCGGGCCAGCTCAAGATGCCGCAGATGGGCGACATCTCGGCTCGGTCGGCGCTCACCATCCACCGCGGCACGGCCAACCAGTCACCTCATGCGCGCCCGGTTCTGGTGCTGGGCGTCGACGCTCCGGGCGCCGGCCATGCCGAGCTGCACGACATGATGATCACCCGTGAGTTTCATGCCTCGCTGCCCGAGCAGGTGCGCAGCCACCTCCATGCGCGGGTAGTGGACGAGCTGGTCCCGATCGTGCAGAAGCACACCATCGAGGGACTGGTGATGGGGGCGCCGTAACCGCTCGACTCGGTCGGCCCGCTAGCTCTTAGTCGGTGTACTTAGCCAGGTCCGAGGTGTCACCTCGGGCCAGATCGCGGAACAGCGCCAGCGCCCGTTCCCGGTCCCATTGGACCGCCGAGCCCACCGGTGTGGGGAGGTTAGGGTTCGCGATCGGCACCGTCAAGGTGTACCCGTCCGGACCGGAGACCTTGGTCATCGCCCGTGCCAGCTTGGCCATCTCCCACGCACTCGTGTCCTCGCCGAGCTTCAGCGCATCGGCGGACGCCATCCACAACCGCCAGTACCGGATCGGGTTCAACACCGTGGCCGGCGCCGCCGCCTTCTTCGCCACCGCCGCCAGCATCTGGCGTTGCCGCGCCACCCGACCGAGGTCACCCTTCGGGTCCGCGTAGCGCATCCGGACGTAGCCGAGAGCGTCGGCACCGCTCAGCTCCTGGCATCCTTCCGGCAGGTCGAGATGACTGTTGCGGTCCTTGATCGCCTTCGGTAGGCACATCTCGATGCCGCCGAGCGCGTCGATCACGTTGACGAAACCGCCGAAGCCGACCTCGAGATAGCCGTCGATCCGCAGTCCCGTGTTCTGCTCGACCGTCCGCACCAACAGTTCCGGACCGCCGAAGGAGTAGGCCGCGTTGATCTTGTCCCTGCCATGCTTGGGGACGCTCACGTAGGAGTCGCGCGGGATGGAAATCAGTGCCGGCTTCCCGCCAGGTGGGATGTGCATCAACATCACGGTGTCGGTACGTTGCCCTGCGGTGCTGCCTGTTCCGAGCTTCTTCTTCTCGGCCTTGGTCAAGCCCTCGCGTGAGTCGGATCCGACCATCAGGAACGTCGTCCCCGGCTGGTCGGCCGGCCGGTCGCCGCTGGGGGAGTCGTCCACCCGCGCGATCTGGCTCCAGGCCAGGACCGGTATCGCCAGCAGTCCGACGACGGCCAGCACCAGCACCAGCACCAGCACCCGGCGCACTCTGCGTGCTGGTCGGCGCTTCCCCGGCCCGCCACCAGTGGCTCCACCGCCAGGTCCGCCACCCCCGGGCCCCGAGTCGCCCGGGGTGCCCGGATGAACCGGCCCGTACACCGCGGTCCGCGGGTCGGCAGGCACCGCCGGCTGGGCTGCTGTGGGACGGGGCCCGGTCGGGGCGTCGCTTGAGATCGGCTGACCGGCGGGAGGTCGCGGCCGCCCTGACTGACCCGAGCGTCCGGAATGTCCTGGGGGTACTCCGGCAGGGCCGGCGTCTGCAGTCACCGGCGGCAGCACCCGGGTCGGTTCCGGCTCCGGATCGGACTTCGGCTCGCGGCCGTAGAGCCAGTCCAGATCGTCGTCGCGGCTTCCTGCCATGAGTAAAGACTTTACCCGCGCAAACTGTGAGGTGTCGGCGTGGCGAGGCGAGCCGCTTGCGGCTCCACCTCGATACTGGCAGTGATCTCCTCGGAGATTCCTTCCCCATTGCAGATCGAAAGGCCCCTGAGGGTGTCCATCAACACTGCGAGCACGCGTCCCGTTCCACCGCCGTCGAGTACCACCCGACGCAGCGACCGGGTGAAGCTCCGGCGCGGGCTCACCTTCTTGGCGATGACCCTGGTACTCCCGGGATCGGCCCAGATCGCTGCCGGAAACCGCCGGGTCGGCCGATTCGCTGTCCGGGTCTGGATGGCGCTGTGGGCCTCGCTACTGCTGGTTGGTGCGCTCACGCTGCTGTGGCGGGGCGGCGCTATCGCGATGTTCACGTTCGGGCCAACCCTTCGAGTCGTGCAAGCGGTGATGATCGCCGTCGGGATCGGTTGGGCACTGTTGCTGCTGGATGCCTGGCGCATCGCCCGCCCGCCCGAGCTTGCCCGGCAGCACCGGCTCGGCTTCGCGATCCTCAACGTGGCCCTGGTCTTCCTGGTGGCCGGAGGGCTGTTCGCGTCGGCGTCGATGGTGTCCAGCCAGCGGGACATGATGGCCTCGGTCTTCGCTGGTGGAGGTGACACCAAGAGCAAGAACGGTCGGTTCAACGTGCTGTTGATGGGCGGCGATGCAGGCAAGAACCGGACCGGTCTCCGGCCCGACAGCATGACCATTGCCAGCATCGATGCCGACACCGGCCGCACTGTGCTGTTCAGCCTGCCGCGCAACATGGAGGACGTACCGTTCCCCGAGTCGTCGCCGCTGCACGACAAGTTCCCGCGAGGTTTCGGCTGCGCTGACCATTCCTGCATGTTGAACGCGGTCTACACCTACGCCACCGAGCACGCCGCCCTGTATCCCGGTGTCACCAACCCAGGGGCGCAGGCGACCAAGGAAGCAGTTGAGGGGGTCACCGGGCTGACGATCAACTACTGGGCGCTGATCGACCTCAAGGGCTTCGAGGCCCTGGTGAACGCCGTGGGTGGTATCACGCTGGACATCAACAAGCGGGTGCCGATTGGCGGGGGCAGTACCAAGATCTCGGGCTATATCGAGACCGGCAAGCATGTCCAACTGGACGGCTATCACGCCCTGTGGTTCGCCCGATCCCGGGCCGACTCCTCCGACTACGAGCGGATGGCGCGGCAAAAGTGCGTGATGAGCGCGATGTTGAACCAGCTGGACCCCATGACGGTGCTGACGAAGTTCAACCAGATCGCCGCTGCGGGCAAGGAGATCGTGGCCACCGACATTCCGACCTCCACCATCAATACGCTGATGCAGCTGGCGCTCAAGGCTAAGAAGCTTCCGATCTCGAGCCTGTCCTTCGTGCCACCGTTGGTCTATCCGGGTAGCCCCAACTTCACCGTCATCCACGCCGCAGTCCAGGCCAAGATCGACGCCGCTGAGGGGGCCGACCGAGGCGAGAAGCCGGCCAAGGGGGCCGAACCCGCCAGCCGGGCCAGCTCCGACCCGAGCACCGAGGCGGAACAGAACGGCAGCAGCTCGGCCACCGCCGAGCCAGGCGCCGGGGCCAGCAGCACGCCTAAGCCGGGTCAGGACACCGAGGATCTTGCGGAGGTATGTGCGGCGCGGTGACTCAGACCGCGAGTTGAACCGAGCACAGGAACCGGGCACGGCACAATGGCTGCCGTGACCGATGCCTCCGCCGCGGACCAGCCAACGACCTACCCCGGCGTGAGCGTGGTGATGCCGGTGCTGAACGAGGAGCGTCATCTGGGCGCCGCGGTACGGCGGGTGCTGGACCAGGACTACCCCGGTGAGCTCGAGGTGATCATGGCGGTCGGTCCGAGCCAGGACCGAACGGGCCAGATCGCGGCAGAGCTGGCCGCGGCCGACAGCCGGCTCCGGGTCGTGGACAACCCGGCCGGCCGTACCCCGCACGCACTCAACCTCGCCATCGCCGCCGCTCAGTACGACGTGATCGTCCGGGTCGACGGCCACGGTGAGCTGACCGACGGCTACATCGCCAAGGCGGTGGAGCTGCTGCAGAGTACCGGGGCAGCCAACGTCGGGGGAGTGATGGACGCCCAGGGCGAGAGCCCCTTCGAGCAGGCTGTCGCGTCGGCGTACACCACCCGGCTGGGCCTCGGCGGCTCCACCTTTCACCTGGAGGACTCACCGGCAGGACCAGCCGACACCGTGTTCCTCGGCGTCTTCCGCAAGGACGCGCTGGCAGCGGTCGGAGGCTTCGACGAGTCCATGCACCGTGCCCAGGACTGGGAGCTGAACTATCGGCTGCGGCGCTCCGGTCAGACTGTCTGGTTCTCACCGGAGCTGAAGGTGACCTACCGCCCGCGCTCCAGCCTGAAGGCGCTGGTTCGGCAGATGTACGAGACCGGCAAATGGCGTCGGGAGGTGGTCCGCCGGTATCCCGAGACCGCCGGCAGGCGTTACCTGGCGCCGCCGGTCGCGGTGTCTGGGATCGTGCTCGGGACGACCGCCGGTGCGCTCGGCACCATCACCGGCCCGAAGTGGCTGCGGGCCGGTCTCCTGGCTCCGCTGGGATACCTGGGCGTACTGGCTGTCGCTGTCGCGACCGCCCCGCCGACGCTCAATGCAGCCGCCCGGCGCCGGCTGCCGCTGGTGCTGGCGGCAATGCACCTCTCCTGGGGAGCCGGCTTTCTGGTCGGGTTGCGGGACCGCCGACCCGACTGATCGGCACCCTTGCCGCGCGGTGTGGCCAGCTTAGTGGCACATGTTTGACTTAATGTCATTACAAACTCTATCCTCGGTGTACACCACACCACGAAGGGGGCGCGATGCCACTCGTTCGGATAGACGTTCAGCAGGGCCGTACGACTGAGGAGCTGCGGCGGATCGCCGACACGGTCCAGGAGGTCATGCTCGAGGTATTCGACGCGCCACCGCGGGACCGGTACCAGATCATCACCGAACATCCGGTCGGCCACATCATCGCCGAGGACACCGGGTTGGGGTTCGACCGCAGTCCCGGAGTGACGGTGATCCAGATCTTCCAGCAAGGTCGCAGTGAGGCGCAGAAGAAGGCGGCGTTTGCCGAGCTGGCCCTCCGGCTCGATAAGGACTGCGGCATCGCACCGACCGACTTGATCATCTCGGTGACGGCCAACCAGCGCGAGGACTGGTCGTTCGGACTCGGCCGGGCGCAGTTCCTGGAGGGTGACCTGTGACCGGCGAGCAGACCCAGCAGAACTTAATGCCGGTTTGTCTTTACAAATCATTGACTCCGGTACGCAGAGGGAATAGCGTTCCCTCTGTGGCCGACCCAGACCGACCGGCCGGCACCCACCCGAACTTTCTCAAGGGAGAGATATGAGCAGCGCGACTGCCCGAATCGACTCAAGCGCGCTGGAGGTTTTGACCTTCGGACGAAGCGGAGTGGACATCTATCCACACCAGATCGGGGTGGGTCTTGAAGACGTCCAGACCTTCGGCAAGTACCTAGGCGGCACCACCGCAAACGTAGCCGTAGCGGCGGCCCGGCTCGGCCGGCGCGCCGCCATCATCACCGGAGTGGGCAACGACCCGTTCGGCCGCTTCGTCCGCAAGGCGCTGCGCGAGCTGGACGTTGACGACAGCCATGTCGTGGTCAACTTCGAGTACGCCACCCCGGTCACCTTCTGCGAGATCTTTCCGCCGGACGACTTCCCGCTCTGGTTCTACCGGCAGCCAACTGCGCCCGACCTGCAGGTACGGCCCAGCGACATCGACTTCGACGCCGTCCGAGGCACCGACCTGATGTGGCTCTCGGTCACCGGGCTGAGCGAGGAGCCGAGCCGTGAGTCCCACTTTGCTGTCCTGGAAGCCAGGCAGCGCAGACCGCACACGGTGCTGGACCTCGACTACCGCCCGATGTTCTGGGACTCGGCTGCGCACGCGACCGAGCAGGTGCAAAAGGCCCTGCCGTACGTCACTGTTGCGGTCGGCAACCGCGAAGAGTGTGAGGTCGCTGTCGGAGAGACCGATCCGGAGCGGGCAGCGGATGCGCTGCTGGATGCCGGGGTTGAGCTCGCCGTGGTGAAGCAGGGACCCAAGGGCGTCCTGGCGAAGACCCGCACCGAGCGGGTCGAGTCGCCGCCGATCATGATCCAGCCGCTGAACGGCCTTGGCGCCGGCGACAGCTTTGGCGGGTCGCTCGCTCACGGGCTGCTGGCCGGCTGGCCGCTGGAGAAGATCCTGCAGAACGCCAACGCAGCGGGCGCCATCGTCGCCTCGCGGCTGGAGTGCTCCACCGCCATGCCGACCGAAGCCGAGATCGACCTCTTGATCGCCGGCGGCGACCCCAATGCCGAGCTGGCATCCGCATCAACAGCCGAGGTTCGATGATCATGACGACAACCGTTGCCACCACTCCCTTCGTGTCCGAGATCGCCGAGATCAACGAAGTTCGGCTGCGCGAGCCGAGCCGGATCAAGAAGCTGCTGGGGTCCCGTAAGCGGCGTCCGCTGGTGGGTGAGGACGGCCGGCTGATGATCGTCGCCTGTGACCACCCTGCCCGCGGTGCGTTGGCCGCCACCGGGCGCCCGGACGCCATGGCGAGCCGCACCGAGCTGCTCGGTCGCCTGGTGACGGCACTGTCCCGTCCCGGGGTGGACGGTCTGCTGGCCACGGCCGACATCATCGAGGACCTGGTGCTGCTCGGCGCCCTCGAGGACAAGGTCGTGTTCTCCTCGATGAACCGCGGCGGGCTGCAGGGGTCGGTGTTCGAGATGGACGACCGGCTCACCGGGTACGACGTCCAGGGAACCCTCGACGCCGGCTGCGACGGAGCCAAGATGCTGACCCGGATCGACCTGGACGACCCAGGCACCGTGTCCACTCTGCAAGCCTGCGGCCAGGCGATCACCGAGCTCAACCGGGCCGAGCTGGTCGCGCTGGTCGAGCCGTTCATGTCCAGCCGCGTCAACGGCAAGGTGGTCAACGACCTGAGCGCCGATGCCGTGATCAAGTCCGTGCACATCGCGCAGGGCCTCGGCGCTTCCAGCGCCTACACCTGGATGAAGCTTCCGGTGGTGGAGGAGATGGAGCGGGTCATGGACGCCACCACCCTGCCCACCCTGCTGCTGGGCGGTGACCCGGACGCCGCGTCGCCCGACGCGACCTACGCCGCCTGGCGAACCGCGTTGGAGCTTCCGTCGGTCCGCGGTCTTGTGGTCGGCCGGACCCTGCTCTACCCAGCCGACGACGACGTGGCGAACGCAGTCGACATCGCCGTCTCGATGGTGCGGTGAGGCAGACGTGACCGCGAGCCAGCTGTATCTGCCAGCCGGTCAGGCGACGACGGCGGAGTACGACACCCAGGTGACGCCTGAGTCGGCCGGCTGGGGCTACTCCAGCCTGCGCGTCGTGACAGTGCCGGTTGCCGGAACCCATACCTTCTCCACCGGGTCCGACGAGGTGATCGTGGTGCCGCTGGAAGGATCGGCGACGATCGAGGTGGACGGGTCCTTCGTCGACCTTGATGGCCGAGTCGACGTCTTCGCCGGACCGACCGACTTCGCCTACCTGCCGATCGACAGCGTGGTAACCATCAGCGCGGCCAACGGCGGTCGGTTCGCTCTGGCCGGCGCCCGGACAGATCGCAAGCTGCCGTTCCGCTACGGCCCGGTGGCAGACGTCCCGGTCGAGCTGCGGGGAGCCGGCTCATGCAGCCGTCAGGTCCGCAACTTCGCCACTCCGGAGGCTTTCCCGGCCGCCAAGATCATCGCGTGCGAGGTGATCACTCCGGGTGGCAACTGGTCCTCCTATCCCGCGCACAAGCACGACGAGCAGTCCGAGTCCGAGGCCGAGCTCGAGGAGATCTACTACTTCGAGATCAGTTCGGGGCCTAACGGTGAACCAGGCTTCGGTTACCACCGCACCTCGTCGTCGCCGAACAAGGAGATCGACATCCTCGAGGAGGTGCGTACCAGAGACACGGTGCTGGTCCCGCACGGCTGGCACGGCCCCTGTGTCGCCGCGCCCGGCTTCGACATGTACTACCTGAACGTGATGGCAGGCCCGGCGAAGGAACGTGCCTGGCTCATCTCCGACCATCCCGACCAGGGATGGGTCCGGGGCACCTGGGCCGACCAGGCCGTGGACCCTCGACTTACCCCGATCCCAGATCTGAAAGGCAGCTGAGATGGCAACCAGCAGCACCGTCCGACTGACCGTCGCGCAGGCAACTGTGCAGTTCCTCAGCGCCCAGTACTCCGAGTCTGACGGCGTCGAGCAGAAGCTTTTCGCCGGCTGCTTCGGCATCTTCGGTCACGGCAACGTGGCGGGGCTCGGGCAGGCGCTCCTGCAGGCCGAGCTGACCGACCCCGATGCGCTCCCGTATGTACTGGGCCGCAACGAGCAGGCCATGGTGCACAGCGCCGTGGCGTACGCGCGGATGAAGGACCGGCTGCAGACCTGGGCCGTGTCCAGCAGCGTCGGCCCGGGCGCCACCAACATGGTCACGGGTGCAGCCCTGGCCACGATCAACCGGCTGCCGGTGCTGCTGCTGCCGGCTGACACCTTCGCCAGCCGCAGCGCGTCCCCGTTGCTGCAGGAGCTGGAGGTGCCGCAGAGTGGCGACGTGACGGTCAACGACTGCTTCCGGCCGGTCTCGAAGTACTTCGACCGGATCTGGCGGCCGGAGCAGCTGCCCTCGGCGCTCCTGGCCGCGATGAGAGTTCTGACCGACCCGGTGGAGACCGGTGCTGTCACCATCTGTCTGCCGCAGGACGTGCAGGCCGAGGCGTACGACTGGCCCGAGGCGCTGTTCGCCAAGCGGGTCTGGCATGTGGCCCGGCCGCTGCCCGAGCCCGCTCGGATCGAGGCCGCCGTCCGCGCCATCCGGCAGGCTGAACGGCCACTGATCGTCGCTGGTGGCGGGGTCGGCTACTCCCGGGCGCACGAAGCGCTGGCCGGGTTCGTCGAAGCCACCGGCATCCCGGTCGGCCAGAGCCAGGCCGGCAAGGGCTCGCTGCTGTACGACCACCCGCAGTGCCTGGGCGCGATCGGCTCGACCGGGACCACGGCCGCCAACGAGATCGCCCGGACCGCCGACCTGGTGATCGGCATCGGTACCCGCTACTCCGACTTCACCACCGCCAGCCGGACGGCCTTCGCGGCACCGGACGTGCAGTTCATCAACATCAACGTGGCCGGCCTGGACGCGGTCAAGCAGGCAGGCCTCGGCATCGTCGCGGACGCCCGCGAGTCGCTGCAGGCGCTGACGGCAGCGTTGCAGGGCTACCGGGTGGACGACAGCTACGCGACCCAGGTCAGCGAGCTGAAGGCTGAGTGGGATGCGACCGTCGACGCGGTGTACCACCCGAAGGTGCCCAACGGCGGCGCGGGCGGGCTGCTGACCCAGAACGAGGTGATCGGGATGGTCAACGAGCTCTCCGACCCGCGTGATGTCGTCGTGTGTGCCGCCGGCTCGATGCCAGGCGACCTGCACAAGCTGTGGCGGACCCGCGACCCGCTCGGCTACCACGTCGAGTACGGCTATTCCTGCATGGGTTACGAAGTGGCCGGTGGGCTCGGGGTGGCGATGGCCTGCCCGGACCGCGACGTGTTCGTCATGGTGGGCGACGGCTCGTACCTGATGATGGCCACCGAGCTGGTGACCGCCGTGCAGGAGGGCACCAAGATCATCACCGTGCTGGTCCAGAACCATGGCTTCGCCTCCATCGGCTCGCTGTCGGAGTCACTGGGCTCGCAGCGGTTCGGGACGAAGTACCGCCGTCGCTCCGGCACCGGCCGCCTCGACGGTGACCTGCTGCCGGTGGATTTGGCTGCCAACGCGGCGAGCCTGGGCGTCGAGGTGATCAAGGTAGCCACCGCGGCCGAGTTCGCCGATGCGGTCAAGGTCGCGAAGGGCGCCGATGAAAGCATCGTGATCTACGTCGAGACCGACCCGTTGATCGGGGCGCCGGACTCAGAGTCCTGGTGGGACGTGCCGGTGAGTGAGGTGTCGACCCTGTCCTCGACCCAGCAGGCACGCGAGGTATACGACAAGTACAAGGCCACCCAGAAGCTGTTCTTGAACCCGGTGCAGCCCTAGATCGGGCCGGCTCGCCACTGGAACATTCAGCCAAACCACACCTACCCGCAGGAGAGTGCACGTGTCATCGACGATCACCATCGGTACTGCCCCGGACTCATGGGGCGTCTGGTTCCCCAGCGATCCCGAGCAGCTGCCGGCCACCCAGTTCCTCAGAGAGGTTCAGGAAGCTGGCTACGGTTGGATCGAGCTGGGTCCGTACGGCTACCTCTCCAAGGACCCTGCCGAGCTGCAGGACCAGCTCGACGCGCACGGTCTGAAGGTGCTGGCGGGGACGGTGTTCGAGCATCTGCACCGGCCGGACTCCTGGGACGAGGTCTGGTCTCAGGTGACCGACGTGGCTGCGCTGACCCAGGCCGTCGGCGGCAAGCACATCGTCGTGATCCCCGACCCGTGGCGTGACCACAAGTCCGGTGACCATCTGGAGAGTCGCGAGCTGCCGCCCGAGCAGTGGACGCAGATGACCAAGGGGCTGGACGAGCTCGGCCGGCGCATCCTCGATGAGTACGGCCTGCACGTGCAGTTCCACTCCCACGCGGACAGTCACGTCGGCTACCAGCCCGACATCGAGCGGCTGCTGGCCGACACCAACCCTGACTGGGTCAACCTCTGCCTGGACACCGGCCACGTCGCCTACTACGGCGGTGACTGCCTGGAGCTGATCCAGAAGTACCCGGACCGGATCGGCTACCTGCATCTCAAGCAGGTCAACCCCAAGATCGTCTCCGAGGTTCTGGACAAGGACCTGTCGTTCCCGGAGGCGGTCCGGATGGGCGCCATGATCGAGCCGCCGCTAGGTGTCCCGGCGATGGAGCCGCTGCTGGACGCCGTAGCCGCCCTGAACCGTGACATCTACGGCATCATCGAGCACGACCTCTACCCGTGCGCGCCGGACCTGCCGCTGCCCATCGCGCGGCGGACGAAAACCTACCTGAGTTCCTGCAGTGGAGCCTCGATCGAGTTTGGGAGCTGAAGAATGAGCGACTTGCGAATCGCCGTGCTGGGTGTCGGCATGATGGGCGCGTTCCATGTGGACGCGCTGACCAAGCGGATCCGGGGTGCAAACGTGACTGTGGTCAGCGACTTCTTCGCGGAGAAGGCTGAGGAGGTGGCGGCCCAAGCCGGTGCCCGCGCGGTGGCCGACCCTATCGAAGCCATCAACGCCCCCGATGTGGATGCCGTGCTGATCGCCAGCCCGGGCGCCGCCCACGATGAGCAGGTCAACGCCTGTCTCGACCGCGGCATCCCGGTGCTGTGTGAGAAGCCGCTGACCACCGACATCGCCTCGTCGTACGCGATCATCCAGAAGGAGGCGGCGCTCGGCAAGCAGCTGATCCAGGTCGGGTTCATGCGTCGGTTCGACCCTGAGTACGTGGCGTTGAAGAAGTTGATCACCGACGGTGACTTGGGGAACCCGTTGCTGGTGCACTGCACCCACCGCAACCCGAATGTGCCGCCGCACTTCAACTCCGAGTTCATGATCAGGGACTCGGTGGTGCACGAGGTGGATGTCGCCCGGTTCCTGCTGGACGAGGAGATCACCAGTGTGCAGGTGCTCAAGGGCGTCGCCACCAGCTCGGCACCGGCCGGCACCAGCGACCCGATGATCGTGGTCTTCGAGACCGAGTCCGGGCGACTGGTCACCGACGAGATCTACGTACGGACCGGCGTCGCCTACGAGGTGCGCACCGAAGTCGTGGGGGAGCAGGGCAGTGCGCTCATCGGCCTCGACCAGAACCTGCAGCTGAAGTCGACCAACGGACGATGGGGCGGCCAGATCACGCCCGGCTTCGTCGAGCGGTTCGGGGCGGCGTACGACATCGAGCTGCAGCGCTGGGTCGATGCGGCCAAGCGGGGCACCATCGACGGCCCCGGCGCCTGGGACGGCTACGCCGCTGTCGCGGTCTGTGAGGCCGGTGTCGAGGCGGTGCGTACCGGCCAGAAGGTTCCGGTGCACCTGGGTGCCCGGCCGGCGCAGGGCGGGGTCGCCGAAGAGCTGTCCGAGCCCGAGCCCGGGATCCAGGCTCCTGATCTTGAGGCGGCCCGGCCGTGAAGCTAGCACTCGATCCGCAGATGTTCTACTCCACCCAGTCGTTTCTGGAGCTGCCCGACACCGTCGCTGCACTGGGCTACGACTGGATGGAGCTGTCACCCAAGGCCGACTTCATCCCGTTCTTCTCCTATCCCAAGGTCGATGACGCGGGAGTGCGGGCCCTGAAGAAGCGGGCCGCGGACGCCGGGGTTGGGATTGCCTCGGTGCTGCCGGTACAGCGCTGGTCCGGTCCTGACTCCGACCAGCGCCGGGCGGCGGTCCGGTCCTGGAAGCGGATCATCCAGATCACCGTCGACCTCGGCGTGGACGTGATCAACAGCGAGTTCAACGGTCGTCCGGAAGCTCCGGAGACAGCAGAGGCGCACTTCATGCAGTCGTTGGAGGAGCTGCTGCCGATCTTGGAGGCCGAGGGCATCAAGCTGGTGCTGGAGCCCCATCCGGACGACTTCATCGAGGACGGGCATGCAGCCGTCAACGCCATCCGTGGGCTTAACAAGGACTGGATCTCGTTCCTCTACTGCACACCGCACACCTTCCACCAAGGCAACGACGCGACTGGAATCATCACCGCAGCGGCCGACAAGGTCAGCTATGTGCACCTGGCCGACACCTTGGATCACACTGCGTGCAACGGTCTGCGCTACATCGTCAACCCGCCGGGGTCCACAGTCCGGGTGCATCAGCACGCGGAGATGGGTCGGGGCGAGGTGAACTTCGACGAGGTCTTCGCTGCGCTCGCGGCGGTCGGGTTCGACGGTGTGATCAGCAGCTGTGTCTTCGGTTGGGAGGAGCAGGCGCGAGAGGTCAGCGTCCGCCAACGCGACAAGGCACTTGCCTTGGTCGGTAAGCACTTTGGGCACGATGCCCAGGCGTCACTCAGCAGCAGCAAGATCACCTCGAACTAGTTGAACGAAGGACAACCATGGCCACAACGCTGTACCACTGGAAGAACGGCGCCAGTTTTGAGGGAACGTCCGGTAACTTCTCCGACGTCACCGACCCCGCGACCGGTGAGGTCAGCGCCCAGCTGGCGCTTGCCTCCGCCGACGATGTCGACGCTGTCGTCCAGGCTGCGGTGGCAGCCTTTCCGAAGTGGCGGGACACGTCGCTGACCAAACGGACCCAGGTGCTCTTCGCCTTCCGTGAGCTGCTGAACGCCCGCAAGGGTGAGCTGGCCGCGATCATCACTGCTGAACACGGCAAGGTTCTCTCCGATGCTCTGGGCGAGGTCAGCCGGGGCCAGGAGGTGGTGGAGTTCGCCTGCGGCATGCCGCACCTGCTCAAGGGTGCCTTCACCGAGAACGCCTCTACTGGTGTGGATGTGCACTCGGTCCGCCAACCGCTAGGTCCGGTGGCGATCATCTCGCCGTTCAACTTCCCTGCCATGGTGCCGATGTGGTTCTACCCGATCGCGATCGCCACCGGGAACACAGTGGTGCTCAAGCCCAGCGAGAAGGTGCCGACCGCGGCGCTGTGGATGGCTCAGCTGTGGAAGGAGGCCGGTCTGCCCGACGGCGTCTTCAACGTGCTCAACGGCGACAAGGTGGCCGTCGACGGACTGCTCACCCATCCCGACATCAAGTCGGTCTCCTTCGTCGGGTCGACCCCGATCGCCCGCTACGTGTACGAGACCGGCACGACCCACGGCAAGCGGGTCCAGGCCCTGGGTGGCGCCAAGAACCACATGCTGGTGCTGCCGGACGCCGATCTTGATCTTGCCGCCGACCAGGCGATCAACGCCGGTTTCGGTTCAGCCGGTGAGCGCTGCATGGCGATCTCGGCGGTCCTCGCCGTTGGCGACATCGCCGACGAGCTGGTCTCCAAGATCAAGGAGCGGGCCGAGACCCTGCGGACCGGCGACGGTCGGCGGGGATGCGACATGGGTCCGCTG
Organism: Propionibacteriaceae bacterium; assembly: GCA_025965155.1. Taxonomy (GTDB): domain Bacteria; phylum Actinomycetota; class Actinomycetes; order Propionibacteriales; family Propionibacteriaceae; genus Microlunatus. The sequence continues at coordinate 42,379 of JAOPXN010000025.1, forward strand.
GTCACCGCGGTGGCCCGGGACCGGGTCTCCGGCTACGTGGATGCTGGCGAGGCAGCCGGCGCGACCCTGGTCGTCGACGGCCGCGGCGTCAAGCCCGACGCCGATGGGCAGGGCTTCTTCGTCGGGCCAACCCTGTTCGACAACGTGACGACGGACATGTCGATCTACACCGACGAGATCTTCGGTCCGGTGCTGTCGGTGGTCCGGGTAGATACCTACGAGGAGGGAGTCGAGTTGATCAACTCCAACCCGTACGGCAACGGGACCGCGATCTTCACCAATGACGGCGGCGCCGCTCGGCGGTTCTCCAACGAGGTGCAGGTCGGCATGATCGGCGTCAACGTGCCGGTGCCGGTGCCGATGGCGTATTACTCCTTCGGTGGTTGGAAGAACTCGCTGTTCGGCGACACCCACGCCCACGGTGTGGAGGGCGTGCACTTCTTCACCCGCGGCAAGGTGGTGACGTCGCGGTGGCTGGACCCGAGCCACGGCGGGCTGAACCTGGGGTTCCCGCAGAACACCTGAGGCACCTCAGCTGAGCCTCGACCCAGCCGGCGCCGGCTGATCAAGATTGGCCGGCGCCGCTGGGGTGGGTCCTTTGCTATCCGGCAACTGTGACCCGTTCGTCGATCTTGATCTTGTCCAGCCGGTGCTGGTCCGCTCCGGTGACCACCACAGCGGAGCCGCCCGACAGTAGCGGGACCAGCAGCCCCGCCCGGATGGTCGTCCACGGGTCCGACGTCTCGACCAGAACGCGCTGGGCAGCGGGGCCGGAATCGACTTCGGTGAGCTCGCGCTGGGAGAGTTCGCGGTCGGCATCGCGCCACGCGGTCACGTCGTCGTCGACCGGGATCGCAGCGTGAATGTCGGGCTGGCTGCGTACCTCCAACGAGTAGTCGACCAGCGGGCTCGGCAACGGCTGGGAGAACCCCAGCCCGAGCGGGTGCAGCGAACAGGCCAGCAGCTCGGTACGCCCAGCGTCGGCGAGGTCGGCTGGGGACAGGCCGTGCAGCTGGGTAGGGCCGAGGACCCGCAGGGCGGGTGCCGCGGCGGACCCGGTGAGGGCGGCGACGGCGCCCACCTGCCAGCAGGCGGCGGCCCAGACGAACGTCACCCAGTGCCCGGGAGCCTCCACCGCCAAGGGCAGCGCCACCACGTCGCCGGGCTCGACCCCGTACTCGTCCACCATCAGGTTGGAGGTCTTGTCGACCCAGTTGCGGAAGGAGATGGCCGACAGCTCGGTCCGTTCGCCGGAGCTGAGATCGTAGTAGGTAATCAGCGGCTCGGCGCCGTTGCTGCGGACGCGGCGGCGAAGGATCTCCAGAATCTGCGGGCTCACTGCACCGATCATGCCAGGGACCGTTTTCCAAACCTGCGGGCGATGGCGCCGTTAGGCTAGCCCGCATGCGTTACGTGGTGATTATGGCCGGTGGCTCCGGCAAGCGTCTGTGGCCGCTGTCCCGGCAGGACATGCCCAAGCAGCTGCTGAACGTGGTGGGGGGCAAGAGTCTGCTGCGGATCGCTTTCGAGCGTCTCGGCGGCATCGTGCCCAACGAGCAGGTGCTCGTGTGCACCGGTGCGGACTACGCCGACGTGGTCGCCGCCGAGCTGCCCGAGCTCGGACCGGAGAACCTGATGGGGGAGCCGGAGGGCCGCGACTCGCTCAATGCCGTCGCCTGGACCGCAGCCGTGCTGGCCGAGCGGGACCCGGACGCCGTGGTCGCGGTCGTCGCCTCCGACCACATCATCCACCCGGTGGAGAGCTTCCAGAGCTCCCTCGACGAGGGTTTCCGGGTGGCCGAGTCCGACCCGACCGCGCTGGTCACCTTCGGCGTGGTGCCCACCTCACCTCACACCGGGTACGGCTACCTCGAGCGGGGCGAGTCGCTGGCTGAGCACGAGAACGCGTGCGAGGTGCTGGCGTTCAAGGAGAAGCCCGACCGGGCCACGGCACAGCAGTACCTGGACTCGGGTGGCTACTGGTGGAACTCCGGCATGTTCGTCTGGCGCGCCCGGACGCTGCTGGACCAGCTGGAGGTCCTGGTGCCGGAGACGTACCGCGCGGTGACCGAGCTCGCGGCGCACCCGGAGCAGCTGAAGGAGATCTACCCGCAGCTGGAGCGGATCAGCGTCGACTATGCGGTGATGGAGCCGGTCTCCCAGGGGCGCGGTACCGCCCATGTGGTGGCGGTTCGGCTGCCGATCACCTGGCACGACGTCGGCGGCTTCGCGGCACTCGGAGAGCAGCTTCCGCACGACGACCAGGGCAACGCGACCTCAGGCGTCAGCGTGCTGGTGGACGCCCGGGACAACCTGGTCATCAACCAGTCCGAGGACGGCCGGCTGGTGGCGGTGGTCGGTCTGAGCGGCACCGTGATCGTGCAGACTCCGCAGATCACCCTGGTGTGCCCGGTCGGCGAGGCGGAACGGATCAAGGAACTTTTGGCCACCGTCACCGCCCAGCTGGGGCGTACCTACGCCTGAGGCGTCACTCCACCCACGAACCTGGCGCTCCACCCACGTTATGTCGTGGGTGGAGTACCGGTTTCCCACGTACACGTGGGAAACCAACAGACCCCAGCCGCGGAGGACCGGGAGGGGGAGGGGGTTAGGCGGCGTTGGGCTCGGGGGAGTTGGTGTAGGGGTACTTGGCCATGAACTCCTTGACCGCGGGGCCGCTGACCAGGACGCAGGGCTGCCGGACGGCCTTCTGCCTGGCGGCGTCGGTCGGGGCGCTCGGGTCGGCGTACCAGTGGGCCAGGACCACGTTCTTGCCCGCGGGGAAGCCGGCGCCATCCGCCTCGCTCCAGGGGGCGGCGATGAACTTGTCCTTGGTGTAGTCGTCACCGGCGAACGTCTTGGAGATCTGCTCCAGCTTGTCCTTCTCGTCGGCCGGCATGGTGTCGCGGTACCAGGCCAGCGTGTAGCCGTGCTCCAGGTTGTGCACCAGCGTCTCGACCGCGGGCCGGTCCGCCATCGTGTAGAAGCGTTTCGTGAAGGGGGCCGGGGAGGCGTAGTGGGCGCCGGCGGCCGGGGGGAACTCGGCGTACGTCACCTTGGTGCCGTCCGGTACGTGCTCCTGGTTACCGCTCGCCGGGTCCTCCGCCGGGGTGTCGCAGCCGGCGGCGGAGATGGACGCGCCGATGTCGTCCAAGGTCGCCGACCGGGCCCGGTAGTCATCCACGAACAGGTAGATGGGGTATGCCAGCAGCGCCAGTGCCAGCACCACGCAGACGGCGAGCAGACCGGCCGTGCGTCGCCGCTGGTCCCGCTTGCGGGCCGCCTCGAAGGAGGCCAGCTTGTCGCGACGGCTACCGCCGGTCGAGGTGGCCTTCAGTTTTGGCTTTGGCACGGGTGGCTCCTACTGCTCGAGATTGAGGACGTGCCGGGCGTGGGCGCGCGGATACGCCTCCCTACCGGGCACGAGAGGGAAGTCTATCCCGGACGGCCAAGTCAGCTTCCGGACTCGGGCCGGTGCCCGGACCCCTGGACGGCGGCGACGACAAGCGCGCGGACCAGGGTGGCCCGGTCACCGTCGACCTCGATCGCCGACAGCACCGCGTCCGCGAGGGCGCCGTCGGGATGGTCGATCACCTCCTCGAACTGGTCCCCGCGGCCGTGCGCCACCAAGATGGCTTCCAGCACGGACTCACGCGATCCGCGGCCGAACAGGTCCTCCTCAGCGATCCGGATCAGGTCGGACGCCGCGGTGTCGGTCGGGCCGTCGGACAGGTGCGCGCTGAGCCCCCGGACCACTGCCACCGGCCGGCCGCCGAGCTTGGACTTGGCCAGGTCGGCGGCGGCGGCGACCTCGTCGGCCACCGCGACAGCGGTGACCTGGAGCTCGTTGCCGTACGGGTCGGTCCTTCCGTCGTACCGGTCGAGCACCCGGACGCCGGACGACCCGATCGCATGGTCGGTCTGCCCGATTCGCCAGGCGCGGCCGGCCGTGTCGGAGATGATCACCCCTACCGACACCCCGTACCGGTCGCGCAGGGCACAGCGCAGGGACTTCGCACTTGCATCCGGATCGAGCGGCAGCAACAGGACCGAGTCGGGATCCACATTGGAGTTGTCTACCCCGGCCGCGGCGATGGTGAGGCCGTGGCGGGTCCGGACGATCCGCATCGGACCACGCCTGGCCACCGTGGCGGTGGACTCGGCCAGGATGGCCTCCATCCGATGCTCGGCCGGCAGCCGGCGCGCCTCCGCCTTGCTGACGATTTTGGAGGTGACCACCAGGATGTCCCCGTCGGTGAGCGGCCCGGCGGGGTCGGCGGCGACCGCATCCACGATGACAGCCGCGAGGTCGGTGTCGGCGGTCACCTCGCCGATCCCCTCTGGAGCGAAGATGCTAATCATCGAGACGCGGTCCCGGCCCCGTACCGCTCGACCCCGCTGCGGATGAACTCCGCGGTGCTGCCGGGATCGTGCATCAGCAGGTCGGTGGCCATGCTGGGCAGGCCGGCCTGCTGCAGCTGGTCCACCGATCCGGCGTCAGCGGTGTCGACCAACCAGGCGTCCAGCACCCCGCCACCGGTACGGGATCCGTAGTGCAGACCGACGGCCGCCGCATCGACGTCCACGCCGATCATCGGCAGCAGCCGGTGTGCCATACCCAGCACGGGGGCACCGCCGAGGATGCCGGCGAACCCGATCACGGGTGCACTCGCTGAGGCCAGCGCCGACCGCATCCCTGGAACAGCCAGGATCGGACCGATCGAGACCACCGGATTGCTCGGAGCCACCAGGATCAGGTCAGCGGCTGCAACGGTGTTGGCCAGGCCCGGCGTCAGCGTGGCCTTCTCGATCCCGACCCGGACCATGTCACGGGCCTCCGGCGCCGCGTGCAGGCGTACCCAGTACTCCTGGAAGTGCACCGCGCGCCGGCCGGACGCCGCCTCGGGGTCATCGATCACGATGTGGGTCTCGACCCGGTCGTCGGTCATCGGCACCAGGTGCAGAGCCGGGTCGTCGCCCAGCCAGCGGGTGGTCAGCGCCCGGGTCACCTCCGATAGCGGGTAGCCAGCGTCGAGCATCTGGGTGCGTACCAGGTGGGTGGCTATGTCGAGGTCGCCCAACCCGAACCAGGATGGCTCCACGCCATACACCGCCAGCTCGTCCTTGACCCGCCAGGTCTCCCCGGCCCGGCCCCAGCCGCGGATCTGGTCGCTCCCGCCGCCGAGCGTGTACATCATCGTGTCCAGGTCGGGACAGATCCGCAGGCCGTGCATGGTGATGTCATCGGCGGTGTTCACGATGACGGTGATCTGCGCGTCCGGATACGCCCGCCGAGCCCCGGCCACGAACTTCGAACCACCCACGCCGCCGGCCAGGATCACGATCTGCACGGGCTCAGTCTTTCACCCCGTCCCGGTAAGTCCGGACCGCCGTCGCTGTGCGGTCCGCGCCAGCACCACCGCGGGGGTAGGTCTCGTCGCCCCCAGTCGGTGTGAACGGGTACGGGCATAGGCTGGCTGCGACTCGGGCAGGTGCTGATCGTGGTGAGGAGTGGACCGTGGTGGAGAGTCTGAAGAGGCTACGTGAACCGGCTGCGTTCGTCGTACTGGTTGCCTTGGGAGTCCGGCTGCTGCTGGGGGTACTGAGCCTGTTCGTGCTCGCCACCGAGGACCGGCTCGGTTCGTTCACCGCCGCATCCCGCAGCGTCGCCAGCTGGATCACCGACCCGCTGGCCGCCGTAGTGCTGTTCGCCCTGGTCGCCAGCTGTGTTCTCTTTGAGCGGACCCCTCGGGCGCGGCTGCTGACCGGGGCGTCCCTGATCGTCGTCGTAACCGGCGTGGGGCTCACCCTGCTGCTGGCGCTGATCGGAGTCGCGGCCCACGGTGGCATCAACCGGGCGCCCAGCTTCCTGGTCCTGCTGGCCGACCTGGCAGTCCCGGCGCTAGCCGCGCTTGGCCTGTACCGCTTGTACCAGGGACAGCCGGCTGCGGCCCGACCCCCGGCTCTCCCGGCGGGATCCCCGGGTGGTCAGCCGGCTTCGTACTGGCCGGCTTCGGAAGAGGCCGAGCAGCCCCCGCCGACCTGGCAGCCGGACCAGGCCGCCGGTGCCGCCTGGAACACGGCCGGTGAGGCCGCCACGGGTGCCGCCGCCTCCGGGTGGGGAACCCCTGGTGAGTCCGGCGGCTGGAGCCCGGTGCCACGCTCCCAGCCGCCGCAACACTGGTCGGCCCCTGAGCACGTCGGGCCCGAATACTCGAGCCCCCAGAATCCCGGCTCCGGGTACCGGAGCGCCGAACCGTCACTGCCAGCGTCGACCGACCCGGCTGACGAGCCCACCGTGCGTACGCCGGCGCCGAACCGGCCCGAATCTCGGGCCACCCCGCAGCAGCACGGCGAAACCGGCTCTGACCGCGGGAATTGGCCGGATCCGCGCCAGTCCTGATACCAGGTGGTGTTTCTGGTTCAGGACGGACCCCAATATCAGGTCTCCACTTGACTTCCGGGTATTGACGGGCATGTAATTTCACTCATGTAGTTCGGAGATGAACCGGTCATCGGGGACTGGTCGGTTCATTCGTTGAAACATGCAAGTTGTCACCGGCGAGACCCGCGAAGTCTCTGACTGGCAGCGCAATCACATGCACATTCGGGTCGAGGAGGCGCAGCACATGCAGGAACTGATGGATTTCGATGAGGGCGCCCTCAGCTGGCAAGAACGAGCGCTCTGCGCACAGACCGATCCCGAGGCCTTCTTTCCGGAGAAGGGCGGTTCGACTCGGGAGGCAAAGAAGGTGTGCCTCTCCTGCGATGTTCGCGGTGAGTGCCTCGAGTACGCGCTGGCCAATGACGAGCGCTTCGGCATCTGGGGCGGACTGAGCGAGCGCGAACGGCGCAAGTTGAAGAAGCGGGCTGTCTGACATCGTCGGCGTGCCGCATCGGCCGCCCGGCACGCGGCGTGATGTGCCAGGCGTGCCTGCCGTCTGCGCCGGCTTGCGCCCCGACCGGGCTCGACGCCCGGAGGGCATGCGTCGGGCCGCGCCGCGCGGGGCCCACCGCGGCGCAACAGCCCCGGCCACCCATGGTGACCGCTGGCCTACCTCAGGCAGCGCGAATGGAGTGTTTCGGTCACCTCGCATAATGTAGAGGCGCTCTCGGCGTCGGCCCGACGTCGACTGACACCGGATGGTTTCACTGACGCGGTCTCACCTCCCCTCGTGCGGGGCGTTGGCAGGCGAGCGGCGGAGCTGAGATACGACCGGCGAGCAGCGCAGAACAAATTGTCCGAGCTCCTCTCGCGCCACGCGGGATGCGCGCGAGTGCAGAGGTAACGCCAACACCGATGGCCAGAGACACCGCCCACGACGATGTAGTGAACCAGGGGCACCTCCGAGCCGGTGAGCGTGAGGACTTCAGCCAGCTGCGTCTGAGCCCCAGCGCCCCGGACTCCGACTCCGACGTGAACCCGTGGGCGTGGGCCGACGTCGAGTACCAAGAAGACACACCGGTCGACATCTCCGCCTGCCACGTCACCGCCGTCCTGGTCACCCTGGATGCTGAGCTGTGGCTGCCGCAGACCTTGTCCGGAATCGCCGCCCTGACCCATCGGCCGGACCGGTTGATCGCGATCGACAACGACAGCTCCGATCGGACCCGGCGGATGCTGAACCAGGCCGTCGCTGAAGGTCTGCTGGACGCGGTCTACTCCGGAGCCCGGGAGTACGGTTTCGGCACGGCGGTCGCCAGCGCCCTCAGCCAGGACCTGCAGCGACCTGGCCACCCGCGCGCTGCGGCGGACTCGGAGCACTCTTGGCTCTGGTTGCTGCACGACGATGCGGTGCCGGCACCCAATGCGTTGACCCAGCTACTCAGCCACGTCGTCACTGATCCGACCATCGACATCACCGGGCCGAAGCTGCTGCTGCCCAAGCGACGCAACCATAGTCAACAGCTGAGCGAGGTCGGCGTCTCCATCTCGGGCACCGGTCGCCGGGAGCTGATGCTCGACGTCGGTGAGATAGACCAGGGCCAACGGGACAAGCCCGAACCCCGGCTGGGCGTCTCCTCCTGCGGCATGCTGGTCAGGACCGCGGTCTGGGAGGAGCTCGGCGGGTTCGACCGAGCCGTCCCGGTCTTCCGCGACGGGGTCGAGTTCGGTTGGCGAGCCCACCTGCGCGGCTACCGCGTGCTGACTTCTCCGGCCGCCGCGATGGTGCACCGGCAGGTGGGCCGCGCCGGCCTTCGGCCGCACGGCGTCATCGGACCGCGGCCGGCCCAGGTCGACCGCGAGCTCGGGATGCTGGTCGTCGCCGGTCACGCCACGAGCCGGCAGCTTCCGGTGGTCTGGCTCCGGCTGGTCTGGAGCTGCCTGCTGCATGCTTTCGGCTATCTCCTCGGCAAGGTGCCGGGACGCTCGCTGGACGAGCTGCTGGCGCTGCGTACCTTCGTCCGCCACCCGGGCCGCATCCACGCAATCCGGCACCGGCTGGCCGCCGTCGAGGCCGCGCCCGGCGCCGGTGACAGGGTCGGTGCGCTCCGGCCCCCGTGGTGGTCCAGCCTCCGGGTCGCCTCCGAGGCAGTGTCTGGGGCGGTGTCCGAGCGGTACCGCTCAGTCGCGGGCGAAGCCGACGCCACCTCGCTGGATGAGCTGACCGGTGATGACTTCACCTCCGGTGCGGAGGAGAAGGTGCGCAACCCTTGGCTGGCGCCGGTGGTCATCACCGGGGTGCTGGCAGCCGTGGCCAGTGTGGTGGCTGTTCGCCAGCTGCTCGGTACCGGAGCACTGACCGCGCCGGCGCTGCTGCCCGGCCCGGCCGACCTGTCGGCGCTCTGGCACCGGGTGGTGGCGCCGATCGCTGGTGCGCCGTACCAGTACACGCCGCCGTGGTTGGCCCTGGTCGCACTGGGCTCGACCGTGCTGGCGGGCCGGCCGGAATGGTTGGTCACGCTGCTGCTGTGCGGGGTGGTGCCACTGGCCTTGATCAGCGTCTACCCGGTGGTTCGGCGTGTCATCTCCAACCGTTGGACCCGGCTCTGGGCGGCGCTGACGTACGCGCTGCTGCCGGTCCTGCTGGGCGGCACCAACGTCGGCCGGCTCGGTCTGAGCGTTTTCGCGGTCGCGCTGCCGCTGCTGGTGCTGGCCGCGCGGGCCCTGGTCCTGCGCCGACAGCGGACACCGGAAGCCTGGCGCGGCGGCTGGGGTGCGGGCGTGGTCCTAGTGGCCCTGATCGCCTTCGAGCCGTCGCTGCTGATCTTCGCCCTGGTCGTCGGAGCCATCGGAGCCGTGGCGTTGCGACGCACGCCTCGTAAGGCGGGACGGATCGGTATCGCCGTCGGCGTCCCGTTGCTCGTGTTGGCGCCGTGGTGGCCCGGCATCGTCGCGTCCTGGGGGCGGCTGTTCGCCGGACCGGACGCAGCGCTGGGTGGTGCACCAGCCGCGCCGTCGGTCTGGGGCCTGATGATCGGCCGGGGAGGCGGCGCGGGGTTGCCGCCGCTGTGGCTGGGGCTGCTCGTCTTCGGGGTCCTCTGGTTGGTTGCGCTGCTGGGGCTGGGCCGTAGGCCGCGGAGCCACGCTGTCGTCGCCGCGTGGGTGACGGCCCTGCTGGCGCTCACCGCTGCCGTGCTTTTCTCCCGGATGGTGGTGGCGGTACCCCCGATCGGGACCGAGATCCGCCCGGAGGTGAGCAGCTATCTGCTGCTGAGCTTCGCCGCCTTGATCCTCGCGGCCGGCATCGGCGTGGACGGGCTGTCGGGAGCCCTGGCCGGTCGCAGCTTCTCGGTCCTGCAGCCGCTCGCCGTGGTGGCCGGCGTGCTGGTTGGCCTGATCACCGTCGGCGCGGCCGGCTGGTGGATCTTGGCCGGCGCCCGGGGCCCGATCGAGCGTGTCCAGCTCGACGCGCTGCCCCCGTACGTGCTGAACGCGATGCAGTCCGAGGCTAAGGTGCGGGTGCTCGCCATCGACCTCAGCCAGCCGGAAGCCCGCTTCAACGTGGTAGCCGATGACCAGGTACGGCTGGGTGACGCCGACCGCGGGTACACCTTCGGTGGGTCTAAGGAGGCCCGCAACCGGTCCGAGGATCTGGTGATCCGGCTGGTCGCCGGTACCGCGGACACCGACATCGGCGCCGAGCTCCGCGACCTGGGGATCGGGTACGTCTGGGTCACCGGCGCCGACGAGGAGGAGGCCGCGCGGATCGACAACACCCCCGGCCTGGGCGCCGCCAGCGGGAACGCCCGCGGCACCGTCTGGCAGCTGCAGCCGGCGGTCACCCGGGCAGTGGTCGCGTCCGGCGCCGAGCTCACCCCGGTCAGCTCCGGCACGGTGCTGCCGCCCGGTCCCGCGGGCCGCCAGCTACGACTGGGAGAGGCGGCGGACCCGCGCTGGATGGCGACCGTGGACGGCCGGCCGCTGGCCGCGGTGGGCGGCAGCTGGCAGCAGGTCTTCGAGCTGCCCGCGTCCGGTGGGCGGCTGGAGTACGAGATCCCCTCGGCGATGCGCTGGTGGTTGATCGGATCGGGAGTGCTGCTGCTGGTGGCGGCGGTGCTGGCCGCTCCTGCGGTCCGCCGGCCGGAGGTACGTGATCCGGCCCGGTCGGCTCGCCGGGCCGCCACCGTGACAGGAGTGGATCTGTGAGCCAGCGACGGTATCCGCTAGCCGGTCTTCGACGGTCTCCGGTGGCCGGCCTGGTAGCCGTGCTGGCCGCCCTGGTGGCGCTGCTGCTGGTGGTCGGCGGCGGAAGCCTGCTCCAGCCGCAGAGCGCCACCTTCATCCCGGACCGGATCCCGGTCGTTGGGCGCACCAACACTGTGTGTACGGTCCCCGGCGAGCTCCCCGACGCCAGTACCAGCGTTTCGGCGGTGGTGATGCGGCAGGCACCCGGCCGCGGGGGGACGCTGGCGGGTACGCCGATCGGCGCCACCTCGCCGAGCCTGACACTGACCGAGCAGGGCAAGGGGCAGGTCCAGACCGGCCTGACGAAGACGGTGCTGCTGCAGGGCGAGGGAGTGATGGCTACCGCCAGTAGCGCGGCCGTCGTCACCTCCGCCAGTGCCGGTGAGCAGCAGGGGCTGATGGCCGCGCCCTGCCAGCGCCCGGCCACCAACCACTGGCTGGTCGGGGTGGGGGCGTCGGCTTCGTACCGCAGCGAGGTGGTGCTGACCAACCCCGACGACTCCCAGGCCGAGGTGGACCTTCGTTACTACGGCCGCAACGGGTTGGTGGTGGTCCCCGGCAGCCCGGGCGTGATCGTGGCCGCCCGCAGCTCCACCGTCGTCTCGCTCGACTCGTTGGTCGCGGTCGAGGGCCCGCTCACGGTGGCCGTGCGCGCCGACGAGGGTCGCGTCTCCGCGGTCGCCCGCACTCTCGCGAGCAGCGGGATGGATCCGGCCGGGGCCGACTGGCAGGTGGGATCCACCGCGCCCAGTACCCGGACGGTGATCCCGGGCATCCCGGAGGGCCCAGGGGCCCGCGAGCTGTTCGTCGTCAACCCCAGCACGACCCGGGCCACTGTCCGGGTCGAGGTGCTGGGCCAGCAGGGCAGCTTCGCCCCCGCCGGTGCGGACGCGATCGAGGTGCTGCCGGAGAGCACCGGCTCGGTGCAGCTGGCCGACGGTCTGGCGGGCGCGCCCGGAGCGATCCGGCTAGTCAGTGACGTACCGGTGACCGGGGCGGTGGTGTCTCGCAGCAGCCGTGAGTCCGCCACCCCCGACCTGGCGGTGCAGCCGGCGGCGCCGGCCATGCTGAGCACCGGACTGGTGGCGGTCGCCACCACCGACCTGGGCGACAGCGAGCTGGTCCTGAGCAACGACACTGAGGTGGAGACGACTGCCTCGATCGAGGTGCTCAGCTATGACGGGGTGACGCTGCGCCGCGACGATATCTACCTGGGGCCGAACAGCACCTCGACCCGGAGACTCAACTCTCCGGCACCGTCGTACCTGGTGGTGCGGGCGCCGACGGCCACCGGTGTGTACGGGGGAGTCGTGCTGACCCAGCCCGACGGTGACTCAGCGGGTCTGGCCACCATGGGAGTCAGCTCACCCGACGTTGCCAGCCGGGCGCCAAAGACGCGGCTGGACCCCTCCGTCGGCCGTTGAGCCATGCGGGCCGGCGCTCAGTCAGTGTCGTCGCTGAGGCGGCGCTCAGTCGGTGTCGTCGCCGAGGCCTTCGGGATCGATCTCGTCGACGCTGCGGCCGGTGAGCGCGGACAGCTGCTCGACGATGGTCCGGTAGACCAGGATGCTGAGCCCCCGACGGGTGGCGGCGCGGTGCTCCAGTGGCCGGCGGTAGATCACCACCTGAGCCATCCGATCAGCGTCGGACTCCAACGCTGCCGCGAGCGGCACCCGGTCACCCGACCAGGCCGTCTCCAGGAACGGTACGTCCTCGACCCCGAAGGTGACCCCGACCAGAGCGTCGGGACACTGCCGCGCGATCCGCTCGACCGCTCCATGCACGGCCTCGGTGAAGAAGTCCGCCTTGGTCGCGGGCCGAGGTGGTCTGGCCGGCCGCCCGGTGAGCGGGTTCGGTAGCGCCAGCGGTCCACGCAGGCCGCGGGAGTGGCGATCGCGACGGCGGACTGACATGTGGACGAGCCTAGTGTGTCCGCAGTTCCCCCACCGCCCACTAGTCGCCTCCTCCGCGCTGTAGGCGGCGTGGCGCAGCGGAACTGACGTCTCGACGCACGCCTTTCGTGCTGACACGCGCCCTCCTCCCACGATCGGCGCGCTCGTGCGAGTAGCGTCGTCGCGGTGAGGTCAAGACGCTGCTCTCGGACCGGTTGTTCGCGGCCCGCCGTTGCCACGCTGACCTACGTCTACGACGACTCGACCGCTGTCCTCGGGCCGCTCGCCACGCAGGCTGAGCCGCACTGCTACGACCTGTGCCAGCAGCACGCGGTGGCGCTCTCGGCTCCGCTGGGGTGGGAGGTGATCCGGCTCGCCTCCGACCCGGACCCGGCTCCGAGCACCGACGACCTGCTGGCGCTCGCGGACGCCGTCCGTGAGGTGGGTCTGTCCTACGACCCGCCGGTCGAGACCCACCAGGACCGTACGGTGCAGCGCCGCTCGGGCATCGTGGAGCTGGGCCGCCGAGGCCACCTCACCGTGCTGGCCGACCCCGACGCCTGACCCACCTCCCACCACAAGCCCGCCGAGGCGTCAGGTCTGCCGCGGCACGCCGCCCAGACGCCGGAGGATCCGACCAGTCGGCGGTGGTCGAAGTGGCGGGCGCTGCGTTGCTGGCGGGCGACGGTGTAGAAATAGGGGACCGCACCAACCTGGAGGAGTGGAATGGCTGTCGAACTGGCCCCCGAACTGCTGGAGATCCTGGCCTGCCCTAACTGCCACGGATCGTTGGCGGTCGACCACGACCGTGACGAACTGGTCTGCGTCGCCGCCGACTGCGGTCTGGCCTACCCGGTCCGGCAGGGAATCCCGGTGCTGCTGATCGACGAAGCCCGCCGACCCGACCACCACTGAGCCAGGAGGGTTGCCGATGTCGGTTTTCGACGACTCATGGCTGGAGGACCGGCAGGCGCTCCAGGGTGCCGACCCGGTGCTGCGGCGCCTAGCGGAGGCCGGCGCCCGGCTACGGCAGGAGACCGTCGAGGCGCGGGTGCCAATCGCGCAGCTGAGCGACCTGGCCCGTCCCCGGGCCGTGATCGCGGCGGGCCCGGAGGCCCGGTTCATTCGGGCCATCTTGGAGCCGGTCTGCCCGGTGCCCTTCGTCGCCTGGCCGTCGCACGGCCTACCCGGCTGGGTTGGCGCCTTGGACCTGGTGGTGGTGATGGCCAGCGACGGCGCGCCGCCCGGGATGATCGCCACCGTGCATGAAGCGGTACGGCGCGGCGCTCAGCTCATCATCGCCTGCCCGCCGGCGTCCATGGCGGCCGAGCACGCTGCGTCCCGCTCCACCACGCTGCTGCCGACCAGAACGGCCGACCCGCTGGCCGCTGCCATCGTGGTGCTCTCGGGCCTGCACGAGATGCAGCTGGGCCCCGAGGTGCACCCGGACGCAGTGGCCGACGCGATGGACCAGGTAGCCGAGGACTGCTCCCCGTTCGTGGACGTGTCGGAGAACCCGGCCAAGGACCTCGCCATGGGGCTCGCCGACGCCCAGGCGCTGGTCTGGGGCGGATCCGTCCTCGCCGCCCGGGCCAGCCGGCGGCTGGCGGAGGCGCTCCGTGCAGCGAGCGGCCGCCCCGCGCTGGCCGCCGACGCGGACGAGCTGCTGCCCATCCTCGAGACCGCGGCACCGCGTGACCCGTTCGCCGACCCGTTCGAGGACGTGGTCGCCACCGACCGGCGACCGTGCCTGCTCACCCTGGACGACGGGAACACCGACGACCTGGTCCGCTCGGCGCAGAGCCGGCTGCTGGCGGCGGCGGACCGTAACGACATTCGGGTCTGTCCGATCGCGCACCGCACCGGGTCGGACGTGGAGCGCTACGCCACGTTGCTGCAGACGGGGATGTTCGCGTCCGTCTATCTGGCGCTCGGCCTGGGCCGGTACCACAACGTCTGAGGACTACCCCGGCAGCTGCCACGACACCGGCGGTCCGACGCCGTGGGCCGGTGCGGGTTCTGGCAAGATGGCCGACTGTGAGTGCTGAAGGTGGAACCAAGGCCGTCGTTGCGGCGCTGATCGCGAACACGTTCATTGCAGCGACGAAGTTCGCTGCCTGGGGTCTGACCGGGGCGTCCTCGCTGCTGGCGGAGGCGATCCACTCGGTGGCAGACGCCGGCAACCAGGCACTGCTGCTGGTGGGTGGCAAGCGGGCCCGGCGGGAAGCGACGCCCGAGCACCCGTTCGGCTTCGGCCGCGAACGCTACATCTTCGCGTTCATCGTCGCGATCGTGCTGTTCTCGGTGGGTGGTCTGTTTGCGCTCTACGAGGCGTACCACAAGTACCACGAGATCCACTCCGGCCACCCGAACGAGCTGCTGGAAAGCAGGTGGTGGTGGGTACCGATCGCGGTCCTGGTGGCTGCCATCATCGCCGAGTCGCTGTCGTTCCGGACCGCGATCATCGAGTCCAACCGCAGTCGCGGCAAGCAAAGCTGGAGCAAGTTCATCCGTTCGGCCAAGGCGCCTGAGCTGCCGGTGATCTTGCTCGAGGACTTCGCGGCTCTGCTGGGCCTGGTCTTTGCGCTGTTCGGCGTCGGGATGACCCTGATCACCGGCAACGGATACTTCGACGTGATCGGTACGGCCATGATCGGCTTGCTGCTGGTCGCCGTCGCTGTCGCGCTGGCCATCGAGACCAAAAGCCTGCTGCTCGGTGAGTCCGCCGGGCCGGAGGTCAACGGCAAGATCCAGGCAGCCCTCGAAGCGACGCCGGGCGTCGACCACGTCATCCACATGAAGACCCTGCACCTGGGCCCGGAGGAGATCCTCGTCGCCGCAAAGATCGCAGTCGACCCGACAGAGCGTGCAGCCGACCTGGCGGCCGCTATCGACGCCGCCGAGGCAGCCGTACGGAAGGCCGAACCGATGGTCACCTCGCTGTACCTCGAGCCGGACATCTTCAAGGCCGACTACGTGGCCGCGCCGCGTCCCGAGCGGCCATCCGCTCCGAGCCACTGAGCCGATCATGCGGGTCTGGGTCCTCAACGGCGTGAACCTCGGTCGGCTCGGCACTCGGCAGCCGGAGGTGTACGGCGCCACCACCTACGCCCAGCTTGTCCAGCGGTGCACAACTCGCGGCGCCGAGCTCGGGCTGGAGGTCGAATGCCGCCAGACCGACTCCGAGGCGGAGCTGGTCGGCTGGCTGCACCAGGCCGCGGACGATGCCATCCCGGTGGTGCTGAACCCCGCTGCCTGGAGCCACTACTCGATCGCGGTGGCCGACGCGGTGGCGCTGCGGACGGCGGACCTGGTCGAGGTTCACCTGTCCAACATCCACACCCGGGAGCCCTTCCGGCACCACTCGGTGGTCAGCGCGTACGCCACCGGAGTGATCGCCGGCCTCGGTGTCGCCGGCTACGACGCCGCACTGGCGTACCTCGCCCGCTGACGGCGCAGGCAACCCGGCCGGTGGCGCTGATCACAGTGCGGCAGTTGGTTGCGGCTCAGGTCAGCCCCTAGGCTCGACCCATGGATTTTCGTGTCGCTGACCTGAGCCTGGCCGAGTTCGGCCGCAAAGAGATCACCCTCGCCGAGCATGAGATGCCCGGTCTGATGGCCATGCGTGCCCAGTTCGGCGAGTCCAAGCCGCTGTCCGGCGCCAGGATCGCCGGTTCGCTGCATATGACCATCCAGACCGCGGTGCTGATCGAGACGCTGGTCGCGCTGGGCGCCGAGGTGCGCTGGGCGAGCTGCAACATCTTCTCCACCCAGGACCACGCCGCCGCCGCGGTCGTGGTGGGCAAGGACGGCACCCCGGAAAACCCGCAGGGCGTACCGGTGTTCGCCTGGAAGGGTGAGTCGCTGGAGGAGTACTGGGAGTGCACCGCGAAGATCCTCACCTGGGACGACGGCGAGTTCGCCAACATGATCCTCGACGACGGCGGTGACGCGACACTGCTGGTCCACAAGGGTGTCGAGTACGAGAAGGCCGGGAAGGTGCCGGAGGCCAGCGAGGACGACCCCGAGGAGCTTCGGGTGATCCTCGCCCTGCTGCGCCGGTCGTTGGCCGAGGAACGCAGCTGGACCGAGGTGGCCAATGCCATCAAGGGGGTCACCGAGGAGACCACCACCGGTGTCCACCGGCTGTACGAGATGTTCCGCAGCTCGCAGCTGCTGTTCCCGGCGATCAACGTCAACGACTCGGTCACCAAGTCCAAGTTCGACAACAAGTACGGCTGCCGACACTCCCTGATCGACGGGCTGAACCGGGCCACCGACGTACTGATCGGCGGCAAGGTGGCAGTGGTCTGCGGCTACGGTGACGTCGGCAAGGGCTGCGCAGAGTCGCTCCGAGGCCAGGGTGCACGGGTGATCATTACCGAGGTTGACCCGATCTGTGCGCTGCAGGCGGCAATGGACGGCTACCAGGTGACCACCCTGGAGGAGGCGCTGCCGGTCGCCGACATCTACATCACCGCCACCGGCTGCTACTCGGTCATCACCGCAGACCAGATGAGCCGGATGAAGCACCAGGCGATCGTGGCCAACATCGGTCACTTCGACAACGAGATCGACATGGCCGGACTGGAGAAGACTCCCGGCATCGTCCGCAACAACATCAAGCCGCAGGTCGACGAGTGGATCTTCGACGCCGACTCGGACCAGCGGCACTCGATCCTCGTGCTGAGCGAGGGCCGGCTGATGAACCTCGGCAACGCGACCGGGCACCCGAGCTTCGTGATGAGCAACTCCTTCACCAACCAGGTGCTGGCGCAGATCGAGATCTTCACCCGCACCGACGAGTACCCGGTGGGTGTCTATACACTGCCCAAGCACCTCGACGAAGCGGTGGCGCGCCTGCACCTGGGTGCCCTCGGAGTGAAGCTCACCGAGCTGACCAGCAAGCAGGCTCAGTACCTCGGCGTGCCGGTCGAGGGACCGTACAAGCCAGATCACTACCGTTACTGACGTCCGGCGCGTCAGGACCGGTGTGGAACCCCGATGCGCGAGCGAGCCCGATTCGCCTGACTTCGCGGCTCGACGAGAGGACGACCAGGGATGAGCATCAAGGTCGCGCTTGAGCATCGCACCACGTACAGCTTCGACCGGCCGGTGGCAATCGGGCCGCATGTCATCCGGCTGCGCCCGGCGCCACACTCCCGTACCCCGATCGATTCGTACGCGCTGACCATCTCCCCGTCGGACCATTTCATCAACTGGCAGCAGGACCCGTTCGGCAACTACCTGGCCCGGGTGGTGTTCCCATCCAAGGCCAGCCAGCTGGACATCACTGTTGGCCTGGTCGCCGACCTGGGCGTCATCAACCCGTTCGACTTCTTCGTCGAGGACTACGCGGAGCGGTTCCCGTTCAGCTACCCACCCGACCTGGCCGCCGAGCTGGAGCCGTACCTGCAGCAGCCCGACAAGAGCGATGCGCCGGTCCTGTTCGGCTGGCTCGATGGACTGTCGCGGCCGCCCGAGGGCGGCCGGGCCATCATCGACTTCCTGGTCGACATCAACTCCGCGGTCTACCGCGACGTGGCCTACTCGGTCCGGATGGAGCCGGGAGTGCAGACTCCCGACCAGACACTGACCCGGCAGATCGGCTCCTGCCGCGACTCGGCCTGGCTGCTGGTGGCGGCGCTGCGACATTACGGGCTCGCCGCCCGGTTCGTCTCCGGCTACCTGGTCCAGCTGGCGTCGGACCAGCAGAGTCTGGACGGACCCAGCGGACCGAGCGAGGACTTCACCGACCTGCACGCGTGGGCCGAGGTCTACATTCCCGGAGCGGGTTGGATCGGGCTCGACCCCACCTCGGCGCTGTTCGCCGGCGAGGGCCACATCCCGCTGGCCGCCACCCCGAACCCGTCATCCTCGGCCGCCATCACCGGCGTCACCGAGCCGTGCGAGGTCAGCTTCAGTTTCTCCAACACGGTCCGCCGGGTCCATCAGGACCCACGCGTCACCAAGCCGTACACGCCTGGGCAGACCGAGCGGCTGAACGAGCTCGGCGAGCTGGTCGACCTGCGGCTGCAGCAGTCCGGGCTCGACCTCACCATGGGTGGTGAACCCACCTTCGTCTCCATCGACGACTTGACCTCGGCGGAGTGGACGGTGGCCGCCGACGGGCCGCACAAGCGGGAACGCGCCAACGCACTGGCCGCCGCACTCCGTGACCGGTACGCCGGTCAGGGACTGATCCAACGCAGCCAGGGCAAGTGGTACCCCGGTGAGGAGCTGCCGCGCTGGCAGATCGGGCTGATCTGGCGTACCGACGGGCAGCCGTTGTGGTCGGACGGGCGGCTGCTCGCGGACCCGAACGACGACACCCGCGCCGACCCGGGCGCGGCCGCCCGGGCCGAGACGCTGGCTCGGGCCATGACGAAGGCGTTCGACCTGCCGGACAGCCAGTGCCGGCCCGCTTACGAGGACCCGCTGGAGTCCATCGCCGCCGACCTCCGGCAACCCGAGGGCCCGCGGCCCGGAGCCGAACCGGAAGCCAGCCAGGTGTCCGGGTTGGACGCCGAGCAGGAGCCGGTCGGCTGGGTGCTACCGCTGACCCCCGCCTGGTGGGGTGAGGGCTGGGCCAGCGCCGACTGGAGACTGCGGCGGGGCAGGATCGTGCTGGTCCCGGGCGAGTCGCCCGCCGGTCAGCGGCTGCCGCTGCGGTCGGTGTCCTGGGTCGACCCGGACTACACCGGCGAGCAGAGTGTGTACGCCAAGCTGGACGAGGAGCTGCCCGGGTTCGACTCCCCGTACCCGGTCGCGGTCGTCACCGACCCGTCCGAGACCGAGTCTCGGACCGCTGTCGTGGTTGAGGCCCGAGACGGTTTCGTGTACGTCTTCCTGCCGCCGCTGGAGAGGCTGGAGCAGTTCATCCAGCTGGTCCGGGTACTGGACCGGGTCGTGACCGAGCTGGACACGCCGGTGGTGCTGGAAGGCTACGGCCCGCCGGTGGACCCCAGGATCAAGACATTGATGGTCACCCCAGACCCCGGCGTGATCGAGGTGAACGTGCACCCCACCTCCAGCTGGGCCGAACTGAGCGAGCTCACCACCACCTTGTACGCGATGGCCCGGGCGGAACGGCTCGGCACCGAGACCTTCGGCCTGGATGGCCGACACAGCGGCACCGGCGGCGGCAACCACATCACCCTGGGTGGCCCGGAGGCGTCCCGCTCGCCGATGCTGCGGCGACCCGACCTGCTGGTCAGCCTGCTGACCTACTGGCAGCACCACCCGTCGCTGTCCTACCTGTTTTCCGGCCGGTTCATCGGCCCGACCAGCCAGGCCCCCCGGGTCGACGAGGGCCGGCCGGAGACGTTGTACGAGCTGGAGATCTCCTTCGCCGAGATCGAGCAGCTCGACGACACCGACCGCCGGCCCTGGGCGGTGGACCGGGCGCTGCGGCACCTGCTGACCGACATCACCGGCAACACCCACCGGGCCGAGTTCTGTATTGACAAGCTCTACAGCCCGGACACGCTGCGTGGGCGGCTCGGACTGCTGGAGCTGCGCGGCTTCGAGATGCCACCGCATCCGGACATGGCCCTGGTCCAGGCGCTGCTGGTCCGCGCGCTGGTGGCTCGGTTCGCCGAAGAGCCGTACTCGACTCCGTTGGTCCGGTGGGGGACCCAGCTGCACGAACGGTTCCTGCTCCCGCATTACGCGGCCGCAGACATCGCCGACGTGGTGGCCGACCTGCGCGCGCACGGGATCGACTTCGAACTCGGCTGGCTGGACCCGTACCTTGAGTTCCGTTTCCCACGGATCGGCATCACCCGGATCGACGACCTCGAACTGGAGCTGCGTTCGGCGATCGAGCCCTGGCACGTCCTCGGTGAGGAAGCATCCTCCGGCGGCACCGCCCGCTACGTCGACTCCTCGACCGAACGGCTGCAGGTCCGCCTGTCGGGTGTGATCCCGGGACGTCATCTGCTCACCTGCAACGGTGTGGCGGTTCCGCTGGTGCCGACCGGCACTCCGGGTACGTACGTGGCCGGTATCCGCTACCGCGCCTGGAAGGCCTGGTCGTCGCTGCACCCGACGCTGGAGGTGGACTCGCCGCTCGCTTTCGACGTGGTCGACCGGGCCAGCCGGGTCTCGCTCGGCGGCGCCACGTACCACGTGGTGCACCCCGGCGGGCGCTCGTACGACTCACCGCCGGTCAACGCCAAGGAGGCCGAAGCCCGCCGGGCCCGCCGGTTCGAGGCGGTCGGGCACACGTCGGGGGAGGTGGACGTGGACGCGCTGACCGAACAGCTCAGCTGGCGTGCCGTCAGCGACACCGAGTATCCGCTGACGCTGGACCTGCGGCGGCGGCTGCCCCGGCGGTGGGGACGCCCGTGACCGTCCTGACCCGCTACCTGGCTGCGGCCGGGCAGCCCAACATGTTCGACCCCACCCCCGTCTTCGACGAGTTCGCCAACCCCGACGGCACGGTCCGTCACGGCTGGGCAGCGCTGCTGGAGGGGCTGGACGAGTTCGCCGACAGTGACCTGCAGCAGGCCCAGCGGAAGGTGGCCCGGCTGCTGGAGGACGACGGAGTCACCTACACCCCCGGCCCGGCTACCGGGAGCTCCATCCTTGACCAGCAGACGCCGGTCGACGGCGACCGGACGCTGGCCGGGGCCGTGCCCTGGAAGCTGGACCCGCTGCCGCTCGTGCTGGACGACCAGCAGTGGGCCGGTCTCGAGGTGGGGATGGTGCAGCGCTCGGAGCTGCTCAACGCCGTCGTCGCCGACCTGTACGGAAGCCAGCAGCTGCTCCGCGAGCGGCGGCTGCCGGCCGCGGCCATCCTCGACCACGGCGAGTTCCTCCGCGCCGCGGTCGGCCTCAAAACGGTCCGTACCCCGCTGTTCATGCTGGCTGCGGACCTGGGCCGGGACACCGAGGGCACCTGGAAGGTGATGTCGGACCGGACCCAGGCACCGTCGGGGGCCGGGTTCGCGATGCAGAACCGGCGGGTGGTCTCCCGGGTGATGCCGGAGGTGTACCAGGATGCGCACCTGCACCGGCTCACCCCGTTCTTCCACGCCATGCGGATGGCCCTGGTGGACGCGGCGCCCAGCCACGTCGAGGACCCACGGGTGGTCGTACTCAGTCCTGGGACGCACTCGGAGACCGCGTTCGACCAGGCGTTCCTCGCCTCGCTGCTGGGTTTCCCGCTGCTGGAGGGTAGCGACCTCACGGTCCGCGACGGCCGGGTCTGGATGCGGGTCCTCGGCAAACTGGAACAGGTCGACGTGATCCTGCGCCGGGTCGACTCGACCTGGTCGGACCCGCTGGAGCTCCGGCCCGGCTCCCGGCTCGGAGTGGCAGGTCTGACCGAAGCGGTGCGCCAAGGCACCGTCAGCGTGGTCAACAGCCTCGGCTCCGGCGTGCTGGAGAACCCGGCCCTGATGCCGTTCCTGCCCGACCTGTGCCAGTACCTGCTGGGCGAGCCGCTCCGGGTTCCGTCGGTCGACACCTGGTGGTGCGGCGACCCGGCGTCGCTCAGCCATGTGCTCACCAACCTGGACTCGCTGGTCATCCGTCCGATCTGCCGCACCTCCGGTCGTAGCGTCCGCGGTTCGGCGCTCACCCGTGCTCAGACCGACGAGCTCAGGGCCCAGATCTCGGCGGCTCCGCACAAGTTCGTCGGGCAGGAGGTGCTCCGGCTGTCCTCGGCGCCGACCGCCGCCGGCGACCGGCTGGTCCGAAGCAGCGTAGTGCTCCGCGGGTTCACCGTCCGGCACGGTCAGTCGTACCGGGCGATGGTCGGCGGCCTGGCCCGGGTGGTCGATGAGACTGATGACCAGCGTGGCGCCCTGGTCACCGCACCGGGCACCGGCGTCGCCAAGGACGTCTGGGTCGTCGGCAGCGAGCCGGTGTCCACCGCGCCGCTGCCGAGTGTCGCCCCGCGACTGGAGTCGGTCGAGCTGGTCCCGATCTCGTCGGCCGCCTACTCGGCGGCGATGGTACCCCGCGTCCTGAGCGACCTGTTCTGGTTCGGTCGGTACGCCGAAAGGGCCGAGGACCTGCTCCGGCTGGTGCTTGCCACCCGGCACGTGGCGGTCGAGACCGACATGGACGTCAGCAGCGACCACTCGCTCCGGGTCCTGCTGCAGGCCCTCACCCATGTCGGCGCGTCGTACCCCGGATTCACCGACCCGGACGTCGCCATGATGCCGGAGCTGCGTTCCATGCTGCTGGACCGGCACCGGCGCGGCACCGCAGCGCAGGCGCTCGCCTCCCTCGCGAACGCCGCGCAGGGTGTTCGCGACCAGCTGTCCGACGACGTCTGGATGGTGCTGGCCGACGTCGACCGGGCGCTTGCTGCGCTGCGGTCCAGCCCGCAGGACTCGGGGTCGCAGCTGGCCGACACCAGCGAGCGCGTGCTGTCCGGTCTGCTGGCGCTGAGCGGCATCACCAGCGAGAACATGGTCCGCGACCCCGGCTGGTATCTGCTCGACTCCGGCCGTGGCCTGGAGCGTGCCCTTCAGCTGGTCACCTTGCTCCGCGTGACCTTGAACCGGGTCCGGGCGCCCGGCGTGGACCAGCTGGTGACCGAGGCCGTGCTGGCGTCGTCGGAGTCGATCGTCACCTTCCGTCGGCGCTACGGAGGCCGGTCCGGGCCGCAGGCGGTGCTGGAGCTGCTGGTCACGGACTCCTACAACCCGCGGTCGGTCGCCTACCAGCTGCAGCGGATCGGTACCGACCTCAACAACGTGCCCACCACCCAGCAGACCTCGCGGCCGTTGCGCGTGCTGGAGGGTCTGATCGACGGCGTCCGTTCGGCGGAGCTGCGGTCGCTGGTTCAGTCGACCGACGGGCAGCGGCCTGAGCTGGACGCGTTCCTCGGTGGTCTGAAAGAGCAGCTGCATGCTCTCTCCGACGCGATCCGGGATCTGTATCTGAAGCAGGAGCCTGGTCCACAGCCGCTTGGTCGGTCCGGTGCCTACAGTGGGGCGGGCCGATGACCACGTACCGGATCGAGCACACCACCAAGTACGACTATGAGGGCGACGTCACCGGCTCCTACGGCGTCTTCCACCTGCGTCCGCGTGACCTGGACTGGCAGACCTGCCTGGCGCATGAGGTGGTGGTGCAGCCGGAGGCCTCCGACCTGTTCCGGCACTCCGACCTGTACGGCAACACCAAGTCCTACTTCCACGTGACCAAGCCGCATACCGAGCTGCGGATCACCGCGGTCAGCATGGTCCAGGTACGTGCCCGCGAGCTCGACCCCGCGGCGCTGGCGACGCCCTGGGAGCAGGCCCGGCCGGCCGTCCGGCCCGATCAGCCGGACGCCTGGCAGGCGCTGGACTTCACCTTCGCCTCGCCGATGGTGGACATCCCGGAGGAGGTGCGGAGCTACGCCGAGGTGTCGTTTACGCCCGGACGCCCGATCGGGGAGGCCGCGACCGAGCTGATGCACCGGATCTACGCCGACTTCACCTACAAGTCGGGCTCGACCACGGTGTCCACCCGGGTGGGCGACCTGCTTCGGCTCCGGACCGGGGTCTGCCAGGACTTCGCCCACCTGATGGTGGCCGGACTCCGCAGCCTCGGGCTGGCCGGCCGCTACGTCAGCGGCTATCTCGCCACCCGGCCGCCGCCCGGCAAGCCGCGCCTGGTCGGCGCCGACGCCAGCCACGCCTGGGTCGGCTGCTGGATACCCGGCGGCGGCTGGCTGTACCTGGACCCGACCAACAACCGGCTGACGAACGAGTCGCACGCCACGGTGGCCTGGGGCCGCGACTACAGCGACGTACCGCCGGTCAAGGGCGTCATCTTCACCGAGGCGAAGAAGTCGAAGATGAAGGTCAGCGTTGACATGGCGCCGGCCCCCGATTCCGCCGACTAGTCAGTTTCTCCGCCCTCCCGCCGGTGTGTCCCTGCGGACCTGACGCGTCGGCGGGAGGTCTGCGAGCACCCGCCGGCCCCTGCTGGTTCGTGCCGATGCTCCCTTTCCGGGGTCCGGACGTAACTAGGTCGCAACAAGCAGGCACATCTTCCGAAACACAGGGTCAATAGCGTCAGCACCGCGTCATCGGGCGCACCTCTGTTGCTGCTTGATCACGGAAAGTGACGATAATGGCGAAAACGTCTCAGCTGCCTCAAAAATCGCGACTCCTCTCCCTGGGCTGCCTTGCCCTTGTCTCCGCGCTCGCCCTGACGGGTTGCGGCGGCAGCAAGGTCGGCTCCGACACGGCCGCGGCGAACACCTCATCCTGTGTGAAGACCGACGGCGACACCATCAAGATCGGCTTCCTGAACTCCCGCTCCGGCACGATGGCGATCAGTGAGAACACGGTGTACGCCGCGCTGGCGATGGCGAAGGACGAGATCAACGCGGCCGGCGGGGTCAACGGCAAGCAGCTCGAGGTCGTGGCGGAGGACGGCGCCTCGGAGCCGACCATCTTCGCCGAGAAGGCCCAGAAGCTGATCAGCAGCGACTGCGTGGCCGCGGTGTTCGGCGGCTGGACATCGGCCAGCCGCAAGGCGATGCTGCCGGTGTTCGAGGGCGCCAACTCGCTGCTGTACTACCCCGTGCAGTACGAGGGCCTCGAGGCCTCCAAGAACATCTTCTACACCGGTGCGACGACCAACCAGCAGATCATCCCGGCGCTGGACTACCTGAAGGAGAAGGGCGTCAAGTCCTTGTTCCTGGTCGGTTCGGACTATGTCTTCCCACGTACCGCCAACAAAGAGATCAAGGCGTACGCCGATGCGAACGGCATCGAGATCAAAGGCGAGGAGTACACCCCGCTCGGGTCGACCGACTTCGCCACCATCGTCAACAAGGTCAAGGGGGCGAAGGCCGACGCGGTCTTCAACACCCTGAACGGCGACTCCAACGTGGCGTTCTTCAAGGAGTACACGAATGCGGGCCTGAAAGCTGCCACCATGCCGGTGGTCAGCGTGTCCATTGCCGAGGAAGAAGTGCAGGGCATCGGTGCCGCCAACCTCAAGGACCAGCTGACCGCCTGGAACTACTATCAGACGCTCGACACCCCTGTGAACAAGAAGTTCGTGAGTGACTTCAAGGCCAAGTACGGCGCGGACCGGGTCACCTCCGACCCGATGGAGGCTGCGTACACCTCGCTCTACCTGTGGAAGGCGACAGCCGAGAAGGCCAAGTCCTTCGCGGTGCCGGACATCCAGGCCGCGGCGGGCGGTGTGTCGTTCGAGGCACCCGAGGGCACAGTGACGATCAACGGCGACAACCACCACATCGCCAAGACAGCCCTGATCGGTCAGATCCAGCCCGACGGTTTGATCAAGACCATCTGGTCCTCGGACCAGGCGATCGAGCCGGACCCGTTCCTCAAGACCTATCCCTGGGCCGCGGGCCTCGGCGGCTGAGCGCCGCTGAGCAGGAGGTAGACACGACATGGATGTTGTTGTCGGGCAGCTCTTCGCCGGGCTGTCGCAGGGTTCGATCCTGATCTTGATCGCGCTCGGGCTGGCGCTGACCTTCGGTCAGATGGGTGTGATCAACATGGCCCATGGCGAGTTCATCATGGCGGGCGCCTACACCGCGTACGTGATGCAGGGGATCCTCGGTGACGCGGGGATCTCGCTGCTGATCGCAATCCCGATGGGGTTCCTGATCGGAGGCGTGATGGGTGTGATCTTGGAAGCCGTCCTGATCCGCCACATGTACGGTCGGCCGCTGGACACCTTGCTGGTCACCTGGGGTGTGTCCTTGATCTTGCAGCAGCTGGCGCGGGACATCTTCGGCGCACCGAACGTGGATGTCGGATCCCCGAGCTGGCTGCAGGGGAGTGTCGAGGTCGGCGGGGTAGCGCTGGCGTCCGCCCGGCTCTTCATCCTGGCGCTGGCGATCGCCTGTGTGGCGGCCCTGTCGGCGATCATCCGGTTCACGTCGTTGGGCCGACGGGTACGTGCCGTGGTGCAGAACCGGGAGCTGGCTGAGACGGTCGGCATCTCCACCCGGAGGACCGACCGACTCACCTTCTTCATCGGCTCCGGGCTGGCCGGTGTCGCCGGGGTGGCGCTGACCCTGCTCGGCTCCACCGGCCCGACCCTGGGCACCAACTACATAGTCGACGCCTTCCTGGTGGTGGTGGTGGGCGGTATCGGACAGATCCGCGGTGCGCTGATCGCTGCCTTCGTGCTCGGCCTGCTGCAGTCGGTCTTCCAGTACAGCACCACAGCCAGCATGGCCAAGGTGCTGCTCCTCATTGCCATCGTGATCTTCCTTCAGGTACGTCCGCAGGGGATCTTCAGCGTCCGTACCCGGAGCCTCGCATGATCGGCTATCTGAAAGGCCCCGGCCGGGTCTGGGTGGGCCTGGCCCTCGGTGCGGTCGTGCTGTTCGTCCTTGCACCCAGTGTGCTGAGCGACTTCCGGTTGATGCTGCTCGGCAAGTACCTATGCTTCGCCATGGTGGCGGTCGGGATCGGCCTGGCCTGGGGCAGGGGCGGCATGCTCGTCCTGGGTCAAGGCGTCTTCTTCGGCCTCGGTGCTTACCTGATGGCGATGCATCTGAAGCTCTCCGATGCGGGACCGGGCAAGGCGCCGGACTTCATGCTGCTCTACGGGTCCGGCGTGGTCCCGTTCTGGTGGGAGCCGTTCCGCAGTCCGGTGGTGACGCTGGTCGCCATCCTGCTGCTCCCCGCCGCTATTGCGACGGTGCTGGGCTTGGCGATCTTCCGCCGCCGAGTCAAGGGTGCCTACTTCGCGATCCTTTCTCAGGCTCTGGCGGCCGCCTTCGCCATCCTGCTGATCGGGCAGCAGACCACCACCGGCGGCACCAACGGGCTGAACGGGTTCCGGGGCTTCTTGGGCTACAACCTGTTCGACCCGGTGAACAAGCAGCTGATCTTCTCCATCGCCGCGGCGGTGCTGCTGGCGATGCTGCTGCTCACCTGGCACCTCTACCGCAGCCGCTACGGGGAGCTGCTCGTTGCGGTCCGGGACCAGGAGGAACGGGTGCGCTTCCTTGGCTACAACCCGGCCAACATCAAGCTCGTCGCGTACGCGATCGCCGCTGCGATGGCCGGTGTGGCCGGCGCACTGTTCGTGCCCATCGCCGGCATAATCTCTCCCGCCGACGTCGGCGTCGTCCCGTCCATCGCCTTCATCATCGGCGTCGCCATTGGCGGTCGGAACACCCTCCTCGGCCCGGTGCTCGGCACCATTCTGGTTGCCTACGCGCAGACCACGCTGTCCGAGCAGTTCCCGGGATTTTGGACCTACTTCCAGGGAGCGCTGCTGATCCTGGTGATCGCCTTCCTGCCCGGCGGTCTGGCGTCGCTGTGGACCGTGGTCAAACGGGGGCGTAGACCCGGACCGCCATCGGCGGCGCCGATGGCAGCGGCAGCCGCGGACCCGGCCCTGGCCTCCGAGCAGAAAGTGAGCATCTGATGGCGATCAGGACCGACTATCTGGAAGTTCGTGGCCTCACCGTCTCCTTCGACGGTTTCAAGGCGGTCGACGCGGTCGACCTGACGGTCTACCAGTCAGACCTCCGGTTCCTGATCGGGCCCAACGGGGCCGGCAAGACCACGATCATCGATGCTCTCACCGGGCTGGTCGGAGCAACCGGGTCGGCCAAGTTCGGAGCCACCGAGCTGATCGGCCGCAAGTCCCACCAGATCGCCCGGCTCGGGGTCGGGCGCTCCTTCCAGACCGCCAGCGTCTTCACCGAGCTGAGCGTGCTGCAGAACCTGGACATCGCGGCGGGGGCGAAGCGATCTCCGCTGGCGCTCCTCGGCGTCCGACGCGGCATTCCCGACATTGTCAGCAAGGCGCTGGAGACCATCTCGCTGACGGCGGAGGTGAACAAGCCGGCGGGTGTGCTGTCCCACGGCCAGAAACAGTGGCTGGAGATCGGCATGCTGCTGGTCCAGGACTCACAGGTGCTGCTGCTGGACGAACCGGTGGCCGGCATGAGCGCCGACGAACGCGAGCAGACCGGCCAGCTCCTGAAGCAGGTCGGGGCCGACCGTACCGTGATCATCGTCGAGCACGACATGGAGTTCATGCGCCGGTTCGCCGACTCGGTCACCGTGCTGCATGGCGGCAAGGTGCTGAGCGAGGGCTCGGTTGCCCAGGTGCAAGCCGACCCCCGGGTGCAGGAGGTGTACCTCGGCCGAGCGAACGCCACGCCGGACTTGGCGGAGGCGATGGAGCCGGCCGACAACCCTGCCGACGAGTCGGCACCGAGCCCCCGAGCGAAGGTCTGAGCCGATGCTGGAACTTGTCGACATCTCCGCCGGCTACGGCCCCACCGACGTGCTGCACGGAATATCCATGGTGGTCCCGGACAACTCCGTCTATGCAGTGATGGGTCACAACGGTGCCGGTAAGACGACGCTGCTGAAGACGGTGATGGGGCTGATCAGCCCGCGCAGCGGCCGGATCCTGCTGGACGGTGAGGACATCACCCGTACCAAGCCGCATCAGCGGGTGGCCCGTGGCATGGCCTACGTACCGCAAGGTCAGGTCTCGTTCGGGCAGCTGACCACCTTCGAGAATCTCCAGCTGGTCGCGGACGGTCGCAACAACGGGCGGGCCAAGATCGAGGAGATGTTTCACCTGTTCCCCGCGTTGGAGATGTACCAGACCCGCAGTGCAGGACTGCTTTCGGGCGGGCAACGCCAGCAGCTGTCGATTGCCCGGGCGCTGATCACCGAACCCGAGCTGATCATCCTGGACGAACCGACGGAGGGAATCCAGCCTTCCGTCGTGGCGGAGATCGAGGAGCTGATCGTCAGCCTGTCCAAGACCGGACTGTCGGTGCTTCTGGTGGAGCAGCATGTCGGGTTCGCACTCACCGCGTCGGCGGAGTACGCCGTGATGGCGTCGGGCCGGGTGACCTCACGGGGCTCGGGTGGTCAGGCCGCTATCGAGTCGGTCGTAGCGGCCATGTCCATCTAGCGGTCAGGCCCTATTTCTTCGCCTTATTCTTGGCGCCCCGCGGCACCTCGAAGTCGATCAGCTCCGCCCGCTGGCGGCCGGCGTCCGACCACGGTCCGCGGAACTGCAGGATGGCAAGCCCGCTGGTAGGAAACTTCTGCTCCATCCGCTCCCAGGCCGGGTCAGCGGGCGTGCGGACAGCCAGGTACTCGACCAGGTCGGGGATGCCAGGCGCATGACCGATCAGCAGCACCGAGCGGGCGTCGTCGGGCGTCTTTCGGATGAGCTTCGCCAGATCCGCCGCCGGCGCCTCATATACGCGTTCGGTGTACCGGACCTGCCCAGCCTGTGCGCCGCCCTTGACCGCACGGAGCCACGTCTCACGTGCCCGGGTGGCGGCGGAGCACAGCACCAGATCGGGATTCAGGTGCCGCGCCGCCAGCAGCTCGCCGACCGCCACAGCGTCCCGCTTGCCCCGGCCCGACAGCGGCCGGTCGTGGTCATCCACGTCCAGCCCCCAGGCCGACTTGGCGTGCCGGAGCAGCAGGATGGTCTTCGCGTCGGTCTCGGCGGAGCTGGTGGTCATGCGACGAGCGTAGGGGCTCAAGGTGAGCAGAAGGTTACGTCCCGACTCGGTCCAGTTATCGGCCGCTCATCGATGTCGAGGCGCCGACACGCCGGGATAAGGCTGCTTCTGCGCCGACGAGCGTCCGATAAGTGGACAGTGCCGGCGCAGCCCCGACTACTTCGCGCCGTCGTCCTTGCCGTCGTCCTTGCCGTCGTCGTTGAGACCTTCCCAGATCTCCTTGCACTCCGGGCAGACCGGGAACCGCTGCGGGTCGCGGCTGGGCACCCAGACCTTGCCGCAGAGCGCGACCACCGGGGTGCCCATCACCATCGCCTCGGTCAGCTTCTCCTTCGGCACATAGTGCGAGAAACGCTCGTGGTCGCCTTCGTCGAGGCGGAACTCTGTACGCTCGTCGACAATCGTCTGGGCACCGGGACTCAGTTGCTGCTGGCTCACGAGCCTCAGTCTAGGCCGACGTGACCCTGAGGGAAGGCCCCCGGGCAGATGCGTCTGAGGGAGACCTGCCAGCAGGGGCGCCTCACCCGATTGGCTTCGCGGGGTGTCGGAATGATCCACTTGGGCGCTGTGTCCAGCTCCGTTCGAACCGTCTCCCGCCGAGGGCTGGCCATAGGCCTGTGTACGGCCGTGGTCGCCATCGCTTTCGAGGCGATCGCCGTGGCCACCGCAATGCCGGAGGCGGCAAGGCGGCTGAACGGGCTCGACCTGTACGCCTGGGCCTTCTCGCTCTTCTCGATCGGCATGCTGCTCGCCACCGTCGCCTCCGGGCGGATCGCCGACCGGCTCGGCCCCGCCCGGCCGATGGTGGCCGGGATGGTGATCTTCGCCGTCGGCCTGGTGATCGCCGCCACTGCCCAGAGCATGGCCCAGCTAATCGCCGGCCGGCTGGTGCAGGGTCTGGGCAGCGGGACGATGAGCGTGGCGATCTACGTCTGCATCGCCCGCGTCTTCGACCCGGCGCAGCGACCGAGAATGTTCTCCTACATCTCCACGGCCTGGGTGCTGCCGTCCTTCGTCGGGCCGCCGGTGGCGGCCTTCCTGACGCACCGCTTCGGCTGGCCCTGGGTGTTCTGGGCAGTGCTGCCGCTGCTCGCTGTGGCGGCGGTCATGGTGCTGCCCTCGCTGCTGCAGATGATGCGGACCCCTCAGGAGGCGTACCCCGAACCGGCCCCCCGACCGCCGGCGGCACTGTGGGCCGCCGCCTTGACGGCCATCGGGGCCGCCGCCATCCAGCTCGCCGGCCAGCAGCTTGACTGGACCGCGGTGGCGCTCGCGCTGGTCGGTCTGGCCCTGTTTGCGGCCAGCCTGCCGAACCTCATGCCGGAGCGCTTCTTCCGGTTCTCCCGCGGCCTGCCGTCGGTGATCGTGGTCCGGGGCCTGATCGCCGGCTCGTTCTTCGGTGCCGAGGCTTTTGTCCCGTTGATGCTGGTGCAGCAGCGCGGTCTGTCGCTGCTGCTTGCCGGCGGCGTGCTGACGCTCGGCGCCCTCGGCTGGACCACCGGGTCGTGGATTCAGTCCCGTCCGGCGCTGAAGCTGCGCCGGGACGCCATCATCACCGTCGGCGCCGGATTCCTGGTGGCTGGTCTGTGCCTGGCCACGCTGACGGCCTTCGTGCCGCAGATCTGGGTCGGCGTGATCGGCCTCGCCTGGATCGTGGGCGGTCTAGGCATGGGCCTGTCGATAGCCAGCACCTCCCTGGCGGTGATGACGGTCTCCAGCGTCGCCGAACAGGGCCGGAACGCCTCGTCGCTCCAGCTCGGCGAAGCGCTGGGGGCCAGCGTCTTTGTCGGACTGGCCGGGTCGATCTTCCACACCCTTCAGGCGCAGCAGAGCCAGTCGGTCGCCTTCGGTGCCGTGCTGGTGGCGATGACCGCCGTCGCCCTGGTCAGCCTCGGGGTGTCGTTCCGGGTCGGCCGGATCGACAACGAGCTCGCGTCGTCCTGAGGCTCCGGCTGGACGGACGTGCCGGGATCGTGGACCCGAGCCGATGTCCGGAGTCGCGGCACGGAGCGTCTAAACTCGGGCCAGTGACTGCCCCCCGCCCCGAGATCGCCTCCACAGGTCTTCCCCCGGCGTTTCCGGATCGTGCAGCCTGGGGCACCGCCAAGCAGCTGCGCGCCTGGCAGGCCGCCGCCCTGGAGCAGTACTTCGCCACCCTGCCGCGTGACTTCCTCGCCGTCGCGACTCCAGGTGCCGGTAAGACCTCGTTCGCGCTGACGCTGGCCTCAAACCTGTTGTCCCGGCGTCAGATCGACCGGATCATCATCGTGGCGCCGACCGAGCATCTGAAGACGCAGTGGGCGGAGGCGGCTCACAAGATCAATATCGCAATCGACCCGAACTTCGGAGTCAAGCAGGGCAGGCACAGCCGCGACTTCCAGGGCATCGCGCTCACGTACGCAGGGGTGGCGATGAATCCGCTGGCGCTGCGGATCCGTACCGAGGGCTTCAAGACCCTGGTCATCCTGGACGAGATCCACCACGCCGGCGACGCGCTCAGCTGGGGTGACGCGGTCCGGGAGGCCTTCGAGCCGGCCGCGCGGCGGCTGATGCTCACCGGTACCCCGTTCCGTTCCGACGCCAACCCGATTCCGTTCGTCCGGTACGAGCCGGACGGCAGCGGGGCACTGCGCTCCCGCGCCGACTACACCTACGGCTACGGTGAGGCGCTCGCCGACGGCATCGTCCGTCCGGTGCTGTTCATGGCGTACTCCGGCGACATGCACTGGCGCACCAGCGCCGGTGACGAGGTCTCGGCCCGGCTCGGCCAGCCGCTGACCAAGGACCTGGCCAGCCAGGCGCTGCGGACGGCGCTGGACCCGAGCGGCTCCTGGATCCCCGCGGTGCTCAGGGCCGCCGACACGAGGCTGAACGAGGTCCGCAGCCACGTACCGGATGCCGCCGGGCTGGTCATCGCCACCGACCAGACCACCGCCCGCGCCTACGCCGACACCCTGCGTCAGATCACCGGCACCAAACCGGTCGTGGTGCTCAGCGACGAGGCGCAGGCAAGCAAGAAGATCGGCCAGTTCACCGATAGCGACGACCGGTGGATGGTCGCGGTTCGGATGGTGTCGGAGGGGGTTGACGTACCGCGGCTCGCGGTCGGGGTCTACGCAACCTCGATAGCCACACCACTGTTCTTCGCCCAGGCGGTCGGCCGGTTCGTCCGGGCTCGGGCCCGCGGTGAGACGGCGTCGGTCTTCGTGCCGAGCGTCGGGAACCTGCTGCAGTACGCCTCGGAGATGGAGCTGGAACGCGACCACGCCCTCCGGCCGGCGAGCCAGCCAGACGAGTCGGACCTGCTGGTCGAGGCGGAGCGAGCCGAGACTGCCTCCGACGAGCTGGAGAAGGGTGAGTTCGCGGCGCTGGCCAGCGAGGCCGACTTCGACCGGGTCGTCTTCGATGGCGGCGAGTTCGGGCTGTCCGCCCAGTCAGGCAGCGCCGACGAGATGGACTACCTCGGCATTCCCGGGCTGCTGGAGGCAGACCAGGTCAAGGACCTGCTGCGGCGCCGTCAGGCCGAGCAGGTGGCCCGCGGACCGAGTGAGGCCGGTGCGGAGCAGGCGACCCACCAGAGGCTGCGGGAGCTACGCAAGGAGCTCAACGGCTTGGTTGGGGCCTGGCACCACCGCACGGACACCCCGCACGGCGTCATCCACGCCACCCTGCGGTCGGAGTGCGGCGGGCCGCCCTCGGCGGTCGCCAGCGCTGAGCAGCTCCAGCAGCGGATCGACCACATCCGGCAGTGGGCCATCACCGGCCGAAGCTGAGTGAGCGCGCGGGTCAGCCGGCTTGCACCGGCCACCGGGTGAGACCTGCAACACTGTTGAAACACGAGTCGCCTTAGATAGGTCCAGGCACGATCAGATGCTACGGCGGCGTCGTGACAGATCGCGTGACCCAGAAGGTGGACCCAGTGAACTTGGCACCCTCGGAAGTGGAGAAGCTGCTGCTTTCGGTCGCCGGCATGATCGCCCGCGACCGGCTGTCGCGGGGCGTGAAGCTGAACTATCCAGAAGCCGTCGCCTTGCTCAGCACCTGGGTGATCGAGAGGGCCAGAGAAGGAACCAGCAGTGTCGCGGACCTGATGGCCGCAGGCAGGGAAGTGTTGACACGTACGGACGTGATGGACGGCGTCGCGGAGATGATCGCCGACATTCAGGTTGAGGCCACCTTCCCCGACGGACGCAAGCTGGTCACCCTGCATCACCCGATCAGGGAGGGCATATGAGTGGCGTAGCCGAGTCGGGTCCGGGTGCGGTACGTGTGCGCCCCGGATGGTTGGAGATCAACAGCGACCGCTCCGACAGCGAACGTCGCCAACTCACCATCGTCAACGAGGCCGACCGCCCCATCCAGATCGGCTCCCACATCCATCTTGCCGACGTGAACTCGGCTGTGCAGCTCGATCGCGATCAGGCACTGGTATACCGCCTGTTCATCCCGGCGGGGACATCGGTCCGGTTCGAGCCCGGGGTGTCGAAGACGGTGGCGCTGGTGGCTCTGCGCGGTAACCGGGTGGTCCCCGGCATCCAGCCGAGGTCGGCACCGGCCGACACGGCCGAGGAGGCCTGAGATGGC
>JAOPXN010000054.1 GCA_025965155.1 Propionibacteriaceae bacterium
CTCGATGTCCAGCAGTGAGCCGATGATGCCGCCGATCAGCAGCGAGCCGAGGACGATCAGAACCGGGGCGCTGGGTCCGACCGCAGACGTCAGGGCAGTCGACGTGACCTCCAGCGCGGACAGGCCTCCGATCAGCAGGGTGACCAGTCCGAGAGCGTCGGTGACGGTGTCCCGGATACGCCGGGGCAGCCGGTGGCCGAGCAGCAGACCGAGACCGGAGCCGACAAGGACGGCGGCCACATTCACAACGGTGCCGAAGCCGGGGAACATCAGGTGAGCCTTCGAGGAGATGACGAGCCGAGGACGGCTGGATGGACGGGAGGAGCCGAGGACGGCTGGATGGACGGGGAGGAGCCGAGGACGGCTTGGGGGGGACGGGAGATTGTCGCACGGCCGTCGCCGTGAGATATCCCAGGAGGTTCCGGGCGCTCTCCGTAGAATCGAGGTGTGCTTCGCATCATTGATATTCGTGGCCGCCGGGCGGCGGGCGAGCGGCTGGACTACGCCGCCATCGTCCCGCGGGCCGATTTCGACGTGGACGCCGCCGTCGAGATCGTCCGACCGATCTGCGACGAGGTGGCCTACAACGGCCTCGCGTCGCTGCAGAAGTACAGCGAACGGTTCGATCATGTGGTGCCGCAGCACTTCCGGGTGCCGGAGGCCGATCTGCAGGCAGCCCTGGATGAGCTCGATCCCGACGTGCGCGCCGCCTTCGAGGAGTCGATCCGGCGCCGCCGGATGGTCAGTGCCGCCGAGCTGGGGGAGAAGGCCGTCGAGGTGCAGGTAGCGCCCGGCGCCACCGTGACGCAGCGGATGATCCCGATCCGCCGGGTCGGGCTGTACGTGCCCGGCGGTCTGGCACCGCTGGCCTCCAGCGTGATCATGAACGTCGTGCCGGCGCAAACCGCGGGCGTCTCCTCGATCGCCATCGCCTCCCCACCGCAGCGTGAGTTCGGCGGGCTGCCGCACCCCAGCATCCTCGCGGTCTGCCGGCTGCTCGGCGTCGAGGAGGTGTACGCCGTCGGCGGCGCCCAGGCCATCGCCATGTTCGCCCACGGGGTCCCCGACCTGTGCCCCAAGGTGGACCTCGTCACCGGCCCCGGCAACATCTACGTGGTCGCTGCCAAGAGGCTGCTCAAGGGCAAGGTCAACATCGACTCCGAGGCCGGCCCGACCGAGATTGCGATCCTGGCTGACGGCACCGCCGACCCGGTGCATGTCGCCGCGGACCTGATCTCCCAGTCCGAGCACGATCCGGCGGCTGCATCGGTGCTGATCACCGCCTCCACCGAGCTGGCCGAAGCGGTCGCCGACGAGCTCGTCCGCCAGGTGGCCCAGACCAAGCACGCCGAACGGATCCGTGCCTCTCTGACCGGCCACCAGTCCGGCGTCGTGCTCGTCGACGACCTCGAGCAGGGCCTTGCCGTGGCCGACGCATACGCTGCTGAGCACTTGGAGATCCAGACAGCCGACGCGGCTTCTGTCGCGGCCCGAGTCAACAACGCCGGCGCGATCTTCGTCGGCGCCTGGTCACCGGTTTCCCTCGGCGACTACTGCGCCGGCAGTACCCACGTGCTGCCCACCGCCGGCTGCGCCTGCCACTCATCCGGCCTTAATGTCAAGAGCTTCCTCAAGGCGGTGCACGTGATCGACTACACCGAGGACGCGTTGTCGGAGGTGGCGCGGCACGTCGAGGTGTTCGCCGACGCCGAGGACCTCCCGGCGCACGGCAACGCCGTCAGCATCAGGTTCCGCGGGTGAGCGCCGCGACCGCGACGCCAGCGCTGGCGGACCTGCCGCTGCGGCCCGAGCTGGTGGGGGAGGTGCCCTACGGTGCACCCCAGCTGGATGTGCCGATCTGCCTGAACGTCAACGAGAACCCGTACCCGCCGAGCGAGCAGGTAGTGGGCGAGATTGCCGCCGCCGTCGCCGATGCGGCCCGGTCCTTGAACCGCTACCCGGAGCGCGACGCGATCGCGTTGCGCACCGACCTGGCCCGCTACCTGGGGCACGGCCTCGGGCCGGACCAGGTCTGGGCCGCCAACGGAAGCAACGAGGTGATGCTGCACGTGCTCCAGGCCTTCGGCGGCCCGGGGCGGTCGGTGCTGTCGTTCGCCCCGACGTACTCGATGTATCCCGAGTACGCCCGGGACACCCACACCCAGTGGTTGACGTTCCCGCGTCGCGCGGACTTCACCATCGACCCGGTCCGGGCGGTGGCAGCGGTCGAAGACCAGCAGCCGGACGTGGTCTTCGTCACCAGCCCCAACAACCCGACCGGCACTGCGGTGGCGATGAACACGCTGGAAGCAATCTGCGCCGCCGCACCGGGGGTCGTGGTGGTGGATGAGGCCTACTTCGAGTTTGCCCGCACCGGCACGCCGAGTGCTCTTGAACTGCTCCCGGACCACCCGCGGCTGGCGGTCAGCCGGACCATGTCCAAGGCGTTCGCGTTCGCCGGCGGCCGGCTCGGCTACCTGGCGGCCGCGCCGGCTTTTGTCGACGCGCTCCGCATCGTGCGGTTGCCGTACCACCTGTCCGCGGTCACCCAGGCCGTCGCCCGGGTCGCTCTGGCCCACGCCGAGGAGATGCTGGCCCACGTCGACGCGCTCCGATCCGGCCGGGACGACCTGGCTGTCTGGCTGGCCGGCCAGGGCCTGGAGGTGGCCGAGTCGGACGCCAACTTCATCCTCTTCGGACGGTTCCCCGACCGGCACGCGGTCTGGCAGGCGCTGCTGGACCGAGGGGTCCTGATCCGGGAGACCGGGCCGGACGGCTGGCTCCGGGTCTCGGTCGGTACTCCGGCGGAGATGGACGCCTTCAAGCACGCCCTGACCGACGTACTCCAGCCCGCCTCCGTAGCAAAGGACCTCTGATGAGCCAGCAACCCGCCGCTCGCA
This sequence comes from Propionibacteriaceae bacterium, assembly GCA_025965155.1. Taxonomy (GTDB): domain Bacteria; phylum Actinomycetota; class Actinomycetes; order Propionibacteriales; family Propionibacteriaceae; genus Microlunatus. The sequence continues at coordinate 2,901 of JAOPXN010000054.1, forward strand.
CCGCGCGACTGGAACGGATCACCTCCGAGTCGAAGGTGACAGTCAACCTCAACCTGGACGGGACCGGCCGGGCCGATATCGTCACCGGCGTCGGCTTCTACGACCACATGCTCAATGCGCTCGCCAAGCACGCCCTCTTCGACCTGGAGGTGAGCAGCATCGGCGACATCCACATCGACGCCCACCACACCGTCGAGGACACCGCCATCGTGATCGGGCAGGCGATCCGGCAGGCCCTGGGAGACAAGCGCGGCATCCGTCGGTTCGCCGACGCGCTGGTGCCACTGGACGAGGCGCTGGCGCAGGCTGTGGTGGACGTGTCCGGCCGCCCGTACTGCGTCCACAGCGGCGAGCCCGCCGGGCAGGAGTACGCCCTGATCGGCGGCGGCAACGTCGGTGTGCCGTACATCGGCTCGCTGACCCGGCACGTGATGGAGACGCTCGCGTTCCACGCCCACATCTGCCTGCACCTGACCGTGATCGCCGGCCGCGACCCGCATCACATCGTGGAAGCCCAGTTCAAGGCGCTCGCCCGCGCCCTGCGCGACGCGGTAGCACTCGACCCGCGGGTCGACGGGGTGCCCAGCACCAAGGGAGCGCTGTAGGACATGACCGGAAAGAAATCTGTAGTCGTCCTCGACTACGGTTCCGGGAACATCCGCTCCGCCGAACGGGCCATCGCCCGGGCCGATGTCGACGTCACCGTCACGGTCGACCGGGAGGCCGCGCTGGCTGCGGACGGTCTGGTGGTGCCCGGAGTCGGCGCTTTCGCGGCCTGCATGGACGGACTGACCTCGGTCGGCGGACAGTCGATCATCGCCCAGCGGGTGGCCCAGGGAAAGCCGGTGCTGGCCATCTGCGTCGGCCACCAGGTGTTGTTCTCGGCCGGGGTCGAGCACGGCGTACGCGCGGACGGCTGCGGAATCTGGCCCGGTGTGGTGGAGGAGATCCAGGCGGAACGGCTGCCGCACATGGGCTGGAACACGGTCCAACCGGCCGCCGGCAGCCGGCTCTTCGCGGGCATCGAGAACCAGCGGTTCTACTTCGTCCACTCCTACGGTGTTCGAGAGCTCGCACCGGAGCCGCAGCGCAAGATCACCTGGGCCGAGCACGGCGGGGACAGGTTCGTCGCCGCAGTGGAGGACGGTGTGGTCTGGTCGACGCAGTTCCACCCGGAGAAGTCCGGGGATGCCGGCGCCGCGTTGATCAAGAACTGGGTCGCTATCTTGTGACGATGGGCGCCGACGAACTCCTCACCACCGTCGTTTTCGATCTTGGTGGGGTGGTGCTGGAGTGGTCTCCCGAGCGCGCCTTCGGCCAGGTCCTGCCGGCCGAGCAGGTCGGTACCTTCATGACCAAGATCGACTTCTATGAATGGAACCGGCGGCATGACGGTGGCTTGCAGTTTGATCTTGGTGAGCAGGAGCTGATCGAGAAGTTCCCCGATGACGCGGAGGCGGTTCGGGCCTACCGGAAGCATTTCGAGCACACGCTGAGCGGTCTGGTCGAAGGCACCGGCGCGATCATCGCCGAGCTGCAGCAGCGCGGCGTCCGGCTGCTGGCACTGACCAACTGGTCGGCGGAGACATTCCCGGTAGCACGGGAGAAGTTCGGCCTGCTGCAGCGGTTCGAGGAGATCCTGGTCTCGGGTGAGGAGAGGCTGGCCAAGCCCGACCCGGAGATCTTCCGGCTGATCGCGAGGCGCTACCAGGTTCGGCCCGAAAGCTGCATCTTCATCGACGACTCGGCCGCCAACGTCCAGGCCGCTGACGACGTCGGCTTCACCGGCATCAGGTTCACCGATGCGGCCGCACTCAGATCCCGGCTCGAGGATCTCCGGCTGCTGCCGCCGCGGCGCCCGATCGGGCAGCCGATCTTCCATCTGACCGAGCGTGAGGTGTGGCAGGCCGCGCAGGACGGCGGGGCGTTCCCGTGGTCCAGCCGCAATCTCAGCTATCTGCGGCGGGGTTTCGTGCACTGCTCGTTCCGGAGCCAGCTGCCCGCGGTCGCGGCTCGGGTCTACTCAGACCTGCCGCCCGAACAGCTCATCGTGCTGGAGCTCGACCCCGACACCATCAGCCCACCCGTGGTGGTGGAGCAGCTCGGTCCGGGTGGCGGGTACCCGCATCTCTACGGTGAGCTGCCAATCGATGGAGTCACCCGCGTTCATAACTGGCCGCTGTAGTTCATCTGAAGGTCGGCTGGTCGTCACCTGGCTCTCCTAGGCTGCACGCCCACCGACCTTCGAGAGGGCTCCATGCCGCAGGTTCTCTTCATCGCCGCATTCGACTCGCAGTTGAAGTGGTGCTCCCAGATCCGTACCGAGCTCGAGGGACGCGGGTTCAGCAGCCGGGTCGTCGTCCCGGACATTCGCTCGGCATTGTCGAAGAGCCAGATCGCCGACGCCGGTTTTGCGGAGGTGGAGCGGATCGGCTGGGAGGAGACGCTGGTTCAGGCGGCTGCCAGCGACGTGGTGGTCTGCGCGTTGTCGGGGCCGGTCACCAAGGGCTGGACGATCGCACTGTCTGAGCTGGTCTGCCGGGAGGGCCGGACAGGTCCGGTGCTGATCACCGGCTGGGTCGGCATCATCATCGAGAAGGCGACCGCTGGCTACCTGGACCGCTGCGGGTCGGACATCGTCGCGGTCAACTCGGTCGAGGACTTGCAGCAGTTCCGGCGGGTGGCGGACCGGCTTGGGCTTCCGGCTGGCAACCTGCAGCTCACCGGACTGCCCTTCCTGTCCGGCCAACCTGCCGACAACCCGTTGTCACCGATCCGCCGCGTCCTCTTCGCCGACCAGCCCACGGTTCCGTCCCGTCCTGTCGAACGTAGCTACCTCTACCAGAAGCTGATCGAGTACGCCCGGGCCCACCCGGACCGGGAGGTGCTGCTCAAGCCGCGTCACCGCCCCGGTGAGGACACCTTTCACCGGATGCTGCATCACCCTGAGACGCTGCTGGCCGGCGTCACGGTGCCGCCGAACTTCCGGATCGACTACACCCCGGTGAGCGTGATTCTGCCGACCGTTGACCTGCTTGTGACCATGTCGTCCACGGCATGTCTGGAAGCAATCGACCACGGGTGTCGGGTGGCGTTGGTGCTGGATCTGGGCATCCACGAGCGCTACGGCAACCACGTGTTCTTGGACACTGGGCTGCTTCGTACGTTTTCCCAGATCGAGCGGGACGAGATCGGCAGCATCGCGCAGGAATGGCAGGACAGTTACTTTTTCAGCGACGACCGCTCCGCGCCCCAGATCCTGGCTGACCGGGCCGAGGAGCTGCTGGCGAGCGGCGAGCGGCCGTCACGCGAGGTCTGGGCCTCTACCTACTACCGCAGCGCCGCCGAGTTCCACCGCAGCACCGACGGCGTGGCTGCCTCAGGTGGTCGGGCTGCCGCCGGATCGCTCCGGAGCCGGATCGACCGGCACGGTTCGGTCAAGGGCGCGGTGGCGCACCTGTCGTACACCGTCGTACCGCCGGCGTTGAACGGACCGCTGCGGTCGATGGCCAAGAAGGTGGGGCTGCTGTGATCAAGGACTACGGCGACATCCCAGGCTGGTTCTGGTGGCTCGACCGACGGATGTTCGAGACAGCACTCGGGGTACAGTCCGACAGCGATCCAGGCACCTTGGTCGAGCTCGGCACATATCTCGGCAAGAGCGCCGTCATCATCGGGAACTTCGTCCGTGAGCAGGATCGTTTCGTGGCGTTGGACCTCTTCGGCCGCAGCGACCTGTTGAACGACTCCGCCGAGGCGCTGGCCAACAGGTCGGAGAACCAGAAGTCCTACAAGACCCTGTCCCGGCAGCAGTTCGAAGCCAACTACCTGGCGCTGCATCCGACACTGCCCGAGATCGTCGAGGCTCCGAGCTCGGAGATCGTCGACCACGTCAAGCCGGGGGAGGCCCGGTTCATCCACATCGACGCCTCCCACCTGTACGGTGCGGTCAGCCTGGACGCGCTTAACGCGCGGACGCTGCTCCGCCCAGGTGGCGTGGTGGTGTTCGACGACTGGCGAGCCGAACACACGCCCGGCGTGTCCGCCGCCGTCTGGGAGTCGGTGTTCTGCAACGGCCTGATCCCGGTCGCTCTCACCTCCCGCAAGTTCTACGGCGTCTTCACCGATCCCGAGCCCTACCGGGACGCCTTCGCTGCGCTGGTTCGCGGCGACAACCGACTGTGGGTCGAGGAACAGCAGATCGTCGGTCAGCCGGTGCTGCGAATCGGGCAACATGAGACGAAGCCTGCAGCACCTGCGGCCGAGGTGATGCTGAGCGACGCAACGGTCGATGCGGTGGTGAAGAGACTCAAGAGTGAGCTGGAAACCTTGGTGGCCGCTGCGGTCACGAAGCAGCCCGCCCACGGGGTTGCTGCCGGTGCTACCGGAGCTGGGCAAGGCGTGGAATTTGATCCGGTGCGGCCCGCCGCCGCGCCTAAGCGGTCGGCAGCTGCTTCGACGCGCCGGGCATCCAGGCGTTCGGCCGGAGCACCGCTTGTCTGGCGACGGCGGCTGGCACGTGCCTTGGCACGCAACGTCGCGCCGCCGGCGGTGACCCGCTGGGC
>JAOPXN010000080.1 GCA_025965155.1 Propionibacteriaceae bacterium
GTGCACCTCCGCCAGATCCGCCAGCACCTCATAGGAATCGCTCAGGCAGGCCCTGGCGTACGCGGTCTGGTCGATGCCCGGGGGCGCGACGGCGACGTGCCGGGCCAGCACCAGTGCCACCCGGCGAGTCTCAGTCGACATCATCGGTCTCCGGCGGCGGCTGGCCCTGACCGAGCTGGAAACCCTCCAGGAAGCCCTTGGCTTTCTCCGCGTGTGGATAGCACTCAACCAGCCGCCAGAAGGTCGCCGAGTGTGCGGGCTCCACGAGATGCGCCAACTCGTGCAGCAGGACGTAGTCCACCACCCACGCCGGCATCCTCCTCAGCCGGTCGGAGAGCCGGATCACCCGCGTACTCGGCGTACACGATCCCCAGCGCCGGTTCTGGTTGCTCACCCACAGCACGTCGTGGGGCTCGGGCAGCTGGCCGACCTGTGGAGCGAGGTACTGCCGGGCCAGCTCCACAGCCCGACGGGCCAGCTCGCCGTCACCGCGAGGAGCCCCGATCCGAGCCTCTCGCGCCAGTACCTTCTTCACCATGTCGTCGACGAAGGTGGCCTCGTCTCGCTTCGACATCTGCTGCGGGATCAGCACCACGATCGTGTCCCGGTCGCGATAGGCGGTCACCGTACGCTTGCGCCGGGCACTACGACGCACCTCGACCCGCAGCTCCCCTGATGGCAGCTGCGGAACCCACTGGCTGTTCGTCCCAGCACCGGTGTGCGACAGGGCCATCCCCGGGGCCGACTGATCCATCACTGCTCCTGTTCCCGCATCACTGCCATTTGCCCATCACGGCTGGTCGCCCGGTCCAGCGCTGAAGACCGGCCAACGCTGCACAAACTACTCCCGGCCACTGACACCGATGCCCACTCCGACGAAGACCCCGCTCAGGCTGTGCCTGGACACCAGGCCGACGCCGCCCCACAATAAGACCACCTGCGCAACAGGTTTCCACATCTGAACAGCCCCGGCCGGTGGGACAGGAGGAAAGGTCCACAGAGACCCGCTCCGATACACACATTGCCCACAGAGTTATCCACATCGGTGGAAAGCGTGGGGCCAAGAAGGAGTTTCGGCCTGGTTTGACGGCGGGCCCGGGTTGGGCCTAGCGTCGCCACCACGAAACCTCCAGATGGTCGGCGTTCGCAGGGGAAGGCAAGCGACCGATGTTCCTGGAGGTTTCGTCTGCGTCCGGCGTGCCTCACATCACCGCGGTGGCGCTTTCCGCGTAAAGTTACGGCGACCAGGCGCTGCATGCGTGCAACGCTGTTCCGTGGAAGGTGACCAGTTCACGGGCGAACATCGAGCAAGGAGAATGTCATGGCTGAGACATACAGTGGCGAGTTCTACTGCGTGAAGTGCAAGGCCAAGCGGGAGGCGTCCGGTGAGGTGCACGTGAACGACAAGGGCACCCGGATGGCGAAGGCCAAGTGCCCCGTCTGTGGCACGAACCTCAACCGGATCCTCGGCAAGGCCTGATCAGCTGGACTTGGCGTCCGGTCGTGCGCCGGCGACGTAGCAGTCGCCACCACTCCAGGGGCAGTCACCGCGACTGCCCCTGAGTCGTCTCCACCGCCACAGGCTCGCGCCGCACCGCGACCCTGTGGACAACCAACCCCTTACCCGGCTGCGAAGGCCAGACTTGGCCGATGAGATCCGGCACGACTTTCGAGACTTCGGCCGGGCGGACCTATCCCCTGCTCCGGCCGCAGACCCCGATCTTGCGCCGCGGCCCGGATCAGGTCCAGATCGGCGTCGACCAGTCCGATGCAGTGGTGCTGGCCGGCGTTGGTGACGAGTTCGACTGGTTCTTCACCATGCTGGACGGCTGCCACCACGTCCGCGCCATCGATCGCGCCTGTGCGGCCCGCAAGCAGGACACTAAAGTCGTCTCGCGGCTGATACGTCTGCTGGAGGCCGCCGGGCTATTACTGGAGGGCGGACGCTCAGGCAGACGCCCGGCGGGGCCGCCGCTGAGCAGCCGTGTGCGTCTGGTCGGTGCGGGACGACTCGGTACGTCGATCGCCGAGCTGCTGGTGGACAGCGGAGTCGGCACCCTCTACCTGGCGGACAACGAGCCGGTCGATCGACGAGCCCATCCCACGGCCGGAGCAGTTGCCAGCAACGGCGACGCGCTGGCATCGGAACTGACCACCCGCCACGGCTCGTCCCCTTCCCGTTCCCAGATCCGGGTGCTAAACCATTGGTCGAAACCAGATGCTGCCCTGCCAGACTTCACCGTGGTTGCAACCGACAGCTGGGAATGCGACCGAGTAGTCGCCGACGTGTTGGTGCGCTCGGACCAGCCTCACCTGTTCGTCCGGCAGCGGGGCACCGGAGTGGTAGTCGGTCCGCTCGTGGTGCCTGGGCAGACAGCCTGCCTCCGCTGCACCGACCTGGCGAGAACTGCGGCGGACCCGGCCTGGCCGACCCTGCTCCGTCAGCTCTGCCGGGTACGGGGCGCGACGGAGCCAGCTCTGGCGGCGTGGGCTGCTGGCACGGCCGCGACGCAGGTACTGGCCTACCTGAACGGTGAGCCGCCGGAGAGCTACGGCCAGACCCTGGAGATGGACGCCGCCGACTACCGGAGTCGGACCCGATCCTGGGCTGCGCATCCCGGATGCGGCTGCTGTTGGCGGCTACCGGCAGAATGGGGACCATGATCCGCGACCAGGCAGACACCCCTGGCTCCGCTCGACCTCCAACAGGGGTTTCCGGGCCCCGCAGAGGGACCGGGAACGGTGACCCATCCCTTGCCCGGACTGCTCTGCGGCGCGGGGCCAAGCTGGCGTCGCTGCCTCTCGGTTTCGCCGGACGGGCCACGCTGGGGCTGGGGAAGCGGATTGGCGGAGCCCCGGCCGAGGCGGTCACCGCCCAGATGCAGCAACGCGCCGCCGAGCAGCTGTTCCAGGTCCTCGGCGAACTCAAGGGCGGCGCGATGAAGTTCGGGCAGGCCCTGAGCATCTTCGAGTCGGTCTTGCCTGAGGACGTCGCGGCGCCGTACCGAACTCAGCTGGCGCGGCTGCAGGACTCCGCACCGCCGATGCCGACCTCCCGGGTCAACGCCGTGCTGACCCGGGAGCTCGGTCCCGGCTGGCGGGCGATGTTCACCGACTTCGAGCCGCTGCCCGCCGCGGCTGCCTCCATCGGGCAGGTACACCGGGCGACCTGGGCCGACGGCCGACCGGTAGCCGTCAAGGTGCAGTACCCCGGCGCAGATGAGGCCCTGCGTTCCGACCTCCGGCAGATCGCCCGGATGAGCCGGGTGTTCGCCCCGCTGGCCGGTGGGATGGATGTGCGGTCGCTGGTCGACGAGCTCACCGAACGGATCAACGAGGAGCTCGACTACACGCTTGAGGCAGCGTCGCAGCAGCAGGCCGCCCTCGGTTTCGCCGGCAGCGACGAGTTTTGGGTGCCGCAGGTGCTGGCCCACACGTCCAAGGTGATGGTCAGCGAATGGATGGACGGCCAGCCGCTCTCCACCGCCACCGGCCTGGACGAGGACGCCCGTAACGCGATCGCCCTCCGCTACGTCCGGTTCCTCTTCGCCGGGCCGTCCACGGTGGGCCTGCTGCATGCGGACCCGCATCCGGGCAACTTCAAGATCCTGCCGGACGGCCGCCTGGGAGTGATCGACTTCGGCCTGGTGTCACGGCTGCCCGACGGCCTGCCAGCCGCGATGGGCCGGATTCTGCGCGTCGCTCAGGCGGGTAACGCCCACGAGGTACGCGACGGGCTCCGCCGCGAGGGCTTCGTCGCGTCGGAGGTGGATGCGCAGGACCTGCTGGAGTACCTGGCCCCCTTCGTGGAGCCGGCGTCGGTTCCTGAGTTCCAGTTCAACCGGGAGTGGATGCGCGAGCAGTTCGTCCGGGTCCGGGACCCCCAGGCTTCCGGCGGGGTGGCGATGCAGCTCAGTCTGCCGCCGAGCTACCTGCTGATCCACCGCGTGTGGCTGGGCGGAATCGCTGTGTTGTCTCAGCTGGAGGCAAAGGCCGCATTCGGCGGGGTGCTGCAGGAGTACCTCCCCGGGTACGCGGACCAGCGTTGATTCCTTCGATGGACGACGGGACGCCTCGCGAGCTTGCCTGCAGCGAATGCGGGACGCCAGCTGATCCGCTGGAGCCGTGCGGGGCGTCCGGTGTGCCGTGGACCTGGAGTGCCGGCGAGGACGCAGCGGGCTCCGGTCCGCTGTGCGCCGACTGCACCCGAGCGCACGCCCGAAGCATCGAGGCGAAGCTTGACCACAAGTGGTGGTGACTGCTGGCTGTGAAGGTGCGCTGCCCTGCGCCGCCGCCACGGTGCACAGGGCCCGGTCCTCGGGGGTCGAGAAGAGGACCTGAGCGTATGCGCCAAGGCGGCGGCACAGGGCAGAACTGAACACACCCGATGAGGGGTCGGACAAGGCGCGGCGAGTACGACCGGCGCCCGGTGACCAGCCGTCACGAAAGCGCCCGGCTGAGCCACAGGCGGATGGCGTGGAAAACGCGCCCGCTCAGTCCAGGTCCTACGCCGGGATCGATCATGCTGCTGCCTCCCCTCGCACTCCCTCTTTTGCCGCCGGAGCGACCGGGTACTTACGCGGGCGCCCGCGAGGCCGCTTTCGGGCCACGACGACTCCCTGAACGAAGAGCTCGCCACCCCAGACGCCCCACGGTTCGCGACGCTCGAGCGCACCAGCCAGGCAAACCGCCTGGACGGGGCAGTCGCGGCAGAGCGCCTTCGCGTCCTCGATATCCGCCGGGGTCTCGGCGAAGAACACCTCCGGGTCCACCCTGCGACACGGTAGCTGTGCGAGCCCCTTAGCTCTCCCCAGTGACTCGAGTACTGATGCAGTCACGAGGTCACCTCCTGCGTTGATCATTTCGGCCAACTTGTCTGCTCGTGAGCCGATCCAGCTGATCTGGTCGGCTCGTTGCGTGGCCGGGAAACACGAAGGCCGTGATTCCCGGGTTGTCTGGGATCACGGCCTGGAGGCTGTCGGTGTCTAGTTACACCGGCGGACTACAAGACCTCGGTCCCACACGGGTCGAAAACTTGCCATTGGTGGCGTCGTTGCCACGGTGGTCTGCCTGGTCGGCGATCATGGTCGGGTCTGCTTCCATACCTCCGCGGAAGGAGGTGCGGTCCGTGAGGAGATACCAACCCGTTGCACCGGAGGTGGAAACGGGAGCGGTGGCTCCAAACAGACCTGTCCCCATGAGCTGCGCTACGGGCTGGATGCTGGAGACTGCGGACAGACCTGTCCCCTTGAGCTGCGCGCGGTTGGCGATGGATGGCATCCGCCCACGACATGGGCGCACGACCGCCGACGGGATCCGGGCAGCGGTCGTCGAACCGATCCATGCACCGTTCGCGATGGTGATCAATGTCTTCATCTCACTGCCCTCCTCTCGTCCTGTGTTTTGCTGCGGTGTGTGAACACCGGAATGGTTGTGAGAACTCAGAAACGGCCTGGGTCCTCGATCAGACTAGGGAGATTCCCGAGTCAGCGCAATCTATTTAGGAGTTGCCGTCCAAAATTGATGATGAAACGGAATCCTCACCACGCTGACCGGTCAGTACCGAAAGCACTTCATCGCCGTACCGGGATACCTTTCCTTGGCCGAGGCCGTGAATTCTCAGCATGTCGGCCTGGCTCGTCGGCCGCGCCTCGGCGATTGCTATCAACGTCGCGTCGGTGAAGATGCAGTACGCCGGCAGACTCTGGGCGGCCGCGGCTGAGGACCTCCAGTCCCTGAGCCGGCGCATGGTGGCTTCGTCATAGGTGGACGGACAGCTGGCGTGACGGCCGAGCTTACGTTCGGCCGCGTCACCGAGCTGGTGGCCACAGCTTCGACAGTGCGCCGACAGCACCGAGCCCTTCACCCGGGCCCGTCGGCCCGCACCACCGGGCGCTGCGGCCGCGGTGCGACCCGGCAGCGCCGGAGCGAGGAAGCGGGACACATTCCGGCTGGCGCCGCCGCCGTTACGGGTCCGCGACCACGAAACCCGGAGATGGCGACGAGCCCGCGTTACCCCCACGTACAGCAGCCGGCGTTCTTCGGCGACCTGCTCCGGGGTAGTGGCCAACACGAACGGAAGCGAGCCCTCATGCACACCGAGAAGCGCCACCGCCTCCCACTCCAACCCCTTGGCCGAATGCAGTGTGGAGACGGTCACCCCCTGAGCCGTGGGCACGTGCTGCGCCTCGGCACGCCGCTCCAGCTCCGCCGACACTGCCGGCAGGTCGACGGCCGACTGCCCCGGCTGGTCCAACCGGGTGGTGACCATGTCTTCGGCGACGCTGAGCAGGGCAGCCAGCGACTCCCAGCGTTCGCGGACGGCTCCGGCGCCCTCGGGCGGCTGCGCGGTCCAGCCAAGCGTGCCTAGCACCGCCTTCACCTGTGCCACGACCCCCTGTCCATCGGGGTCGAACGAGGTCCGCGCCTCCGTCCGCAAGGCCAGCAGCGCCTGCCGGACCTCGGGACGTTCGTAGAAACGCTCACCACCGCGAACCAGATACGGGATCCGGCGGTCTGCGAGGGCCTGCTCGACCGGAGGTGACTGGGCGTTGATCCGGAACAGGACGGCCATCTCCCGGTACGGCACCCCCGCCTCGGCCTGGCGGGCTAGCCAGTCAGCGACCGCCGCGGCGTCCGCCGCCTCGTCGGCCGCCTCGGAGAACTCCACCGCCGGCCCTGCAGGGAGCTGGGCCTGCAGGCTCACCGTGCTCAGACCCTGCGCGTCACGTGCCGCGTCCATGATGGTGTTGGCGACCGAGACCACCTGCGGCGTGGATCGGTAGTCACGGACCAGCCGGATCACCGTGGCGGCGGGATGCCGCCGGGCGAAGCTGGTCAGGAAGCCGGCCTGGGCGCCGGCGAAGGAGTGGATCGTCTGCGCCGGGTCCCCCACCACGCAGATCTCGGTGCGGTCACCGCGCCACAGCGTCAGCAGAGCCTCCTGAAGCGGGCTGACGTCCTGGTACTCGTCCACCACCAGATGCCGGTAGGTACGGCGAACGGCGTCGGCTACCTGTGGATTGTCCGCGATCAGCGCAGCCGCACAGAGCAGGATGTCCTCGAAGTCGATCCGGCCGCGGTCGCGCTTGACGTCCTCGTACCCGGCAAAGACGCGCGCGATCGTCTCCGGGTCGAAGGCGGCCACCTGCCGGTGGTGCTGGGCTGCCAGCCGCGGATAGTCCTCGGCGGTGACGTTGCTGACCTTGGCCCAGGCGATCTCACCGACCAGGTCGCGGAGCCGCGCGGTGTCGGTGCTGACCCTCAGCCGGCTGGCCGCCTCGGCGACCAGCGACATCCGGTTGTCCAGCACCGGCGGCAGATCACCCCCGTACACCCGCGGCCAGAAGTACTGGGCCTGCCGCAGCGCGGCTGAGTGGAAGGTTCGCGCCTGCACGCCGCCGACTCCGAGCTGGGACAGCCGGCCGCGCAGCTCACCGGCCGCGCGTTGGGTGAAGGTCACGGCCAGCACGGCGGTGGGGTTGTAGACGCCGGTGGCCACGCCGTACGCGATCCGGTGGGTGATGGCGCGGGTCTTGCCGGTGCCGGCTCCGGCGATCACCGCAACCGGACCACTCAGCGTGGTCGCGACCGCCCGCTGCTCCGGATCTAGTGAGGAGAGCAGTTCTTCGGGGTCCTGACGCACAAGCACCCGCTCACCTTAACTTTCGCCCCTGACATCCCCTGATTTGAACAGACATCCATCACCTGAGCCGACATCCGACGACCCGTCCGGCAGCCGCTCACGGTCAGCGCATCTGCACCGGCTGAGCGGTGGACTCGAGCACACTCAGCCACAGGTCACCGTCCGGGGCGACCTGGTTGCACTCCGACACGACCAGCGAGATCGGGACGTGGATAAAGCGGTTATGGCGGCGCCCCACGACCATGTCGGTGCGACCCGCCATCCCGGCATGCACGGCCGCCTGTGCCAGCCGGACGCAGTAGACGGCGTCGTGCGGATCAGCCGGCACCGAGCGGATGGCGTACCCCGGATCGACATAGCGCAGTGTCAGCGGACTGCCCTGCTCCCGGAAGTGGTCGGTGATGACAGTCCGAAGGTGGGCCCCGATGTCACCGAGCGTGGCGTTGCCGGACGCGTCGGTGGATCCGCTGTCCTCCAGCACGTCCTGTCCGGCACCCTCAGCCACCACGACAACCGCACTCCCCTGCTCCTTGACTCGCTGATGAAGGCTCGGCAACAGTCCTTGCGGCCCGTGCAGCGAGAACGGCACCTCCGGGATCAAGACGAAGTCGGCCTGGTGGTTCGCCAGCGCCGCGTAGCAGGCGATAAAGCCCGAGTGCCTGCCCATCAGCTTGACCAACCCGACTCCGCCCACCGCGGAGCGTGCCTCGATCATGGCCGAGCTGATGGACCGGGCTGCGACGCTGAAGGCGGTGACAAAGCCGAAGCTCTGTCCGATGAACGGGATGTCGTTGTCGATGGTCTTCGGGATGCCGATGACGCCGATCGGAACATCGCGTTCCCGGAGCACACGGGCGATCCCGGCCGCACCACGCATCGACCCGTCTCCGCCCACCACGAACAAGATGTCGATACCGAGCTCGAGCAGCCGGTCGACCATCAGCTGAGGATCCTGCGCACCCCGCGACGAGCCGAGCATGGTGCCGCCGTGCTCGTTGATGCGGTGCACCGTCTCCGGGGTCAGCCGGATCGGCTCGTGGCCCGAACTCGGGACCAGGCCCGCGTACCCGTGCCGGAAACCAACCACCTCCGTCACGCCGTAGTGCTTGGAGAGCTCCATCACCAGACCACGGATGACGTTGTTCAGCCCAGGGCAGAGGCCGCCGCAGGTGACCACACCGACGCGGGTGGAGCCCGGTGCGAAGAACAGCCGCCGCCGCGGGCCACCCGGCTCGAAGCTCGGCAGCTCGTGCGGCGGGCGCGCCAGGTCGCGGAGCTGGGAGACGGTGTCGTGGTAGACGACCCGGTCATCCTCGTCCACATAGTGCTCATTGGTACGGCGGTCCGCGACGAAGTCGGCCAGCGGCGACTCGAACCGTGGTGCGCCCAGACTCGCCACCATCAGGTCCGCGAGCGTCGACTCGGTCATAGATCCGAGCCTGGCAGTGGGAGATATCAGCGGTGTGACGATCAGGAAACACTGGCAGAGTGATCGGTGCCCACGGCGGTCCTGACCGGCCGGCGGGCCTATGGCGGTGCCTTAAGGTTGACCCCAGCGAAGGGAGCCGAGCTTGAGCACATTCACCATCTACACGACTCAGTGGTGCGGATACTGCTACCGGTTGAAGTCGGGTCTGTCCCGCGAGGGGATCGCCTTCGAGGAGATCGACATCGAGGTCGAGCCGGATGCGGCCGACATCGTGACCTCGATCAACAACGGCAACCGGACCGTCCCCACCGTGGTCTTCTCCGACGGCACCGCCATGACCAACCCCTCCGTCCAGCAGGTCAGCTCCAAGCTGGCAGCACTCAGCTGACCGGCGTACAGACGGCCGATGGGTCGACCGTCGTCCTGGACGCCGCCCAGGCCTCGACAGTCGTGGCTTCCCCCGGCCGCACGTCGGCCGTCATTTTTGATATCGACGGCACGCTGCTCGACTCGGCGACCGGGATCGTCGCCGGATTCGCGGCGGCCATCCGAGCCGTCGGCCTGCAGCCGCCGCCGGACTCGGTGCTGCGCAGTGACCTGGGCCCGCCAGTCGGTCTGTTCCTGGCAAGTCTGGGGGTACCCGAGCAGCTGCTGCCCGAGGCCGTCGCCGCGTACCGCTCGTTCTACCTGCAGTACGGCATGCAGCAGGCCAGCCTCTATCCGGGGGTCGACGACCTACTGCACCGGCTCCGGCAGCTCCGCTTTCCGCTGGGCACCGCCACTGCGAAACGGACCGACACCGCCCTCGCCATCCTGGTCGAGCACCGGCTGGACCAGCACTTCACGGTGGTGAACGGCACCCAGGGAGACCAGCTCAGCAAGCGCGAAACCATCACCCGGACCCTGGAGCTGCTCGGGTGCACCGATCCCGCTACCGTCATCATGGTCGGTGACCGGCACTCCGACATCAGCGGCGCCCGGGCCTGTGGTGTTCGGGCAGTCGCCGTCAGCTGGGGATACGGCAGCAGCGCGGAGCTCGAGCTGGCGCAGCCTGACCATCTGATCCACCACCCAGCCGGGCTGCTGGACCTCCTGCACGGCTGACCGGCGCGCCGGCCGTCGCGGGCCGGACCGACCAGCACGTCCGCAACCGGCGTCCGTGCCCGTTTGTGTCAGTGGCCCAACCTAAGGTTGACCACACCATGAGCATGCAGATCCATCGATCCGAACGAGCCGATCGGCTGGCCGGTGCGCTTGGGGATCTGCTGAGCAGTCCCCTGGCCGACCCGTTCGCCACCGAGATCGTCAGTGTGCCGACCCCTGGGGTGGAGCGCTGGTTGTCCCAGACTCTCTCCCATCGACTCGGGACCTCGCCGGGCAGTGGCGACGGCGTCTGCGCGGGAGTTGACTTCCCCTCCCCGCGGCGCCTGATCGGCGCAGCGGTCGGCGCGGCGACCCAGATCGACCCGGCCACTGACCCATGGCAACCACGCCAGCTCGTCTGGCCGCTGCTGGCCGTCATCGACCGTGCCCGCGGCCAGGACTGGGCGGCGCTGCTCTGGGCCTATCTGGGCAGCCACCAAGACCAGACGGCCCAGCGCTCCGCCCCGGAACGCCGCTGGTCCACCGCGCGCCATCTGGCCGACCTGTTCACCAGCTACGCCGTCAGCCGGCCCGCCCTGATTCAGCACTGGCTGCATGGCCGCGACCTGGACGCCCGCGGCCGTCCGCTCAGCTCCGACCGCGTCTGGCAGGCGGAGCTATGGCGACGCCTCCGTGCCGAGCTAGCGACACCCAGCCCAACCGAACGGCTGCCCGACGCCTGCCGCCGGCTCATTGACGACCCGGCCGTCACCGACCTTCCCGAGCGGCTCTCGGTGTTCGGCGCCACCCGGTTGTCGGCGGAGCATCAGGCAGTTCTCGCAGCCCTGTCCGCCCACCGCGACGTCCACCTCTGGCTCACCTCCGCCTCACCGCGGCTCTGGCAGTCGGTCGCGGAGCGGCTCAGCGGGTCCACCCTGGCTCCGGGGCCGCGAGCGGACGATCCGACCACGGACGCCGCGAACCACCGGCTGCTGGGCTACCTGGGCCGCGACTCCCGTGAGCTCCAGGTCGGTCTCAGCTCCGCCCAGACCATCGCCGAGGACCGGCACTACCCTGCACTCGACAGCGGCGAACCAGACAGCCTGCTGCAGATTCTGCAGGCCGATCTGGCGGCGGACCGCCCGTTGCGGCTACCGGCGGAACGCCAGCGGCTGCACGCCTCCGACCGCAGTGTCCAGTTCCACGCCTGTCACGGCCCGGATCGCCAGGTCGAGGTGCTGCGAGAGCTGCTGGTCGGCATGCTGGCGGCCGATCCCACCCTCGAACCACGCGACATCGTCGTGATGTGTCCCGACATCGAAACGTTCGCCCCGCTGATCTCCGCCTCGTTCGGGCTGCAGGAGGGCGACGGTCCGGTCGGGCACCCCGGGCACCGGCTGCGGGTACGGCTGGCCGACCGGGCGCTGCGGCAGCTGAACCCGCTGCTCTCCGTACTCAGCCGGGTGCTGGCGCTCGTCGACTCCAGGATGGAGGCGTCGACGTTGCTCGACCTGTTCGCGACCGCCCCGGTCGCCCGCAAGTTCGGCTTCACCGAGGACGACCTGATCACGGTGCACGACCTGGTCACCCGCTCCGGGGTCCGTTGGGGTCTTGATGCCGCGCACCGGACGGCGTTCGGCATGGCGGAGTTCGGTCAGAACACCTGGTCGGCCGGCCTGGACCGGCTGCTGCTCGGCGTCGCCATGGACGAGGACGGACAGCAGTTCATCGGTACCGCGCTCCCGCTGGATGACGTCGACTCCTCCGATGTGGACCTGGTGGGACGGATCGCCGAGTGCATCGACCGGATCGCGACCTTGACCGATGGGTTGCGGGAGCCGCGCCCGCTAGACCAGTGGATCGAGGCCTGCAAAACCGTGATCGAGTCATTGACGGCGGTATCGGCTACCGACGGCTGGCAGACCTCGCACGCGTATGCGGAGCTCGGCCGGTTGACCGAAGTCGCCGACAGCACGATAGACCTGTCGTTGGGTGAGCTGGAGGCACTGCTGGCGGACACCTTCCGAGGGCGTCCGAGCCGCGCCAACTTCCGCACCGGCACTCTGACGATGTGCACCATGATGCCGATGCGGTCGATCCCCCACCGGGTCGTCTGCCTGCTCGGGGTCGACGACGGTGTGTTCCCGCGGATCGGCGCCACCGACGGTGACGACATCCTGGCCGCGGACCCGTGGGTTGGCGACCGGGACCCGCGGAGCGAGGACCGCCAGCTGCTGCTCGACGCCATCACGGCCGCCGAAGACCGGCTCGTGGTCGTCTACTCCGGCGCCGACCCGCGGACCGGCGCAGCCAGACCACCGGCCGTACCCATTGGAGAGCTGCTGGACGTGCTTGAGCAGACGGCGGTGGCCGCCGACGGCGGCAGCATCCGACCGCAGATCCTGACCAGGCACCCACTCCAGCCCTTCGACCAGGCCAACTTCAAGGAGTTCGACCAGTCCGAGCTCAAGGAAGGAGCATTGCCGGCCACTTTTGGCCGCACGTTCAGCTTCGACCAGGCCGCACTTCGCGGAGCCCGCGCTGCGGCGAAGCCACGAAGCGATCCACCCGACAGGTTCGACCTCACCGGACTGCCGACCTGGCCAGCCGAGGAGACCGTGGGTCTGGACGACCTGGTTCGCTTCTTCAACCATCCGGTCAAGGCGCTGCTGCGCTCCCGAGCCGGACTGTACGTCCTCGGTGGTGACGAACAGGTTGCTGACGACATCCCGATCACCCTCGATCACCTGGATATCTGGGGGATCGGTGACCGGCTGCTGCGACAGCACCTGGACGGGGTCGATCTGGACCAGCTGGCCCAGGCGGAGTGGCGGCGCGGGCAGCTTCCACCTCGTACCTTCGGTGCGCGCACCCTCGACCCGATCCTGGATACGGTCAGCAAGCTGGCAGAGTCGGCCCAACCGTGGCTGACGGCAGCAGCCGGCAGCCAGGACATCAACGCGGTGCTGAACGCCTCCACCGTGGTCGGCACCTGCGCAGCCATCCGCGGCGACACCATCTTGTCGGTGAACTACTCCACGCTGTCCGCCAAACACCGGCTTCAGGCGTGGCTGCGGCTGCTGGCGGTCACCGTGACCGATCCGGGTCGGCCCTGGTCCGCGGTCACCATCGGCCGGGGTGGCCGCTCCGTCCTGGGGCCGGTCCCGGCCGGTTTTGCCCGCACCGTGCTCGACGACCTCGTCCAGCTGTACTGGACCGGGCTGAACGACCCCCTCCCGTTCAGCGCCAGAACATCCGCCGAGTACGCCCGCATCTGTGCCGCAGGCAAGTCAGTCAAGACTTTCGCCGACAAGCTGGCGAAGGAGTGGGACCGTGACCGCGATGCGGCGTACGAAAGCTTCTTCGGTGCCGGGGTGACCTTCGCCGAGCTCAGCACCATCCCGTCCCTGCCGTCGGAGGAGCGCGGACCGCTGGCCGAGCCGAGCCGCTTCGGAACCCTGGCCCGACGGGTCTGGCACCCACTACAGATGTCGGAGGAGCTGAGATGACCGACACCCACCTGCGGAACAGGGCCGAGATCTCTTCGGTGGACGGTGGGAACGTGGTGAAGCCTTTCGACGTCTGTGCTGAGCTGCCGACCAGGACGACCGTGCTGGAAGCAAGTGCAGGCACCGGGAAGACGTTCACCATCGCGGCCCTGGCTGCCCGCTTCGTCGCCGAGGGTCAAGCCGAGCTGGACCAGCTGATGCTGGTGACCTTCGGACGGATGGCCACCAACGAGCTCCGGATGCGGGTCCGGGAACGGCTGGTCGGTGTGGAACGAGCGCTGGCCGGCGCCATCGCCGGTCAGCCTGACGGCAGCGGCCGTGACCAGGTCGAGCAGTTGCTGTGTGACGGGGATACGGCCACCCTGATGGCCCGTCACACCCGGATCGTCCGTGCCCTCAGCGACTTCGACGCGGCCACCATCGCCACCACGCACGAGTTCTGTCTGCACATGCTGGACGGCCTCGGAGTGCTGGGCGACCGTGAGCCGAACGCCGTGTTCGTGGAGCACCTGTCCGAGCTCACCCGCGAAGTTGCCGGCGACGTGTACCTGCGCCGGTACGCCTCCGGCGACCGGACGCCACCGATGCTGTACGAGGAAGCCCTGCGGGTGGCCAACGATGCGGTGGAAGCGGGCTACACCCGCTTGGTGCCCGAGCCGCAGCAGGGCGGCGGGGCCGACGGCGCCGGCGAGCGGGTGGCGTTCGCGGCCGAGGTACGGGAGGAGGTCCATCGGCGCAAGGAGGCCGGTCGGCTGTTTACCTACGACGACATGCTGACCCGGCTGCGAGACTCACTGGCGGACCCGGTCTACGGCGAGGCGGCGGCCGAGCGGCTCCGTCGGCGCTACTCCGTTGTCCTGGTCGATGAGTTCCAAGACACCGATCCGGTCCAGTGGGAGATCCTCCGCAGAGCCTTCCACGGCCACGCCACCCTGATCTTGATCGGGGACCCGAAGCAGGCCATCTACGCCTTCCGCGGGGCCGACGTTTTCAGCTACCTCGAGGCGGTTGGTGCGGCCGACCGGCATGCGACCCTGTCCAGCAACTGGCGCTCCGACCAGGCCCTGGTCGAGGCGGTGCAGACGTTGGTTGGCGGTGCGGCACTGGGTGACCCGCGGATCGTGGTCCGGCCGGTCGCCGCCGATCACCGCGAGCGTCGGCTCCGTGCCGGCCCTGCGACGGCTGCCCGG
The DNA here is from genome assembly GCA_025965155.1 of Propionibacteriaceae bacterium. Taxonomy (GTDB): domain Bacteria; phylum Actinomycetota; class Actinomycetes; order Propionibacteriales; family Propionibacteriaceae; genus Microlunatus. The sequence goes on from JAOPXN010000080.1 coordinate 14,857, forward strand.
CCGGATCTGGACCGTCTCACGGCACCGATCCGGCTGCGGGTCGAGCGGCACGATCCCGAGCTTGAGCGGCTGCCCTCGGTGTCGACGCTGCGACCCAAGATCGTCGCCGACCTGGTGGCCGATATCACTGCCCTGCTCAGCTCTAGCCTTCAGCTGGAGATGGACGGGAAGAGCCGAGAGGTCGGCCCCGCCGACATCGCTGTGCTGGTCCGGCGGAACGAACGCGGCGAGGCCATCCGCGACGCCCTCGCTGCCGCCGGTGTTCCGGCCGTGCTGATGGGTGCCTCCAGTGTCTTCGCCTCCGACATGGCAACGCAGTGGCTGACGTTGCTGGCGGCACTGGAGCAGCCACGGCAGGCGTTGGTCCGGGATGCCTCGCTGACCTGCTTCCTCGGCTGGTCGTTCGGCCGGCTCGCGGCAGCCGGCGAAGACGAGCTGTCGGCATTGGCGCAGCGGGTCCGCTGGTGGAGCCGGATCTTGAGCAACCAGGGTGTGGCTGCGCTACTCGAGGCGATCACCGCCGACACGGGTCTGGCCGAGCGGCTGCTCGGCCAGACCGGCGGCGAACGCCGGCTGACCGATCTTCGCCACATCGGTCAGGCGCTGCACGCAGCGATGGTGTCCGGCCGGCTCGGAGCCAGCGCGCTGATTGAGTGGCTCCGGGAGCGGAGGGACGAGGCGCGCAGCAACGTGATGACCGACGGTACCCGCCGGTTGGAGACCGACGCCAAGTCGGTGCAGATCCTCACCGTGCACCGCAGCAAGGGACTCGAGTTCCCGATCGTGTACCTCCCCGAGGCCTGGGACCGATTCGTCAGTTCCGAGGACAAGGGCGCCACCCTGCGGCTGCACAGTCGAGCCGACGGGGGCGCCGAGGGCACCACCGAGCGCGTCCTCGACGTCGGCGGTACGAGCGGCCGTGGCCGGCCGGGCCGGCTGGCTGACTGCCGTCGCGAGGAGGGTGGTGAGGAGCTCCGGCTGCTCTACGTCGCGCTGACCCGGGCCAAGTGCCAGCTGGTCACCTGGTGGGCACCCTCACGCAACACCGAGTCCTCGGCTCTGCAGCGCTTCCTGCACGGTCCCCGCCGCGAAGGGTCCGAACCCGACGCGCGCTATCCGGCCACCGATGATCCGTTCTCCTGTCCACATCTGGGTCCGGGGTTCTCGCTGGAGCCGATGGACCAGCGGCTGCCTGAGGTCTGGCAGCCCCAAGCCCACGCCGCTCCTGCGCTGACGGCCCAGACGTTCGACCGCGAGCTCGACCTGGCGTGGCGGCGCACGTCCTACTCGGCATTGACCGCCGCCGTCCATGGACTCGAGCTGGCCGGAGCCGGCGTCAGCAGCGAGTCGGAGCCGGTCAAGGAGGATGACGAGTCGCACGTTGCCGCCGTGGTCCCGGCCGCCGCGGCCGGCGATTCAGCGGCGGACAAGACGGGACGAGGCCCGGCGGGACGTGACCTGCCGGGGATGGACACCCTGTCCCCTATGGCCGAGCTGCCCAGCGGCACCACTTTCGGTACGGCGGTGCATGCCATCTTCGAGGCTGTGGACCCGCTCAGCGACAACCTGCTGGCGGCGCTGCGGACAGCGGCCGCAGCCGAGCTCAGCCGAGCGCCGGCGGGTCCGATGACCCCAGATTCCCTGGCCCGCGGACTGCACCCCGCGTTTCTCACGCCACTGGGGCCGCTGGCCGGCCAGCGGCGACTCTGCGACATCGCGGCCTCTGACCGGCTGCCCGAGCTGAACTTCGAGTTCCCGCTCGCCGGTGGCGACCGGATCCGAGCTGAGGTCACCTTGGCTCAGCTGGTGCCGCTGCTCCGCCGCCACCTGCCGCCCGACGACCCGCTCGCCGGTTACGCTGACCTGGTCGAGCACCCGGCCCTCGCGGAGCAGACCCTGCGCGGCTACCTCAACGGCAGCATCGACGCCGTACTCCGGGTCCGCAGCCCCGAAGGGGTGCCGCGTTACCTCGTGGTCGACTACAAGACCAACTGGTTGGGCGACTTCAACGGCGAACCTCTCACCCTCGGCCACTACGCTCCACCCAAGCTCGGCCAGGCGATGATGCAGGCCCACTACCCGTTGCAGGCGCTGCTCTATGCCGTGGCGGTGCACCGGATGCTCCGCTGGCGCCAACCCGGCTACGACCCGGAGCTGCACCTGGGTGGCGTGCTGTACCTCTTCGTCCGCGGCATGGGCGGCCCTGACACGCCGACAGTGGACGGCGTACCGTGCGGCGTCTTCAGCTGGCGGCCGCCGTCCCAGCTGATCCGCGAGCTGTCGGACCTGCTCGACGGAAGGAAACGATGACTACCACCACGACCTACCCGCGGGTGCCCGAGGAGACGGTGGCGGCGGTGGCCCGCACCGCGACCGGACTGCTGCAGGTGTTCAACGCGGCGGGCGTTCTGGGACTCGCCGACGTACATACCGCCGTCGCCGTGTCTCGAATCGGCCGCGAGGCCAGCGAGCTGGTGCAGCTAGCGCTCGCGCTGACCGTGCGGGCGCTGCGGACGGGCTCGGTCTGCATCGACCTCGAGACCGTCCACAGCACGGTGTTCGAAGAGTCCGAAGAGGCCATCGATGTGTCCACGCTTCCCTGGCCGTCGCCGGGCGCGTGGCGCGCGGCCTGCGAAGCGAGTCCGATCGTGTCGATCGGTGTCGGCGGGCCGGGCGGACGTCCACTCCGGTTCGCCCACGGGCTGCTCTACCTCGAGCGCTACTGGCAGCAAGAGGAGCTGGTCCGCACCCAGCTCACCGATCGCCGATCCTCCCCACCGCCTGAGGTGGATCGGCCCCGCCTTGCCTCGGCCCTTCGCCGACTCTTCAGCCGCGAGGGGCTGGAGAAGGACGAGACCGATCGTCAGCAGCTGGCGGCCGCGGCCAGTGCCGTGGGTCGGATCACCGTGCTGGCCGGCGGACCCGGTACCGGCAAGACGACCACCGTGGCCCGTCTGCTGGCGTTGCTGCGTGACCAGCCGGGCGCACCGGTCCGGATCGCGCTCGCGGCTCCGACCGGAAAAGCCGCCGCGCGGCTGGAGGAAGCGGTCCGCTGGGCCACCGGCCAGCTCGAGGAAGAGGACCGCGAACGGCTGGGTTCGCTCAGTGCCTCCACCCTGCACCGGCTGTTGGGCTGGCAGCCTGGTCAGCGCGGCCGGTTCAAGCACAACGCGCGTAACCATCTGCCCTACGACGTGGTGGTGGTGGACGAGATGTCGATGGTGTCGTTGACGATGATGGCGCGGCTGTTGGAGGCCGTCCGCCCGACCGCGCGGCTGGTGCTCGTCGGTGACCCGGACCAGCTGTCGTCGGTGGAGGCCGGGGCGGTGCTGGCCGATATCGCCGGAGCGAGCGGCCCGGTGCCGCCGGCCTTCACGGCAGCCGTACAGGAACTGGCGCTGCCGGGTCTGGACCCTTCCGACGTCACCTCCAACGGTGTGGTCCAGCTGACTCACACCTGGCGGTTCGGCGGGGCGATCGGCGACCTGGCCCGCGCGATTCGGGCCAGCGACGCCGACAGCGCCATCGAGATCCTGCGGTCGGGCGCCGACGGACTCACCTTCGCCGAGATCGACCTAGAGCCGGCGGCGCCGGCAGGTCTGCAGGACCTCGTCCGGCACATCACCACTGCCGGCGAGGCGCTGCGGGACGCGGCTCAGGCCGGTGATGTCCAGGGTGCGCTGGACGCTCTCGACCAGCACCGGCTGCTCTGCGCCCACCGTCGCGGACCGTACGGGGTCACCCGGTGGAGCCTGGAGATCGAACGGTGGCTGTCGACCGCGCTTCCGGGCTGGGGCGAGGACGGCGAGTGGTACGTCGGCCGGCCGCTGCTGGTGACCGCCAACGACTACGAGCTCGGGCTGTACAACGGTGACACCGGCGTCGTGGTCGACACCGACCAAGGAATCCGAGCCGCCTTTGCCCGCGGCGGTGCGCCGACGCTGCTTGCCCCGGCGCGGCTCGACGCCGTCCAGACGGTGCATGCGATGACTGTGCACCGCGGTCAAGGTAGCCAGTTCCGTTCGGTGTCATTCATCGTGCCGCCGCCGGAATCTGCACTGTTGACCCGGGAGCTGCTCTACACAGCGGTGACCAGGGCCACCGACCAGGTCCGGGTTTTCGGCTCCGAAGAGGCGATCCGTCGCGCCGTTCAGCGTCCGGCCAACCGGGCGAGTGGGCTCCGGGAACGGCTCGGCTGAGATCGTGGGTTGGCATGCCGGCCGGACCGGGCTGCGGATCTCCGCCCGGGGTACCGCCGGAAGAACCGCGACCGGATCCAGGTCGAGGTCAGTGAACCTGGGCCCGGAGCAGGGTCCGGCCGTTGGGCACGAACCGGATCTCCACCGCTGCGATGTCGGACAGCTGCAGCTCCGACGTTCCGCTCGGGCGCATCACCCGGTTAGGCCGGACCGTCCAGGTCTTGACCTCGGTCGACCGACCCATCCGATCGACGACATAGACTCCGTAGTCCCCCTTGATCTGGGCCGCCCCGCCGTACTGGCACTCCACCTGCACCATCGTCGACGCGCCGTCCGGAACGATGTCGACTACGGCGGTGATGGACGTGGGGATCACCTGTGCGAAAGCGACGCGAACCGGGCCAGACACCGGTGTGACTGCCGGCGGGTTCGGGTCTAGAAAGCCACGAGCCAGGAAACCGCCCAAAGCGCCGAGGATGAACGCTGCGGCCACTCCGGCCGCCACCACAGCCCAGCGGCGGGCGGATCCAGGCGTGCCCAGCTGGGCGACCGTGGCTGGAGGTGGTGCGTTGGCCGGCGCCGGAGGGATCGCCGGAGGCTGCGGAAGCACATCGGAGGCAGGAACCTGGGCGAGTAACCCCGGCATCCCGGCCAGCTCCGACACTGCGGTCTGGCATTCGGCACAGCCGGACAGGTGTTCCTCGAACTCGAGGCGCTCGGCCGGCGACAGCGCACCGAGGACGTAGGCCGCATCCCACTCCAGGTAGTGATCGGCACGAGAGTTCATGACCGCGTCACCCCTTTCTCCTGGAGCAGGAGCCGTAGGCTGCGCAGACCGTAGTGCAGACGCGACTTGACCGTGCCCTCCGGGACCCTCAGCCGCGCCGCGATCTCGGCCACCGGCCGACCTTCATAGTAGGCGGCGACGATTACCGCATGATGCTCCCTCGACAGCCGGCTCAGCGCCTCGCCGATCAGCCAGCGGTCCAACACGACGGTGGACTCGTCCGCTATCTGCTGGTCGATGTCGGTACCTGTGGTGAACTCGTGCCTCGAGCTCGCGCTCCGCCACTTGTCCACGACCAGGTGTCGCGCCACGGTGAACAGCCACGCCCGGATCAACCCGTCGGCGCGGTCCACCAGATGCGGGTCTTTCCAGGCCCGCAAGAGCACTTCCTGCACGATGTCCTCGGTCCAGTCCCGGTCGTGGGTCAGATGAAGGGTGAACCGGCGCAGCTCGGCGGCGTGCCGGTCGTGTAGACCCTGCCACGCCACTTCCTTCTGCTCGCCCGCCACTCCGCCAGTTACCTCTCTCTGTTGCACTTCAGCCGCCCCACACCTGTACCGGTGTCGCAACCACTGTGCCCTGTGCAAGACGAGACGGCAGCCGTTTTGGTTCATCTCAGATAGATGCGCCTCAGGTTGAACCGCAGGCCTGCCTGTCTCGTCCTAACTCTCGCGAAGACTTCGCTGGTTGTGCCCAGCTCGGCACAACCGACCAGCATGGGAGAGTCGCTATGAAGACCAAGTTCCTCGTTCTCACGGCCTTGTCGTTGTCACTTCTGGCGACCCCGGCCTGCTCCAGCACACCGGACGCGCAGCCGGCGCCCGCCCCCGCAACGTCGGCCGAGGCCAGCGCACCGGCCAGCACGCCGGCAGGGCCCGCAGATCTGACGGTGGCCGACACCAGTCTTGGATCGGTCGTTGTGACCGCGGACAAGATGACGGCCTACATCTTCACCAAGGACACCGCCAACTCGGGCAAGAGCGTCTGCGCGGGCGAGTGCCTGGTCAAGTGGCCGCCGATCAAGGTCACCGCCGACAAGCCGACGGTGGAAGGAATCACCGGCACCGTGGGCAGCATCACCCTCGACGACGGCACCAAGCAGGCCACCATCAACGGCCTGCCTCTCTACACCTGGATCAACGACAAGAAGCCCGGTGACGTTACCGGGCAGGGTGTCGGCGAAGTGTGGTACGTGGTTGGGCCGGACGGGAAGAAGATCGACAAGTCCTGACCAGAGCACGCGGTACGGTCGGGTCGATGTTTCGGGGACGTCAGCCCGGCCGTACCGTGTTAATCAACGTTCCTGCTCAGGTCTCCAGCGTGCCGTCGAGCCAGGCAGCGACCAGGCGCGAGGCAATGGAGCTGGCGCCGGGCAGACCTAACTGTCCGGAGGCCACCTGCGAGTTGACCTGGTCGCGGGTGAACCAGTCGGCGGTCTCGATCTCCTCGCCGTCCACGCAGATGTCAGTCGTGGCGGCCCTGGCTGAGAAGCCGAGCATCAGCGACCGTGGGAACGGCCAGGGTTGGCTGCCGAAGTAGCGCACCGAGGACAGTGCCACGTCCACCTCCTCCGCGATCTCTCGGTGGATGCCCTGTTCGAGCGACTCCCCCGCCTCGACGAACCCGGCCAGCACTGACACCCGGTTCCCGGGCCAGCGTTTCTGTCGGCCGAGCAGCAGCCGGTCGTCGGAGTCAACCACGGCCACGATGACAGCCGGATCGGTCCGCGGAAACAGCTCCCGGTCGCAGCTCGGGCAGTGCCGGGCGAAGCCACCGTTGATGACGGTAGTGGCGGCCCCGCAGCGGGGACAGAACCGCTCGTCTCGGTGCCAGTTCCGCATTGCCGTCGCCGCGGCGGCGATGTCGCGTTCGTTGTCGGACAGCTGGTGGCCGATCTCCCGCAGGTCGTGCACCTCGCCCTCGGTGAGGGCCTCGACGGCGAAGATCGGCGCCCCGTTCAGCAGACCCAGCAGCAGGTGGCGCTGACTGTCGTACTCGACAAACGGCTTGGTCATCCGGAGCTTGCTGCCGCCCGTGTTCGTGGTGAAGCGCGAGTTCGAGTCCAGCTTGAGCAGGCGGGCGTCCTCGGCCCGCCACAGTCCGGCGACCCAGTCGCTCGACTTGCGGTGCTGGTCGACCCGGTCGAGATCGCTGGCCATGGCCCAATTGATCACCCGAACAGCGTAGTGCGCCCGACGGCAGTCTCCATACTGCCCGGCAAGCGGTGTCCGCCTATCGCGTAGTTCGGCCCTCCAGTACCGCCTCGATCCCGGCACGGTCCAGCAACGATATCGGTCGGCTCAGCCGGTCGGAGCGGACGTAGTAGAACGCGGCATCGACCTGGTCGAGTTCGACTCCGCACACCTCCGCCCAGGCCAGCCGGTAGATCGACAGCTGCAACGGATCGGCCGTCCCGTGCGTCGTCTTCCAGTCCAGCACCCGGTAGAGGTAGCCGTCGGCGTCGGCTGCGCCGCCGGACCGCAGGTCGTAGACGGCGTCGATGCGGCCGCGTACCAGGCGACCGGCGACCAGCAGGCTGACCGGCGCCTCCAACGCGTACGGGATGGTTCGACCGAACTGGCCGGCCGCGAACCGCTCACACAGCTCCCGCAGCTCCGCCTCGTCGGTGCTGCCGGCGTCGGCCCGGTCCGGTAGGTCGTCGGGATCGATCAGCTGCTGCTGCCCGATTCCTCCGGTGGAGAGACCGCCGGCGAAGTGCCGCTCCACCCACTCGTGGAACCGGGTGCCGAACCTGGCCGCTGGCGATGGTGGCCGCGGCATCGGGCGGGCCAGCTCGGCGGCAAAGCTCACCGGGTCCTGGTTCAGCCGCAGCAGCGCCGAGGCGGACAGGCTCTCCGGCAACGCCACCGTCCGGTTCACCCGCCGCGACTGGACGATCTCGGCCAGCAGCCGGTTGATGTCGGCGTCCCACGCGGCAACGGTCTCCTCACCGTCCAGCAGCAGCTGCTCGCCCTGGTCGAACGGGAGGTCGTGGCTGCCGGTATCGGCATACCGCCGCCGCGCCTCGACGACCAGCCGTGCCGACGCCTGCCGGCGGGCCAGCGCGTCCGGATCGAGCGGTCGGGGCCAGGCCTGCGGTGCGGTGTCTGTCAGCAGCGGGTTGGACCTGCCGGGCGGCGGCGCCTCGACCAGCACCTGCCCCTGCCGCTCCGCCTCCGCTCGGATCGCCGTCAGGTAGCTGGCTGGTACCCGTGGGTTGACCAGGTCCGACCGCCACCAGTGCCCGGTCCCGACCAGCAGCTGCTTGGCGCGGGTGGCTGCGACGTACGCGAGGCGGTCCTCGGCCAGCAGCTGCTGGGCGGTCAGCTGCTTCTTGTAGTCGGCCATGGCCGCGCTGGTGGCGTCAGCCAGCTGAGGTACCGAGCCCGCGTCGCCACGGAGCTCAGCGGGCAGCACCGCCGCGTTGCTGACCCAGTTGTCGGTCACCCGGTCACTGGGAAAGACACCTTTCATCAGAGCAGGCAGAAAGACGACGCCCCACTCCAGCCCTTTCGCCTTGTGTACGGTGAGCAGCTTGACCGCCTCGCGATCCGACGGCACCGCCTGGTCCAGACCGTTGCCCTGGTCTATCTCCGCCTGCAGGTACGACAGCAGACCGGACAGCGAGGCGTCCCCGTCCACGTCGACATAGTCGGCGACGGCGTCGACAAACGTGCCGAGCTGGTCCCGGCGGGCGGTCCGGTTGAACTCCGGGGTGGCCATCAGCTCGACGTCCAGGCCGAGGGTCACGATCACCCGTCGGGTCAGGTCGAGCAGTGGCTCGTCACCATGCCGACGGAGATAGGCCAGCTCGGCCGACAGCCGGCCGAATCGCTCCAACGCCGCCTCGGAGTAGCCGGCGTCCCCGGGACTCTCCAAAGCATCCAGCAGGCACACCACCTCGGTGGGGTCCACGTCGGCAACCGCCCCCTCAAGCGCGGCCAGCAACGCCTCACCCGCGCCCTGACCAGCGTCCAGATCGTGGTGGTGCGCGAGCTCCCGGGCGCGTCGACCCAGCAGGGCCAGATCCCGCGGACCTATCCGCCAGCGCGGGCCGGTCAGCAGCCGTACCAGGTCAGGGTTCGCCGTGACGTCGTCGATCAGCCGCAGCGTCGAGGTCACGTCCATCACCTCCGGCAAGGTCAACAACCCACCGAGCCCCACGATCTCGACCGGGATGTCGCGGGAGGTCAGCTCGGCGTACAGCGACCCGATGTCTGCGTTGCGCCGGCACAGCACGGCAATGTCGGCCCAGTGCGCCGCCACGCCCTCGCTGCGTACCGCCAGCACCCGGTCGCAGATCCAACGCACCTCCTCCTCCCAGGTCTCGAAGGTGGCCGCCTGAACCCGACCGGGCCCGGCGCTGGCCGGGGCCTGCAGCATCCCCAGCCCATCGGCGCCCTCCTCGTCACCGCCCGGCAGCAGCTGAGCCTGGCCGGTGCGCAGCGGCCGACTGAGGACATTCGCCACGTCGAGAATCGTCTGGCCGCTGCGCCGGTTCACGGTCAGCGGGAACCGACGACTGCGCCGACCGTCGGCGGTGCGGAACTGCTCGGCAAACTGCAGGATGTTGCTGGCCGCGGCGCCACGCCAGCCGTAGATGGCCTGGAACGGGTCACCGACAGCGGTCACCGGGTGGCCCAGGCCCTGGCTGGGGGTGTGGCCTGAGAACAGGCCGTGCAGCATGATCGCCTGGGCGGCCGACGTGTCCTGGTACTCGTCCAGCAGCACCACCTTGAAGGCGGCGCGGAGCGCGGTGGACACCTCCGGTACCTCGCCGGCCAGCCGGGCCGCGATCGCCATCTGGTCGGCGAACTCGACCAGACCGAGTCGCTGCTTGAGCCGCTGGTAGTCCTGCACCAGGCTTGCAATCTCCAGCCGCTCCTGCGCGACCACCACGGCCCTCTTGACGTCGGCGTAGACGTTGCCCCGGTTGTTCAGCGGGGCCGACCGAAGACCGATCAGGAAGTCCCGGGCGTGCCGGTCGAGCTGACGCGGGTCCACCAGATGCTGCTGCAGGTCGGAGTCAAGCTTCAGCACCCGCTCGGTGACCGTGCCCGGACGAAGCCGGGAGATGTACTCGAACGGTCCGGCCGCGGCCTTGACCACCCGTGACGCCAGCCGGTAGCGAGTGGCACCGCTGATCATGGTCGGGTCCGCCTCGTAGCCGAGTCGGAGACCGTGCTCGGACACCAGCCGGGCGGCGAACGCGTCGTAGGTCATGATCAGCTGCTCGCCGGACTCGTCCACGCCCCGATCGCTGATCACGCCCGCCTTGAGCAGCGCCGCCCGTACCCGCTGGGACAGCTCGGCGGCCGCCTTCCGGGTGAACGTCAGCCCCAGCACCTCCTCTGGTCGGACCGCTCCGGTCCCCACCAGCCAAACCACCCGGGCGGCCATGACTGTCGTCTTGCCCGACCCGGCACCGGCGATGATCACCCCGGGCTCCAGCGGGGCCGTGATGGCGGCCAGCTGCTGGTCCGAGAACGGCACACCCAACGCGTCGATCAGGTCGTCGGCGTCGCGCAGCCGGCGAGTGGGGGAAGGCGGGTTCAGCGTATGGACACTCATTCGACGACCTGCCGACCGGTGCTCTGGGCCGGGCAGCTGCTGCGGAAGGCGCAGTAGCGGCACTGGCCGCCGATCCGGGCAGAGAAGTCCTCGCCCCGGATCACCTCGGCCGCCTGTGCCAGCCGACGGTGCACCCAGGTTGCCGCGGCCGGAGCGGCGTCGACCGCATCCGAGGTCGCCGGCTCCTGGCCCGGGACCGCGTCGGAGACGGGAAAGGGCACGTCGTCCAGGGACGGCTGATGAAACACCTTGGGATAGCTGCCCTGTCCATCGCCGAGCCGCAGATAGACCAGCTCGGCACCGCCCGGCCGCGCGTTCGGCCCGGCCACGGCGGCGAACGCTCCGGCCTGCACAGCGAGCTGGTAGACGCCGAGCTGGTCCTGAACAGCCACATCGCCGGTTGCCGGCGCGGTGCGTGAGGTCTTGAAGTCGACGATCTTGACCCGGCCGTCAGCATCACGCTCGACCCGGTCCGCCGTACCGGTCAGGTGCACGCGTTCGGTCCCCAGGTCGATCTCGGTGGTGAAGGGCACCTCGGTCCCCAGCAGCTCCCGGTCGGCTCGGGCCTCCTGCCAGGTAGCGAACCGTTCCAGCGCCGACTCGGCCTCGATCCGCTCGACGGCCGACAGCCACTTCGCGTCGAAGTCCAGCTGGTCCCAGACCGCCTCGAGGGAGTCGGACAGCGAGTCGACGTCGACGTCGGCACGCGCACCGTGTTCAGCCAGGACGTGCACCACCGAACCGAAGCTGGCCGCCGCCCCCCGCGCCGACTCGGCCTGGGCCTTGCGGGCCAGGAACCACTGCCGCGGGCAGGCCAGCACGGTGGCGAGCTGGCTCCCGGACAGGTGCACCGGGCTGCCGGCCGGCACCACCGGTTGGCCCCCGTCGGTGAGGTCGCGCATTCCCCACCAACGGTCCGGGTCAGCCGCCGCCACCACCGGACGGCCATCGTCGTCGGTGGCATCGGCGAGCCGGGCCAGCCGCACCGCCGCCTGCTCGCGCAGGCTCGGCGGCGCCTCCGGGTCGACGCTGACACTGCGCAGCTCCCCGACCAGTGCCGCCAGGGACAGCGGTCGGCGCGGTCGACCGGCCAACGGCCGCACCGGGACGCCCAGCTCGGCCACGAACCGGGACGGCTGGTCCCCCTCCCCCTCCGTCCCGGACACCGCGGTGACCACCAGCCGGGACCGGGCCCGGGTGCAGGCGACATAGAAGAGGCGCCGTTCCTCAGCGATCCTGGTGGCCGTTGGCACCATCTCCGCCAGACCGCGACGGCTCAACCGGTCCGGCTCCAGCAACGAGCCGCGTCGACGGACGTCGGGCCAGCTGCCCTCCTGTACGCCGGCGACCACCACCAGCTCCCATTCGAGTCCCTTGGAGCGGTGTGCGGTCAGCACCCGGACCGCCGAGCCACGCAGGTCCGACTCGCGCAGGGTGTCGGCAGGGATCTGCTGTGCCTCCACCTCGGCCAGGAAACCCGTCACCCCGCGCAGTCCGGAAACCTCCTCCGACCGGGCGGCGATGTCGAACAGGGCGCACACGGCATCCAGGTCACGGTTGGCCCGGCGACCGATGTCGCCACTCGCCGCTGCTTCGGCCTGCAGCCGCTCCGGCCAACCGGTCTCCGACCAGAGCAGCCACAGCACCTCCTCCGCGGTCGCACCGTCCTTGATCGAGCGCTCGGCCCTGACCAGCAAGCCGGCGAGTCGTCGGGCCGCGTCGACCTCCCGTGCGGCCGGGCAGTCCTCCAACAGCTCCGGATGCCGGATGGCCTGCGCGATCAGCTCGGCCGACAGCCGCGGCAGCCCGGTGCCGGCCAGCTCCTCGCGCTCTGCCTGCCGCAACATCCGGCCAAGGCGCCGGATCGCCATGCTGTCCAAGCCGCCCAGCGGCGACCTGAGCAGCGCCTGCGACTCATCGGCGCTCAGAGTCCGCCCGCGGGCGGCCACCTGCAGAGCCAGCAGCAGGGGTCGAACCGCGAGCTCGCCGGAGAGCGGGATCTCGTCGCCGGCCACCTCGACCGGCACCCCGGCCGCGGTCAATGCCCGGCTCAGCCCAGGGATGGTGCGGCGGCCGGATCGGACCAGGACCGCCATCTGCGACCAGGCGAGGCCGTCCCGCAGGTGCGCGCTGCGGAGGATCTCGGCGATGTGCTCGGCCTCGGCGCCCTCGCTGGCGCAGGTGAACACCTCGACCCGGCCCTTGCCGATCCCCGGCGCCACCTCGGGCATGCGGAACCGCGCGAACACCTCCGGCGGCAGGCTCCGGGGCACTCCGAGCCGGCTGGCAATGCTGCGGCTGGCCGTCAGCAAATTCAGCCCGAAACGGCGGGTCCGGCCGAGCGCGATCACTGGCGCCCTATCGCCGGCCCGGGTCTTGAAGATGTCGGGAAAGTCGAGGATGCCGCGTGCCTCGGCGCCGCGGAAGCCGTAGATGGACTGGTCCGGGTCGCCGACAGCAATCACGTCGCGGCCGTCGCCGGCGATCGCCGACAGCAGCCGGACCTGGGACGGGTCGGTGTCTTGGTACTCGTCCACGAAGACGCAGCCGATCTCCCGCCGCAGCGTCGCGGTGATGTCGGGGTCGGTGAGCAGGATCCGGCAGCGGTGCACGAGCTCGGCGTAGTCCATTACCTGCTCCGCATCCAGCACGTCGAGGTACTCGTCGAAGAACTGCCCCACACTGACCCACTCCGGCCGCCCGGCCGCCTCGCCCGCATCCACCAGGTCCTCGGGGTCCATCCCCAGCTGGCGGGCCTTGGCCAGCACAGCGCGGACCTCGGACGCGAAGGCGCGAGTCGGAAAAGCACGCTCCAGTGAGTCGGGCCAGTCGGCCCGTCGGGTCTCCCTGCTGCCTTCCAGCGTTTCGCGTACGCGGAACTCCTGCTCCGGGGCGGTGAGCAGCCTGATCGGGGCCGCGTACGCCTCAAGGTCGGCGAACCGGCGGACCAGCGCGTAGCAGAACGCATGGAAGGTCATCGCCATCGGGGTGACCACGGACCGTCCCAGCCGGGCTGTGATCCGGGTCCGCAGCTCGGCAGCCGCCTTACGGGAGAAGGTGAGCACCAAGATGGAGTCCGGGCTCATCCCCCGCTGCTCAATCCGGTGCACCACCGACTCCACCAAGGTGGTGGTCTTGCCCGTCCCGGGGCCCGCCAGCACCAGCAGCGGGCCGGACTGGTGATCCACCACCGCCTGCTGGAACTCGTCCAGCAGCGGTGCCTCGAGCAGTGTCTGCGGAGTTCGGATCAACTGGTACATGCGAGGCTTTCTCGAGGTGCTGTCGGCCGAGGCCGGGGACGTGAACCCATTGGATCAGAGCCGACTGACAGTCTGCTGGACGCCGCTCCGCAGCGGCTGGCCTGCTCAGCTGGTGGCCACCGGGCGACTTTGGTCATGGACAAACCCCGACAGGCGATGGCCCGAACCGCTCGGGGGCATCTCGGAACCATGCTCGTCAGTGTCGCGCATCGGGGCCACGCGGCTGAGTACCTTGGTCCGCTCAGCGCACCAGCCTGCGCAGCACCGAGCCGTCCCAGTGGTCGAGCAGGTCCTGGGGACCCTCGAACACCTCAACCGCGCCCGCCGTGGTGAGGTCCGCCCGACAGATGCCGCCAGATGTGAAAGCTATGCACGGCACGCCCGCACGGCGAGCGGACTGGATGTCCCAGACGGTGTCTCCGATCGCGGCCGTCCGTTCCACGTCGAGGTCATGGTTGCGGACTGCCGTCGCCAGCAGGTCGGGGGCCGGTTTCGACCGCTGGACGTCCTCGGAGGTGGTGGCGCCGGCGATCGCATCCTTGACCCCGATTGCGGGCAGCATCCAGTCCAGATCCGATCTCACGCCGCTGGTGGCAAGCACTACTCGGAGTCCTGCGCCCGAGCAACGCCGGACGAGCTCGGCGGCTCCCGGAAAGGCGACCACCTGGTCCGTCATCGCGTTGTAGCGGCGGGAATGCGCCTCGACCGCAGCCTCGCTCTCACTGCCCACCAGCCGCTGGACCAGCTCACGGCTGGCAATGCCAATCGCCCGGTGCACCGCCGCCATCGTGACATCGCGGAACCCCGCCTCGCGCAGCGCCTGCCACCAGGCCAGAACGTGCATATAGCTCGTGTCGAGCAGCGTTCCGTCGACGTCCAGCAGCACACCTCCCGGCCTGCCGCCTGACACGTTCATCGCCGGGCACCTTCTCCGGTGCAGCTGGTCATCTCTGGCTCCTTCGTCGGTTCATCTGTGAGGAGTACCCGCCCGGGCCAGCAACAGGCGCCCATACAGCCCCGTTCTGCGCCGGTCAGAAGCGCCGGTTCGCCAACACGGGGATCAGCCTGCGCACCGTCTCCAGCTCGGCGATGTCCACGTCGGTCAGCAGCAGATCCGATTCACCTTGCAGCTCGACGAGCACTTCACCCCGGGGCGAGATCACCGCACTGTGCCCGACTCCGGTGGGAGCCGGACCGACCGGCTCGATCCCGATGCTGGCGGGGTCGGCCTGGCCGCAGGCCGCGATATAGGTGGTGGAGTCCAACGCACGGGCCCGGGTCAGCAGCTGCCACTGCTCGATCTTGCCCGGCCCCGCTCCCCACGAGGCGCAGACGCAGATCAGCTGCGCGCCCGCATCGGCTAGTGCGGTGAACAGTCCGGGAAAGCGGACGTCGTAGCAGGTGGCGAAGCCCACACCCACTCCGCCGACCTTGATCACCAGAGGTTCGCTGCCTGGCGCCACCGTGTCGGACTCGGTGAAGCCGAACGCGTCAAAGAGGTGGATCTTGTCGTAGTGCGCGTCGACGCCAGGACCGACCACAAGCACCGTGTTGTGAACTCGACCGTCCCCGGCCGGGGTGAACATCCCGGCGGCCACGACCACCTGGTGATGCTCGGCGATAGCGCGGACGCGATCCGCCCATGGACCGTCGACTGGCTCCGCGACCTCGCTCAGAGATCGGCCGAAGCAGCGCATGGTGGCCTCGGGAAAGATCACCAGCTCCGCACCGTACGCGCGAGAGCGAGCCACCAGGTCGGCGATCTGAGCAAGGTTGGTCGGAGGGTCCTCCGTGCTGATGATCTGAGCAAGCGCGATGCGCATCAGGCACCTCCACGGTTCGGTGGCTCAGCCGCAAGGTTGATCAAGTGTTGCCGTAGGCCCTTTTCGGCAAGGGTTCTCGGGTCTGCAGACTTCATTCGGTGGCTCGGTCTACGTCGGCGCCACGGATACCCAGCATGAACAAGATCGCGTCCAGGTACGGCACCGAGATTGTGGTGTCGGCCTGCTGGCGAACCACCGGCTTGGCGTTGAAGGCGATGCCCAGCCCGGCGGCGGCAAGCATGTCCAAGTCGTTGGCCCCGTCGCCGATCGCGACCGTCTGGGACAGCGGAACCCCTTCTGCCGCAGCGATCTCAGCCAGCAGCTCCGCCTTCCGGGCTCGGTCGATCACCGACCCCACCACCTCACCGGTGAGCGCGCCATCGATGATCTCCAGCGTGTTGGCGTACGCATGATCAAGTTCCAGCTCGGCCTTGAGGGCGTCGGTGAACTGGCTGAAGCCGCCGCTGACGATCGCCACCGCGAACCCGAGCCGGCGCAGCGTACGCACGAACGTACGAGCGCCCGGTGTTAACCGGATCCGGGCCCGGGCACGGTCAAGGGCGCCCTCATCCAGTCCCTTCAGTAGCCGTACCCGCTCCCGCAGCGATGCTTCGAAGTCCAGCTCACCGGCCATCGCTCGCGCGGTGATCTGCTCCACTGCCGCCCCGCAGGATGCCTCGTCGGCCAGGAGTTCGATCACCTCGTCCTGGATCAGCGTCGAGTCGACGTCCATCACCACCAGCCGCTTGGCCCGGCGCTCGAGGCCGTTGACCTGGACGGCGATATCAATGCCGTGGGCCTGGGAGACCTCGACCAGGGCCAGTCGCATGGCTGCCACGTCGTCGGCGATCACCACCAGGTCGTAGGCCGTCACCGGCTCGGTTGCCAGCCGGACGATCCGGTCGATGTTGCCGCCGGTCTCCGCGATCGCCTTCGCGACAGCCGCCAGCGTGGAGGGCGACAGCCGCTGCCCCATCACGGTCACGGCGTGTCGACGCAGCAGCGCCCGCTTCGAGTGCGACTCCACCCGCTCGAAGTCGATCTTCAGCTGATGGGTGAAACCCCAGTACAAGATGTCGCGGATAACGCCGTCGGCGGCCCCATCGAGGCGGACCAGGACATCCAGCGTCAGCCGTTCGCGGACGACCAGCTGCTCCATGTCCTCCAGCACTGCCCCGGCATCGCCGAGCAGGGTCAACAGGTCGTGGGTCAGGCGTGGCCGGTCGGCGCCGGAGACGCGGATCAGCAGCGGGCTGTCCGCGTTGCCGCCGGCGAGCTCAGCACTCATGCCGCCAGCTCCCACACCAGCACCTGCGACGGGGTGTCGCCGGCGGTCAGCCGCAACGCCGCCTCGCCGGTGATCCGGACCGAGTCCCCTGCATCCAGCGGGCCCACCGACTCGCAGTGCAGCGCACCGTCGGCCACGTACAGGTGGACCAGCGGTGCCGCCGGCAGCAGCCTGGTCGCCCCCGGTAGCAGGGTTGTCACCCACAGAGTGGATCCCGTGGAGGCCACCGAGATGGCTGCCGCGGAGCGGCTCCCGGACGCGACCGGCACCCAGCCGCCCGGTAGATCGGCCAGATCCAGCTCACGCTGCAGGTAGGACGGGGGCAGCCCGGAGACGTCGGGGCGTACCCACATCTGAATGAAGTGCACCGGAACCTCCGGCCGGCTCGGGTCGATCCGGTACGCGTCGTTGCGCTCGGCGTGCACGATCCCGCTGCCGGCGCTCATCCGCTGCGCCAGTCCCGGGTAGACGATCCCGGAGTGGCCTGATGAGTCGGTGTGGACCAGGGAGCCGGAGAGCACCCAGGTGACGATCTCGGCGTCCGCATGCGGGTGGTCGTCGAACCCCGCCCCCGACCTCACCAGCTCGTCGTTGTTGACCATCAGCGCGCCGTGGCCGATGTTCTCCGGGTCGTAGTGCGCCCCGAACGAGAACCCGTGCCGCGACTCGCCCCAGCCGGTCTGGGTGGCGAAGCGCTCGGCTGCGCGTCGGACCTGGATGATCGGTGCAGTCACGACTTCAGTATCTCGGTCTACTCTGACGCCATGGCAACGCGTCCACGTCCCGACCTTCCGGGGCCGGGTCAGGAGTCTGTCTGGGACTACCCGCGGCCGCCCGCGCTCCGGAGGTCAGCCGACCATGTGGTCGTTCGGCTGGGCGGGATGGTGATCTGTGAGACGGATCACAGTCTGCGAGTGCTGGAGACCTTCCACCCGCCGACCTACTACCTGCCGCGTGACGCCTTCGTCGACGGTGCGCTGCAGCCCGCTGACGGGTCCTCGTTCTGCGAGTGGAAGGGGATGGCCCGCTATCTCGACCTCCGTGCGGGCGACCGGGTGGCAGCGCGCGCGGGCTGGTTCTACCCCATGCCGACGTCCGGCTTCGCCGATCTGGTCGGTCACGTCGCGCTCTACCCGGGTCTGATGGACGACTGCCAGGTCAACGGGGAGAGAGTGCAGCCACAGCCGGGCGGCTTCTACGGTGGCTGGATCACCTCCACCGTGAGCGGGCCGTTCAAAGGCATTCCCGGAAGTGGTGGCTGGTGAGAGACGTGTCAGGCAGGCAGCCGGACCGGCTCGCTGGCCGTTCGATGAATGAGGAGTACGTCGAGCTGGTGCTGTCCGCGGTGGAGCTGGTTCCGCCCGGACGGGTGGCCAGCTACGGCGACATCGCGGAGTTCGTCGGACGAGGTGGTGCACGGCAGGTCGGGCAGGTGATGTCCCGCCACGGAGCGGCCGTGCCCTGGTGGCGGGTGGTGCGCAGCGACGGCCAACCGGCGCGCGGGCACGAGCAGGAGGCGTTGGCGAGACTCGAGGCCGAGGCGGCGCCGACCCGGGCCGGCCGGGTGGACATGGATCGGGGCCGGTTCGACTTCGGGGAGACAAGTCCCCGAATGAATTTTCACCGGGGTTCACAAGGCCCATGATTCTGTGCAAGGCTTAGATCGCTGTTGCAAGTGATCTGTGTCGTGGTAAGTGCTACGCCCCCAGAACTTTTGCGTGGGCGTCGTTCTACATCTGGCGCCCAACAGCTTTCGACTCCGTGAGGTGCGGTTTCGAATGCCAGATGCTAGGAGATGTTTCATGGCGCAGGGAACCGTTAAGTGGTTCAATGCCGAAAAGGGCTACGGCTTCATTGCCGTGGACGGCGGCGGCCCGGACGTTTTCGTCCACTACAGCGCGATTGAGTCGCAGGGTTTCCGGACCCTCGACGAGGGCCAGCGTGTCGAGTTCGAGACCACGCAGGGTCCGAAGGGTCCCCAGGCCGACCAGGTCCACGCGATCTGAGTTTTGCCACGACGCAAACAACCCCCGTACGGAGACGTGCGGGGGTTCTTTGTCTACTCGGGGATCTTCTAGCTTGGGGTGGTTGGTCTCCCACGTGAACGTGGGAAACCAGCACTCCACCCACGACATAACGTGGGTGGAGTGCAAGGTTCGTGGGTGGAGTTCGCCGCACCTGGCGGTCGCGCGCCCGCACCCGGCGTCCAGCCTGCCCGCACCCGAGGTCCAGCCTGCCCGCTTCCGCGCTTCAGCCCTGCCCGCACCCCCTGTCGAGCCGGCCCAACCTAGGTCGGGCGGCGGCTCCGCGGATCAGTACGCCGGCTGGCTCGGGTCGATCTGGTTGACCCAGGAGCTGACACCGCCACCAACGTGGACCGCGTCCGCCAGCCCAGCGCCGTGAACGATGGCCAGGCACTCCGCCGACCGGGTACCGGCCTTGCAGTAGAGCACGACCTGCTTGTCCTGCGGCAGCTTGCTGAGCGCCTCACCGGTCTGGAAGTCGCCCTTGGGCATCAGGATCGAGCCCGGGATCGCGTTGATGTCCCGTTCGACCTGCTCGCGGACGTCGATCAGCACGAAGTCCTTCTTGCCCTGCTCGCGGTCGTTCAGCCACTCCTCCAGCTGCTGCACGGAGATGGTGTGGCCGGCAGCCGCGTCGGCGGCCTCGTCGGTGATCGCACCGCAGAAGGAGTCGTAGTCGATCAGCTTGGTGATCGGCTCGCCTTCGGGGTCCTTGCGCAGCTTGAGCGTCTTGTAGCTCATCTCGAGCGCGTCGTAGACCATCAGCCGACCGATCAGCGGATCACCGATGCCGGTGATCAGCTTGATCGCCTCGGTCACCATGACGGACCCGATCGAGGCGCAGAGCACCCCGAGCACGCCGCCCTCGGCGCACGAAGGCACCATTCCGGGCGGCGGCGGCACTGGGTACAGGTCGCGGTACTGCGGACCCTGGTCGGCCCAGAACACGCTGACCTGGCCTTCGAACCGGAAGATCGACCCCCACACGTACGGCTTGTGCGACAGTACGGCGGCGTCGTTCACCAGATAGCGGGTGGCGAAGTTGTCGGTGCCGTCGAGGATCAGGTCGTACTGGGCGAAGATCTCCATCACGTTGTCGTTGTCCAGCCGGGTGTCGTGCACGACGACGTTCACCAGCGGGTTGACCTCCGCGATGCTCTCCTTGGCCGACAGCGCCTTCGACTTACCGATGTCGGACTGACCGTGGATGATCTGACGTTGCAGGTTCGACTCGTCGACGGTGTCGAACTCGACGATGCCGAGCGTCCCGACGCCCGCCGCGGCGAGGTAGAGCAGCGCAGGGCTGCCCAGACCACCGGCGCCGATCACCAGCACGCGTGCGTTCTTCAGCCGTTTCTGACCGTCCATGCCGACATCGGGGATGATCAGGTGACGGCTGTAGCGCCGTACCTCTTCCAGCGTCAGCTCTTCAGCTGGTTCAACAAGCGGCGGTAAAGCCACGGTTCCTCCTGCTCGTGGTGACGTGCAATTCGTCATGCACGCCTAACCGGGCAAACCCGGTACCTAAAATCTAGTCGGGCCGAAGCCCAGGTACATCAGTCGATCTTGTGGTGCAACACGCCCAGGTCGGGCTCTATTCCGCGATCCGGACGTGGGTCGCCCTGGCCCTCAACGCTGCACCGCCTTGGTGATCGTGGTGGCGATCGTGACCCAGTGCGCGTCCAGCGGCCGCCCGGCGCCGGCGGACTCCATCGCCCATTTGACGTTGACCATCTCCCGTACGACGACCCACGCCCGGGCTCGGTCCTCGTCCAGGTCCGCGGTGTCCACGACCGCGTACAGCCGGTCCAGGATCGCGTTTCGCAGGTTGCCGGTTGCCACCGCTTCGTCCCAGCGGTTCCACAGTACGGGCGCCACCTCGTACGCCGGATCACCGGACAACGGCTTCGGGTCGATCACCAGCCACGGTTCCCGGTCAGCTGCCAGCACGTTGAAGTAGTGCAGGTCGGTATGCAGCAGCGCCCCGTCGGTGGCTGGATCGGCCGCGAAGTCCCGGGCCAGCGAGGCGGCCTGCTCCACGTATCGGCGCGGCACCAGGTTGTCGACGCGCAACGCGGTGAGCTCGTTCGCCCATCGTTTCGCATGATCGGACAACCGGTCCAGCTGAGGGATGGCCGGCCGGTGCAGCCGACGGTAGAAGCCGGCAATTGTCTGGCACGCCTCCAGCACCGGCACCGTGGTCAGGTCCCGGTCGGCGTGGGCCCGCTCCAGCAGCAGCACCGACCGATGCGGATCGGCCCCGAGCAGCTGCACCGCCCCCGACCCGCCCCAGGCCCGCAGAGCCAGGTGCTCGTGCTCGGCCTCGGGATGGGGCCAGCCGAACTTGACTGCCGCCGGACGGCGCTCCGCGGTGAGCACCGGAACGACCACTGCGCCCTGCCCGGTGGCGACCGGGCCGTCCACCTGCAGCTGCCACTCAGCCAGCACCGAGGACATCAGCCGAGGCAGCCGGTCGATCCAGCGCGACCAGGAAGGGCTGATCTCGGCGAAGCGGAGGAAGTGCTCGGGGATGACGACAGGCACCCGGCCACCCTAGTGACCTCAACCTCCAGCGGGGGTTCGACGGACGGTTCGGCGGGGCCGCAGCGTCCAGATTCACTAACCTGCCGGATACCTCCCGGTACGATGCCCGCGTGGCCACCACACGTGTCTCCCGGATGCCCCGTGACCAACGCCGGGCGCAGCTGCTCGACGCAGCCGGGGACGTGTTCACTACCAAGGGCTACCACTCAGCCGCCATGGACGACATCGCCGACGCCGCGGGCGTATCCAAGCCCGTGCTGTACCAGCACTTCCCGTCCAAGCTCGACCTCTATCTGGCCCTGCTGGACAACAGCTGCGACCGGCTGGTGGAGATCGTCGAGCAGGCTCTGGACTCCACCGAGGACAACGCCGACCGCGTGGTCGCCACGATGGGTGCCTTCTACGAGTTCGTCTCCTCCTCCAGCGGGCAGTTCAGGTTCGTCTTCGAATCCGACCTGACCGGCGACGGCCAGGTTCAGCAACGACTCTGGCGGGTCAACAACGAGATCGCCGACGCCATCGCCGAGGTGATCTCCGACGACACATCGGTGCCCCCTGACCAGGCCAAGCTACTGGCCATCTCGATGGTCGGCATCGCGCAGGTCAGTGCCCGGTACTGGGTGTCCAGCGGGGCTCAGCGGATTCCGCTCGACGAGGCCAAACAGCTGGTCAGCAGCCTGGCCTGGCGTGGCATCCGCGGCTTCCCCCGTACCGAGCACGACTAGGGGACATCTCAGGTCCTGCCCTGACGCGTTACGGCCTCCCAGCAAGGGTCGAACGAGTAGATTGCTCCGCGACACCAATCACGTCTGAGCCGGCTCCGGCTTGCCTGCTCAGCGTCGCGAAAGGGAACACAGCGATGACCGACCCCATGCACCCGACCGCGCCGGGCGCAGCTGCGGCACCCGCACCGCTGGCACCTCCGGACAACACCTTGACCCTGACCGCTCCGCCAGCCCCACCACCGATCACAGCCACCGCCGCGCCGGCGATGGCGCCGCAGGTCGACCCGGCCGCCGTACCGGCGCTGGACCAGCGAGTGGACGGCTTCGTTGCGGCGTTGATGGCGGCTCAGCCGCGCTCGCCCGAGTTCGCCGCCCAGGCCGCGAACGTGCAGAGCATGGGAGACGCCGACATCCGCAAGGCCGCCGAGTCGTCCAACCGGCTGCTGCAGACACCCGTCAGGGCGCTGCAGGAGGGCGGCATCGCCGAAGGGTCCAAGGTCGGCAGCACCTTGCTGGAGCTGCGCCGCACCGTTGAGGCGCTCGACCCCAGCCAGGCCACCGGCTCACGCAAGTTTCTCGGCATCATCCCCTTCGGCGACAAGGTGGTGGATTACTTCCGCAAGTACCAGAGCGCGCAGAACCACCTGAACGGGATCCTGCACAGCCTCCGCAACGGCCAGGACGAGCTGACCAAGGACAACGTCGCGCTCAACATGGAGAAGCAGAACCTGTGGGCGAACATGGGCCGGCTGAACCAGTACGTGTACGTCGCCGAGCGGCTGGACGCGAAGCTGTCCGCGGCGATCGCACAGCTGGAGCTCACCGACCCGGAGCGGGCCAAGGCGTTCAGCCAGGACGTTCTGTTCTACGTACGGCAGAAGCACCAGGACCTGCTGACGCAGCTCGCGGTCTCGATCCAGAGCTATCTGGCGATTGACATCATCATCAAGAACAACATCGAGCTGATCAAGGGGGTTGACCGGGCCTCGACCACGACCGTGTCGGCGCTGCGGACCGCGGTGATCGTGGCCCAGGCGCTGGGCAACCAGAAGCTGGTGCTGGACCAGATCACCGCACTCAACACGACGACGTCGGACCTGATCCAGCGGACCTCGGAGATGATGCGCGACAACTCCGCGCAGATTCAGCAGCAGGCCGCGTCGGCCACCATCGGGCTGCCCCAGCTGCAGGCCGCCTTCGCCAACATCTACGCCACCATGGACTCCATCGATACCTTCAAGGCGCAGGCCCTGGACACGATGGCTGCCACCATCGGCACCCTGGAGACCGAGGTGGCCAAGTCGCAGGAGTACCTGGACAGGGTGTCGAACCAGGACCAGCGGATCGCCTCCGGCAGCCTTGATCTGCAGGGCGGCACGCCCGGCACTCTACGCTGATCAGCAGTGTTCGTTTTTCTGCCGAGACGGTGAGGTCACCGATGGGCTTCATGGATTGGGTCGCCAAGATCAACAAGCGGCCCGAACCCGAGGAGGTGGCTGTTCCGGCTGCCCCGACCGAGGACGACATCGTCGCCGCGTTGGCGCGCGCCGAAGCCATGGTCGCCGCCGGCGCAGTGCCGGCGCCGGTCAGCTCGCGGGTCAAGAAAGTCACCGGTACGGTGCGGCAGACCCTGCCGCGGCTGGTGAACCTCGGTCTCGGCAGTCCACAGGCATACTCGGTGATGGCTACCGCCACGGACTATCTGCCCGAGGCCATCGGCGGGTACCTCCGGCTGCCCCGGCAGTGGGCCGACTCCCGACCGATCGAGAACGGCAAGACCTCGCTGCTGCTGCTGATCGACCAGCTGGACCTGCTGAGCTCCACCATGGACAAGATCTTCGACGCCGTGGTCCGGGTTGACGCCGACGCGCTGATCGCGCACGGCCGGTTCCTGCAGCAGAAGTTCGGCCACGGCTCCGACGGCGGCGCGCTGCAGGTCCCGCCCGAGCAGACGCCTTTGCGCGGCACCCTGGACCTGCCATGAGCTCCACGGACGCACCAGACAGCTCCGCGACCGACCCGACCCCATCCCTGGCTCGGGCGCTGGCCGACTTGGAGCGGGTGGGATTGGCGGCCGGCCTGGATCCCACTGCCGTACGTGCGGAGGGCGAGTCGTTCGCCGCTGCGCTGGCCGAGTCGGCCAAGGGTGCACCGGCGGACTGGACCGAGCAGACCGGTCGGGTCGGGATGCAGGCGTTCTTCGACGCAGCCTCGCGCGGCCGTCGGTGGCGCGCTGCGCCGACCACGTTGCTGAGCCAGCTGACGGCGGCCGGGTCGGCGCACGCGGCACCGTACGCCGAGGCGCTGACCGGCGTCAGTGCAGCCGCCTGCCGGCTGGGTGAGCCGAGCATGCGGGTCGTCGGCAACGCTTCCGTCGCCTCCTCCGCCCAGCTAGCTGCGGTCCGGCCGGCCGTCGCGTCGCGTCCGGATGAGACGGCTGTTCCCGCGGAGGCAGCGGCCGAGGACGATCGCACCAACCCGCTGCTCGGGGTGCTGAGACTGACCCAGGACCACCTGGCCGACCTGGCCCGGCTCGGTCTGGGGCGGTCAGCGGACGAGCCGATCCGCAGGTCGAGTCTGGATCTGACAGCCGACGACGCGGGCCTGCCCGGCGCCTTCCCGGGCCTCGGGTCGGCCGGACCGCCGGCAGCTCCGCCGGCCCCCAACTCGGCCAGCGTGTCCGCACCAGCCGACTCCTCGGTCGCGCCGGCACCGAGTCCGGCGGAAGAACCCGAGCCCGAGCCGCCCTCGCTGGAGGAGCTGCTCGCCGAGCTGAACGGCCTGACCGGGCTGAGCGAGGTGAAGGCGGAGATCCACCGTCAGGTTGCGGTGCTGCGGATGGAAGGGCTGCGCAGCAAGGCAGGTCTCAAGTCGGCCACTATCACCCGCCACCTCGTCTTCGTCGGGAACCCCGGCACCGGCAAGACCACCGTCGCCCGGCTGGTCGGCGGCATCTACCGCGCCCTTGGGCTGCTCTCCAGGGGGCAGCTGGTCGAGGTCGACCGGTCCGAGCTCGTCGCCGGATACCTGGGACAGACGGCGATTAAGACCGCCGAGGTGGTCGCGTCGGCCGTCGGCGGAGTCCTGTTCATCGACGAGGCGTACAGCCTGGCCGGCGACCAGTACGGCACCGAGGCGGTCGACACTCTGGTCAAGGAGATGGAGGACAAGCGCGACGACCTGGTGCTGATCGTCGCCGGCTACCCGGACCCGATGGCGATCTTCGTGGCACAGAACCCCGGGCTGGCGAGCCGCTTCCGGACCACGATCGAGTTTGCCGACTACACCGACGCAGAGCTGGTGGAGATCTTCACCGGTCTCGCGGCCCGCACCGACTACGACGTCGTCGAGGACTGCCTGGCCCGGTTTCGGACAATCTTGGCCAGCACTCCGCGGGGTATGTCGTTCGGCAACGGAAGGTTCGCCCGGAACCAGCTGGAGGCGGCCATCGGCCGGCATGCCTGGCGGTTGCGTGACATCGCCGAGCCGACAGTCCAGCAGCTGCGGGAGCTTCGCGCGGAAGACCTGGACGACGTGGCGGTCGAGCAGCCACCGGTCGACCGGCAACCACAGACGCAGGAGGACCCATCATGAGTCAGCCGAGCCCCGCCGGGGGCCTCCCGGGCGCCACGGCCACAGCTCCGCCGCCGGTCCCCGGTGTCGCGACAGGCGCGCCGGCGACCGCGCCGGCCAGCACCCCCGAAACGGCTGCCACAGCGCCACGAACGACCGACACACCACGCCGGCTCCGCCGGTTCACCACCGCGATGATCATCACCGGGGTGCTGTTCGGGCTCGTCGGCGCCCTGGTCTTCGCCCGGCTGGCGTACGGGATGCAGCGGGCGGAGGACAACACGGCACAGCTGATCCGGGTGCAGCAGATCCAGTCGAACCTGCTCACGGCGGACGCCACGGCGACCAACGCCTTTCTGGTGGGCGGGCTGGAGCCGGAGGCGCAGCGGGTCAGGTACGACCAGGCCATCAACGCCACAGCGACCTTGATCGCCCAGGCAGCCGAGGCGCAGCCGGCCGACGCCGCGGCACTGGCGACGCTGAACCAGTCGGTGCTGGACTACGCGGCAGGCATCGAGCAGGCCCGCGCCAACAACCGGCAGGGCTTCCCGGTCGGCGCGCAGTACCTACGGGACGCGAGCGCCGACCTCCGCAGCCAGGCGCTGCCGGTTCTGGACAACCTGAACACCGCGAACACCGGCCGCGCGGCGGACGAGATGGAGCTCGGCCCCGCCTGGGTGTTCATCGTCGTCGGACTGCTGGCCTTGGCGGCGCTGACTGCCACCATGGTCGTGGTGGCGCGGCAGTTCCGGCGGACGATCAACGTGGGACTGCTGGCGGCCGGCATCGTCGTCGCCGTCGCCCTGGTCGGCGCGACCTTCGGTCTGGTGCAGCTGAGCAGCCACCTCTCCGATGTCCGGCAGAGCTCGTTCAGCACCGTCACCGCGGCCGCCAACGCCCGGATCCAGGCCAACAACGCGAAGTCGAACGAGAGCCTGACGTTGATCGCCCGCGGCTCGGGCGCCGGCTTCGAGAAGGCCTGGGCGACGGCGGCCGATCAGGTGCAGGGCAGCCTCGACTCCATCCCGGACGCCGACCTGCCGTCGGGCTGGAAGGCCTACGTCGACGTGCACCGTCAGATCCGCACCCTCGACGACGGTGGCGGCTGGGACAAGGCGGTCGATGTCGCCACCGGCACCGGCGCGCAGTCCTCCAACGCAACGTTCAACGCCTTCGACACAGCGGTCAGCACCGAGCTGGACTCGGCCAGCGCCTCGGTCGCCGCGGAGCTCAGCGCTCCACGGATCGGCTTGGTGATCGCCGCCCTGCTGTTGCTGGCCGCCGGGCTCGCCGCCGCGGTGCTGGCCCGCTGGGGACTGGCCCAACGGCTCAGGGAGTACCGATGAGTACGAGTCACGTCCGCCGAGCCCGGCTGTTGGCGGGCGCCGTCCTGGTCGCCCTGGTGTCCGCCGGGTGCTCAGTTTTCGGCTACGAGCCGACGCCGCTACCGCCGGCCGCCCCGAGCTCCTCCCCCGGCTCGACCGCGTCCAGCGCACCACCGGCACAGTGCTCCAATGCCCTGGCCTCCTACCAGCCCAGCGGTTCGCTGCCTGCCCCCGGCCGGATGCCCGCGGGCTCGTACATGCGCACCATCCAAGATCGCGGGCGGCTGATCGCCGGAGTCTCAGCGGACACCTACCTACTCGGGTCACGCAACCCCCTCAGCGGCCAGATCGAAGGCTTCGACATCGACATGGTCAAAGCCGTGGCCAAGGCGATCTTCGGTGACGAGAACCGCTACGAGCTGAAGGTGATCACCGCAGCGCAGCGGATCCCTGCGCTGCAGGAACGCACAGTCGACCTGGTCGCGCGGAACATGACGATCAACTGCGACCGCTGGACCCAGATCGCCTTCACGTCGGAGTACTACCGCTCGGGCCAGAAAATCCTGGTACGCAAGGGATCCAAGGCAACCACGCTGGCCGACCTGACAGGTCAGAAGGTGTGCGCACCCAACGGCACCTCTAGCATGGCGAACCTGGTCAAGCTGGCCCCTAAGGCGGTCGCGGTCGGCTCGGACAGCCACACCGGATGCCTGGTGCTGTTCCAGCAGGGCGACGTGGCGGCGATCACCGGCGACGACACGGTGCTGGCGGGCCTGGCAGCGCAGGACCCGTACGCGGAGGTCCCGACGCAGAAGTCGTTCACCGCCGAGCCGTACGGGCTCGGGATCAACGCCGAGAACGTCGACTTCGTCCGCTTCCTCAACGCTCGGCTGGAGCAGATGCGTTCCAACGGCGAGTGGACCGACATCTACAACAGCTGGCTGCGGGCGCCGCTCGGAGCGGCCCCGGCACCGCCCAAGGCCCTCTACGGCAGAAAGCCGTGATGACAGTGCCGGGCTCGCAGCTGCGCGGCACTGTCGCACCGACTGCTCCGGGTCGACTGGGCGAGGCGATCGACGTGGCCGCCGCCGGTGCCTACGTGGATGCGCTGGGTCGCTGGTGCGCCGAGCGCCAGGCCGAGCTGGCCCAGCTGGACCGGGCCGCGCTGCAGTCCCCGGACTCCGCGGCGCTGACTCACGACATCACCCTCTCGATGGCCCTGTGGAAGTCGGTGTCCGACCGGTACCAGCTGCTGCTGGCCACCTGGGACTCGGGTCGGGTCGGACCCACCGAGCGGGAACGGATGTCGTCGTTGATCTGGGGGCGGATGGACTCCACGCTGGACGCGTCCGCGCTGGGTGCCGGCGGCGGCGCTGCCACCGGCTCAAGTCTGAGCGTGTCGCTGCCGGAAGCCTGCCGGTTGTCCGACGCGCTCGCCGGACAGCTCCGGGTCCGGCTGGCCCTGGACCCGTCCGGGCTGGAGATCGCCGACCGGGTCCGGCGGCTTCGCGCTCAGCTGGAACGGATCCGGGACCAGGTCGGACTGGAGGTGGCGGGTCCGCGGCAGCAGCAGGCGGCCAAGGAGCAGGCGCTGCTCGGCCGGCGTCTCAAGGAGGTCGCCGAGAAGGCCGCCCGCGGCGGGGATGTCGGCGGGTTGCTCGACCCGTTGGAGAACGACGCCAGCCGGTTCGAGCGCGACCTGATAGTCGGGGCCGCGACCCGCCGGGAGGCCGGCGCCAAGGTCCGCCGGGCCCGCGCGCTCCGGGCGGATCTTCAAACCCGGGAGGCCGCGCTGCGCACGCTGGCGGACTCCTGCGTGACGACTGTCTTTCCCGCCCCTAACTACGCGGTCCCGGACGTGGACGCGCTCGGGCCGGTCCCCAACACTCCCGTGACGCTGGATGCCTACCTGGCCCGGCTGGAGCAGGTGTCCCGGGCGATGAACCACGCCCAGCAGGCGTACTCCAAGGCGTTGCAGGACCGGGCGGAGCTGGTGAGCCGGTTGGAGGCTTACCGCGCGAAGGCGGTGGCGACCGGTCTGGCCGAGCACCCGGACCTGCTGCGCGCCCATGAAATAGCAACCGAGGAACTGCACCGGCGCCCCACCTCGATGCCGATCGCGGTCCAGCTGGTCACGCTCTACCAGAGCTATCTTCAGATCACTCCCAGCCGGCCCGGCCCGCCCGCCGATCCAGACAGCTCGACCCGTCCCGACAGCTCGACCTCGGAGTCTTGATGACCACCTGTACCCAGCCCGGTTGCACCGGCTCCATCGTCGACGGCTACTGCGACGTCTGCGGCAGCCCGGGCGCCGCCGTCCAGCCGCCGGCCACGTCCGGCGCAGGATCAGCCCCCATCGCTGCCGCAGTGGCGGGTGGCTGCTCACAGCCCGGCTGCCCCGGCCAGATCCTCGACGGATACTGCGACGTCTGCGGCTCGCCCGCTCCGGCAGTCGCCGGACCGGCACCTGAGACGGCGGCGGAATCGTCGACACCGACTGGCGGGCTCGGCCCGGCCGGCTCGACGATCACCCGTGCCTCGGCCCGGCTCGACTCCGCCGCGCTCGGTTCGCAGCGGGCCGGCGCGGCCGGCTCCAAGATCACCAAGCGGGTGCAGAGCGGGTCGGCCAGGCTCCGTTCCGCCCGGCTGGGCGCCGGCTTGACCCGGGTGCCGCCGGCCCCGGTGGTCGACGCGTCCCAGGCGGTGATGAAGAACCCGCAGATCCCGGAGGAGAAGCGGAACTGCCCGGTCTGCGGCAACCCCGTCGGCCGGTCCCGCGACGGCCAGCCGGGCCGTACCGAAGGGTTCTGCCCGAAGTGCCGGAACCCTTTCTCGTTCACCCCGAAGCTGAAGGCCGGTGACCTGGTCGCCAACCAGTACGAGGTGGCTGGCTGCCTGGCGCACGGTGGTCTGGGCTGGATCTACCTGGCCCGGGACAAGAACGTCTCCGACCGGTGGGTGGTGCTGAAGGGTCTGCTCAACTCCGGCGATGCCGACGCGTTGGCGGTCGCCATCATCGAGCAGCAGTTCCTGGCGCAGGTGGAGCATCCGCTGATCGTCGAGATCTACAACTTCGTCACCCACGACGACGCCGGCTACATCGTGATGGAGTACGTCGGCGGCACCTCGCTCAAGCAGCTCCTGAAGGCGCGGATGAAGGCCAACGGCGGCAGCTACGACCCGCTGCCGGTGGACCAGGCGCTCGCGTACATCCTGGAGATCCTGCCTGCGTTTCAGTACCTCCACGACCTCGGGCTGGTCTACTGCGACTTCAAGCCGGACAACCTGATCCAAGTCGGTGACGCTGTGAAGCTGATCGACCTCGGCGGCGTCCGCCGGCTCGACGACCAGGACTCCGCCATCTACGGCACGGTCGGCTACCAGGCGCCCGAGGTGGCGCAGGTCGGCACCACGATCGCCTCGGACATCTACACCATTGGCCGCACCTTGGTGGTGTTGATGATGGAGTTCCGCGGCTATCAGACCAGGTACGTGGCGTCGCTGCCGACGGTCGAGGAGACTCCGCTGTTCCAGCGGTACGACTCGCTGTACCGGCTGTTGGCCAAGGCGTGTGCACCGGATCCGGCGGACCGGTTCGCCTCGATCGACGAGCTCCGGGTCCAGCTGCTCGGCGTGCTTCGCGAGGTCGTCGCCCAGCACCGCAGCGGTACGTCGCTGACGTCGGCCGCCTCGGTGCTGTTCGAGGCACCCGCCATCACCTCCGACGCACTGGAGTGGGACCAGCTGCCGGCGCTGCGGTCCGACACCAGCGACCCCCAGTACGCCTGGCTCAGCAACATCGCCGTGGACGACCCGGCCGAACGGCTGCGGGCGCTGGACTCCGCGCCCGCGGCCACCGCCGAGGTGCTGCTGGCGCGGGCTCGGGCCGCGCTTCAGCTCGGACAGCCGGACTTGGTGGACCGGATCTGCGCGGAGATGTTGACGGCGGACCCGTGGGAGTGGCGGGCCGTCTGGGTGGCTGGGCTGGCCGCCCTGCAGCGAAACGACTTCCGGTCGGCGCAGTCCTCGTTCAATGCCGTCTACGGCCAGGTTCCGGGCGAGCTGGCACCCAAGCTGGCGCTGGCGCTGGCCTGCGAACGCGGCGGTGAAGGGGCCATCGCCGAGAACCTGTACCGCACCTGCGCAGGCACCGACGCCAACTACGTTGCCCCGGCCGCGTTCGGCATGGCCAGGATCAGGGCCGCCCAGGGTGACGTCAACGCGGCGGTCGCCGCGCTTGATCTGGTGCCATCCACCAGCCGCGGCTACGTCGAGTCCCGCCGGCAACGTGCCTTGCACCTGTACCAGTCCGGGGACGGGCTCGGCTCGCTGGCCGCGGCGCTGGGCAGCCTGCAGGGTGTCCGGATCGACCCGGCCGAACGGGCGGAGGTGACCGCCAAGATCTTGGACCGGGCGCTGACCGTGGTCGCCGCGCAGGGGCCGCAGCCGCAGGTCATGATCGGCGACTACCCCGCCGAGGACGGTTCGCTCCGCGACGGGCTGGAGGCCGCGTACCGTCAGCTGGCCGCCGGCGCCTCAGACGAACGGAGCCGGTACGCCCTGGTCGACAAAGCCAACGCCGTGCGAAGGTGGACCCTGCGATGACCATCCCCGCCTCTGGCCCTGCTGCGCCCCAGCCGCCCACAACCGCACCTGGCGCGTCGGACGGCGCTGGGCCGAGCTGCCCGAACTGTGGGGCGGAGGTCGGTCCCGGCGACAGCTTCTGTGAAGCCTGCGGGACCGAGCTCAGCCCGACCGCCACGCCGCCTGCCGCCCCCAGCGACGGCTCAGCCGGCGGGCTCGAGTCCCCGATCACCGTGTCCCGATCCCTGCGGGCCATGGCAGTCGAGGCTCAGCAGACGGCGCCGGTCGGCCGGCCGTGCCTGAACTGCGGCGGGCTGGTCGGCGCCGACGGCTACTGCGAGACCTGCGGAACGAAGGCGCCGAGCGAACGCGACCACTACACCGAGACCCCGGCCCAGTGGGTGGCAGCGGTGTGTGACCGAGGCATTCGTCATCATCGCAACGAGGACGCGACAGCGGTGGCAGCCCACTCCGATCCCGGGTCGCGTGCCGTTCTGGTGGTCTGTGATGGTGTCTCCACCTCTCTGGACTCAGACGTGGCCAGCCTGGCCGCGGCGCGTGCCGCCCGGGACTCACTGTTCCTCGCCCAGCCGGCCGGACTCGGTACGCCCACCAGCCGGGCCGGCGCCATTGCTCGTTCCGTCGAAGCAGCAGCGGCTGCGGCGAACGCCGCGGTCGTCGCCAACACCGCGGCGGACAGTGACAACGCCGCCTCGTGCACGTTCGCGGCCGCGGTGATCGAAGGTGACCTGGTCGTCTTCGGCAACGTCGGCGACTCCCGGGTGTACTGGGTTCCCGACCTCGACCAGCCGGAGGCGGCGGCCGAGCTCAGCCTGGACGACTCGGTCGCCCAGGCGCGGATCGCTGCCGGTGTGCCTCGCGAGGAAGCCGAGAACGGTCCGCAGGCGCACGCGATCATGAAGTGGCTTGGCCGGGACAGTCCCGACTTCGTGCCCCGGACCGGCGCTGTCACCCTGGCCAGCTCCGGCTGGCTGCTGGTCTGCTCCGACGGGCTATGGAACTACGTCTCTGAAGCCACAGCGCTGCAGCGGCTGATCGGCCAGCTCGACGCCGACCGCTCCGCCCCGCTGCACCTGGCCCAGGCGCTGGTCCAGTGGGCCAACCAGCAGGGCGGCAAGGACAACATCTCGGTGGCGCTGGCCCGGCACGAGGTGGGCGTTCATGGTGCACGACCAGTTGATCATCACGATACGAGGAGAAGTTGATCATGGCTGAGTTCAGCGCCGAGGTCTACCAGAACGAGTTCCTGCCTGACGGCGGGACCGACGTCAACGCCATCGTGACGATGAGCTGCACCGGCGCCGGCGAGGCGGGCCGCAGCGGCGGCGGCGAGGCCGGGGAGATCATCATTGTCGACACCTCCGGCTCGATGGGACGTACCAAGCTGGAAGCGGCGAAAATCGCCGCAGCCGCAGCCGTGGACCAGATCCTCGACGGCACCTGGTTCGCCGTGGTCGCCGGCAGCCACCAGGCGTACCTGGCCTTCCCGGCGGCACGAGCCGGGGCCGGGATGGTCAAGATGGACCCGAGCACCCGCTTTGCCGCGCAGCAGGCGATTGCCAGATTCCAAGCTGACGGCGGCACGGCGATGGGGACCTGGCTCGTGTTAGCCGCCCGGCTGTTCGACTCGATGCCGATGCTCACCCAGCGGCACGCCATCTTGCTGACCGACGGCGAGAACCACAACGAGACCCCCGAGGGACTGGACCGGGCCATTGCTCATGTCACCGGCAAGTTCCAGTGCGACTGCCGCGGGGTGGGAGTGGACTGGCAGGTGGCCGAGGTGCGGCGGATCGCGCAGGCACTGCTCGGCACCGTTGACATCATCCCGCAGCCGGAGCAGATGGCACAGGTGTTCGCCGAGCTGATGCAGCAGGCGATGGGGCGTGGGGTGGCCGACGCCCAGCTGCGGGTCTGGTCGCCGCAGGGCGCGCAGGTGATGTTCGTGCGGCAGGTCTCGCCCACCGTGGAGGACCTGACGAACCGGCGCAGCGAGGTGAACCCGTTGACCGGCGGGTACCCGACCGGCTCCTGGGGTGATGAGTCCCGCGACTACCACGTCGGGGTTCGGTTGGGGGCCAAGGCGATCGGTCAGGAGCAGCTCGCGGCCCGGGTGCAGCTGGTGGTCGGGGACGCGGTCGTCGCGCAGGGTCTGGTCAAGGCAAAGTGGTCCAACGACGACACGCTGACCACCCGGATCAACCCGGAGGTCGCGCACTACACCGGCCAGACCGAGCTCGCCGAGGCGATCCAGGAAGGGCTGGCCGCCAAGGCCGTTGGCGACGACGCGACCGCCACCACGAAGCTGGGCCGCGCGGTCCAGTTGGCCGCAGCCACTGGCAATGAGGAAGCCACGACGCGGCTCCGCAAGGTGGTCGACATCCAGGATGTGGAGAACGGTACGGTTCGACTGAAGCGGGCGGTTGACCGGGCCGACGAGATGGCCCTGGACACCGCCTCGACCAAGACCACCCGGATCAAGGGCTGACCGACCTGATCCGGTCCGACCCCACCATGCAGCCCCGACTATTGAGCACTGAGCATTGGGAGCCACGATGACCGCGACCTGCCCGGCCGGGCACTCCTCGACCGCCGACGACTACTGCGACGTCTGTGGGATGCCGATCGAGGCGGTCCCGCCGGCCCCGGTAGCGGCGGCGGCGCCGACCACGTCCGCGGCGCCGTTGGGGCAGGCGTGTCCTAACTGCTCCACTCAGAACACCCCGGAGGCCTTGTTCTGCGAGGCGTGCGGGTACGACTTCACTACCGGCACGATGCCGCGGTCGGCAACGCCGGTGGCGGCTCCGGTCGCTGAAGCCGCGGACGGCTCGCTCGGGTCTTCGACGGCGTCGGCTGCAGTGGCCGCGCCGGGATCCTCGGCCGGGTCGCAGACGCAGCAGCCCGGGGTCGAGGCGCCCGCCGCAACGGAACGGGTCGGCTGGGTGGCGGAGGTCTGGATCGACCCCGACTGGTACCGGGCGCAGGAGAGTCCGGACCCGATGCCGTCCCCGGGCCTTCCCGTGGTCGTACCGCTCCGAGGCTCATCGGTGCTGGTCGGCCGCAAGTCCCGGAGCCGCAACATCGACCCCGGGATCGACTGCGAGCCGGACTCCGGCGCTAGCCGGCGGCATGCCCAGCTGACCACCGACGGCACCCGCTGGTGGGTCGAGGATCTGGAGTCGTCCAACGGCACGTTCGTGGCCCCGGCCAGTGGGCCGCTGCCCAAGGACCCCATCGCGGTGGGCGTCAAGCGCGAGCTCGGCTCTGACGACCGCATCTACGTCGGTGCCTGGACCCGGCTCGTGGTTCGCCCGGCCACCGACGAGGAGTCAGTTCCGGCCTGAGCCGTACCCGGTGGTCCGCCGTGCGCGAACACTGTGACCGACCTCCCCCGGCGTGTGACACGGTGGCTACACACAATCAAAACCGTGCCGCTGAGTCGGGGTAGGACGCAGCGCACATTGAGCAGGAGGAACAGTGGAGATCAAGATCGGCATCCAGCAGGTGAGTCGCGAGGTCGTGATCGAGAGCACCGAGTCGGCCGCCAGTGTGGAGACGGCCTTCACGGAGGCCTTGGAGAACGCCGGGGTGCTGACGCTGACCGACGAGCACGGTCGGAAGGTGCTGATCCAGGCCAGCTCGATCGGCTACATCGACATCGGCGAGGAGAACGCCCGCCGCGTCGGCTTCGGCTCGGTCTGACCGAATCGCCGTCACTAGACACACGAAACTGGCACTTTACCCACGTTATCTCGTGGGTGAAGTGCCAGTTTCCCACGTTGACGTGGGAAACCGGCGAACACCCAGCGGCAAAGGTCAGGCCTGGAGCCCCAGGGTGGCCATCCGCTTGGTGTGGTTTTCGATCAGCCGCGAGAACATCCGGCTAATGGCGGCAAGGTCCATCCCGGGGCGGTCCACGGTCCCGGTCAGCAGGCTGGTCAGGGCGTCCCGGTCGGCGGCTACCCGCTGGGCCTGGCTGAGCGCCTCACCGACCAGTCGCCGGCCCCAGAGGGCGAGCCGCCCGGCCACCTTCGGGTCGGCGGCGATGGCGGCGAGCACCCTCTCCACCACGAAGTCGGCGTGCTCGTCGTCGTAGAGCACCTCATACACCAGCGTCCGGGTGTCGGCGTCGACGAACGCGGCGACCTCACGGTAGAAGTCGGCGGCGAACCCGTCGCCGACGTACGCCTTGAGCAGCCCCTCGAGCCACGTCTTCGGTGCGGTGTACTCGTGGAACGCGTCGAAGGGTGCGTGGAACGGCTGCATTGCCACCATCACGTCGGCGTTCAGCTGGGCCAGCCGGGAACGGATCCGGCGAAAATGCTCGATCTGCTGAGCCGACATCTGCGCAATGTGCACCTTGTCGGCCAGGGTGGGGGCCAGCCGGGCATCCTCGGCTAGCCGCTCGAACGCGGACAGCTCGCCGTACGCCAGCACCCCCAGCAGGTCGATCGCACCGTCCCGGTAGTGCTCGTCATCGGCCAGCGCGTCGGTGGCGCCCGTCTCCGGGATTTCGATGTCGGAGGTTTCGATCGGGGCCGGTACGTCGCTCATGGGAGCAACCCTACGGCGATTCTGACCGGTTCAGGCTAGACTGGGTGCGTACGCAACGTTGAGTGCGTCCCTGAGTCCTGGCACCGCTGCTTAAGCGATGTGCTGGACGGTCAGGTGAACTCTTGACTTACATCAACCGCAAAGGCGAAACCCTGAGTAACGAAAGCACGGACGCGGCAGTGCCCACGTCCGACTCCCCCGAGAACCTCCGGTCCGATCCGGCTACGGCGACCGAGGCGGGGCCGACAACGGCATCCGATGCCGACGAAGCGACCACGTCCGCTCCTGACGAGGTCAGCAACTCCGGTGCTGACGCTGACCTGGCCACCCCAGAGCCGGTTCTCCAGCAGACGTTCGCCGACCTCGGCGTGATGCCCGACATCTCCGAGGCGCTGGCCGAGGTCGGGATCGTACATCCGTTCCCGATCCAGTCGATGGCCATCCCGATTGCCCTGGTGGGTACGGACATGATCGGCCAGGCCCGTACCGGCACCGGCAAGACCCTCGCCTTCGGTGTGACCCTGCTGCAGCGCATCGTCGCTCCCGGTGATCCCGACTACGCCCAGATGGCCAAGCCCGGCGCACCTCAGGCGCTGGTGGTGGCTCCGACCCGTGAGCTGGCCAGCCAGGTGAGCAAGGACATCGCCATCGCGGCGAGCCGGCGTGGCGCCCGCGTCCTCACCGTGTACGGCGGCGTCGGCTACGACACCCAGCTCGATGCCCTGAAGGAGGGTGTCGACGTCGTCGTCGGTACCCCGGGCCGGCTGCTGGACATCGCCGACCGGGGCGCGCTTGACCTGAGCCACATCAAGGTCCTGGTGCTCGACGAGGCTGACGAGATGCTGGACCTGGGCTTCCTGCCCGACGTCGAGCGCATCCTCGCCAAGACCCCCGAGCTGCGCCAGACGATGCTCTTCTCGGCCACCATGCCGAGCGCAATTGTCACCATGGCCAGGCGTCACCTCCGGCACCCGGTGAACATCCGGGCCGAGTCCGCACAGGAGACGACCACGGTGCCGGCCACGGCCCAGTTCGTCTACCAGGCGCACGACCTGGACAAGCCTGAGGTGGTTGCCCGGATCCTGCAGGCCGAGAACCGCAACCGCGCGATGATCTTCTGCCGGACCAAGCGGAGCGCCCAGCGGGTCTCCGACGACCTGGCGGAGCGCGGCTTCGCGGCAGCGTCGATCCACGGTGACCTGTCCCAGATCCTCCGCGAGAAGGCACTGAAGAAGTTCCGCTCCGGCAGCGTGGACGTCCTGGTCGCCACCGACGTCGCCGCCCGCGGCATCGATGTCGAGGGCGTCACGCACGTCATCAACTACGAATGCCCCGAGGACGACAAGACCTACGTGCACCGGATCGGCCGCACCGGGCGCGCCGGAGCCTCCGGAATCGCCATCACCTTCGTCGACTGGGCCGACCAGACCCGGTGGAAGGTGATCAACAACACCCTGGGTCTGCCCTTCCCCGAGCCGCAGGAGACCTACTCCACCTCGGCGCACCTGTATCACGACCTCGGCATCGAGCCGGGCACCACCGGTCGGATCGCGCCACCGAAGGAGCAGCCGAGCGAGGCTCCTCGGGAACGGAAGGCGAGCGCCCCGCGGCCCAAGCGCGAGCGCAGCCGCCGGCGTACCCACAACGGCGTCCCCGTCGATGCACCCGCGGAGGCCTCGGCCGGGTCCGAGCCGGCTGCTGAGGCAGCCGCCGGAGAGCAGCCGTCCGGCGAGGGAGCTCCGGTACGCAAGCGTCGCCGCCGTCGCCGTACGTCGGGATCGGCCGACCTGGCAGCCAACTCCTCCAGCGGCCAGACCGCCTCGGGCGAGTAGCCGGTCCCGGGTCGGCTGGTACCGCGCCGGCCCGGTCCTTGCAGCTAGGTTTAGGCCATGAGCCCCGATCGGTCCGAACCCGTCGCTGCCGACCTGTCCGAAGCGGTGGGCTCCACGTCGGTGCCTCTGCTGGAGGAGACCATCGGCGCGAACCTGGCGCGGACGGTCGCCACCTTCTCCGATCGCGAGGCGCTGGTCGAGTGTGCCACCGGGCGACGGTGGACCTATGCAGAGCTGGACGCCGACATCGATCTGGTGGCTCGCGGTCTGATCGCCGCAGGGGTCCGCACCGGTGACCGGGTGGGGATCTGGTCGCCCAACTGTGCCGAGTGGACGCTGGTGCAGTACGCGACCGCGAAGCTGGGCATCATCTTGGTCAACATCAACCCTGCGTACCGCACTCATGAGCTGGCCTATGCGTTGAACCAGTCCGAGGTGTCGCTGCTGATCAGTGCCACCTCGTTCAAGGGCAGCGACTACAAGGAGATGGTGGAGGCGGTCCGGGACCAGTGCCCTGCTTTGAAGCAGCTGGTGTTCATCGGCGACCGCAGCTGGCAGCAGCTGCTGCAGGATGCGGCGTCGGTGCCGGCCGATTCGGTCGCGGCCGTTGCCGCCGAGCTGTCCCCGTCCGATCCGATCAACATCCAGTACACGTCGGGTACCACCGGATATCCCAAAGGCGCGACGCTGAGCCATACCAACATCTTAAACAACGGGTTCTTCGTCACCGAGACCATCGGTTTCACCGAACGCGACCGGCTGGTGGTGCCGGTGCCGTTCTATCACTGCTTCGGGATGGTCATGGCCAACCTCGGCTGCACCACGCACGGTGCGACCATGATCATTCCGGGTCCCGCGTTCGACCCGGCCGCCACGTTGCAAGCCGTCCAGGACGAGCGCGCCACCGCGCTCTATGGCGTACCCACCATGTTCATTGCCGAGCAGAACCTGGAGAACTTCGCCGACTACGACCTCTCCAGTCTGCGGACCGGGATCATGGCCGGATCTCCGTGTCCGGTGGAGGTGATGCGCCGGTGCATGGACGAGATGGGGATGAGCGAGGTGTCCATCGCGTACGGCATGACCGAGACGTCGCCCGTGTCGACCCAGACCCTCGCCGGGGACACGGTGGAACGTCGGACCGCAACGGTGGGTCAGGTGCATCCGCACGTGCAGGTCAAGATCATCGACCCGGAGACCGGCGCCACGCTGCCCCGCAACCAGACCGGAGAGTTCTGTACCCGTGGCTATTCGGTCATGATCGGATACTGGCAGGATCCGGAGAAGACCGTCGAGGCGATCGACGGGGATGGCTGGATGCACACCGGCGATCTGGCGGTGATGCGGCCCGACGGCTACTGCAACATCGTCGGGCGGATCAAGGACATGGTGATCCGCGGCGGCGAGAATATCTATCCGCGGGAGGTCGAGGAGTTCCTCTACACCCATCCCGACATCGCCGACGTCCAGGTCGTCGGAGTACCAGACGAACGCTACGGCGAGGAGCTGTGTGCCTGGATCAAGATCAAGAAGGGCGGCTCGCCGTTGGAGGCCGACGCTGTCCGCGAGTTCTGCCGGGGCAGGCTGGCGCACTACAAGATCCCGCGCTACGTGATCATGGTGGACGACTTCCCGATGACTGTGACCGGCAAGGTCCGCAAGGTGGAGATGAGGGCTACGTCGGTCGACGTTCTCGGTCTGACCGGCTGAGGCGCCGCCTCAGACTTCGCGCAGACCAGCGATGTCAAGCAGGTTCTCGGCCACTTCACGGTACGCGGCGGCACCCTTGGACGATCGCGAGGTAGCCAGGATCGAACGTCCGGCCGCCGGTGCCTCCGCGAACCGAACCGACTTCGGGATCACTGGTTCGATCACCGCGACACCATAATCGGCGCCGATCCTGTCCAGCACCAACCGGGAGTGGGTGGTGCGCGCATCGAACAGCGTCGGCAGAACTCCCAGCACGCTCAGTCGACGGTTCGTCATCTTCTTCACGTCGTGGATGGTGTCCAGCAGCTGCCCCACGCCGCGATGGCTCAACGTCTCACACTGCAACGGAATCAGCACGCCGTTGGCGGCGGTCAGGGCCACAGTGGTCAAGATGCCCAACGACGGTGGGCAGTCCAGCAAGATCACGTCGTAGCGCTTCAACAACGGGGCCAGCGCCTTCTTCAGCAGCTGTTCCCGTCCGGTCCGCGTCAACAGCAGCTGCTCCGCCGTGGCGAGCTCGATCGTCGCCGGCACCAGGTCGGGCCCGTCTTCGGTGGAGATCACCACGTCGGCAGGGTCGGCATCCTGCAGCAGGAGCTGATGGATCGAGGACTCGATCGTCTCCGGGTCGTAGCCGAGCGAGAAGGTCAGACAAGCCTGCGGA
The DNA here is from genome assembly GCA_025965155.1 of Propionibacteriaceae bacterium. Classification (GTDB taxonomy): domain Bacteria; phylum Actinomycetota; class Actinomycetes; order Propionibacteriales; family Propionibacteriaceae; genus Microlunatus. The sequence continues at coordinate 55,341 of JAOPXN010000080.1, forward strand.
TCCAGGTCGACCAGCAGCACCCGCTGCCCGGCCTCCGCCAGGGCGGCCCCGACCGAGGCGACGGTAGTGGTCTTGGCCACCCCACCCTTCTGGTTGGCAACGGCGATCACGTACGCCTTCGCGGCGCGTGGCCGGGTGCTTTTGCCGGGCTCGAGGGTGGTGGACATCGATACCCATTCTGCCGGACGGCTCGGTCGTCGGGGCCATCGGCCGATGCGGTAGCTTCGGTGCCACATGCGGGTCGTAGATTGACCCGCATGGTTCAGTCCCGCAGTGCCACCCGTCCGAGCGAGATCGTCTCGGAGCAGTTCTCCCTTCCCGGCCGTGGGGTGCAGATCGCGCTGGATCGGGTCGTCGCGGACAACCCTGTCGGAAGCGTGCTGCTGGTTCACGGATACACCGGCAGCAAGGAGGACTTCTCCCCGGTGCTCCCGCTGTTTGCCCAGGCCGGTTACTCCGCGTATGCGTTCGACCAGCGAGGTCAGTACGAGAGCAAGGCGGAGGGTCCGTTCTCGCTGGACTCCTGGGCCGACGACGTGGCGGCCCTGGCACAGAACCTGCCCGGCCACCAGCCGGACAGCCCGCTCCATCTGGTCGGCCACAGCCTGGGTGGTCTGGTGGTGACCCGGGCCGGTATTCGGTCAGCCGACCTGTGGAGCTCCATCACGCTGCTCTGCTCGGGGCCGGGGGGCCACGGTGAGGCTGCAGGGCTGCGGCTGATGATCGAGGCGCTGGCCCAGTACGACCTCGCCGAGGTGCATCGACGCAAGCGGCTGGTAGAGCTGGCCGACGGATCGGTCATCGGCGAGCCTGACGCGGAAGCGTTCCTGCAGCATCGGTTCGTCTCGGGCAACGCTGAGGCCCTGTCCCAGATGTCAACGGTCCTGATCGAGACCCCGGACCAGATCGACGCCTTGCGCGCAACCGAGGTTCCGGTGCACGTCGTCTACGGTGAGCGTGATGCGGCCTGGCCTCAGGAGCTCCAGGACGAGATGGCGCGGAGGCTGGGCACTGCCTCGGTGGTCATTCCGGACGCAGATCACTCACCGGCGATCGAGCAGCCGTGGTCGACTGTGGAGGCGCTGGTTTCCCTGTTCGCCGCCGGCCGCTGACCTACCGGGTCGCTCAGGTACTCCGCCTAAGCGCCCAGCCGCTGCGCCAACTTCTTGCGCACCCTCGCAATCCGGGTCGCCTCGTGTGCGGCGAGCAGCCCGTAGGTGTAGCCGTTATGCCCCGGGGTGCTGCCGGCCTCGGCGCCGAGCCGTCGCAGCAACTCAGCGCTCACGGTGGCGTCTTGATGCTCCCCCAGCAAGGTCTGCATCTTCTTGGCCCGCTTGCCCGCCTTAGCCGCCTTGTTGCCGAGTGCCGGCTCGGTCAGCTCGGAGGAGTAGCGAAGCCGCTTGGCCGCCTTTCGGGCGCGGTGTAACGAGGACGGATGACCTTCCAGGGCGCTGCCCAACCGGCGGTGGAAGGTGCGGCGGGCACGCTTGAGGTGCTGCGCGGCCGCGGGAACTGACTCCACGTACGCCGCGGAGCGCGGAGCTGCCGATCGCCACCAGTGCAAGGTGTCCAGCAACCGCAGGTAGCGCTCATCGTTCAGCGCCTCCGCGACCTTCTCCATGCCGGCGGCACGCTGCTGGGCCAGCGTGCCCCGGATGTGGGTGGCCACCGGCCCCAGTACGTCCTCGGCCGGCAGTGCAGCCAACTGCGACTCCAGTCGGGCGCTCATCACCTCGGCGTCTCGCACCTCACCGAGGACTAGGGCGATCCAGCGAAGCTCGCCATCCAGCGCCTCCGCCTGTGCGGCATCGAAGAGGTCCCGGAAGACCCGTAGCGTGCTGCGCAGCCTCCGGAGCGCGACCCGCGTTGGGTGAATCACGAGTTGTCCGGTCCGCAAGCCCACGTCCCCGCGGATAATCGCCTCGACCTGCTCGGCCACATAGGCCTGGACCAGACCGCCGATCTGATGCAGATCGGGCTCGTTCTCGGCGATCGCGCCGAGGGAAAGCAGCGTGTCGAGGTGGGAGGAGGAGGAGTCGGTGGCTCCCGCCTCCCGGAGCCTGTCACCAAGGGCGGCCAGCGCATCGCTGCTGTCGGGGCCGCCGACCAGTTCGATCGTCCGCCAGCCGACTATGGTCGACTCGATCCCCATGGTGGCGGCATCAAGAGTGCAGTCGACCAACTCCAGATCCGTTGCCCCGGTTGTGGACGGAATGCGGTACGAGGTGGCGGTGCGGGTGACCGTCAAAACCGGCTGCAGCGGCTGACCCCGCCGGACGCCGGTAAGCGCGTCGTTAATGGCGTCCGGAACGGTCGGCCCCGCAGCAGCGGCCATGGCCGGCGTCGCAGTGCCGGCGTCAAGGAGCCATCCGGCCGTGGAGTCGCCGTCTCGACCTGACAACGTCATGCCCAGCCGATGAAGATCTTTTTCCGCCGTGTCGTAGTAGGTGGTCTCAGACTTGGTCGTGACCGTGTCGGGCCGCGGGTGCCCGCCGGCTGAAGCATCCAGGTCGGGTAGCGCAAAGCCCGGTTCGACATTGAAGGAGGCGGTCACTGGGTCCGGCGTGGTGTTCATCGGACCATTCTCCCAGGCGACCGGTAACGGGGGCTAGCAGCGTGCGGTCGCCGCACAGCGGTCTGCTGCCGTGGCTCAGCCGAGACTGTGAGAGGTCCTCAGACGTCGCTCCAACTCGGCGAAGACGGCAGGATCGGTGGTGTTGCAGCCAAGATCATGGTCTTTCTTGCCAGTGCCGTGGTAGTCGCTCGACCCGGTCATCAGCACCCCGAGCCTGCCCCCCAGCTGACGCAGCTCGGCGCGGGTGTCGGCATCGTGATCTTGGTGGTCGACCTCGAACCCATCGAGATGGTTGGCCTGGACCAGCTCCTCCAGCACCTCGGGCGGCAGCACTCGGCGCCGGCCACGGCCCCAAGGATGCGCCACCACAGCGATCCCACCGGCACCATGCACCAGCTCGATCCCGCGGGCGACGTCGATGGCGTAGCGGTGCACGTGCGCGGGCCCGCCGTCGGCAAGGAACAGGTCGAACGCCTCGGTCCGGTCCCGTACATGCCCGGCAGCGACCAGCGCGTCGGCGATGTGTGGGCGGCCCACGGACGGGCTGTCGCCGACGAACCTCATCACCTCCGCCTCGGAGACCGGGACGCCTAGCTCGAGGAGCTTCTGCAGCACCGGCGTCAGCCGGTCGGTGCGGCCGGTCCGGACCCTGGTCATCTCGGCGGCCAGTGCAACGTCGCCGGGGTCCGCGCCGTACGCCAGCAGGTGGACGCTTTGACCGCCGCGTGAGCAGGACACCTCGATACCGCTGACCACCCGGACACCGGCCCGCTCCCCCGCTGCCTCGGCTTCGGCCACGCCGTCGAAGGTGTCATGGTCGGTCAACGCCACGACATCCAACCCCGCGCGGGCCGCCTCGCTCACCAGCTCGGTCGGTGTGTCCGTCCCGTCGGACACACGTGAGTGGGTGTGGAGATCGATGCGCATGGTCAAGAACTTACTATCCCGCCGCACCGGACTCGATCTCTGGGACTCGCCCCGGCTCACTCCTCAGTCGGCAGCAGCGCCCGGACGGTCCTGAGCCCGACCGAGACGCGGGCGAGGTCGGGCTTGCCGGCGCAGATCGACTCAAGAGTGGAGACCTCGGCGGCCACCGCCGGAGTGGAGTCGAACCACCGGCTGACCAGATCCTCCGCCTGCTCGCTGCCCTCGCCGGGCTCCAGCACCTCGGCTGTCAGCCGCGCATGCACCGCATGCAGGTCGTCCCGCAACGCGGCCCGTGCCATCGTCTGCCAGCGGTCATCCCGCGGCAGCTCGACGATGCGGCCCAGCAGCCGGTCCAGGCCCAGCCGCTCTGCCAGCGCGAAATGGACCCGGGCGACCCGGAGGATGTCGATGTCGTCGCGGCGGGCGGTCTGCACGATGCTGAGCGCGGCGTACGCCGTCGGCAGCGCGGCAATCGTCGACGCCGTCCGTTCGTCCACTCCCGCGTCCCGGTACCGGCGGAGACGGGCCTGGTACGCGTCCGCCTCTCGTCCCTTGACGAGCTCGGGGATCCGCTGGAGTACCTGCTGGGCGCCGTCGGCCAGCTGGTCGACCGCGGCACCGATGTCGACCGGCCGCCTGCGGTTGTTGATCAGCCAGCGGGTCGCCCGCTCCACCAGGGTGCGGACCTCCATCCGCAGCTTGGTCTGCACTCTCGCGTCGACGACGTGGTCGAGCTCGCGGATCCGGGCTTCGTGCTCGTCCGCGTTGAAGATCGCACGGGCCGCCATCTGCGACCTGATCACCTCCGCAGCAGTAGCACCGGTCTCGGCTGACAACCGGTGGAAGGCGGTGATGCCTGAGGTGTTCACGAAGCGGTTGATGGCTACGGTGGTGATGATCTCGCGGTGCAGCCGGTGCTCCGGCATCTGGTCGGCATAGCGTTCCCGCAGCGGCTGCGGGAAGTAGCTGATCAACAGCTCCGCCAGATAGGGATCATCGGGCAGGTCGGAGGAGAGCACCTCCCGCTCGAGCGCGATCTTGGTGTAGGCAAGCAGCGTGGACAGCTCCGGCGAGGTCAGCCCGCTCTTGTTGGTTCGGCGCGCACTGAGCTGCTCCTGTGACGGCAGGAACTCGATCGACCGGTCCAGGATTCCCTTGTCCTCAAGGCGCTCCATCCAGTCCTCGTGCACACCCGCCATGGAGTAGGCCTGGAACTCGCTGTTCGCCAGAGCCAGGTTCTGGTTGTAGTTGTTCTGCAGTACCTGGGCCCCGACCTCCTCGGTCATGGACGCCAGCAGGCTGTCTCGCTCGGACAGGTCGAGCCGACCGGCGGCTATTTCCGAGGCCAGCAAGATCTTGATGTTCACCTCGTGGTCGGAGGTGTCCACGCCCGCAGAGTTGTCGATGAAGTCGGTATTGATCCTGCCGCCCTCGGTCGCGTACTCGATCCGGCCGAGCTGGGTCAGCCCGAGGTTGCCGCCCTCGCCGACGGCTCTGGCTCGCAGATCCTTACCGTCGACCCGCAGCACGTCGTTGGCCTTGTCACCCACCTGTGCGTTGGTTTCAGTGCTGGCCTTGACGTAGGTGCCGATGCCACCGTTCCAGAGCAGGTCGACCGGCGCCACCAAAGCGGCGGAGATGAGCTCTGTCGGAGTCATCGACTCGACTCCGTCCTCAATCCCCAGGGCTGTCCGCATCTGTGGGGTGATCTTGATCGCCTTGAGGTCCCGCGCGAACACTCCACCACCGGCGGAGATCAGGGACCGGTCGTAGTCGGCCCAGCTCGACCTGGGTAGTGCGAACAGACGGGCCCGCTCGTTCCAGCTGGCCTCCGGGTCCGGATCGGGGTCGATGAAGATGTGCCGGTGGTCGAACGCGGCGACCAGCTGGATGTGTCGGCTCAGCAGCATCCCATTGCCAAACACGTCACCGCTCATGTCGCCGATCCCGACGCAGGTGAAGTCGGTGGTCTGGGTGTCGACGCCCATCTCCCGGAAGTGCCGCCGGACCGACTCCCAGGCACCCCGCGCGGTGATGCCCATCCCCTTGTGGTCATAACCTGCCGACCCGCCGGACGCGAACGCGTCCCCCAGCCAGAACCCTGCCTCGGTGGAGATCGCGTTGGCGATGTCGGAGAAGGTGGCGGTGCCCTTGTCGGCGGCCACCACCAGGTACGGGTCGTCGTCGTCGTACCGGACCACGTCACTCGGCGGGACGACCTCTTGCTTGACGATGTTGTCCGTCACGTCGAGCAGGCTGGTGATGAACAAGCGGTAGCAGGCGACGCCTTCGGCCAGCCACGCATCGCGGTCCCGGCTTGGGTCGGGTAGCCGTTTGCAGTAGAACCCGCCCTTGGCGCCGACCGGGACGATCACCGTGTTCTTCACCATCTGCGCCTTGACCAGGCCGAGCACCTCGGTCCGGAAGTCCTCGGCACGGTCGGACCAGCGCAGGCCTCCCCTGGCCACGGATCCGAACCGCAGATGCACCCCTTCGACGCGTGGCGAGTAGACGAACATCTCGTACGCTGGCCGAGGTTCAGGTAGGTCCGGGATGGCGCGGGGCAGCAGCTTCATCGTGATGGCCTGCCTTGCCGGCTGGAACGCGTTCGTCCGAACGATCGCCGCGACGACCGCGAGGTAGGACCGGACGATCCGGTCATGATCAAGGCTGGCCACGTCGTTCAGGGCGGTCATGATCTGCTCGACGACAGCGTCGGCGCGAGCGGTCCGCTCATCGAGGTCGATCGAGAGCGCCGGATCGAAGCGGGTCTCGAACAGGGTGATCAGCTTCCGGGCGATGTCGACGTTGCCGGACAGCGCTTGGGCGATGTAGGTCTGGCTGTAGGTCGAGCCCGCCTGCCGCAGGTAGCGTCCGATCGCCCGCAGGACTGCTACCTGGCGCCAGGTCAGATCGGCGCCCATGACCAAGGCGTTGAATGCGTCGGGCTCGCTGAGGCCGGAGTAGGAGGCGGAGAACGCGTCCATGAACTGGTGTCGTGCCGGCTGGTTCCAGCGGTTCGCCACCGCCTCGGCGCCGCCCGGTACAGCGATCCCGAACTCGTAGATGAAGCCACGATCGTCGCCGCCGAAGTCGAGCTCGTACGGACGTTCGTCGATCACGTCGACACCCAGCAGCGACAGGTGCGGGAGCACCTTGGACAGGGACAGCGAACCGTCACGGCGGAAGATCTTGAGCCGAAGATCAGCCTCGTCGTCGGTCTTGTCCGGCGCGTAGAGGGCCATCGACATCTCGCCCTCAGTCTCCAGGGAGGTCAGTGCCTGGAGGTCCTTGATCGCCTGCGCGGGCGTGTAGGCCTCCTTGTATCCCTCCGGCAGGGCGCCGACCATGCTGGCAAGCTGGTCGGACCTGCCGTTGGACGCCAGCTGGTCGGCGAACTCGTCGCTCCAGGAGCGGGTCGCCATGGTGAGCTCTTTCTCCAGCCCCCGGACGTCGACCTCCTTCATCGCCTCGCCGACAGGCATCCGCACGACAAAGTGCAGCCGCGCCAGAACAGACTCGCTCACCCGCGCGCTGTAGTCGATCGAGGCGCCGCCCAGCCGCGACATCAAGATCGACTCCATGCGGTTCCGTACCGCGGTCGTGTAGCGGTCCCGAGGCAGGTAGACCAGGCAGGAGAGGTACCGGCCGTACGGGTCGCGGCGGACGAACATGCGTACCTGACGACGTTCCTTGAGGTGCGCGACCTTCTCCACGATCGGGGCCAGCTCACGAATCGAGGTCTGGAACAGCTCGTCACGCGGGTACGTGTTGAGCACGTCCATGATCGCCTTGCCACCATGGCTCTGCTCGTCGTACCCGGACAGCCGCAGAACCTCCGTCGCCTTCTGCCGGAGTACCGGGATCCGCGTGACCGACTCCGAGTAGGCCGACGATGCGAACAGGCCAAGGAACCTGCGCTCGCCGATGACCTCCCCATCGGGGCCGAACTTCCGGATCCCGATGTAGTCCAGGTAGGCCGGACGATGCACCCGCGACTTGTAGTTGTCCTTGGTGATGATCATCAACGCGGGCTCGGTACCGGGCTGCGGCAACGCATGGAAGGCGCCCGGCGCGTCCCGGTCCGCTCGCAGGATCCCAAGCCCGGTGCCCCGGACAGGTACCAGCTCGGAGCCGCGTCCTGCGTCGGTCAGCTCGTACTCGCGGTACCCCAGGAACGAGAAGTGGTTGTCATTGAGCCAGGCAACAATCTCCCGAGCTGACGCGACCTCATCGGTCCCGTGCCTGCCCTCAATCGCCGGGCTGGTGGCGAGATGGTCCAGATAGCTGACCGTCTCCTCCGCCCTGACCTTCATCCTGGCCCAGTCCTCGACGGCTTCCTCGACCAGCCGCAACACCTCGACCAGGCCGTCCTCGAGATCGGACGCCATGGACTCGGGTTTCTCCGGTCGGTCCGGCGGAAGGATCTCCAGATGCATCCACGACTCGGCCAGCACCGTCGCGTCGTGACGGGCCTCGCTGGTGTGCACGATGTCCTTGAGCTGGCCCGATACGTCACGCCGGACGGTGAACTGTGGGTGGAAGACCTCGCGGATGCTCCAACCCTGTCTGAGGACCTCCATCGTGATGGAGTCCACCAGGAAGGGCCGGTCGTCGGTGACTATCTGTACGACCGTGGCGCCGCCGGCGGACCATCCGTCCTCGGACTGGTTGGGCTTGCGGATGGCCATCGTGGCTCGGGCCGCCGGTCGCTGGGCAGCCAGCCGGTAGTGGCTCTCCACCAGGCCGAGCAGGTCATCGGTGCTGCGCTCGTCGATGTCGATCGCATCGACGTGCCTGAAGTAGTGGCTGAGGAAGTGCCTGGCAGCCTCGGGATCCCGCCCCAGCTCCGCCGCCAGGTCCGCGCCCCGCGCCGCGACCTCGGCAATCTTCTCCAGCTTCTCCCGTTCGAGTTCGACCTCGAAAGTAGTCACGTCACCCTGTCCGATCGTCCATGGCGCACCCCTTTGTGCAGCCATCTCCGACACTAGTCCCCGTCCCCAGCTCACGCAGCCAGACCCACCGTCGCCCCAAAGCGAGCGAGCAAACAACCCCGCTGATCGCGCCGACGTCTGGAGGAGTGTTCTGGTCAACACGTTCTTCGTTGACCAGAACGCGACGAAGATGTCGGGTTCGAGCGATCAGCCGCGAGCGGAGCGAGCAGACAGCACTGCAATACTGCCGTGCATGGACATTTCTTCCCAGGCAGAGTTCGCCGCTGATCCGAGCACCGTGTACACGATGATGACGACCAAGGAGTACCTGGACAAAGTCTGTGCGGCCACCCGGGCGAGTGACTATGACGTGACGGTATCCGGTGCCACTACGAAGACCAGCCGCACCCTGCCGGCTCCCGAGATGGCGGCCCGGTTCACCGGCCCCACTCTGCAGGTCGTGGAGGAGATCGTGTGGGGCGACGCCTCCGCGGACGGCTCCCGGGTGGGTGCCTTGAAGCTGACTGTTCCCGGCCAGCCGCTCAGCATGAACGGCACGATGTCGATCAAGCCCGGTGGCCCGGGCACCGTCGTGGCTCTGGATGCGGAGCTGAAGGTGTCCATCCCGCTGCTGGGCAAGAAGTTGGAGCAGTCCGCGGCACCGGCGGTCACGTCCGGATTCCGTACCCACCAAGGTGTCGGCAACACCTGGCTGGCCGAGCGCAGCTGACCCGCTGGCTCAGCCCATGTGGGGGTAGCCGTGGCTGGTCGGCGGTACCAACGTTTCCTTGATCGACCGAGGGCTGGTCCAGCGGATCAGGTTCCACATCGATCCGGCCTTGTCGTTGGTACCGGACGCACGCGAGCCGCCGAAGGGTTGCTGGCCGACCACGGCGCCGGTCGGCTTGTCATTGAGGTAGAAGTTCCCGGCCGCATGCCGCAGCACCCGGGCAGCCTGGTCCAGCACTTGCCGGTCGTCTGCCAGGATGGCGCCGGTGAGCCCGTACGGTGCGGCCCGGTCAACCTCGGTCAGTACGGTGTCGAAGTCGGCGTCGTCGTACACGTAGATGCCGAGAATCGGACCGAAGTACTCGGTGGTGAAGATCTCGTTGCGCGGGTTGTCGGACTGGATCAGTGTCGGTCGGACGAACCAGCCCTTGCTGTCATCGGTACCTCCACCGGCGATGATCGTCGCGTCCGCCGATGCCCGCGCCCGCTGGATGGCATCGCGGTGCTTGGTGAAGGCTCGTTGATCAATGACAGCCGAGGTGAAGTTGGAAAAGTCGCGGACGTCGCCGACCGTGAGTGCCTCCGTCTGCTCAATCAGCCCAGTCGACATCTTGTCCCACACGCTTCGGGCGATATAGGCGCGAGAGGCCGCGGAGCACTTCTGACCTGAGTATTCGAATGCGCCGCGGATCAACGCGGTGCGCACCACCTCGGGGTCAGCGCTTGCATGAGCAACCACGAAATCCTTACCGCCGGTCTCCCCTACCAGTCTGGGATAGCTGCGGTAGTGCTGGATCCGGCTTCCGACGGTCTGCCACAGATGCTGGAACGTCGCAGTGGAGCCAGTGAAGTGGATACCAGCGAGGTCCTCGTGCTGGAGAGCCACCTCCGATACCTCCAGCCCGTCACCCGGCAGCATGTTGATCACTCCAGCCGGCAGGCCGGCAGCCTGCAGCAGGTCCATGGTGAAGTGGGCCGCTAGCTGTTGGGTCGGGCTGGGCTTCCACAACACCGTGTTTCCCATCAGTGCCGGGGCGGTTGGCAGGTTGCCGGCAATGGCAGTGAAGTTGAACGGGGTGATGGCGTAGACGAATCCGTCCAGCGGCCGGTAGTCGGTGCGGTTCCACACCCCCCGGGTAGACATCGGCTGGTTGGCATGGATCTCGCGGGCGAACCCGACGTTGAACCGGAGGAAGTCGATCAGCTCGCAGGCGGCGTCGATCTCGGCCTGCTGTACGGTCTTGCCCTGGCCCAGCATGGTGGCCGCATTGAGGACCTGGCGCCACGGCCCGGCCAGAAGCTCCGCCGCCTTGAGGAAGATCGCGGCCCGGTCGTCGAAGTCGAGAGCGGCCCAATCCGGTGCCGCTGCCGCGGCCGCCTTGATCGCCTCGGTCGTGTCAGCAGCCGTGCTGCCAGCCGAGCGGCCCAGTACATGTTCGTGCTCGGAGGGCATGGTGACGTCGAAAGTGGACCCGCTCCCGAGCCGCCGATCGCCTCCAATCGCTGCGGTCAGCTCCACCGGGTCGGCTTCGTACAGCTGGTCGAGCGCGGCTTCGACAGCGGCTCTCTCCGAAGACCCTGGTGCGTAGCCGAGTACCGCCTCGTTGACCGGCGCAGGGACCTTCGTGACACCATCCACGAGGCCGAGGCTACTCCACCCAGCCCGGCATCGAACTGGAACCGGAGAGGGCTCCATCGTCTGTGAAAATACGGACAAAGTTCCTCATTGAACATCTTGTGTTCGAACGTGTGTTCGAATATGATGAGGTCATGGATTCTGTCGGGGGATCATCGGGCGGCGTGGATGCGACGCCGGTGGATCATGCGTTGGACCAGCTGCGGGTGGCGATGGGCCATCTGGTGAAGGCGGTGGAGGATGGTGGGCTGGACCACTACGACATCCCGGGGTTGTTGGGGTTTGTGGTGGAGTTCGAGCGGGTCCGTAACGGTGCGGCGTTGGTGGATCATCGG
>JAOPXN010000123.1 GCA_025965155.1 Propionibacteriaceae bacterium
CACCTCCGGTGCGTAGCCGGGCCGGTCGACCTGCTCCAACGCCCGTTCCAGCACCGCGACCTGCTCCGGGTTCACCGTCCCGGCCCGCTGCGCCGCCGCCAGCACCGGATACCGCGGCCCCAGCGGCAGTCCCTGCAGGGTGGACCGGTCCCCGACCGCCTCGGCCGCCCGGACGCTCCGGGCGGCCTCGCCGTCGGAGATCCGCAGCAGCTCCGCCAGCAACGCCCGCGTCGTCCGGGCGTTCAGCCCGTCCGCCAGCTGCCACCGCTCACAGTCGGCCACCACCCGATGATCCACCAACGCCGCACCGTTACGGACCCGCTCGAACTCCACCACAAACCCCAACAACCCCGGGATGTCGTAGTGGTCCAGCCCACCATCCTCAACCGCCTTCACCAGATGACCCATCGCCACCCGCAGCTGGTCCAACGCATGATCCACCGGCGTCGCATCCACGCCGCCCGATGATCCCCCGACCGAGTCCAAGACCGCATCATATTCGAACACCTGTTCGAACGCAAGACCACAGCAGTTTCCGTGCCAGGTTTTTTCGCCGCCGTGTTGACTGCCGAAACTCGACCACCGTTCTGAGGCCCAAACACGCGTGGCTGCAGCGTCAACGATTGGTTTCTCGTTATCCCGAGACGAGGCAAATGTGAATGTGAATGGGCCGCGAAACGTTAGCGGGCCCAATGTCTATGCAGCACCGCTGTGCCAGCCCGAAACGCCTGCAGTTAAGGAATGACCACGCCTCGTGTAATCTTCGAGAGGTGGTGCCGCCGAGTCAACATCGGTAGGAACCCATTCTTCATTATCGCCGGAGCAGCCTACCGGCGAAGCAACGCTCTCGGGGAAAAGGGAGCTCGATCCGCGATGTGGAGAACCTCGCCGACCAACGCCCAGCCGGGCTACTTGCGGGCACTCTGTTGCGCGTGTGGCAGGTTGCGAACCGTACGGTTCGGCAGCTGGCCCGGACTTGTCGGGGAAGGGCCGAGAGGGCCCGGCCACACTGACCCGCGGTGCCTGCTTGATGCCGCTTGCGACGAGTGCAGACAGGTCACTCGGCACGCGTACCTCCGCGACTTCGAGGAGTACGCCGACAGCGCGGAGTGGTCCGAGCAGGAGCATGCTGAGCGGGTCCACCGGGGCAGCAACAGAACCTCTTGACCTCGCCGGTGCCGCCTGCTCACTCCCGGCTGCGGCCAGCTGCCCGTGGGCAGCTCCGCCCCCGGCTGCGGAGCGGGTGATATCCCGCAGACGTGGGATGCCACCGGGTGACGGCCGTGCGAACGTTGTTGTCTTGTGGCCCCATCGGAGGCCGCGTACCACCAAGGATCAACCTTGATGCGACTCTTCGCGCGTGCCTCAGCGTCCCAGCAGGACCGCGCTGTCAGCCGCTTCGATGACCCGCTGGATGTGGAGGCCATGGTTGACGTCGAGTTCGTGCGCCTTCTTGGTGGCGACGGCTCTAGCGAACTCAGCGAACATGGTGGCGTAGTCGGCGGTGATCTCGGCGGCGGAACAGTCAACGACGGTACTGCCGGTCGAGCCAGTGAACTTGAACTCGGCGATGTGGTAGTCGATCGACGTACTTTCGCTCAGCGACGACTCCGAGGAGCCAACGAGCCGGTGCTCCAGCGTCAGCCTCACTGCATCGTCCCCCTCGGCAGCCGCGTCGACGTCGACGATCGGTCCGAGGGCAGCGTCGAGGAAGTCGGTGACGTGTGGGCCGACGTCGAAGAGCAGACCGCGCGCCCGTCGCCAGAGGCTGATTTGCTGAGGCGGGGCGGGCCGAGCCCGGACGACCCGTCCATTCGCACGCACCGGCCGCGTCTCCTGCGTCGCGAGGAACTTTCGAACGGGATCGATGTATCGCCAAGTCAACGCGACTTGCGAGATGACGCCAGCGGCGACCACCGCCTCGGCCAGTTCTTCCGCGCCAGCGAGGTCCCAACCGATGGGCACCTCCAGCAGCACACTCTTGCCGACTTTCGCCGCGACGGTGCCGAGCTCGCTCTGGACGGCCGGCGGTACGGCGAAGGAGACCGCCGAGGTGCTAGCAAGGAGATCGCTGAACTCGGCGAAGGCTCGGACGCCGTACCGTTCCGCCAACTCCTTTGCGGCGGCTGGTCTTCGGGTCCACACCCCGACAAAGTCGATGTCCGGCGACGCCGCCAGCGCGGGTGCATGCACCTCGGCGGCTCGCCTCCCTGCTCCTACAAGACCCACAGCGACCGGCACCCGTCAAGGCTATGACCGAAGACGTCGCCGAGCATCCCCCGTTTGCGTGAGAGCCGAACCCTAGAGGAGCCTCGTATGTCGACCCGAACCGTTCCCGCCGTCCGCCTCCCAGCGGGCGAAGCCATTCCCGTCATGGGCATGGGCACCTGGCACATGGCCGAGAACCCAGCCCGCCGGCAAGCCGAGATTGCGGCCCTGCGGACCGGCATTGAGATCGGACTCACTCTGATCGACACCGCCGAGATGTACGCCGACGGCGAGGCGGAGGTGCTGGTAGGTGAGGCCATTGCGGGCCAGCGCGACAACGTGTTTCTGGTCAGCAAGGTGCTACCGGTGCACGCCACGTACGACAAGACAATCCTCGCCTGTCGGCAAAGTCTGAAGCGTCTTGGCACTGACCGCCTCGACCTGTACCTGCTGCATTGGCGAGCCCCGGTGCCGCTGGCGGAGACCGTGCTCGCCTTCGAGGAGCTGATCAGGTTGGAGCTGATCCGGTTCTGGGGCGTCAGCAACTTCGACATCCATGACATGGAGGAGCTGCTCAGCGTGCCCGGCGGAGATGCGGTCCAGACCGACCAGGTTCTCTACAACCTGATGCGGCGGGGCATCGAGTTCGACCTGCTGCCGGAACTGCAGGACCGGGGCATTCCGGTGATGGCGTACTCACCGATCGAACAGGGTCGCCTCCTGCCCCACCCCGTCCTTAACGCGATCGCCGACCGGCACGATGCCACCGCGGTACAAGTCGCGCTCGCCTGGGTGCTGACCCGCGACGGAGTGAACGTCATTCCCCGCGCAAGCACGAAAGAACATGTCATGCAGAACCGCGGCGCGATCGAACTGCACCTGACGGAGGACGACCTGCGGCTGCTGGACGAGACCTTCCCGCCGCCACTCTCGGCCCAACCACTGGCGATGTACTGACGGCCCGCCGTCGACGGAAAATGTACTGACGGCCCGCCGGTCAGGAAGACCCTCCGAGCTTTTCCAGGAGGGCATCGCGCCGACGCTCGAGCTCGGCGGCGAGCGCCTCGAGCTCCTCAGCTTGGGTGATGATGAGGCCCCGCTCGGCGGCATCCATCGGGCCTGCGTCAGCCAACTGACTGCGCAGGTCGCGTGCCTGCTGCAGTAGCTCCGCGCGTTCAGCCTCGACTTGGCTGAGCTCGGCACGCAGGTCCTGCTTCGACTCCTGGCCGCGTGGTGCCGCCTCTGATGAGCTCATCTCGTCGCCCTCTTCCCCTTCACCCATTGCGTCGATGACCCTCCATCGTTGCACGCTGCGCGCGGGTGGGACCTCAGTGCGCGGGCACCCCCGCAGCGTCGACGTCCAAGCCGTCGGTTCCTGCCGGCTCGGGCGCCGCCAGCGCGGTCGGGTCCTTGCTACGGAGCAGCGCGATGGCGAGTAGCACCGCTGCCAGCAGGAGGTATCCCAGTGCCACCTGCGGCGCGGCGGCCCACTCCACCTTCTCGGCATGCAACAGGCCGACCCAGGAGAGCAGCGCGCCGGTGCCTGCGGCAATCGCCGCTGTCACCAGCTTGCGGTCGAGGATGAAGGTCACAATCGCTCCAAGGACGATGCCGGCGAGAACCGCTCCCTGGCCCAGCGTGTGCAGGCCGGAGTAGACCAGCCCGGCATTCCCCAAGGCGGCTTCGCCGAGCTTTGCTGCGGTAGTCCCCGCGGCCGCCAGCGCGTTGTCGATCAGCCCCGCGCCCCACGCGGCAAGGTTCGGGATGATGGCGGCGACCACCGCTGCCGCATGGATTTTCGGTACGGTCTGGAACGCCTGCGCTCCGATCAGCAGCCCGATGTAGAGCAGGATCGGCACGATCGCGGGCATCGGAAGTACTGAGCCCAAGACGCCGAACAGGCCGGCAAAGCACAGGACTGCAATGGCCAGCCCGCTGCCCATCGAGTACCCCGCGCGACCTCCGGCCTCCTTCCAGCCGGGATGGCCGATGTAGACCGCCGGCGGAAACGGTGAGCCGAGTGCGGACCCCACGATGGCGCCCGTACCGTCGGCCAGCAGGACGCTGCGCAGGTTGTAGTTGTCTCCGGCCGCGGCGGCACTCTCCACATTGCTCATCGCCTCGAGGAAGTTGTAGACACCGAGTGGGATCGCCGTCGCCAACAGCGGGGCTATGTTTAACAGACCGTTGAGGAGCAGGTCGACGTTCAGACTGGGCACCGCGAACGCGATGTCGCCGACAGCGGCGGTCACGTCCGGGACGTTCATGTACCCGCCGATCCACCCGATCGCGGTTCCGATCAGGAGTGCGGCCAGGCCAACCGGGATGCCGCCCGGCAGTTTGAGCCCGGTGAAGAAACCCACCAAAATGATGCCCAGAACCGGCAGGCCGATCCACGCTGCCTCCCAGATCTGGGCTGCCGGACGCATCGAGATGAAGCTCAGCGAGATGCCGGCCAGGGTTCCGAGTAGCGCGGCCCGCGGGGTGATCTTGCGGATGGCCGGACCGATGAAGGCGCCGATCAGCACGATGATGCCGATCACGAACGCCCAGGCAAGGCCGGCCTCCCAGGCCCGGATCGGGTCACCGGTGCTCAGATAGATCGGTAGCATGATGACGAACACCACGATGAACATGTGCGGCACGCTCGGCCCGTACGGCATCGCCGTCACGTCGGTGCGCCGCTCCCGGCGCGCCAGCCGCCGCGCCAGGATCGTGTAGTAGACGTTCCCGACGATCAGGGCCACTCCGAGCGCGGGCAGAACGGTGCCGAGAACCCGGTCGGGCGGAAGCCTGACGACGAACAGCAGCAGGGCCGTCAGCGTCAAGACATTGACCAGGATGTTGAACGCCAGGCCACAGAAGGCATTGGTGTCACCGCGGGTCCACCAGGGGATGCGCATGGTGTCGGTCGAGCTGCGGGCCGGCCGCAGCCGGGTCAGGTTGAGGTTCATGCAAGTTCTTCCTTTGGCTCAAGCCGCCGACGGGGCGGGTTCGAGGAGTGTCAGCAGGGCCGTGGAATCGGCGACCCATCCGAAGATCCCGCCCTGGGCGGCGACCATTTCCAGCCCGACCCGTTGGAACTCGGGAAAGTAGGAGCCGACGCAGTCCGACAGCACCAGCACCTCGTAACCCCGGTCGTTGGCTTCGCGCACGGTGGTGTGAACGCAGACCTCCGTGGTGACACCGGTGACGATGAGCCGGGTGATGCCCTTGGCCTGCAGAATCTCCTGCAGATCGGTGCCGTAGAAGGCGCCCTTGCCCGGCTTGTCCAGCACGGTCTCACCGTCGACCGGGGCCAGCTCATCGATGATGTCGTGGCCGTACTCGCCGCGGACCAAGATCCGGCCGTACGGGCCGGGGTCACCGATCCGCAGCGACGGCTTCCCGCGGCGCAGCTTTGCCGCGGGCAGGTCGGACAGGTCCGGCTGATGGCCTTCCCTGGTATGGACGATGGTCCAGCCGGCAGTTCGGGCGGCTGACAGCACTCGTCGCAGCGGCGGGATCACCGCAGCCAGCTGCGAGACGTCATTCCCGAGCGTCTCCCCAAACCCGCCAGGCAGCAGGAAGTCCCGCTGCATGTCGATGATCACCAGCGCCACCTCCCCCGGCGGGAGCGGGAAAGCGCCGGGGTTCGCCGCAACGACGGGAACTGCGTTCACGTCAGCGCCGCGACACTCCTGGTCCTGGTGATGGTCGAGCTCTTCGGTCATGGCTCTCTCCTTGGGGAGGCTGACTACGCAGACGCGAGTGAGCCCACGCCGTCGGCGCGGGCCAGCCGGCGGGGTGGCCCCGCCGCAATAAGGGCGGCGACCGCCAGAACCAGGTCGTCGGACAGGGCCGGCCCCAGCACCATCGTGCTGGCCGGCCTGCCGTCGGCCGTGGTTCCCGCCGGAACCGCGACAGCGCACAGATCCAGGAGGTTGCCGAAGTGGGTGTAGTGACCGAGCGTCGTGTTGGTCGCGATCGGATCCGCCAGTACCTGCGGCACGGTGAACGTGGTGCCGATCGTCGGCAAGATCAGCACGTCCATGGTGGTGAACAGCTCGTCTACTTCGGTCTTGAGCTCGGCCAACCGGTACTGGGCCCGAAAAACGTCCACGGCGGTGAAGCGCGCACCGCCGCGGATGATGTCGGAGATGACCGGCAGCACGGCCCCGGGATCGGACTCCAGGAAGTCGCCGAACTCGGCGAGCCGCTCGGCGACCCACGGTCCCTGGTAGAGCAGCGCGCCGGCGTCGAGGAAGGGCTTCAGCGGCGGGTTCACAATCGTGTCGAACAGCGCCTCGACGGTGCTGCGGGCGGCACGGTGAGCGGCCTCCATTGCCTCATCGCCGAAGAACTCCAGCTCAGCGGCGTCGGGTAGGCCCACCCGTACTGGCTGAAGGGCTCCCGGGTGCCTTCGCTCCCGGCTCCACGGATCGCGACGGTCGCGAGCGGCCACCACATCGAACACAGTGGCCAGATCCTCAACGGTCCCAGCGATCAGGCTGATGCAGTCGAGCGACCGGCACGCCGGCACCAGACCCACCGCACTGATCAGTCCGCGGGAAGGCTTGAACCCCAACACCGCGTTCAGCGCCGGCGGCACCCGCCCCGACCCGGCTGTATCGGTGGCGACCGCGAAGGGAACCAGCCCCTGCGCCACGGCGAGCGCTGAACCGGAGCTCGAGCCGCCGGAGATTAGGTCGTTGCCGAACACACTGCGCGGGATGGTGTACGGCGTCCGGGTCCCGTTCAGTCCGGTGGCAAACTGGTCGAGGTTCGTCTTGCCCACCAGGATTGCGCCCGCATCGAGTAGCCGGCTGACCACTGGAGCGGTTTCCTCGGCCGTCCTCGCATACCCGGGGCAGGCCAGCGTGGTGGGCCAGCCGGCGATGTCGATGCTGTCTTTCACCGCGAACGGGATCCCGTACAGCGGCAGCGAGTCCGGGTTCGGCAGCTCACTGAGGTACTCCGCGCGGGCGAGCAGGTCGTGCCGGTCGGCGACGCTGATCCAGACCCCGTCGTCGCCGCGTTCCTCGATCCGAGCGTGGATCTGCTCGACAACGTCCCTCGGCGTCGTCAGCCGACGGCGGTACCCGGCCCTCAAGGCGGCGATCGAGGGGCCGAGCTGCGGACCAGCCGGCTGCGGACCGGTACGCGACTCTCCCGGGCTGGAGTCTGCCATGCCGCTGATTGTTCAGAGATCACGTCTCGGTGGCGGTGTCTCCGCGTTAAGTTCTTGTATCACCCCCCGGCAGCCACCACGGTGGCGGCGGGCTACGAACCGGGTTGGACCTTCGGTAGCGTGTCTCCATGCCTTATGTCGCCGATGACCAACGCTATGACGTGCAGCCCTATCGCCGATGTGGCCGGAGCGGCCTGCAGCTCCCCGCCATCTCACTCGGTTTCTGGCACAACTTCGGCGACGACAAGCCGATGGAGAACCAGCGCGCGGTGGCACGTCGCGCGTTCGACCTCGGGGTGACGCACTTCGACCTGGCCAACAACTACGGGCCACCGTACGGTGCCGCCGAGACCAACGTCGGCCGGCTGCTGCGCGAGGACTTCGCCCCGTACCGGGACGAGCTGGTCATCTCCACCAAGGCCGGCTGGGACATGTGGCCGGGGCCGTACGGGGACCTGGGGTCCCGCAAGTACCTCACTGCCAGCCTGGACCAGTCGCTGCGCCGGCTCGGGCTCGACTATGTCGACATCTTCTACCACCACCGGCCAGACCCGGACACCCCGCTGGAAGAGACCATGGGCGCGCTCGACGCCGCGGTACGGGCCGGGAAGGCGCTCTACGTCGGGGTGTCCTCCTACTCCCCCGAGCACACCGCCGAAGCGGCGGCGATCCTGCGGGATCTCGGTACGCCGCTGGTGATCCACCAGCCGTCCTACTCGATGTTCAACCGTTGGATCGAGGAGAGCCTGCTTGACGTGCTCGAGCGCGAGGGTGTGGGCTGCATCGCGTTCACGGCACTGGCCCAGGGACTCCTGACCGACCGCTACCTGGCGGGCGTGCCGGAGGACTCCCGCGCCGCACAGGGCAAGTCCTTGTCGCAGGACTCCATCAGTGAGGAGAACCTCCAGCGGGTCCGCGCCTTGAACGAGATCGCCGCCGCCCGCGGCCAGACGCTCGCCCAGCTCGCGCTGGCCTGGGTGCTCCGAGACCCACGGATCACTTCGACTCTGGTCGGGGCCAGCAGCGTGCGCCAGCTCGAGGACAACGTCGCCGCGGTGAAACGCCTCGACTTCAGCGATGACGAGCTGGCCGAGATCGAGAAGTACGCCGTCGAGTCGGGCGTCGACCTGTGGGCAGCGGCTCGAAGCGCAACTGGCTGATATTCAGTCCTTGGACCAATGGATGGGCGGGTGAAGATTCGCCATCTAGATACCGATTGGTGATCGGTTCTGGCAACCCGGCATTTCGTGGCCGTGTCGGTGGCAGTCTTAGCCAAAGTTGGCGTAGCGTTTTCCGCCCGCGCTGTCCAAGGTTGTTCAGCGAGCCCCGCAGGAGCACTGTCCATGAAAGCGATCGTCTTCGTCCTCGTCTGGCTGATGACGTGCCTGGTTGGCGTCTCAGTTGCCACGGCCGCGACTGCCCCGGTGTACTCACCCAAGGACAGCGTCATCTTCAACAACCCGAAGGGCTCGAGGTCCCAGCAGCGGGCCATCATCACTCAGCTCGACCGGTCCATCGACGCAGCGCCGAAGGGCTCCACGATTTACATGGCGCAGTACCTGTTCGACATCGACAGCACCGCGGACAGGCTGGTCGCTGCGCACAAGCGTGGGGTCAACGTCCGGGTGCTGATCGATGACGGGACCAGGACTCCACAGATCAAGCGGGTGCGGAAGGCGCTGGGTACGGACAAGAAGAAGGGCAGCTTTGTCGCCACCTGCAGCCACAGCTGCATGTCAGAGGCCAGATCGGTGATGCACGCGAAGTTCTACCTCTTCTCCCGGGCGGGGTCGTCGCGCCTGGTCTCGATGGTGAGCTCGGCAAACCCCTACTCGGGTAACACTGTCAGCAGCTGGAACAACATCCACACCATCGTCGGGGACGCCAAGCTCTTCGACTCACTGAAGCTGTACTTCTACGACATGATCAAGGACAAGGACAACCTCAACTACTACCGGACGACAACCAGCGGCAAGTACAAGCTCTACTTCTACCCACGCGCGCCGAAGAAGGGCGTCAACACGATCGCGCTGCTCGACGTTCTCAACCACGTGAGCTGCTCCGGAGTCGCACCTGGGTACGGCAAGAAGGGCAAGACAGTGGTCCGGCTGGCCACCTGGGGCTGGACCATGGCTCGCCACGACATGGCCAAGCGGCTCTGGGTCCTGCACAACAAGGGCTGCAAAGTCGAGGTCATCTTGAACAGAGGGCGCACGACCCCCCGGATCCTGGTCACCCTGCTGAGACGAAGTTCCAAGTACGGGGTGATGCCGGTGTACGACGCGTGGGTCGACAAGAACCGCAACAACTTCGCCGAGCTGTACATGCACCACAAGCTTCTGACGGTCAACGGCAAGTGGTTCGGCCAGAACACGAAGGTCAGTTACACGGGTTCGCAGAACCTGACCGGCCCCGGCACCTTGGTCAACAACGACATCATCCTTCGGATCAAGGACAA
Source organism: Propionibacteriaceae bacterium (assembly GCA_025965155.1). GTDB lineage: Bacteria > Actinomycetota > Actinomycetes > Propionibacteriales > Propionibacteriaceae > Microlunatus. Next base: position 9,837 of record JAOPXN010000123.1, read on the forward strand.
AGGCACTCACAACGCCTACATGAAGAACCTGAACTACATCCGGGACAACTACACCAGGAGGGTGCGCCAGGCCCCGGTTGTGCCGTCGCGTGCCAGCGACGCCCGTATCGATGCGCTCACCGATCTGGACAGCGACCGGTAGGCCAGACCCTCAACTGGACGCCTGGTTCAGCTTGCGCAGCAGCGCCTCTCCCCCGACCTGCTCGACATAGTCGGGGTCACCGCAGACGACCAGCTCGTCCCGTGCCCGCGAGAGCCCGACATAGAAGCGCTCCTTGGCGCGGTCCCTGGGCTCGTTGTCATTCACGGCCAGCACAACGACCCGCCGTTCCAGGCCCTTGAAGCCGAGCACGTGACCGTAGAAACCTGACCCTCGTCACTGTAGATGTAGACGGCTCCCCGCTTGGGGTCCTTCAATGCGGCAAGCACGGCGGCCCACCAGCGGTCAGCGAAATCCTGTGCCTCGTCTACCACGATGGCATCGAATCGCTGTCCAGCGCGAAGCTCCCCGGCAATCTCGATCATGGACGACGGTAGGTCCTCTTCCCAGTAGCCGCTGTCGTCGTCGCCCAGCACCGGTGGGTGGGCACCCCAACGGTCGATGCCGAGACCGTAGAAGGTTCTGACGTAGGCGGGCTGCTCCTTGCGGCTCCAACCGGCGGTGACCCGCTGGGAGTAGGCCGCGAGACCGCGGGAGTAACAAACCAGGCCACCCGACCGCACGCTCGAGCCAGCCGACGAGCGTGCTCCATCGCCAACCACGTCTTGCCTGACCCGGCGCCGCCACGGACCTGGAAACGGTTGAGCATTCTTCCGGTCGTCGGTGATGCGCTGGTTCTGCCACCAGTGATCCGTCGAACGAAGGCCTCGGGCCAGCGCCTCCGCCACGACCTCCTCCGCGACCGAGCCGGCGGAGGAGTTCACTCATCGCTCGACATCCATGTCGGCAGAGCAGTGGGCCCCACCGACAAGTCCGGCAGCTCTGGGCCCTTCTGCCAGAATGATGGCCGTGACGGCAGGCTCCTCCCATCCTCGACCGAGACTGCCCGGGTGGTGGACGCGGCTGCTGGGCGCGCGGATCGACATCACTCCGCTGCGGACGTCACGCGACTTTCGTACCTTGTTCTTCTCCGGGACGATCTTCTACCTAGGCGCGATGTTCGGCTATGTCGCGGTCCCGTACCAGCTCTACCAGCTGACCGGCTCGAATCTGGCCGTCGGCGCCATGGGTGTGGTCCAGCTCGTCCCACTGATCATCTTCGGCCTCTACGGAGGAGCGCTCGCCGACCACGTCGACCGTCGACGGCTCCAGTTGCTGACGGGTGCCGCCCAGGCATCCCTGGTGGTGGTGCTGCTCGCCAATGCGTTGCTCGACGAGCCGCGTACCTGGGTTCTCTACGTCGTGGGCGCGCTGCTCGCGATCGCCTCAGCGCTGCAGCGACCCAGCCGGGAGGCTCTGATCCCCCAGGTCGTCAGGCACGACCAGCTTCCGGCGGCTGTCGCGGTGTCCTCACTCGGCGGCCAGCTGGGCATGCTGATCGGACCCGGCATCGGTGGTCTGCTGATCGCCCAGTTCGGCGTTGGAGTCGCGTACGGCATCGAAGCAGTCGGGATGGCGGTGGCTACGGTGATGCTGCTCCGGCTGCGCCGCTATCCGCCGAGCGAGGCGAGCAGCCCGCCGAGCGTCGCCGCCATCACCGAGGGGATCCGGTACGCGGTGCGCCGCAAGGATCTGCTGGGCACCTACGTCGTCGACATGGTGGGCATGTTCATGGCAATGCCGATCGTGCTCTTCCCTGCCTTCGCGATCGAGGTGCTCCAACAGCCCGCCGCGTTGGGCCTGCTCTACACCGCCGAAGCGGTGGGCTCGATGATCGCGACGCTGACCAGCGGCTGGACGGCACGGGTCCATCACCATGGCCGAGCCGTCACCTTGGCCGCGATGGGTTGGGGTGCATCCATCGGACTAGCCGGGCTCGCCCAGAACCTTTGGACCGCCGTTGCGCTGCTCGCCCTGGCCGGTGGCTTCGACATGATCAGCGGCATCTTCCGCGGCGTCATCTGGCATCAGACCATTCCCGACTCGATGCGTGGCCGCCTGGCCGGCATCGAGATGCTGTCCTACTCCATCGGCCCGCTCGGCGGGCAGCTTCGCTCCGGGGTGGTCGCCGACCTGACCTCGGTACGAACCTCGATTGTCAGCGGCGGCATCCTGTGCGTCGCCGGCGTTGCGGTGACCGCGGGCCTGCTGCGCGACTTCTGGCGCTACGACTCCCGGACCGACGAACATGCCGTTCGGCAGCGCGACATCCGAAACGCCCGGGAGACCCAGGACCGGCACCAGCGCTAGCCGCTCAGCACCTGAGGTCCAACGCGAAGCCCACCACCTGAGCGCCCCACCCTGCGTAGTGTTCCCACGCTGCGCACTCCTCCATTGACACCCGACCACACGAACGCCAGGATCCAAGTGGAGATCTACCGCCCCGAGTGCCGCGTCAGCTGCGAGTGAGGAAACCCCATGATTCGGTACTCAGCTGGGAGGCGTGCCGCTGGGTTCGCCGCAGCGATTGCGCTCGGACTGTCGGGCACCCTCGGCGCGTCAACCGCACCTTCCGCCGCGGCCCACACGCGGCCGCCCTCGACCGGCTCCGCCTACGTAGCCATGGGTGACTCGTACTCCTCCGGCGAGGGAACCATGGTTTATGAGTCCGCGGCGCATCCCTGTCACCGCTCGCCGCTGGCCTACGGACCGCTACTTGCTCGTCGCGACAAGGACCTGCGGCCCATCCGCTTCGTCGCCTGTAGCGGAGCCAGCACTACCGACCTGCCGAACCGGAACCATCGGAACAGATCGGAGCCGGCGCAGTTCGACGCCTTGTCACCGGCGACCCGAACGGTGACCCTCACCATCGGTGGAAACGACCTGGGCTTCTCTCAGGTGGCTTTCGCGTGCGTCAAGAGTCTGGTCAATGTCGGTTACGGCTGCTCCAAGAACCCGTTAATCACCGTCCCGGTTGCAATCCGGCGTGCCGCTCTGGCCGGCCGCGGCGAGGCACCGGCTGCGGACGGCTCGGAGATCGTCGACATCCCCACCATCCTGGCCGGCATCCACCAGCGCGCCCCAAAGGCGAAGATCTACCTCGTCGGCTATCCCGACCTCTTCGGAAGTCGCCGATCTGACTTCAGCGTTGACCCGATCGCACCGAGCGGATACGCCTGCCGGTTGAACGACGCGGCCCAGGCCTCGATCGACTTCGACGACGCCCAATGGTTCAACCGCAGCACCCACCTGCTCAACCGGGTCTACAAGGAGTCCGCCCGGCACGCCCGGGCCGCGGGCATTCCGGCGAACTACGTGCGGCCCTCCACCTTTGCCGGTCACGGTCTGTGCGACGCCAAGAAGTCATGGATCAACCCGGTCCTGCTCGATGGTTTCACTCCCCGGTCTGAGACCTTCCATCCCACCCAGGTGGGCCAGCGCCGCGGCTACGCGAGAGCGGTCCATCGAGCTATCGACTAGCCCGGCACCGAGGCTGGCCTGATCGCCTCCGCCAGCATCAACTCGGAGCCGGCGCGGTTGGGCTATCCGCCAACCAGCTGGACGCAGCACCAGCCGCTCTCCGCGTCGCTCTGCACCCTCACCGTCGAGGCCTCCAGACCGTGCAGGTACCCGGTCAGCAAGGCATGGTTGATGGCACAGACCAGCTCGGGCTCGCGGTCGGCCAGCGGCTGAAACGGGCAGTTCCGCAGCCGCATCCGGGTCGGCCCCTCCCGCACCGGCTCGTACCCGTACTGCTCGAGCAGCGGCTCGCTCAGGGTCAGGGCCCGTTCGGCCCCGAGCCTGCCGGGTTTGCCGCTTCGGCGCTGCTGTTGGCCCAGTCTGGCGCCGCACTCGGTGGCCACCCGCAGTGTGGCCTCAACCGGGTTCTCGCCGCCGGACGGCCGGAGAACCCCTTCCAGCAGGATCTCGGCCAGCGCGTCGGCGCGTCGCTCTGGAATGACGACGCGGACATCCACCGGCGCCGCCTCATAGGCCTTGGGCCGACGCCCGACGCCCGTGGAGGACGAGCCCGAGGTGGTGGCAGTGAGCAGCCCGGCGCGGACCAGCTTGTCGAGGTGGAACGCAGCAAGCTTGCGGGAGATGCCCACGGTCTCGGCCGCCAGCTCTCGGGTCACCGGCCGACCGGCCCGTCGAACGTACTCGAAGAGAGCCCGACGAACGTCGTCCGCCAGGATCGCCACGGCGCTGAGGGCGCCCCTTCGGTCACGCATGCTCCAGCCTAAACGCGCATCATCAGTGGTGAAAAGAAGCGAACCCAATCGGAGAGCACCTGCCATTGACGTGGCGAGGCAAAAAACCCACACTGGTTAGTGAAACCGATCCTCTCTAGGGGCGCCATGAATGGTGCGCAGCAGCAGGCGAAACAGCCGGTCTCAGCGATGCTCGCCGGCCCGTACGGACACCCGTACCATCCGATCCTGGTCACGATTCCGATCGGCGCCTGGGTGTGCTCGCTGATCTTCGACGTGGCTTCGCATCTCAGTCACCACGAGGCCGCCCTTCGGACCGGAGCCCTCTGGCTGATCGCCATCGGCGTGTTCGGTGCAGTCGCCGCAGCCGGGGTTGGGGTGCTGGACCTGTTGGTCATCCCCGCCGGCACGCCGGCCCGCCGTACTGGGTTGCTGCACGCCGGCCTGAACGTAGCAGTGACCGTTACCTTCGCCGCGAACTTCGCCTGGCGGTCCGGTCTAGCAGGCGGTGCCGGACCGACTCCGCCCGGGCAGCTGGTCTTGTCGGCGGTGGGACTGCTGGGCCTGACTGCTTCGGGCTACCTCGGCGGAAAGCTGGCCTACCGCTACGGGGTGCGCGTTGCTGCGGAGATCGTTCAGGCCGAGGGTTTCACCACCACCGCGACGACTGTTGACCGGGACCGAACCCCCACCCCACCTACCCCGCTGGCTTGAGAAGAAGGGAGACTGCCATGGCGATCGCGGCCCTCATCACCTGGCTGATCACCGCCGGATTCGGCTTCTACATGTTGACCACCTGGATCTCCGCCGGAGGTACCCGCAGCGGTGCCGACGGCGCTGCTAGCCACTTCGCCCCACCGCGGGTGTTCGCACACTTCCTGCTCGCCCTGGCCGGCCTCCTCATCTGGATCCTCTATCTGATCGTGGACAAGTCACTCTGGGCGTGGATCGCCTTCGTCGACCTCATCATCGTGGCCGTGATCGGCGATCTGCTCGTGCTCCGCTGGTCGACGGATCGTCGCCTCCAGAAGGCGGCGGCCGGTGGCACCTCGCCGGGCTCGGGGCTGGCAGAGCAACGAATCCCATTCCCCGTGGTGGTGCTGCATGGGGTGTTCGCGGTGTCGACGGTCGTGCTGGTCCTGTTGTCGGCGCTGGAGATCGGCCCCAGCTGAACAGCTTCCCAGGCCGCACCGACTACATTCGGCGGGTGGGATTCACCCAGACCGAGCTCCAGTCGTACCGGAACGCCTCGGTGCCGGACCTGCTCGCCGAGAACCTGAAACTGATCTTCGTCGGGATCAACCCCGGCTTGTGGACCGCCGCCACCCAGACCCACTTCGCCCACCCGGGCAACCGGTTCTACCCGGCGCTGCGGCTGGCCGGCATCATCGATCGCGATGTGGACCGCACCGCGGGAATGACCGAGGAGGATCGTGCCTATCTGCTGGGTCGCGGCATCGGAAACACCAACCTGGTCAACCGGGCCACGGCCCGAGCCGACGAGCTGACCGCGGCCGAGCTGCGCCAGGGCCGGATCCGGCTGGAGGAGACAGTTCGTCGGTACCGACCTCGGGTGGTCGCGGTAGCCGGCATTACGGCCTACCGGACCGCCTTTGGCGTGAAGGTCGCCAAAGCAGGACGGCAGCCGGCGGACCTCGCGGGTGCGCAGCTGTGGGTGGTGCCCAACCCCAGCGGGCTGAACGCACACGAGACCATTGCAAGCCTTGCGGCCGCGTACGCCGAGCCTGCGCGTGCTGCCGGAGTTCTTGACCCGCCACCGGCGGAGGCGACCCGACGGGTCTAGCTGCTGGCGGCTATGCCGCCGGCGACCGCAACACTCGCGGTGGCCGCGTACACCTCGTCGATTGCCTGCTTCACCGCTTTAGCCGCCCACTCCCCTTCCGAGAGCGCCTTGGCGCGGGCCTTGAGCAGCTTGCGGTCCTCCGTGGGCACCACCTTGGCCAGATGACCGGTCGCCTGCAGCAGACAGATCAGGATCACCGTCCGCTCGTTCGGGGTGAGACCGTCCACCAACGCGCTGTGCAGCCGCCGGCGTACCTCCTGTTCTGGCGTCGGGTCGACCGTCGGCCAGACCGTCCGCGGGATGAACGCCAGCACTGTGTCGGCCTGGCGAGAGAGCACGCCGGCCGCGGCCAGCCGCGCCAGCAACCGGTCCCGCAGTCCTTTGGTGATCCGTCGGAACGACATCGAACTGATCAGATCCTTAGCCCGTTTACCTCCGGATGCCGCGATGGAGCGAAGTGCGCTATCCAGCTCGGAGTCACCGGTCGGCTCGGCGCTGATCACGCTGACCCGTCCGCGCCGGCCCCAACGATCGGTCTCGGTCGTGATGCCGACCCGGTTCAGCAGTACCAGCTCAGCCAGCACCGCTCCACCGAGCGCCGGGTCGATCTTCTCCCCCGACAGCAACCGAGTTCCGGCGTCGTCGTCAAGACAGAGCAGCAGGAACTCCTCCGCGATCAACATGCCCTCAGGGTACCGCCGGAGGGAGCCGCCGGGCCGACTCTGCGGCACACTGCGCCCCGCGCGGCTCCGGACCTTGCCGAGTGTGCTGAGATAGCCACCATGAGTCCTGGCTCGACTGTGCTGTCCTACCCGATCACCGAACGAACCCTGGACAACGGATTGCGGGTGATCGTCAGCTCCGACCACGGCGCACCATCGGTGGCGGTCAACCTCTGGTACGACGTCGGGTCCCGGCACGAGCAGCCTGGGCGCACCGGGTTCGCGCATCTGTTCGAGCACGTCATGTTCCAGGGGTCGGCGCATGTCCCGTCCGGTCAGCACATCGCCTTGATGCAGGCCGCCGGCGCGTCGGTGAACGCCACCACCTGGTTCGACCGGACTAACTACTTCGAGGCGCTGCCCAGCGGCGGCCTCGACCTTGCGCTGTGGCTCGAGGCCGACCGGCTGGGCACCCTGCTTGATGCGCTGACCCAGGAGAACCTGGACAACCAGCGGGAGGTGGTGAAGGAGGAGAAGCGGCAACGCTACGACAACGTGCCCTACGGCGACGTGATGGAGCGGCTGATCGGACTGACCTTCCCCGCTGACCACCCGTACGGTCACACCACCATCGGCTCGATGGACGACCTCAACGCAGCCACGGTGGCCGACGTGGCACAGTTCTTCTCCACCCACTATCTGCCGAACAACGCGGTGCTGTCCATCGTCGGGGACGTCACCCCGGAAGTGGCGTTCGCCAAGGCGGAGCAGTACTTCGGGCACCTACCGGCCGGCCCGGTGCCACCCAAACCGCAGATGCCCGCTCTGCCGCCCTTGAGCGGGCTACCGCGGATGGAGACCTCCGCCGACGTACCCGCCGATGCGGTGTACCTGACCTGGCGGCTGCCTGCCCGGGACCAGTTCAGCTTCGACGCCATCGACCTCGCCTTCTCCATCCTGGGCCAGGGCCAGACGTCACGCCTACACAAGCAGCTGGTCCGGCGCCGGGAGATCGCGGAGGCGTCCGGCGCGAGCACGATGGGCTTGATCGGCGGCAACTCCTTCGGCTTCGTCTATGGCCGCGCTCGCGACGGTGTGCCGCCGGAAGCCATCGAGGAAGCGCTGGTACAGGAGGTCGAACGGCTCGCCACCGAAGGGCCGACCGAGACCGAGCTTCGCCGGGCCAAGGCACAGTTCGAACGGCAGTGGCTGCACGAGCTGGCCCGGGTCGACTCACGCGCCGACGCGCTCGGCGAGTACGCCACCTTGGAAGACAACCCGAACTTGGTCAACACCAGGATCGCCGTCGTGGATGCCATCGACACCGAGGCAATAGCGGAGGCGGTGAGCCAGTGGTTCTCACCGGACCAGCGCGCCACCTTGATCTACCGTCAGGAGCAGGTATGACCGCCTTCCCCCCGCAGCCGGCCATCGATCCAGCGGGTCACTGGGAGTTCCCTACGCCGGTGACATCGCGCCTCGACAACGGTCTGGAGGTGATCGTCTACCAGCTGCCCGGGCAGCATGTGATTGCCTCGCACCTGATCTTGGACACACCGCTCAACGCCGAAGCCCGCGAGCTGGAAGGCGTGGCGACCATCACCGCTCGCACCCTTGACGAAGGAACGCTGCTGCACGGTGGCGACGAGTTCGCCGAGCTGCTGGAGACCGAAGGGGCCGGACTCGGGGTCGATGTGTCCCTGGCTGGGCTGCAAGCGGTGCTTGACGTACCAGTCACCCGGCTCGACCGGGCGCTGGAGCTGTTCGCCGAAGCGGTGATCCAGCCGGCCTTCGCCGACGAGGACGTCAACCGGCATGTCCAGCTCCGGCTGGCTCAGATCGAGCAGGCCCAGGCCAACTCGGCCCAGGCCGCGACGATCGCGTTCCGCCGCACCATCTTCGACGCGGAGTCACGGGCCAGCCGGATGAACGCGGGCGAGCCCGAGACCGTGGCGCAGGTGACGCCCGAAGCGGTGCGGAGCTTCCATCGAGATCACTTCGGTCCGGTCGGCGCGAAGCTGGTGATGGCCGGCGACTTCGCCGACGATCCAGCCGCTCTGGCCGAGCGGGTGTTCGGTGGCTGGCAGAATCCCGGCCAGCGCATCGATCCGATCCAGCCCGCGGCCGCCGCCGACCGGCGCCGCCTGATCATCGACCGGCCGGGTGCAGTGCAGGCCGACATCCGGCTCGGCGGGTTCGGCATCGACCGCACCGATCCCCGCTGGGCGGACATCTCCGTCGCCAGCTACGCAATGGGCGGGGCGTTCCTTTCCCGGCTGAACGCGGTGCTGCGCGAGGAGAAGGGCTACACCTACGGGGTCAGGATGAGCTTCGCACCGATGACCGTGGGTGGCTCGTTTGCCGTCCAGGGCTCGTTCCGCACCGACGTGGTCGGCGACGCACTCGCGCAGGCCCGGTCGCTGTTGTCGGTGGCGGGCTCCCCGTTCACCCAACAAGAGGTGGACGACGCAGTCGCGTACGTCGTCGGTGTCTCACCGTTGCGGTACGCGACGGCCGACGGCGTCGCCGATCAGGCGGCGACCCAGATCCTGGCAGATCTTGGCCAGGACTACGTGACCAGGAACCTCGAAGAGCTGCGGGCCGTCACCCCGGAGTCGGCCACCCGCGCCTACGAGTCGCTGGTAAATCCGGACGACCTCTCCCTGGTCATCGTGGGAGATGCCGCGAGCCTGGCCGACCCGGTACGCAAGGCCGGCTTCGAGGACGTGGAGATCGAGCGGGCCGGCTAAGACCGCTTAAGGCCCCGGCCGGCTGGCGTGTCCGGGGGTCGCAGCGTGACCCCGGACACCGACCTCAGCGACCGAGTGCGGTGAGGGCCCGCTCCACGGCAGCCTGTGCCTGCTTGATCTTGGCCTGGTAGTCGGCCAGGTTTCCCTCCGCCAGGGCCTTCTCAGCATCGGTGAACGCCTGCTCCGCCTCCGCGAGCGCTGCGGCGGCAGCCGGGTTGTTCGGCTGGTTGGAGCCCTGCCCCGGCTTGCTGGGGGTGGCCGGAGTCTCGCCGGTGTTGACACCGGCGTTCCCCTTGAACACCTGGTCCAACGCCTGCTGAAGGGTGTCACCGATACCGACGGCCTGGCCGAACCGGACCATCACGAACCGCAGCGCAGGATAGGAACCGTTGCTGCCCTGACGCTGGGTGTAGACAGGCTGGACGTACAGCAGGCCGCCGCCCACCGGCAGCGTCAGCAGGTTGCCGAACTGCGCGTTGGCCGCACCCTGGTTGAGGAACGGTCGCAACCGGTCCGCGACTGTCTCGTTGGTGACCATGGCGTTCGCGGTCTGCCCGGGGCCGTCGATCTGAGTCGTGTCGGACATGCGCAGGATCCGGAGCTTGCCATAGTCCGGGCTGCTGGCATCGGCGTTCACGGCCATGTAGGCAGCCAGGTTCTGCCGGCCGTTCGGTGTGAACACCGTGGTCAGCGAGAAGCTCGCCTTGTCGTCACCGGGCCACTTGATCGACAAGAAGTACGGCGACTCCTTGGAACCGCTCGGAGCGGTCGGCAGCGGGTCGTTGGGGATCTGCCACAGGTCCGAGCGCTGGTACCAGTTACCGGGATCGGTCATGTGGTACCGGGCCAGGATCTCGCGCTGCACCTTGAACAGGTCCTCGGGGTAGCGCAGGTGGTCGAGCAGGTCCGGGGAGATCTCCGACCGATCCGCGACTGCGCCCGGGAACGCCTTCTTCCACGTCTTCAGCACCGGGTCCGCGTCGTCCCAGGTGTAGAGCTTGACCGTGCCATCGTAGGCATCAACCACCGCCTTCACCGAGTTGCGCATGTAGTTGACCATGGTGTCCGGCTGCGCCGCCACAACGCCCTGCCGGGTCTGGGTGTCCGCGGTGGTCTGCTCCAGTGAGACCCGCTGGCTGTACGGGTAGGAGTTCGAGGTGGTGTAGCCGTCGACGATCCAGACGACCCGGCCATCCACTACGGCCGGGTAGACGTCACCGTCCACCTTGAGCCACGGAGCCGCCTTCATCACCCGTTCCCGCGGGGTGCGGTCGTAGATCACCTTGGATGCATCGTTCACCCGGTCCGACAGCAGGATGTTGACATCGGCAAACTTGGCGGCGTACAGGAGCCGGTGCCAGAAGGAGCCGATCGGCACACCGCCCTTGCCGCTGTAGGTGTACGTGGTCGGGTTGCCGCCCTCGCCACCGCCGGGGGTGTCCAGCTCGATCGGCGGCGCACCGGCCGGGGCGCCGACGATCGAGTAGTCGGTCTGCTTCTCGCCGAAGTAGATCCGCGGCTCGTGCTCGGAGATCTTGCCGGTGGGCGGGATGTCCCGGGCGATCCAGTCCGGCTCACCGCCGGCCTGACGGCGGTTGCCGTAGGCGGCCACCAGGCCGTAGCCGTGGGTATAGACGGTCTTGAGGTTGTTCCAGTTCTGGCCCTCGATGCCAGCGAGGTCCATCTCGCGGACGGCTACCACGGCGTCGGTCTCGGCGCCGTCGATGGTGTACCGGTCCACGTCCAGTACCGGCGGGAAGGTGTAGTAGCCGCGGACCTGTTGCAGCTGCTCGTATGCCGGCGCCACCACGGCGGGGTCGATCAACCGGATCCCGGGCAGCGCTTCAGCGTCCGCGCGCAGCTGACCGGCGGTTGCCGTGGTCTTCGCCGAGTAGTCAGTGATCTGGGTGCTGTCCACGCCGTACGCCGCACGCGTTGCCGCGATGTTGCGGACGATGTAGGGCCGCTCCTTGTCGGGCTCGTCCGGCTTGACGCTGAAGTACTGCACGGCGCCGGGGTAGACCACGCCTAGCACGATCGCCGAGAGCAGCATCAGGGTCAGGCCGATGGTGGGGACCACCCAGCGACGAAGCACCGCGTTGGCGAAGAACATGGCAGCACAGATCGCCGCGATGACGGCGAGGATGACCTTGGCGTTCACCGTGGCGTTGTCGGCCGTGTAGTTGATACCGGTGAAGATCGGCGTCGAGGCGATCTCCAGGCCGTACTGGTCAAACCAGTAGCTGATGCCTTTGACCAGGACGGCGAGCCCGACCAGGATCGACAGGTGAGCCTGCGCGGACGGGGATCCGCCGCGACGCGGCGTGCTGAACCGGAGCGCGCCCATCACGTAGTACACGACCGCGGCCGCGGCTGCACTGAACAGCAGCGCCGCGAACACGAAGGACAGCACGAAACGCCACCACGGATAGTCGAAGACGAAGAAGCCGATGTCCAGGCCGAACTTCGGATCCTGCTGGCCGAAGGGCGTCGCGTTGCGCCAGGCGAGGTACGTCGACACCTGGCCGGCCGCAGCACCGCCGGCGAAGAGTCCAACCAACACACCGGCGGCGATCAGCACCCAGACGAACCGGGAGTCGAGCAGTTCGCGGTACCGCTCCAGCAACGGGCTGGTGGGCCCACCGGTACGGGTCCGGGGCCGCAGCCGGTAGGCGATGGCGGCGTTGGCTGCTACCGACGTTGCCATGATCAAACCGAAGGAGACGAACAGCCCGATCCGGCTCAGCAGCATGGTGGAGAAGACGTCGCCGTAGTCGAACGAGACGTACCAGAGCCGGTCGGTCCAGATGTTGGTGAAGATCGCAAAGATCACCACCAGCACCGCCGCGATGATCAAGGTGGGCAGGATGGCACTGCGTCGCCGTGCCGCCCCCACGAGGGTACTCACTGTTGTTCTCCTCTATCTGCGTACCTAGTCATAAGTCGTCCTGACCACCTGCTGAGCGGGGGCCGTGCACTTACTGTGCAGTCAGCGTATGCGCAAGGGCCTGGGCCAATCCCGGCACGAGGTCGGCCGCACCGAGAAGTTCATCCGGTTGTGACACCAGTCTGGCGACGCCGTGCTGGTGGCCCGCCCGGTCCACCCCCACCACGACCCGGACCTCCTGGCGTTGCGGGTGCTGCGCCACGAACTCGGCCGCTTCCTGCGGATCCTCAGGCAGCTCCGGCTCAGCATCGGCCGGCAGAAAGGTCCGCTCCAGGCTGAGAGCGCAGCCGAACACCGAGTCCGGCCAGACAATCGAGTCCAAGCCTTCAAGCACCCGATCGGAGGTGGTGAACTCCTCCTGCTCGATCGCCGTCAACGCGTCCGGCGGTGCGCCGTCGGCGGAGCCGCGCAGACCGAGCGTGGCCGCGAGCTCCGGTTCGGCCGCAACGATGTCATCCGTGGGCACCAGTGCGAACAGCCGCGGGTGCTGGTCCCAGCCGGCGTCCGAGACGTGTCGCTCCAGTTCCACCAGGGCAGCGATCAGGGCTTCGTACCGCTCGTCGTCGGCGGGCCGCTCGTCGTTCTCGGGCGGTTCATTGTCGTGAGGGGTGTTGGACATCAGCAGTGTGGCACCCGTTCTGCACCGTCGGGTTGGTGCAGGGTGGTGAGTGCGTCGATCCCTTCTCGCAGCGTGGATACCTTGATCAATGTCATGTCGGTCCGCACATTGCCGAGGTTTGAGCAGTTGGCGGCCGGAACCAGGAAGGCCGTGGCACCGGCGTCGTCGGCTGCCGCAATCTTCTCCTGGATACCGCCGATCGGGCCGACGTCGCCATTGGCCGTGATCGTGCCACTGCCAGCGATGTGCGCGCCTTCCAGCAGCGGTCCGGGCGTGATCTTGTCATAGATGGCGGTGGCGAAGATCAGGCCGGCGCTCGGGCCACCAATCCGCTGCCCCAGGTCGAAGGAGATGTCAGCGTCGTAGTGATAGCCGGGGCCTACCGTGATGCCAGCCGCAGGCAGGTCAGCATCGGTGGCGCTTGCGACGGTCCGCACCACCACGGTGGTGGTGCTGCGGCCGCGCAACACCGTGAACCTCACCGGGTCGCCGATCTTATGGGCCTGGATCTGATCTTCGACCTGGTCGTTCCGGCTCACTTTCACCCCGTCCACCTCCAGCACCAGGTCGCCGGGGAGAAGCTTGTTGTGGGATGGCCCGCTGACCGTGACCGAGGCTACGGCCGGATGCGGGGCCACCGGCCTGCCGGCAGCTCGCAGCGCAGCCACGACCGCGACGTCCTGGGCGGTCTCCATCAGGTCCGCCTCCTCCCGCTCGACTTCCTCCGCTGACTTGCCGGGTGCGTAGACAGCGTCCCGCGGCAGTGCGTCCCGGTGCGGCAGCCAGTAGGCCAGCACCACCTCGGGCAAGGTCACGTGCGAGTGGGCGCGGCTGACCGAGACGGTCGTCAGGTCCAGCCGGCCGGTGGTGAGGTAGGTCGGCACCCCGTGCACGGTGATGACCGGCTGGTTGCCGAGGCTGCCAAGGGTGTCCTGAGCGCTGCCCGGGTTCCAGGTGACGAAGGGGACGGGGATGACGACCATGAGTGCGGCCAGAGCCACGAAGAAGAGGGCCGACACGAAGGCGGTCCAGGTCTGTCTGGTCACGTCAAGCCGACCCACTCCGAGTCGCCGGAGGTGAACGCCTGCTCCTTCCAGATCGGCACCTGAGCCTTCAGGTCGTCGATCAGCTGGTGGCAGGCATTGAGCGCTTCGGCACGGTGCACGGCACCGACAGCGACCACCACCGCGAGGTCACCGACGTCGAGGTGGCCCACCCGGTGCTCGACGGCGACCGACACGACGTCGTGCTGCTCAGCGACCCGCTGTGCGCAGGCCAGCAGCTGCTCTTCTGCGGTCGGGTGTGCGGTGTAGTCGAGGGAGCGCACACCCTGCCCCTGATCGGAGTCGCGGACGACGCCGACGAACAGGCCGATGCCGCCCACCGAGTCGTCGCGAACCGTGTCCAGTACCCGGTCCACGCTCAGCGGCGTGCTGACGATCTGCGCCCGGCGAACCCGCGATGACATGCGACGACCCTAGCCCAGACGTACAAGGTCACACGACGTTCCGCACGCGACGTTGCGCTGTCAGCGATCAACCCGGAGGTCCGCGACCTGATCCGCGCTTGTAGTCGTACGGTTGACTGGTTGCAAGCATCCACCAAGTTTGATGCGTGCGTGAGCACGAAGTTATTTAATGCGTGCGTGAGCACGACGAGTCAGGAGTGTCATGGCTGAGGATCGGCAACCGGGGTCGGAAGACCGACCTGAGGACGAGTCAGGAGAGCCGGGGGGCGACCCGGCCCGCCCGGGCCCCGGCGGCGACCAGGCGCCAGGTGGTGGCGGCCCGACCAACCCGTTTGAAGCGCTGTTCTCGCAGCTGGGATTGGGGCAGCCCGGCAACACCGACATGAGCGGTCTGGTCGAGCAGCTCCAGAGTGCCTTCGCCATGCTCGGCGGCTCCATGTTCACTCCCAACGCGCAAAGCTCTGAGTCAGGCGTGAACTGGGACGTCACCAAGGACACGGCCCGTAAGACGGTGGCTTCGCTGGGACCGGACCCGACCCCGACCCAGGCGGAGCAGCGGGCGCTGACCGAGGCCGCCTCCATCGCCGAGCTGTGGCTGGATGCGGCCACGTCGTTTTCGCGGGTCAGCTCAACCGTGGCTGCCTGGAGCCGGGCGGACTGGGTTGAGCAGACGATGCCGATCTGGCGCCGTCTAGTGGAGCCTGTGGCAGCCCACATCGCCGACGCGATGGAAGGGGCGCTCAAGTTCGGCGGCGACGAGGCCGCCGCCATCCCGGGCCTCGCGGGGATGGAGCAGATGCTTCGACCGATGCTGCGTACCTCAGGTGCCAGCATGTTCGGTCTGCAGCTTGGCCAGGGCCTGGGCCAGTTGGCGACCGAAGTGGTCGGCGCTACTGACATCGGACTGCCGCTGAGCGAGCCCGGTCACGTAGTCCTGCTGCCGACGAACGTCAAGGCGTTCGGCGAGGGGCTGGAGCAGAGCAGCACCGATGTCACGTTGTACCTGGCGCTCCGCGAGTGTGCCCGGCAGCGGCTGTTCGCCGCCGTCGGATGGCTGCGCAGCCAAATGCTGACCCTCGTCGAGGAGTACGCGCGCGGGATCACCATCGACACCTCGGCTCTCGAGCAGGCGGTGGGCCAGATAGATCCCAGCAACCTCGAGGGGCTGAGCCAGACGCTCGAAGGAGGTCTGTTCGAGCCGCGGAAGTCCCCTGAACAGGTGGCGACGTTGGAACGCTTGGAGACGATGCTCGCCCTGGTGGAGGGCTGGGTCGACGAGGTGGTCACCCAGGCAACCGCGTCCTGGATGCCCTCCGCCGCTGCGTTGGCGGAGACGGTCCGGCGTAACCGGGCGACTGGTGGACCGGCCGAGGCTACCTTTGCCACCTTGGTGGGTCTGGAGCTGAGGCCGCGCCGGATGCGCGACGCAGCCAACCTGTGGGCGGCTCTGCGGGAGGCTCGCGGCCAGGACGGTCGGGACGCCGTCTGGACCCACCCGGACCTGATCCCTACCTCTGCCGACCTGGACGACCCCTTGGGATTCATCAGCGGTGAGGACCGGTCTGCACAGGAAGAAGACTTCGACGCTGCCCTGGCGAAGCTGCTCGATGCCGCCGACACCGCCTCCGGCGAGAATCGATCCGACACCGGCTCCGGCGACGATCAACCCGACACCGGCTCCGGCGATGATGACTCGACCGGCCCTGGGTCCGGCCGGGGTTGACGGAGGACCGGTTCGCCGCCGACCGGCTCACCACGCGCTGTCGGGAGACGCTCCGCGCCTGGCATGCACCCAACGATGACCAGGAGCGGCTGCGCCGCACCTATCTAGAGCACCTGGATACGAGGGAGGCTGGCTGGGCTCGGTCCTCCGCCGGCGCTCACTTGACCGCCAGCTCGCTGGTCTGCGCTGGGAAGTCCCGGCAGGTGCTCCTGACCCTTCACTCCCGGATCGGACGGTGGCTGCAGACCGGGGGTCACATCGAAGCCACCGACCTCGACCTCGAGCATGCAGCCGGGCGGGAGGCGGTCGAGGAGAGCGGACTCTTTGAACTCGTGGTCGACGACAACCCGCTGCTGCTGTCCCGGCACGAGGTGGCCTGCGGCCCCCTCTCGCCGACCTTCCATCTCGATGTCCAGTTCCTGATCCGGGTCCCGCACGCCCTTAGCCCCATCCTCAGCGAGGAGTCGACCGACGTGCGCTGGTTCGGGCTGGACGAGCTGCCGGATGTGGATAGCTCGGTCCGCGACCTCGTCCGGGCCGCGGCCGACCGGCTGGGCTGGTAGCCGCGCGCTCGGTCAGCGCGCCGATACCCGCACGGGAATACCGTGCTCATGGGTGGTGCCCAGCAGACGCTCGCGTACC
This sequence comes from Propionibacteriaceae bacterium, assembly GCA_025965155.1. GTDB lineage: Bacteria > Actinomycetota > Actinomycetes > Propionibacteriales > Propionibacteriaceae > Microlunatus. Next base: position 26,703 of record JAOPXN010000123.1, read on the forward strand.
GGACAGCCGGACTCGGGCTGCCACAACGACGTACGCAACTGCGGCGCAGTGGCTTCGGCGCCCTCTCCGTACTCCAACGACACCTGCCCGAGTTGACGTTCGGCACCACGGCTCGCCAGCAGACCCAGCACCTGCTGGACCTCCGACTCTGGCCAGTACATCCGGGTGATCGAGTGCCAGACCACCGTCAGCTCCCCAGGCTCCGCCGGTCCCTTGAGCTGCTCGGCCAGCCACTCCCCGGCCGAGGCGGCGTCGACTGTCGGTGGGCTGCGCTCCGCCAGTGGCAGCACCGCCGCCAGCCGCGCATGCCGGTGCAGGTCGAAGGGCCAGACAAACGACGTCAGCATGACCCGGCCCTCCTCGGTGGTCACATCGACGGGTTCAAGGTCGCAACCGCGTCGATCCGTCAGCCGGAACGGGGAGGGACGCACCGGCCCCTCCACCGCGTCGGGAAAGCACACCGGAGAGTCTGCGGGTCCGTACTGCCAGCCCTCACCACTGAAGTAGAACTGATCCAGCAGCAGGTTGAGCCCGGCGCTTGCACCGAGCTCCAGCAGCCGAACGCGGTCGCAGCCAGCGGCCCCGACGAGGTCGAACAGGCCGGTCAGCAGCGCCGCCGATCGGCCTACCTCGTTCGTCTGCGGGGCAACGTCCAGGGCCCCGCGGAGCTCGGCAATGTGCTCGGCGGCGGCTGCGCGCATCAGCGGCCAGGCCTGATCCGGCGGCTGCTGCCCGCCCAGGCAGGGATAGAACGGGCGCAGCTCGACCGCCCGACCGGTGAGCACCAGCCGGAAGATCCCCGCCAGCAGCCGCAGGTGGATCATCAACCGAGGCGGGGAGTCCTCGTACCCCGCACAGATCTGGCGGACCGGCCCGCCGGCCTCCCAGTCGTCGGCCATCCCGCGCGTGGCATGGGCGTAGAGGTGGTCCCGGTCGCCGGCATGAGCCCGGAACTGCTCGGCCAGGTTCATCCCCGGGTCGAAATCCATCGTCTCTCACTCCACCAGGGCGTGACCCGACAGCAAGGCACGAGTCGACTCCCAGCCCTCCAGGCCGGGATCGAGCCGACCCACCGCGGCAGGGCTGCGCATCCTGTGCCAGTCGGGTCCCACGGCGGCCAGGCTCCGCCTCGGTGCGGCCAGGATGAGCTCATCGTGGTTGGCACGGTCCAGGTCCAGGTCGCCGGGGATCCAGCCCGCCCAGGGCAGCCGGAGACCGATTGCGACACAGCCCGGAACTGGCCCGCGCTCCGGCGCACAGCACACGTCGGCGCGCTGCAGCGCCTTGAAGACCTTGGCGACCACCAGACCCGGCAGGTCCGGAGCATCGGCAGGCACGACCACCAGCTCGTCGGCAGTCCCGGTCAGATCCTGGGCCAGCTGCCGCACACCTCCCGGCCACGGCAGCGCCAGGTCCCCCGGCCACAAGAGCTCCGCCTGCGTCGCGGGATCCCCCACG
>JAOPXN010000126.1 GCA_025965155.1 Propionibacteriaceae bacterium
CGCTGCCGCTCGCCGCCGGAAAGCGTCGTGAGCGGCTGGCCGAGGCTGAGGTATCCGAGCCCGACGTCGGCGAGCCGCCGCAGGATGGCGTGCGCGGCCGGGATCCGTGCCTCACCGGCGCCGAAGACCTCCTCGGCGTCGGTGACCGACATAGCGAGCACCTCGCTGATGTCGCGGCCACCGAGGTGGTAGTCCAGCACCGACGCCAGGAACCGCTTGCCCTCGCACTCCTCGCAGGTGGTGGCGACGCCGGCCATCATCGCCAGGTCGGTGTAGACGACGCCGGCGCCGTTGCAGGTGGGGCAGGCGCCCTCGGAGTTGGCGCTGAACAGCGCCGGCTTCACGCCGTTGGCCTTCGCAAACGCCTTGCGGATCGGGTCGAGCAGTCCGGTGTAGGTCGCCGGGTTGCTCCGTCGCGAGCCGCGGATGGCGCCCTGATCGACCGACACCACCCCGTCCCGGCCCGACACCGAGCCGTGGATCAGTGAGCTCTTGCCGGAGCCGGCGACGCCGGTGACGACCACCAGCACGCCGAGCGGGATGTCGACGTCGACTCCCCTCAGGTTGTGGGTGCTGGCGCCGCGCACGTCCAGCAAGCCCGAGGGCGTCCGCGGAACCGGCTTCAGCGCGGCCCGGTCGTCCAGGTGCCGCCCGGTGAGCGTGTCGCTGGCCCGCAGTCCCGCGACGGTGCCCTCGAACACCACTTCGCCACCGCCCATCCCGGCGCCGGGGCCGAGGTCGACGACGTGGTCGGCGATCGCGATCACCTCCGGCTTGTGCTCCACGACCAGCACCGTGTTGCCCTTGTCTCGCAGCTGCAGCAGCAGGTCGTTCATCCGCTGGATGTCGTGCGGGTGCAGGCCGATCGTCGGCTCGTCGAAGACGTACGTTACGTCGGTGAGCGAGGACCCGAGGTGCCGGATCATCTTGGTGCGCTGCGCCTCGCCGCCCGAAAGGGTGCCGGACGGGCGGTCGAGGCTGAGATAGCCCAACCCGATCTCGACGAACGAGTAGAGGGCGTGCTGCAGCGTCCCGAGCAGCGGCGCGACTGATGGCTCGTCGAGGCCGCGGACCCATTGGGCGAGGTCGCTGATCTGCATCGCGCAGGCATCGGCGATGTTGATCCCCTTGATCTTCGATGACCGAGCCGCCTCGCTGAGCCGGGTGCCGCCGCACTCGGGGCACGTCGTGAAGGTGACGGCCCGCTCGACGAAGGCGCGGATGTGCGGCTGCAACGCGTCGACGTCCTTGGACAGGAACGACTTCTGGATCCTGGGGATCAGGCCCTCGTAGGTCAGGTTGATCCCTTCGACCTTGATCTTGGTCGGCTCCTTGTGCAGCAGGTCGTGCAGTTCCTTCTTGGTGTACTTGCGGATCGGCTTGTCCGGGTCGAAGAATCCGGAGCCGCGGAAGATGCGGCCGTACCAGCCGTCCATGCTGTAGCCGGGGATGGTGAGCGCACCCTCGTTGAGCGACAAGGTGGCGTCATAAAGCGCGGACAGGTCGAAGTCGGTGACCGAGCCCATGCCCTCGCAGCGCGCACACATGCCGCCGGTGATGCTGAAGCTGCGCCGCTCCTTCACGGTCTCCCCGCCGCGTTCGAGCGTGACCGCACCCGCTCCGCTGATTGAGGCGACGTTGAAGGAGAACGCCTGGGGCGATCCGATGTGCGGCTGCCCGAGCCGGCTGAAAAGAATGCGCAGCATCGCGTTCGCGTCGGTCACGGTGCCGACGGTCGAGCGGGCGTTGGCGCCCATCCGCTCCTGGTCGACGATGATCGCCGTTGTCAGCCCGTCCATAACGTCGACCTCGGGCCGGGCCAACGTTGGCATGAAGCCCTGCACGAAGGCGCTGTAGGTCTCGTTGATCATCCGCTGCGACTCTGCGGCGATCGTGCCGAACACCAGCGAGCTCTTGCCCGAACCGGAGACGCCGGTGAACACCGTCAACCGGCGCTTCGGGATCTCGACGTTGATGTCCTTGAGGTTGTTCACGCGGGCGCCGTGCACGCGGATCAGATCGTGGCTGTCGGCGACGTGTAGCCCAGCCGGCTGCGTCTGCCTCCTCGTGGCCATGCTCATCGTGCCTCCATCTCTTAGGCGGGGCCCGCCTGGGCGGTCTCCCCCGGCGTCGCCTGGCTCGATCTAACCAGACTTCAGCAGTACGTCCGGTTGTCCCTCGTCCCGTGCGGTCGCGGCAACTCTCCGCTGGTCTAACCCGGCGCCGGACGGCTCAGCGCAGCTCCTGGATCCGGATCAAGTTGCCGGCCGGATCGCGGACGGCGCAGTCGCGAACGCCGTACGGCTGCTCGGTCGGCTCCTGGACGACCTCTGCGACGCCGGCCTGCAGCTGCGCGAACGTGCCGTCGAGGTCTTTGGTGGCCAGCAAGAGCGTGGCGTAGGTGCCCTTGGCCATCATCTCGGCGATGGTGCGGCGCTCGTCGTCGGTGATGCCGGGGTTGGCGGCCGGCGGATGCAGGACGATGGACGTGCCGGGCTGGCCGGCAGGGCCGACCGTGATCCAGCGCATCCCCTTGTATCCGACGTCGTCGCGGACCTCGAAGCCCAGGATGTCGCGGTAGAAGGCCAGTGCGGCGTCCGGGTCATCGTGCGGAAGGAAGCTCGAGTGAATGGTGATGTCCATGGCTGTCACGCTAACTGCGGCTCGGAGGTGGGCGCTTCTCGATTCCTGATCGGTCGAGTCACCTGTTTCGCCACGCACGACGGCATCCCCGCCGTCGAGCGCGCCGCCTGCCGCCGATAGACGCTGGGCGGCACCCCGACCAGCTCGGTGAAGCGACTGCTGAAGGTGCCCAGCGACGAGCAGCCGACCGCGAAACAGACCTCGGTGACGCTGAGGTCGCCACGACGCAGCAGCGCCATCGCCCGCTCGATGCGCCGCGTCATCAGATATGCGTACGGCGACTCGCCGTAGGCGAGCCGGAACTCGCGGCTGAGGTGCCCGGCCGACATGTGCGCGCCGCGGGCGAGCGCCTCAACGTCCAGCGGCTGCGCGTACTCCCGGTCGATCCGGTCGCGGACACGGCGCAGCAGCGCGAGGTCCCGCAGCTGCTGTGCGGGGGCGGGTCTGCTGGTCACCTCCACGATCGTGCCACGTCGCGCCGGAGGTGCCTAGCGCCGTGCGAGGCCGTGGGTCCCTCAGGGGTGTCCCGCTCAGGCGCAGCTGGGCGGCGGCCATACTGACCTCCATGGCTACAGTCCGTACGCCGGCCCGTCGGCCGCTGCTGCTGGTATTACTGCAGACCGAGGCGACCGCGCTGATGTCGCTGGCGATCGGCCAGGCCGGCCTGGCGTCCGGTTTCCTGACCGGACACGGCGACCTGAAACCGATCCACGCGGTCAACGCCTTGGTGCTCGTGGCACTGACCCTCGGGACCATCGTCACGGCCGTCGCGTACCAGCGGCAGGGCGGTCCGCGGTGGCCGGCCGCCGCAGCTCTGGTGCTGCTGCTTCTCGAAGGCGTGCAGATCACCCTGGCCCGGCTGGACGTCGCCGGCGCACACATCTTCATCGGTGTGCTGTTCGTCGTGTCCGCGACGCTGTACACGTCCTACCTGTTCCGGCTCGGCTTCGCGCTGAGCCGACAGGCTTAGCCAACGACCTGACTGGCTCCCCACGCACCCCCCCAAACCGCCGACTGGTCGCATCCTCCGCCCTCCTAGCGGCGTGTCGCGACGGTAGCGACTACTCGGCGCAGCGCGAAGTCGGTTCCTCGAGGCTCGGCTGTAAGCGTTTTCGCCAAGGGGCCAGGGCGCTGGGCTGGTGGGTGCACCAGCGCTGGGCGGTGCGGGCGTTGCGGGGCGCCGACCCAGCAACCGGTCCGCCACCCCGCGAAGGTGGGTACGCTGCTTGTCGAAGATCACGGTTAGGTCGTCCATCGCTGTCACATTCTGCTCGGTTGATCCGTCATCCCATCGAGGAAGGAGCGGTCGCCGAGGTGACCGCCGTACCCCTGAGGAGACGAACATGAGCCCCGCAATACGCAGCCTGGTGATCCCGGTGTCCGACCTGGACGCCGCTAAGGCCGTCTACACCGCGCTGCTCGGCGCGCCGCACACGGACCAGCCGTACTACGTCGGGTACAACGTCGACGGCTTTGAGGTCAGCCTGGCCCCAGGCGAGGTAGCCGGCGGACCGGTGGCCTACGCCGACGTCGAGGATCTTGACGCGACCCGCGCAACGCTGCTCGCGGCTGGTGCGACCGAGCGCACCGCTCCGCGTCAAGTCGCACCGGAGGCGCGGGTGTGCGTGCTCGCCGACGCCGACGGCAACCCGATCGGCCTGCGCGGCCGGTAGCCGTCGGCGTGTCCGGAGCCGCCACCGTATTCCACCCTGCTCCGCTGGACGAGCCGCGAGCGTCCCGGTGCGGTGCGTGAGGTGAAGTGGACGACGCCGGGTTCGTGTCGGTCGGCGCGCAGCGGGCCATGCCCTGTTGGGGAAGCTGTTAGCTCCGCCGAACCCGCAGTCGGAGATGGCTGGCCGGGCATTTAGGCCGTGCCGACTGGTCGCCGCTGCTGCGACACGCCGCCCGGTGCGCAAAGGAGCCGACCAGTCAGCGAACCGAGCGCCAGGGCCATGCCGACCCGCGACAAGTCAGGTTTGCCGCGACACGCCGCTCAGACCGGGGAGGTACCGACTAGTCGGCGGAGGGGGGAAGGGTTAGCCGGTGGTGCTGAAGGTGACCACGACGGCGCGGTTCCTCGGGTCCGAGGCGGGCTTGACGATCGGCTTGGAGCTGCCGTAGCCGACCACCTTGGTGATGTTGGGGGCGGGCACCTTCAGCTCCCTCAGCAGCGCGGCCACCTCAGTGGCGCGGCGGGTCGAAAGATCCTTGGCAAAGGTGTTGTCGGCGCCGGCGACGCCCGCGGTGTGGCCCTCGACGATGATCTTGGTGGAGTTGCTCACCTCGCCGACACAGTCCTTCAGCGCCTTCAGCGTTGCCTTCTTGTCGATCAAGGTTGCCTGGTCAGACACGAACAGCGCCGGTGACGGCAGCGTGCAGGTGTTAGTTTCCGCATCCTTGTTGATCTTGTCGCTCGGGTTCGGGATCGGGACGGCTGGGATGGAGCCTCCCCCCGCGGTGGTTCCGGTCCCGTCGAAAAAGGTGACCCGCTTTGCACCCGCCGCCTTGGCCAGTCCTTCCCAGACTGCACGCTGGTAGCCGATCTGGAGCTTGGACAACGGCTCCTGCTCCCCCGCCACCGGTGTCACGACGAAGGTGACCTCGCGGCCCTTGAGGTTGGGCAGCTTGTCCGCCTTCTTGACCGCCTTGACCACGGTGCCCGGCGATTCGTCGAACGCGAGCTGGTTGAAGTCCAGCGGAGCCACGGTGTCCAGCATCGGTGAGAACACCCAGACCGGGTCACCGGCGTCAGACTTGATCGCGCCGAGCCCCGCCAGTGCCGAACGGTCCGGCGCGGTCGCGTCGAGGGCGTTCATCGTGTCGGTCAGCTTTGCCACCTGGGCGGCCGCGTCACCGGTCAGGTCCGCCGATACGGTCGACGTCTTAGCGTCGCCGCCGACCTGGACCAGTTCAAGCCCGAGCTCCTTGGCGCCCATCGTCGTCCAGGTCGCCTTGATCGGCTCCGGGACAACCACATCAGCTTCGTTGGACGACCCTGCTGTGGTGACGACGGTGCCGGCGACGGTGACGTCCTTGGGCGGGCTGGGTGGCGTCGATGCGGGCGAGGAGCTGCACGCCCCGCCGACGACGAGAAGCACTGTCGTTGCGAGCGCACCCGTGACCGACCTGATGAAACCCCCCGGGGGCCTGTTCGGACTCATACGTCAGACTAGGCACGTTTTCGAACCCCACCCAAATTCTCCGCTGACCAGCGGGGTTACTGGTGTGGCCGGGGAGTTGGGGCACGTTCACCACCGAACCGGATGCAACCGTATAGTGCCAAGTGCCGCTGGAGGCACCACTCCCCTTCAGCGAACCGGCTTCTCTAGTGAGGTGCACATGTTCGATGTAGATGACATCCGCGACTGGCAGGGCCTCGCCGTCGTTGACCAGGACGGGGACAAGATCGGCACACTGGAGGCCGTCTATTTCGACACCTCCAGTGACGAGGCCACCTTCGCCACGGTGAAGGTGGGCTTCGTCACTGGCAGGCTGATCTTCGTCCCGCTGATCGGCGCCCGGGTGTCCCCCAAGCGCCTGCGGGTCATGATCGACAAGAAGCTCGCCAAGGATGCCCCGTCCATCGACACCGACGGCCAGCTCGAAGCCTCAGCCGAACCGGATGTCTATGCCCACTACGGGATGTCGTACGAGCGCGGCAGCAGCGGTGAGCGTCGGCTCGGACGTCGTTGATCGTCAGCTGAGGTCAGCGCCGGCGGGCCGGCCGAGCGGTGCTGACACCTTCGGTAGGAAGAACTGCACCAGCGGCCCGATGGCTACGGCATAGAGCACCGTACCGACTCCGACCGTCCCGCCGAGGAAGAAGCCCACGACCAGAACGGTGACCTCGATCGCCGTCCGGATCAGCCGCAGGCTGCCGCCGGTGCGGCGTGCGAACCCCGTCATCAGCCCGTCCCGCGGCCCGGGACCGAAGTGGCTACCGATATACACAGCCCCGGCGAGCCCGTTCAGCACCACGCCTGTGATCAGCAACGGGATCCGGACCGCCAGCTGGTCCGGCGACGGCAGCAACCACAGACCGAGGTCGGCCGCCAGGCCAACGATCACGACGTTGGAGAGAGTGCCCAGTCCCGGCCGCTGCCGCAGCGGGATCCACAACAACAGCACCAGGGCGCCGACGGCAATGGTGATGGTGCCGAAGCTCAGCGGCACTCGGTTCGCCAGGCCCTGGTGCAGGACGTCCCACGGGTCCAGGCCCAGGTTGGCCTCGATCATCATGGCCATCGACACCCCGTACAGGACCAGCCCCGCGTAGAGCTGGCTCAGCCTGCGCCCGAGGTGCCCGGCCCGGACCTGCTGGATGGGTCCGAGGTCAGCCGCCCGCAGCTGCGTTCCAGAGGTGTCGGTGGAAATCATGGACGTCAGTCTCCCCGAGCACTGGACTGCCCCGGTAGAGCCAATTCCACCTAAGTGGACTGGTCTGATCAGGCCAATTGTGGCAGGCTGCTGGTATGTCGACTTCCTGGGTCTCCGCACCGCAGCTACGCGACCGGGTGGCGGCGACGCCTTTCCTAGCGCCGGTCTACCGCGACCTGGCAGAGCGGGTCCGCCTGCTGGTGGTGGACGGCCGGCTGACCCACGGTCTGCGGATGCCCAGCGAGCGCGACCTGGCCGAGATTCTTCAGCTGAGCCGCTCGACTGTGGCCGCCGCCTACACCCAGCTCCGGGCCGACGGCTACCTGGTCGCCCGGCAGGGCTCGGGAAACTTCGTGTCGGTCCCGCACTCCCGGGTAGTCAGCACCCATCTACCCGGACCGTTCGGCGAGGAGGACGGCTCGATTGGCATGACCTGCGCCAGCGGCTCGGCACCGGCGGCGCTTGCCGCCCACTTCCGGGCCGCAGCGGAGCGGCTGCCGGACCTGCTTGGCGGCTCCGGCTACCTGCCCGACGGCCTCGAGGAGCTACGCATCGAACTGGCGGCCTGGTTCACCGGGCGGGGCCTGCGGACCGATCCAGATCAGCTGATCATCACCGCAGGTGCGTTGTCCGCGCTCAACATCGTCGGCCGATGCCTGCTGTCGGCGGGCGACAAGGTGCTGCTGGAGTCACCCACCTATTCCAACGCCATCGATGCGCTCCGACACAGCGGCGGCCGCACAGTGGCGTACCCGGTGTCCGCGGCCGGCTGGGACACCGCCGGGTTCGAGCAGGCGCTACGGCAGAACTCCCCTGCCCTGGCCTACCTGATCCCCGAATATCAGAACCCGACCGGCGCGTGGATGGGTGAGGATGAGCGCCGAGGCATCGCCCGGTCGCTGCGACGCCACCGCACACGGGCCATTGTCGACGAGACGCTGGTAGAGCTCTCGCTGGACGGTGAAGCGCCGCGAACGCCGCTAGCCGCTCACCTGCCGGATGCCGTCACGATCGGGTCGGCCAGCAAGGCGTTCTGGGGCGGGCTCCGGATCGGTTGGATCCGGGCGCCACACGACCTGGTACGACCGATGATCGAGACCCGGGCTGCGATGGATCTTGGGGCGGCGCCGTTCGAGCAGCTGGTCGCCGCGCGGCTGCTGGCCGATCGGGAGACGGTCCTGGGCCAGCAACGCACCCGGCTCCGCGAGCAGCGGGACCACCTCGCTCAGCGGTTGGCCGAGACGCTGCCGGACTGGCAACTCGTACTTCCGGCGGGTGGGCTGACACTGTGGATCTCGCTGCCGGACGAGTCCTCGAGCCGACTGGCTGCCGCAGCGCATTCGCACGGCGTGGTCGTCACTCCCGGTCCGCGGTTCTATGTCGGCGGTGGCGGCGAGCGGAACCTGCGGCTGCCGTACACCGCGACCGAGACGGTGCTGACCGAGGCCGTGGAACGGCTCGCAGCGGTCTGGGCGGACGTCCATCGGCGGCATGGTCGCTCGGCCGCTGGCTCCCAGACGATGGACCTGATCGCCTGAGACCTGGTGAGGGGGACGCCTACTTCTCGGCCGCGGCTTTCCGGGCCTCCGCCTTCACCGCGCGCTTGGTCTGGCGAACCTTATCCAGGGACTCGGAGTCGACGACGTCGGCGACGGAGCGGAACACCCCCTCCTCGCCGTACGCCCCGGCCGCCTCCCGCCAGCCAGCCGGCTGCACATCGCGCTGCTTCCCCAGCAGCGCGGTAAAGATCGACGCCTTCTGATCGCCGAGACCGGGCAGCGCCGCCAGCGCCTGCTTCAGTTCGTGGCCGGTCCCCGCCCGCTCCCAGAGGTTGGCCGCATCGCCGTCGTACTCCTCAACCAGCACCCGGCAGACCGCCTGCACCCGCTTGGACATGGACCCGGGGAAGCGGTGGATGGCGGGACGCTCGGCGCAGAGGGCGGTGAAGTCATCCTCCCCCATCGCGGCGATAGCAGCGACGTCGAAGGTGCCCCCCATACGCTCAGCGATGACAGCCGGGCCGGCGAAGGCTTTCTCCATCGGCACCTGCTGGTCGAGCACCATGCCAATCAGCAGCGCGTTGGCGTTGCTCGACAGCAGTGCGTCCGCGTTAGGATCTCCAGTCAGATGAAGGGGTGATTGCGAGGTGGCCATGCGCCCATCCTGCCGTAGGTCGTGAGAGCCGGGCGTGGTGTCATGGTGACCCGGATCACATTGGCTCTACCGTCGGCGGCGTGTCAGCGGTAGCCTCAGCGCAAGGAGGTCATCGTGCGGATCAGTGAGATCTTGAACGCGAAGGGATCCGAGGTCATCGTGATCAAGGCGACGGCCACAGTGGCCGAGCTGGTCACTCTGTTGCGAGATCATCACCTGGGCGCCGCCGTCGTGTCGGGCGGTCACCGGGCGGTGGACGGCATCATCTCCGAGCGCGACGTGGTGCGCAGGCTGGCCGACGGTACGGCGTTCCTGTCGGCGCCGGTCTCCTCGATCATGACGGCCGATGTGCACACCTGCTCCCCTAGCGACTCGATCCAGTCGGTGATGGAGACGATGACCGAGCAGCGGATCAGGCACCTACCGGTGGTGGACGACCACGGCCGGCTGGCCGGCATCGTCAGCATTGGCGACGTGGTGAAGTGGACCATCAGCGAGCTCCGGTTCGAGCGCGACCAGCTAGAGGACTACGTGTACCGGTAGCCGTCCGGCGTCTGAAGTTCACCGTCGATGGGTCTTGTGTTGCTTGACACCCTTGTGCCCCCTCCCTAGTGTGAGAGCGCTCTCACTTCCTGAAGAGCGCGGACACAAGGGAGTTCCAACGATGTCGCACGAACGGCAGTTCCACCCTGAGTTCTTGTTCGGGGCTGCAACCGCTGCCTTCCAGATTGAGGGTGCCAACCGGACGGACGGACGGACCGACTCCATCTGGGATGCCTTCTGTCGGCTACCCGGTGCGGTCATCGACGGCCACGACGGTTCGACGGCGTGTGACCACTACAACCGCTATCACTCCGACGTCGACCTGATGGCCGACCTCGGCCTGCAGACGTACCGGTTCTCCACCTCGTGGTCGCGGATCCAACCCGACGGTGGTCGGGTCAACGAGGCGGGGCTCGACTTCTACGAGCGGGTGGTCGACAAGCTCCTGGAGCGCGGCATCATGCCCTGGCTGACCCTTTATCACTGGGACCTGCCGCAGGTGCTGGAGGAACGTGGCGGCTGGTGTGCCCGCGACACCGCGTACCTCTTCCGCGACTATGCCATGAACGTCCATGCTCGGCTGGGTGACCGGGTGCCGGTCTGGACCACTCTGAACGAGCCGTGGTGTTCGGCCTTCCTCGGCTACACGGCCGGCGCGCATGCGCCCGGCCGGCAGGACCCGCGGGCCGGGCTGACTGCTGCGCACCACCTGCTCCTCGGGCACGGGCTCGCCGTGCAGGCGCTGCGTGAGGCTGACCCAGCCCTCACCCTCGGCCTCACCTTGAACTTGACCCTGGCTGAGCCGGCCGACCCGCAGCGTCCCGGCGATGTGGACGCCGCCCGCCGGATCGACGGCCAGATGAACCGGATCTTCCTCGACCCGATCTTCCGCGGCGCCTACCCCGACGACGTACTCGCCGATGTCGACGGGCTCGGGTTGGTCGACGCTATCCATCCGGGCGATCTGGATATCATCGCCGCCCCGATTGACGCGCTCGGTGTGAACTATTACCACGGGCAGGCGGTCAGCGACCTGCCGCCGACGGCCCCGATCCACGGCGAGGCACCAACGGACCGGCCCACCGGTTCCCCCTTCCCGGCGGCGGACGGGGTGCACACTCATAGCCAGGGCCTGCCCACTACGGCCATGGGGTGGGAGATCCAGCCGGACGGGCTGGCCGAGCTGCTGGTCCGGATCCACCGGGACTACACCGATCCAGCCGGCATCGAGGTCTACGTCACCGAGAACGGTGCCGCGTTCGACGACGAGCTCAGCGCGGACGGTGCCGTGCACGACGACGACCGGGTCTCGTTTCTCCGGGCACACCTGAACGCCATCCTGGACGCGACCGAGCGTGGGGTCCCGGTGCGCGGTTACTTCTACTGGTCGCTGATGGACAACTTCGAGTGGGCCTGGGGGTACCACAAGCGGTTCGGGATCGTGCATGTCGACTACGACACCCAGCAGCGGACGGTGAAGGACTCCGGTCTGGAGTACGGCCGGATCGCCACCTCCCGAACTCTGAGCATCGAACCCGCCGCACGTACGGCAGCCGCGGTATAGCGTGGCGGGCGTGTCAGTTGACGAGCAACCGCTGCCGGTCGGCGAGGTCCGCGCCACCTCTGCCCTGAACGGCCCGGCGCGGACAAGCAAACTGCTGCCGACGCTGGAGATGGTGGCCGCCGAGGCGGGCGTGAGCCGGTCGACTGTGTCCCGGGTGGTGAACGGGTCTCCGAAGGTGCGACCCGACGTGGTCGCCACGGTCAGCGAGGCGATAGCCCGGCTGAACTACGTACCGAACCGGGCCGCCCGCTCCCTGGCCAGCGCACAGACGTACGCGATCGCCCTGGTGGTGCCCGAAGACGTCACCCGGTTCTTCGGCGACCCGTACTTCGCCTCGGTCGTGAAGGGCATCACCTCGCGGCTGGACACCAGCGACTACATGCTGAACCTGCTGGTCGCCAGCTCCGACCCGAGCCGGAAGACGCGTCGCTATCTGCAGGGCGGCAACGTCGACGGAGCCCTGGTGGTCTCCCACCACTCCAGCGACAGCGACCTGGCGGAGCTGAACCGGGCGCTGCCGGTCGTCTTTGGCGGCCGGCCGGCCGGCCCGGACCTGGCGGACAGCTACTTTGTCGACGTCGACAACATCACCGGCGCCATCCAGGCGACGGAGCACCTGGTCGGGCGCGGTCACCGCCGGATCGCCACGATCACCGGGGCACCCGACATGCCTGCCGCGGTCGACCGGCTGGCGGGCTGGCAGCAGGCGATGCAGCGGGCGGGGCTCGCCACCGACGCCGTCGCCGATGGTGACTTCACCATTCAGGGAGGCGCCACAGCCATGCGCACGCTGCTGGACCGCTACGACGATCTGGACGCCGTCTTTGTCGCGAGCGACCTGATGGCCCGGGGTGCCCTGGCAACCCTCTTCGAGCGGGGAGTGTCGGTTCCGAAGGACCTCGCGGTCGTCGGGTACGACGACAGCCCGGCAGCGACCTCCGGCCACATCCAGCTGACCACGGTCAGCCAGCCGTCGGAGCAGATGGGTCAGCGGATGGCGGAGATGCTGCTGTCAATCCTGGCCGGCGAGGTGCCGGCAGAGCACGCCTGCATCATGCCCACCCGGCTGGTCGTCCGCGACTCCGCCTGACCGGAGACCCTGCTCCCTCCGGCCAGGCCCCTTCCCCTCCCGCGAGGTTACCGCCCGCAGCGATCAGAAGTTGATCATGTGGCCGCTGATACCGTGGGCCGCTTCCTTCAGCGCCTCGGACAGCGTCGGGTGGGCGTGAACGTTGCGGGCCACCTCTTCGGCGGTCAGGTCCCACAGCTGGGCCAGCGTCAGCTCCGGCAGCAGCTCGGTGACGTCCGGGCCGATCATGTGCGCACCCAGGATCTCACCGTGCTTGGCGTCGGCGACGAGCTTGACGAAGCCGGTGGGGTCGCCGAGCCCATGCGCCTTGCCGTTGGCGCTGAACGGGAACTTCGCCACCTTGACGTCGTAGCCCTTGTCCTTCGCCTGCTGTTCGGTGTACCCGAAGGACCCGATCTGAGGTTGGCAGTAGGTCGCCCGCGGGATCATGTCGTAGTTGATCTCCTGCGTCTCCGCCCCGGCGATCGCCTCGGCGGCGACGATACCCATCGCCTCCGCGGCGTGGGCCAGCATCAGCTTGCCGGTGCAGTCACCGATGGAGTAGATGTGCGGCACGTTGGTCCGCATCAGCCCGTCGATGGCAATGGCGCCGCGTTCGGTCAGCTCGACCCCGGTGTTCTCCAGCCCGAAGCCCTGGGTACGCGGCGCGAAGCCGATCGCCTGCAGCACCTTGTCGGCCTCCAGCACCCGGCTGTCGCCGCCGGCCGCCGGGCTGACCGTGACCCGCACCTTGTCCCCGGAGTCGTCGATGCTCTCCACCTTGGTGGACGTCAACACCTTCACGCCGAGCTTCTTGTACGCCTTGGAGAGCTCCGCCGACACCTCCGGCTCCTCCAGCGGCACCATCCGCTCCAGGTACTCCACGATGGTGACGTCGGTGCCGTAGTTGGCCATCACGTACGCGAACTCCACGCCGATCGCGCCCGCGCCCGCGATGATGATGCTCTGCGGAAGGCTGTCGGTGACGATCTGCTCCTCATAGGTCACCACCCGCTCGCTGAGCGAGGTACCCGGCAGCAGCCGGGTGGTGGCTCCCACCGCGATGATCGCGTTGTCGAAGGTCACCGTGGTGTCGGCACCGTCGCCCTTCACCACGACCGTGTTGGCGTCGGTGAACTCGCCCTGGCCGTTGATCTCGGTGATCTTGTTCTTCTTCATCAAGAAGTGCACACCCTTGACCATGCGTTCGGCGACGCCTCGGCTGCGCTTGTGGGCCACACCGAAGTCAAAGCTGACGTCACCGTTGATTCCGAAGGTCTGTGCATCGGCGGTGAAGATGTGAGCCAGCTCGGCGTTGCGCAGCAATGCCTTGGTCGGGATGCACCCGACGTTGAGGCAGACTCCACCCCAGTACTTCTCTTCGATGATGGCGGTCTTGAGTCCCAGCTGGGCGGCACGGATGGCGGCCACGTACCCACCTGGTCCGGCACCGAGAACGACGACGTCATAGTGTGCGGTCATGGCCCAACTGTAGGAGAACCTGGCCCTCCGGCGCAGCATGGGTCGGCCTTCCGACACGCGGGCATCCTCGGATCATCTCAGATATGAGTTATTGTCTTGCGGTGACTGATACCTACCTAGACCGTATCGGCGGCCTCATTCGCGATGCACGCAAGCACCGGGGGCTGACCCAGCACCAGCTGGCAGACGTCCTCGGCACCAGTCAGAGCGCTGTGCACCGGATCGAGGCCGGAAACCAGAACCTCAGCCTGGAGATGGTGACGCGGATCGCGGAGGCCCTGGACTCCCCCATCATCTCGGTCGGCGCCAACGGCCCCACCCATCTGCGGGTGCAGGGCGGCGCGAAGCTCGAGGGCAGCATCGAGGTGCGATCGTCCAAGAACGCGGCTGTGGCGCTGCTCTGCGCCAGCCTGCTGAACCGAGGTCGGACCACCATCCGCGGCATTGCCAAGATCGAGGAAGTGAACCGCATCCTGGAGGTGCTGACCAGCATCGGGGTCCAGGCCAGCTGGTCGGCGGACAGGGCCGATCTGACCCTGGTCCGACCCGCCAAGCTCGACCTGGCATCGATGGACCTGGAAGCCGCTCGCCGGACCCGCAGTGTGATCATGTTCCTCGGGCCGCTGCTGCACTCCTACAGCGACTTCCAGCTCCCGTACGCCGGTGGCTGTGACCTGGGCGCCCGAACCATCGAACCGCATCTGCAGGTTCTCCGCCGGTTCGGGCTCGACGTGGTGCCGACCGACGGGTTCTACAACTGCTCAGTCGACGGGTCCGTGGAGCCGACCCGACCGATCACCCTGACCGAGCGTGGCGACACGGTGACGGAGAACGCGCTGCTGGCGGCTGCGCTGTCCTCCAGCGTCACCGTCCTGCGCAACGCGAGCCCCAACTACATGGTGCAGGACCTGTGCGTCTTCCTGACGCAGCTCGGCGTGAAGATCGACGGCATCGGTACCACCACGCTCCGGGTGCATGGAGTACCCGAGATCAACACCGACGTCGTCTTCGCGCCGTCGGAGGACCCGATTGAGGCAATGAGCCTGCTGACGGCCGCCATCGTGACGAAGTCGGAGCTGACCATTCAGCGGGCACCGATCGAGTTCCTCGAGATCGAGCTGGCCATCCTGGAAGAGATGGGGCTCGACTTCTCGCTTAGTCAGGAGTACGTGGCCGACAACGGGCACACCAGACTGGTGGACCTGACGGTCCGGCCCTCGGCTCTGCGCTCCCCGATCGACAAGATCCATCCGATGCCGTTCCCGGGGCTGAACATCGACAACCTGCCGTTCTTCGCCGTCATCGCCGCGACCGCCGAGGGCAAGACGGTGATCCACGACTGGGTGTACGAGAACCGTGCGATCTACCTGACCGAGCTGAACAAGCTCGGCGGCCGGGTCCAGCTGTTGGACCCGCACCGGGTGATCGTGGAAGGTCCGACCCGGTGGCGTGGCCAGCAGGTGGTCTGCCCGCCGGCGCTCAGGCCGGCCGTCTGCATCCTTCTCACCATGCTGGCCGCCCGCGGCGAGTCGGTGCTCCGGGACGTGTACGTGATCAACCGCGGATACGAGGATCTGGCCAACCGGCTGAACGCCCTCGGTGCCAACATCGAGGTATTCCGGGACTGACGGCGCAGTCTGGGCCCAGACCAGAGTCTGGGTGCAGTCTGGGCCCAGACCGGAGTCTGGGCCCAGATAGCCAGCAAAGCCCGCCCGGACGGGGACTGAAGCCCCGCCCGAACGGGCGTCTGAGAGATGTGTGCCTGGATATAGGTCCAGGAACCGACCCCTGATCCGTGAGGATCATCGCGGCCCGCCGTGTGAGCGGTAGCCTGCGCCTGACGCGGGGACGGTTCCTGGATTTTCCCGATACGGCACCCGGCTGGGGGACCCGTGTGAGGGGGTAGCCGGTGCCGAATCCTCGCTATTTCTTAATGACTGACTTGGTCGACCACTTGCTCCACCCGACCTTGTTCGCGCCGCGGGCCATGACCTTGCAGACGGACTTCTTGGTGGGGAAGTTGTGATAGATCACGTCGCCGCTCTTGGTGACGACGGTCCACTTGCCGTACGTGCCCTTGGTCTGGCACTTCATGGCTGCCTGGTACTTGGTGACGACCGCACCATTAGCCGAGCTACGGTGCCAGCCGTAGTGCACGTACTTGCCGTGCGGGTAGGTGAGGAACCGGGGTGACTTCGGCGCCGACGGCCTGCTGGCCGGCGTAGCGACCTTCGCGGTGGCCCAGGCGCTGTTGCCGTACGCGTTGTGGAAGCTCACCGTGGACCGGTACGGGCGACCGTTGGTCAGCTGGGTGAGCGTCTTGGACGTTGGTGCGCCGGACAGCGTGTAGTGGTACGCCCGACCGTAGGCTTTCTTGCTGGTTGCGTAGCGCTCCAGCTTCACAATGACCTTGTTGGTGCCGCGCGGCGGCGTGCCCCAGGCAACCTTCACCGAGGCGGGCCCTGGCGTCATCGAGACTGTCGGCTTAGCCGGCGTGGCGTTCCAGTTGGCCGACATGCAGGAGGTGGAGGCCGCCGGCGTCCACTTCTTCAAGATGTTATGGGCATTCCAGTTGGTCACACCGAACGCCTGGGGCATCTTGACCCGACCGCTGGAGGAGCAGGCGAACAGGCTGCCCGGGTAGATCCGGTGACCCGTCAGCCCGTCCTCGCGGACCTCGTAGTGCAGGTACTTGGTTCGGCACGGGGCGATGTCGCCGGTGCTACCTACGGTGCCGATCTTGGTTGCCGGGGTGACCCGCTGCCCGTCGGTGATCTTGATCGAGTTCAGGTGGTTGTACTTGGTGACCTTGCCGGCGCCATGGTCGATCCAGACGGAGCGGCCGGAGTCGACGCCCTGGGCCTTGGTCCGGCAGCCACCCCTGTTGGTGTTGATGTGGGCGATACCGGCCCCGGCGGCGTAGACCGGGTCATCGAGCTGACCCAGGAAGTCGATGGCCCAGTAGCCGTGGCTGCGCTCCCCGCAGTTGGTCTTGGAGCAGTCGACGCGAGCCGGCACGCGGAGCGGCAGCCAGACCGGGTCACTGAAGGGGTGGCTGGCCGTGGTCGTTGCAGAAATCGCATCGGAGGACGTTGTGCTCGTCGGCTGGGCATGGCTAGTGCCAGGCGCGGCGGTCAACGCCAGCATCAAAGCGGTAGCCAGCAGGGCAATAAGCCCGCGGCCGAGCCGACCGGCCGAAGCAGGATTACGAAGGATCATGAGGGTCCTTAAGGGGAAATCGACTTAGAGCGACTTTGATCCCCCGGGTCCCGTACCCCCCGGATTACGTACTATGAATACTAAGCGACAGCAGATTCATTCCGCAAATCGATGCAAGCCAGCGTGTCACCCTGTTCAGCGCAGACTTTCGACAACGAACTCCCTAGTGGGAGACACAATCTCGGTCTGCGCAGCAACAAGTTGGAGCTCAGACTCGCGCGCGTCAATTGTGGCCTTCAGCACACCATAAACGCTGGCTGCGGTCCGACCTACGGCGGTGGCCGGATCGCCGGTATTGAGCACGTTGGCCAGAAAGGTGGCCGCGGTGAGGTCGCCGGCACCGGTGAAGGTCTGTGCCAGCAGGGGTGTGGTGACCGACCAGGCACCCGCACCGCTGACGGCCACCATCGACAGCGTTCCCGGGTCGGCGTCGGCGGGCACGACACTGGTCACCAGGACAAGGTCTGGTCCCATCGCCCGTGCGGCATCAGCCGCCTCCAGTACGTCTTCCAGCGTCGCCGTCCGCCGGCCGGTCAGGAACTCCAGCTCAAACTGGTTCGGTGTGATGATCTGTGCTGCCGGCACCACCGTGTCACGCATCAGCTCCGGGATCCCGGGACGGACGAAGAACCCGCGGCCGACGTCTCCCATCACCGGATCGCAGCAGTAGATCGCCTCCGGGTTTCGCTGTTTCACCAGCTCGACAGCCTCCAGGATGACCGCACCGACGTCAGACCCACCCTGGTATCCCGACAGCACCGCGTCACAGCGGCCGAGGACGCCACGCTCATCGATGCCCTTGATCACCTCGGACACGTCCGTCGCGGCCAGCAGCGGTCCCCGCCAGTGCCCGTAGCCCGTGTGGTTGGAGAAGTGCACAGTCAACACCGGCCAGACCTCGACCCCCATCCGCATCAGCGGGAAGGTGGCTGCGCTGTTGCCGACGTGGCCGTAGGCCACTGAGGACTGGATGGACAGGATGGAGGTCACGGTGGGCATTCTCCCACTCCGCCTCCGCGGCTGGTCGGCTGCCAGGCGCCTCCGCGGTTTGACCCGTCCCTTGCACGGTGGCCCCGGTGCGCGGCCGTGACCTCGCTAAGAGATCACCAAGAAACCAGCTGTGGGGCGTCCACCGACCGCCGGAAGCCTCGTCCCGATTTGCCCGGCGACCTTAGAGTAGGACTCATGTCGGCCAGCGTCGAGAACGGCTCCCCTTCGGAGGCGACCCCCAGAACCGACCGAGGGAGCACTCCAGCGGTGGACTCCGATAATCAGATCGACCGCACCTTCGGGGACGACAACATCCTGATCGACGCCCACGAGGACCGGTGGCACTGGCGGCGCAAGATCCGCCGTGACCCCCGCAAGCTGGTGTTCTACCGCTTCGCGGTCGCGATCGCCGGACTCTTCTTCGTCGTGCTCGGCTTCCTGACCGGTCCGATACCAGGGCCCGGCGGCATCCCCTTGGTGCTGTTGGGTCTGGCGATCTGGTCCAGTGAGTTCGAGTGGGCGCATCGGCTGATGCAGCGCTTCAAGGGCTGGTTGCACCGGTTCCGCTCCTGGCCCACCTGGCAGCAGGTGCTCTTCTGGGCCGTCTTCGTGATGGGTTGCGGTCTCTTCGGCTACTGCTTCATGCTCGCCTTCGGCGTTCCCACCTGGGCGCCAACCTTCGCCGACCAGCTGTTGCAGAAGCTTCCCGGGATCTGAGCGTCCGCCGACATAATGGCCTCATGCGGGCCGCCGACTACTCCTACTTCGACGCGCCATTCCTTGCCTTTGCACACCGGGGTGGCGCGACCTACCCGCCAAACCAGCACCGGGAGAACACCGAGCACGCGTTCGACCAGGCGGTGGCGCTGGGATACCGGTACCTCGAGACTGATGTGCACGCCAGCGCTGACGGGGTCCTGCTCGCCTTCCACGACAACCGGCTGGACCGGGTCACCGACCGGCAGGGCCTGATCTCCCAGCTCAGCTACGCCGAGATCAGCGAGGCCCGGATCGGAGGCCATGACCCGATCCCCCGGCTGGCCGACCTCCTGCTCCGCTACCCACAGGCCCGGTTCAACATCGACGCCAAGTCCGACGCCGCCGTGGACCTGCTCGCGAGCACCATCGCCGAGTACGAGGCGTACGACCGGGTCTGCATCTCCTCCTTTAGTCCGGCCCGACTGCATCGGCTGCGCCGCCTCCTTGGCACCCGGGTGGCCTCGGCGGCCAGCGCCCGTGGCGTCGCCTGGAACCGCTTCGCGCCCGCACTCACCAGGCTCATCAACACTCCGGCGGTGGCCCTGCAGATGCCGATGGAACACGATCTGTTCGGCCGGCGGTTCCGTGTCCTGACGCCGGCTCTGGTGGCGGCTGTGCATCGGGCCGGAAAACAGATCCACATCTGGACCGTCGACGACTCCGAATCAATGACACAGCTGATCGATGCGGGTGTCGACGGCATCTTCACCGACCGAGTCGATACCTTGAAAGCAGTTCTGGAGCAGCGGGGGCTTTGGACCTGAGCGTCTTGCGAGACAGGCGTGCGCAACAACCTCGACGGCCGACCCGGTTGGCGAGCGAAGGCAGATGAGGAGCCATGGCAGCACCGCACGGTGAGGTGATAGATCCCGCTCCGGCCGTCAGCGCGACGCCGCGCCGCACGGTGGCGGCCTGGGCCTCGTGGGACTGGGGATCATCGGCGTACAGCAGCATTGTCACCAGCTTCGTCTTCGCGCCGTACCTGGCCAACGCCGTGGCCGCAGACCGGCCCGCCGGGTCGCTGAGCGGCTCCACCTGGCTGGGCATCGCGATGTTCGTGGCGGGCGTGGCGGTGGCGGCGATCGCACCGATCACCGGCCAGCGTGCCGACGCGGGCGGCCGGCGTCGCCGCAGCCTGGGACTGTGGACCGCGTTGACGATTGGCGCCACGCTCGGGCTGTTCTTCGTCCGGGACGAGTACACCTACCTGTGGCTTGGGCTGGTTCTGCTCGCTGCCGGGTCGGTCTTCATGGAGTTCGCCGGGGTGTCGTACAACGCGATGCTGCAGCAGATCTCCACCCCCGCCAACATCGGCCGGATCTCCGGGATCGGCTGGGCCAGCGGGTACGTCGGCGGCATCTTCGTCCTGCTGATCTCCTTCGTGCTGTTCATCTCCCCCGACGTCGGCCTCTTCGGGGTGACGGCCGAAGGGGGCATGAAGTACCGGGTGCTGGCCATTGTGGTCGCGATCTGGTTCGCCGTCTTCGCAGTCCCGGTGCTGGTGCTGGTTCCTGAGATTCCGCCCACCACCACGATCGACCGGGTCGGCTTCCTCGCGTCGTACAAGGTGCTGGCGGGCGATGTACGCACCCTGTTCCGGGCGGACCGGAACTCGGTCTACTTCCTGCTGGCGAGCGCCCTGTACCGCGACGGGCTCGCGGCCGTTTTCAGCTTCGGCGCCGTGCTCGCCGTCAGCGTGTACGGACTGAGCGCGTCCGACGTCATCATCTTTGGCGTGGCAGCCAACATCGTGGCCGCTATCGGCGCATTCGCCGCCGGGTTCGTCGAGGACCGGGTGGGCCCGAAGCCGATCATCACAGTCTCACTGACGGGGCTCATTGTGACTGCCACCATCTTGCTGTTCGCTCACGGCCCGACCATGTTCTGGGTCTTCGGCCTGCTGCTCTGCCTCTGGGTCGGCCCGGCACAGTCGAGCTCCAGGTCGTTCCTGGCACGGCTGGCGCCCGAAGGCCGCGAAGGCCAGATGTTCGGCCTGTACGCGACCACCGGTCGCGCCGTCTCTTTCCTCGCTCCGGGGCTGTTTGCACTGCTGTCCGGCGTTTTCAACTCCGACCGGATGGGCATTATCGGTATAGCGCTGGTGTTGTTGATGGGTGCGATCGCGCTGTGGCGGGTGAACCCTCCACCGAGGCATCAGCCGGCCGATCTCGGGGCGATCGGATGAGTGCCCGCAAGCCCGGAGGCGGAACAAACCGCCTCCGTCCGGAGTTACATAACACGGGGACTCACAGGGTTTGACAAGGCAGGAATCGAGTCGGGAGGTTTGCAATGGCAGATCGTTCATTAAGAGGAACGGGCCTCGGGACGAAGAGTTTCGAGGACGAGGCCGGGGTCGAGTTCGCACCGCGGCAGGAGATCGGGTACGACTGCTCCCGGAATCACCACTTCAGCCTGGTGTTTGCACAGGAGGCTGAGATCCCGTCGCTGTGGGAGTGCCCACGGTGCGGCGCGGAGTCGCTCCGCTCCGATGGGGAGCGGCCCGAAGTCAAGGAAGAGAAGCCGGTCCGGACCCACTGGGACATGCTGCGGGAACGACGTTCGATCCCGGAGCTGGAGGACCTGCTCAAGGAGCGTCTGGACCTGCTGCGGTCCGGTGAGGTGGGCCCGCCACATCTGGCTCGCGCCTCCCGTACCAAGAAGACCGCATAGGGCTGTTAGAGCCTGAGACGGCCGGCTGAAACCGGCGTCAAGCCGGTGGGGTTGCCCCAGCCGGCACGTCTCATCGAGAGTCAGGGTCGTCCTCGCGCCCGCGTACTGCACTGGTCGGCAGCGCGCGGAACGCGGGGGCGGCCCTGTTCTACGTTCCGCGGTGCCCCGGACGCTCGCCGCAGTCCGCGCTGGCGATGGCCCGACACTCAGCGCTCGTCATCCTCGATCTCGCCTCGAATGACCCGATGGTCGTGCGGCGGCCGGTTCGGCTCCGCGGCGGGGGGCTCCACCGTCTCGCCCTCAATCAGGTTGTCCCGGTCCAGCTTGGCGACCTGGTTCGGTATCCCCAGCCTGCTGACCCGACGAGCAACCAGATATCCCAGCAGGGCGCGGGCCAGCGGGCGGGTGAAGGGCAGCAGAAAGAAGAACCCGATCACGTCGGTGGCGAAGCCGGGAAGCATCAACAGCACGGCGCCCACCAGCACCAGGGCGGCGTCGGCCAGTTCCGCCGACGGCATCGTCCCAGTGCGGAGTGCGCCGTTGAGCGCCGTCCACGCTCGTTCGCCCTCCCGCTTGCCCAGCCAGGCTCCCAGGACCGCTTCTGCCACCAGGATGCCGACGGTTGGCAGTACCCCGATCTGTCGGCCCACCTGGATCAGCAGCCACACCTCGAAGATCGGAACGGCCACCAACGCCACCACGAACAGTGGCCAGATCCAGCTGCCGCGGCGCCTCATCCGCTGACCATCCGCTTTGGCCGCACCAGGTTGCGTAGCTGGGAACCGCGATGCGCTATCCCCCAGGCAGTGGTCAGCACGAGCGCCTCGATCACGATCTTCCGGCTCATCTTGGAGTCCCCGCGTTCACGTTCGACGAACGTGATCGGTACCTCCTTGACGGTGAACCCGGCCTTCAACGCACGCCAGGCCAGGTCCACCTGGAAGCAGTAGCCGGTAGAGGCGACATCCTCCAGCCCCAGCCCTTGCAGCGTCTCCCGGCGGAAGGCGCGGTAGCCACCGGTAGCGTCCTTGAGTGGGATTCCGAGCGAGATCCGGGTCCACAGGTTGCCGCCGCGGGACAGCACCTCCCGTGACCTCGGCCAGTTCACCACCTTGCCACCCCGAACCCACCGCGACCCGAGGACGAGGTCGGCCTCGCTGAGTGCGTCCAGCAGGGACGGGAGCTGCTCGGGCTGATGCGAACCGTCGGCGTCCATCTCGACGAGCACGTCGTAACCCCGGTCCAGACCCCACTCGAACCCGGCCAGATAGGCGGCACCCAGGCCCTCCTTGCCGGGCCGGTGCAGCACATGCACCTGAGAGTCCGTGGCCGCGAGCTGGTCGGCGAGCGTACCGGTCCCGTCCGGGGAGTTGTCGTCGGCAACCAGCACGTGGGCCGACGGTACAGCCGCGCGGACGCGGCCGACGATCCACTCGAGGTTCTCCGACTCGTTGTAGGTCGGAATGATGACGAGAGTCGGCCCTTGCGAACCTGAGGCCTTCACGCGGGCTCCTTGCCTGGTCGGTTCACTCACTGCCTTTCCGTCCTGATCCCACTACGGGAACGTCTGTTCCCCGGCCCGACGCCGCCGGCTCCGCTGACGACGGTGCCAGCGGCGGCGGTGCCGGGTCGATGAGCGGTCCATCCTGGCGTACCGGGGCCGGCGGTGAAGAGCTCTTTCGCCGGTGTGCCGCGATCCCGGCCAGCGCGAACAACGCACCGAGCGCCGCCAGGGCACGATCCAGCCAGGGCGCCACCAGCACCGCGGGCGTCAGTGCGGTACGAAGCGGCATCGTGACAACCATGGATGCCGCGGTGAACTCAGCTGTGCGGTCCACCACCCGGCCATTCCGGTCGATGAAGCCCGAGACGCTGTTCGTGGTCGCCACGGCGATCTCGCGTCGGGTCTCCATCGCCCGGGCACGGGTGATCGCGAACTGCTGGTCGATCTGCCCCGTGCCGCCGTAGGTCGCGTTGTTGCTCTGCACCATGGAGATCTGAGCGCCGCCGGTGACCGTCTCGTACACGGTGGCGTCGTAGGCCAGCTCGAAGCAGATCACGTCACCGACCCGCACAGTACGTCCGCCGGCCGACACCGCCAGCACCCCGGGAGTGGTGCCCGGCACCGACTGGGCGCCGACCTGCGCCAGAATCGGGATCACCGGCAGCAGCCGGTCACGGAACGGGATCCACTCCCCGAACGGGACCAGGTTGCGTTTTTCGTAACGGGCCGTGATGCCCTGCTGCGGGTCCCACCACAACGCCGTCGTCTGTCGCTCGTCCGCGCCTGGGCCGGCGGTAACCGCGCCGACCAGGATGGGCTTGGCTGCGATCTCTGCTGCCGACTGGACCACTCGCCGGGTGATGGGATCGAGCAACGGGTCGATGTCGGTGGAGTTCTCCGGCCACAGGATGAAGTCAGGTTCGGTCACTTGTCCGAGCCGGGCTCTGGTCGTCAGCTTGACGGTCTCGCTCAGATGGTTGTTGGTCACGGTCCGGGCCCGACCGAGGGCCTCGAGACCGCGCCCCGGCACGTTGCCCTGCACGATGCCTACCTGCAGGCTGCCTTCCCGGCCGGCCAGCGGCTCCACCTGGAAGAACGTTCCCGCGGCCCCACCTAGCAGCAGCAGAACCACTGACGCTGCCGTCGCCGCGAGCAGACGGCGTCGACCGGACCGGGACCGGACACCCTGCTGGGTGCGCGCCCCCGGCCGCTGGAGCCAGCACCACGCGACCAGCTGGGCCAGCAGCGCGACGAGGAACGAGACCCCGGCGACCCCTATCAGCGGAAAGAAACCCGCCAGCGGGGTGTCCACCGCGGCGTAGGCGACCCGGGTCCAGCCGAAGCCGCCGAATGGGATTCGCGAGTAGCTGAACTCAACCAGCACCCAGCAGCACGCCGCCGCAAGCGGCCAACCCCTCAACCTGGAGATGACGTTGAGCAAAACGCCCAGCAGGCCGAAGAACAACGACTCGAAGGCGATCAGCGCCACCGCGACCCACCAGCCGAGAACGTGAACCCAGCTGACAGCCACCAGCAGCATGGCCAAGCCGTAGGCATACCCGAGCCCGAAGGCACCGCGCGGCCGGACACCACGGACGGTCAGGGTCAGGGCGGGCAGGGCCACGAGCAGCAGCGGCCACGCACCGTACGGCTGAAAGCTCAGCCCCAGACAGGCACCCGCAGCGATGACGACCAGCAGCCGCAGCGCCGGCGACCAACGAGTTCCCGGGG
>JAOPXN010000037.1 GCA_025965155.1 Propionibacteriaceae bacterium
CGTACGGACAGCCAAAAACGCAACAGATTAGAGGTTGAGCCTTCCGTGGCTGTCGACATCAAGACCGACCTATCCAAGGTTCGTAACATCGGGATCATGGCCCACATCGATGCGGGCAAGACCACGACGACCGAACGCATCTTGTTCTACACCGGTATCAACTACAAGATCGGTGAGGTTCACGACGGCGCAGCCACGATGGACTGGATGGAACAGGAGCAGGAGCGCGGCATCACCATCACGTCCGCCGCGACCACCTGTCAGTGGAAAGACCACACCATTAACATCATCGACACCCCCGGGCACGTGGACTTCACGGTCGAGGTGGAGCGTTCGCTCCGCGTCCTCGACGGCGCAGTGGCCGTGTTCGACGGTGTCGCAGGCGTCGAGCCGCAGAGCCAGACCGTATGGCGCCAGGCCGACCGCTACCAGGTTCCCCGGATCTGCTTCATCAACAAGCTGGACCGGACCGGCGCCAACTTCGACTTCTGTGTCGAAACCATCAAGAACCGGCTGAACGCCGTCCCGGCCATCCTGCAGCTGCCGATCGGTGCCGAGGCTGACTTCATCGGCGTCGTGGACCTGGTTCAGATGCGTGCCCTCACCTGGCGCGGCGAGACCGCGATCGGCGAGGACTACACGATCGAGGAGATCCCGGCCGACCTGGCCGAGAAGGCCGCTCAGGCCCACGCCGACCTCGTCGAGCTGGTCGTGGAGTACGACGACGAGCTGATGGAGCTTTACCTGGAGGGCGAGGAGCCCACCCCGGCTCAGCTCCAGGCTGCGCTTCGTCGCGCGATCCTCTCCTCCCAGATCACCGCCGTTCTCTGCGGCACAGCGTTCAAGAACAAGGGCGTCCAGCCGCTGCTCGACGCCGTGCTGGCGTACCTGCCGTCGCCGATGGACGTTCCGGCCATCAAGGGCTTCAAGCCGGGCGACGAGTCGGTCGAGATCGACCGTCACCCCGACACCTCGGACCCGTTCTCCGCGTTGGCGTTCAAGATTGCCGCTGACCCGCACCTGGGCAAGCTGACCTACATCCGGGTCTACTCCGGGAAGTTGGAGACCGGTACGACCGTGCTCAACGCGACCAAGGGTCGCAAGGAGCGGATCGGCAAGATCTACCGAATGCATGCGAACAAGCGTGAGGAGATCGCCAGCGTCGGCGCCGGCCAGATTGTCGCCGTGATGGGTCTGAAGGACACCACCACCGGCGAGACCCTGTCCGACCAGGCCCACCCGGTCGTGCTGGAGTCGATGGACTTCCCGGCACCGGTGATCGAGCAGGCCATCGAGCCGAAGACCAAGAGCGACCAGGAGAAGCTCTCGGTCGCTATCCAGCGGCTGGCGGAGGAGGACCCGACCTTCCGGGTCCACACCGACGACGAGACCGGTCAGACCATCATCGCCGGCATGGGCGAGCTGCACCTTGAGGTGCTGATCGACCGGATGAAGCGTGAGTTCAAGGTCGAGGCCAACATCGGCAAGCCGCAGGTGGCCTACCGCGAGACTCTGCGCCGCCCGGTCACCAAGATCGAGTACACCCACAAGAAGCAGTCGGGTGGATCCGGTCAGTACGCTCGGGTGATCGTCGACCTGGAGCCGCTGGAGCCGGGCTCGGGCTACGAGTTCGTCAACGGTGTCACCGGTGGTCGCATCCCGCGTGAGTACATCCCGGCCGTCGACGAGGGCATCCAGGACGCCATGCAGTTCGGTGTGCTGGCCGGCTACCCGGTCGAGGACATCAAGGTGACGCTGCAGGACGGCGCCTACCACGATGTCGACTCCTCCGAGCTCGCCTTCCGGATCGCCGGCTCGATGGTGTTCAAGGAGGCCGCCCGCCGCGCTGACCCGGCGCTGCTCGAGCCGATGATGGCCGTCGAGGTGACCACCCCTGAGGACTACCTGGGAACCGTCATCGGTGACCTGAACGCCCGTCGCGGTCAGATCCAGGCCATGAACGACCTGCACGGCAACAAGGTCGTCGAGGCCCTGGTGCCGCTGTCTGAGATGTTCGGCTACGTCGGTGACCTGCGGTCCAAGACCTCCGGTCAGGCGTCGTACTCGATGGAGTTCCACTCCTACGCCGAGACGCCCAAGAACGTGGCCGAGGAGATCATCCAGAAGGCCCGCGGCGAGTGATAGCGGACCGACCGGGTTCGTTGCGAACCTGGTCGGGTACGCGCCGTACGAACGAGTTTGACGAAGGCGATTTCGTACACAAAACTTAGGCCGGACCAAATCCGACCGAGGTCTGCAAGCACCCAGCCGTAAGGCTGGCGCAAGTCCAACCTGTACGCCCCGCGACCGCGTGGCGACAATCCTAGAAGGAGCCCAAGTGGCAAAGGCCAAGTTCGAGCGGACAAAGCCGCACGTCAACATCGGCACCATCGGGCATATCGACCACGGCAAGACCACGCTGACCGCGGCGATTACGAAGGTGCTCCACGACAAGTACCCGACCCTCAACCAGGCGTCGGCATTCGACCAGATCGACAAGGCGCCGGAAGAGCGCCAGCGCGGTATCACCATCTCGATCGCACACGTCGAGTACCAGACCGAGGCGCGTCACTACGCCCACGTCGACTGCCCTGGTCACGCCGACTACATCAAGAACATGATTACCGGCGCGGCTCAGATGGACGGTGCGATCCTCGTGGTGGCGGCGACCGACGGCCCGATGCCGCAGACCCGCGAGCACGTGCTGCTGGCTCGTCAGGTCGGTGTCCCCGCCATCGTCGTCGCCCTCAACAAGTGCGACATGGTCGATGACGAGGAGATCCTGGAGCTCGTCGAGCTCGAGGTCCGCGAACTGCTCAGCGAGTACGACTTCGACGGGGACGACACCCCTGTCGTCCAGGTTGCTGCCTTCCCGGCGCTTAACGGCGACGAGAAGTGGGGCGAGTCGATCATGGAGCTGATGAACGCTGTCGACACCCACATCCCGCAGCCGGAGCGCGAGATCGACAAGCCGTTCCTGATGCCCGTTGAGGACGTCTTCACGATCACCGGTCGTGGCACCGTCATCACCGGCCGGATCGAGCGCGGCGTCGTCAAGGTCAACGAGACCGTCGACCTGATCGGTATCCGCAACACCAAGCAGACGACGACCGTCACCGGCGTCGAGATGTTCCGCAAGCTGCTCGACGAGGGTCGTGCGGGCGAGAACGTCGGTCTGCTGCTCCGTGGCACCAAGCGCGAGGACGACGAGCGCGGAATGGTTGTGATCAAGCCTGGCACCACCACCCCGCACACCGACTTTGAGGCGCGCGTCTACATCCTCAGCAAGGAGGAGGGCGGCCGTCACACGCCGTTCTTCAACAACTACCGTCCTCAGTTCTACTTCCGTACGACTGACGTGACCGGCGTTGTGAACCTGCCTGAGGGCACC
Source organism: Propionibacteriaceae bacterium (assembly GCA_025965155.1). Taxonomy (GTDB): domain Bacteria; phylum Actinomycetota; class Actinomycetes; order Propionibacteriales; family Propionibacteriaceae; genus Microlunatus. The sequence continues at coordinate 3,392 of JAOPXN010000037.1, forward strand.
GACATGGTGATGCCCGGCGACAACACCGACATGACCGTTCAGCTGATCCAGCCGATCGCCATGGAGGAAGAGCTCAAGTTCGCCATCCGCGAGGGTGGCCGGACCGTCGGCGCAGGCCGCGTGACCAAGATCATCAAGTGACCCGAGCCTGACCGCTTGATGACTGGATAGTCACCGCAAGGAGCCCCGAACCGCTTGCCGGTTCGGGGCTCTTCGCATCTGCTGGCTCAGCCGCCCAGGGTGTTTTCGCTGGGGCGGTGCTGCTCCCGTTCGGCCAACCTGCAGCCATTGGTTCCGGTGGCTGCGGAGCAGTGTCGAGCCGTTGTCTAGGATCGTGCAGTGGATCCGAACACGAGGGCGATCGTCGAGCTGGCCTGGGCCCGGGTGCTGAAGCTGCCCGACGACGCCCTGATGGCGCGCCCGTCCGGTCGGGTCACCCGGGTCGACGACTCCATGATCATGTTCGTCACCCTCTGGGAGCATCGGGTGCTGGCCGCACCGGAGCGCATTCTGCTGCGTGCGGCAGATCTGAGCGATACGGAGCTGGCCGACGGCCCGACGCTGCTCGGCCTCAGCCGCGACCCGGAGCCCGGGACCTGTACCGGCAGGTTGCTGGGGGAGACGACCCTGTCGTTCGCCGACAGCTATGTCAGCAACGATGCGCTGAAGTCGGTGTTGGTGACCGACGACGTCGCCGCGGTGACGGATCTGGAGCGGCTCTGTCCGCCCGACGACATCGCCGAGGTCGGCCTATCGAAGATGGACTGGAAGTTCGCCACCCTCGACGACACCGACCAGATCACGGCCGGAGCCGGCTTCGACGAGTGGGAGCAGATCCTCGGCCACCTCGGCGTCCTCACCCCGCCTGCGCTGCGCCGGTACGGCTTCGGCACCGTCGCCGCCGGCATCGCCACCAACGAGGCGCTTGACCGGGGCCTCATCCCGCAGTGGCGGGCTAGACGCGACAACAGCGCCTCGCGGGCGTTGGCCGCTCGCCTGGGCTTCGATGAGGTCGGTAGCCAGACCGCGGTCTCGTTGGCGGGCTGAGCCGCTCCAGTCCAGAAATTCGCCCCTCATGGGTTCGGTAGCCCTCTGCCGCCGCGTGTCCCGGGCCGGCAGCTCGACGAGAGGCCGATTTCTGGACTGACCCAGAGATCACCGAACCAGCAGCGCGACCGGATAGTCCGCCAACACGTCCGCCACAGCCGTGATGCCGTGGAAGGTCCGACCGGTGAACACATCACGCAGCGGACCGGCCAGCTCCACCGTGGTGTCGTCCCAGCCACCTGCGGCCGCCAGACCGACCGGCAACCGGGTCGCCAGGGTCACCGCGCCGCCGCGGTCGAAGGCCACCAGATGGTCGGCGGCCGGGCCCTGCGCGGAGATCGGACGGTAGTCGGTGAACGACTCCGGCTGGTCGCGCCGGACCCGGAGCGCATGACCGGTCACCCAGAGCTTGGCCGCTCCGGAGTCGTCGATCTCCGGCGGCTGTTGCTGGGCCAGCAGCTTGCGTAGCGCGGCGAAGTCGACCGGGCGTCGGTTGTCCGGGTCGACCAGCGAGTCCTCCCAGATCTCGGTGCCCTGGTAGACGTCCGGGACTCCCGGCATGGTGATCTGCACCAGCTTCTGCCCGAGCGAGTTCGACCATCCCGCCGCGGTCAGCCGGGCCAGCAGCGCGTCCCAGGCGGATCGGATCTCGGCATCGTCGTACGCCGAGTCCACCAGGTCGTGCACCGCGGCCTCGAATGCCTCGTCCTGGTCCACCCAGCCGGTGCCGTCGGCGGCCTCGCGCATCGCCTTCTCCACATAGTCGTGGATCCGGCTCCGCTCGATCGGGCCTACGCCGACCAGCGTCTGTGCCACCAAGTAGGCGAAGGCGCGGTTGGGAACCGTGCTGGCGGCCAGGATGAGCTCGGCGAAGGTCGCCCACTCCTCCGGAAGCTCGCTCAGCACCGCCAGCCGGGCGCGTACGTCCTCGCCGCGCTTGGTGTCGTGGGTGGATAGCGACGTCATCGACTCCGGCTGGTCGGCCTGCCTGCGCAGCTGGGCGGCGTGGAAGTCGGCCAGCCCGATCCCGAACTCGTCCGGGTTGCCGCCGACCTCGTTGAGGGCCACAAACCGCGCGTACCGGTAGTAAGCGGTGTCCTCGATCCCCTTGGCCATGGTCGCCCCGCTGAGCTGCTGCATCCGCAGCGCCAGCTCGTCGGTGGCGTCGTGCAGCCGGGGGCTGAGGGCCTCCAGCGCGTCCACCAGCTCGGGGTTGCGGCGGGCGGCGCGGTCAAGGGCGGCGTCCAGGTTCTCAGCGCCAGCCGGCAGGTAGGAGCGGTAGACGGTGAACGCCACCGCGACCTCCGCCAGCGCGGCTGCCGCGTTGGGTACGTCGGGCGCCAGGGCAGCCATCCGGCGCACCTCTGCCGGCAGCAGGTCGGTGGTCACCATCCGCTTGCCGATCTCGATGTGCTCCTCCAGCGAGCGGGTGTCGCCGGTGAGCCGCTGGTACAGCTGGGTGAAGGTCGGCTCGTGGCTCGGGTCGATGAAGAGGCCGTTGACCTCGCGCATCGCGTCGTACCCGGTCGTGCCGGCCACCGGCCAGTCCGGCAGCGCCTCGCCAGGCTCCAGGATCTTCTCTACGGTGATCCAGGCATCCGGGGCGATCTCGCGAAGCCGGTCCAGATAGCCGGCCGGGTCGACGAGACCGTCCGGGTGGTCGATCCGCAGCCCGGTGACGCCCTGCTGCTGCATCCACTCCGCCACCCGGGCGTGAGTGGCGTCGAAGACGGCCGGGTCCTCGACCCGCACCCCGGCGAGGGTGGTGACAGCGAAGAAGCGGCGGTAGTTGAGCTCGGAATCGCCGCGACGGAAGTGCACCAGCTCGTAGTGCTGCCGATCATGCACGTCGGCGGGGTCGTCGCCGGGGGACCAGGTGCCCGGCGCCAGCGGGAAACGGTGCTCGAAGTAGCGGAGCTCGCCGTCGGTGATGCTCAGCTCCGCGTCGTCGCCGAGGATCGGTACGACGATCCGGTCCCGGCTCCAGTCGATGTCGAACCAGGCTGCGTACGGCGACTCCTTGCCGTTGCGGAGCACGTCCCACCAGGCCGGGTTCTCCACCGGGGCAGCGATCCCGAGGTGGTTGGGCACGATATCGATGACCACCCCCAGGCCGGCCCGCTCGGCTGCCTGCAGCAGCAGCTCGAACTCGGCCTCGCCGCCGCGGGCCGGGTCCACCAGGGTCACGTCCACCGTGTCGTAGCCGTGGTCGGACCCGCTGGCCGACTTCAGCAGCGGGGAAAGATACACCGCGCCGACGCCCAGGTCACGCAGGTAGTCGACGATCTCGGCTGCGTCGGCCAGGGTGAAACCGGCGCGGATCTGAAGGCGGTAGGTGGAGGTAGGCACAGAAGCAGTCACACCGAAACCCTAGAGGGCGCCGGTCCGAGGGTCACCAGGTGGATCTCACTGCGGCAGCTGTTGGCGGCCGGGCCGAGTCACGTCACCTGGCGGAGCCGCAGCGGTTCCCCGGTCTCAGCTGCGCCTCGGCTGGACCGGCACTGCGCGGAACTCGCCGCTACGGCGCGGATCGGCACCGCCTCCGCCGCGCCCGATCGCCGAGACCCCACCGAAGTAGGCGGCCCGCTTGGGAGCCAGCGCGACCTCGTTGCCGGCTTGGCGCAGCGCACCGATCACGTGTGGGGCGAAGCCGGGTTCCAGCACGACCGCGCCGGGGACCGCATGAAGTCGCGGAGCGTCGATGGCGGCCTGTGGCTGCGCCCCGGCCAGGATCCGGAGCACACACTGCACCAGCGCCGGGCGGATCCGGCTACCGCCCGCGGCCCCCGCCGCCAGGGCCAGCCGGCCATCGGAGTCGAGTGCGACCAGCGGCGACATCATCGAGCCGAGCCGGGCGCCTGGGGGCACTGGCTCCCGGATCAGCTCACCCTCTCCCAGCATGGAGTTGAGATGGACTCCGAAGCCGGGGACCCACACCCCCGACCCCAGACCGAGACTGGTCGTCACCGCGCACCCGTTGCCCTCGGAGTCGACCGCAACGATGTTGGTGGTCTCGGCCCGCCGCTGAGGCCCGCGGAGTGCCTCCACCAGGGCCAGCGCGGACGCCGGGTCCGTCGTCGGGTCGGCCGTCACCGTTCGTGCGGCGCGGCCGAGCGTGCCGAGCACATCGTCGAGGTCATTCCCGCGGGCGGCCACTGTGTATCCGGGCACTTCCACTTCCCGCGGCTTGCTCTCAACCACCTTGTACGCCTGGAGATCCGCGGTATCCAAGGCCCCGCCGTCGGCCACCGAGGTCAGCATCGCCTCAGCGAACTCCCCGGTGTAGAACGCTTCCGGCTGCTCGGCGAGTAGTTCGTAGGCACGATGATGATCATGGTGGCGGAGCGGGTCGCCGGCGCTGAGGAACTCACCGTCCGGCCTGCGGTACACCTGCGCACCGTCGCCGACGCACATCGCCGGCGCGATGTCTGGCAACAGCGCGGCATGGGCAGCGGGGAACGGCGTCCCGTACGAGGCGGCGAGCCCGGGCACCACCACCTCGGCCCAGTCGAGCCTTCCCCAGCGCTCCCACAGGTGCCGCGCACCCGCCGGCACCCCGGGCACGGCCACGGTGGTGGGGCCGATGTCGTACGGCACCGCCTGACCGACAAACGACACCTCGATCGGTATCCCGCGACCATGCAGGCGGCCACCCAGGCCGGGCACGCTGACGAAGAAGTCGACGCAGGTGGTCTCCTGCCGGGCCGCGTCGTAGTAGGTGGCGAAACCGCCGCCACTGAGCCCGGTGAAGATCGTCTCCGCCGCACAGCTCACCAACATCATGGCCACGGCTGCGTCAGCCGCGGAGCCACCACGGGCGAGGATGTCGGCGCCGGCGGCCGCCGTGCTGGGGTGGCCGGCCGCGACACCGGGGGACAGCGTCATGTCCGCCAGCCTAGGGCGCAGCCGCTGATAATCCGCGACGACCGGACTCCAGGAGGCCGGTTCGGGGCCTTGTCCACACGGTCGGGGCGGTTTGTCAGCGCCCTCCACAGATCACCGCACCGGGTGATCGGAAAAGCCGCCGCAACAGCAGAGTCTAGAGGTGAACGAGATCGAGCTGCGCCTGCGTGCCGGTGGCGGCGCCATCGCCCGCCGGTGCCATCGCGATATAGCAGGGTCGCTGGACCGCCAGCTCCGGGCCGGAACCCTCACCTCGCTGCTGCCGGGCGTGTACTGCGCCGTCGGTGAGGCCGGCGACCCGATGGTGCGGATCCGAGCCACACAGCTGTGGGCCGGACCGGACGCCGTGCTGACGGGGTCGGCGGCGGCCCGGCTCAGCTTCTGGCCGGACTGTCCGCTCGGTGTGGTCACCGTGGCTGCACCGGCCCACTCCCGGCGCAGGCCTCGCACGGTCCAGCTGGAATGCCGCCGGATACCGCCCGAGCTGGTCCACCGCCGTGACGGCTTGGTCTTCAGCGCACCGAGCCTGACTGCAGTGGACATGGCGGTGCTGCCAGACGGCGGTGACGTCATCGACCGGGTACTGCGCAGCGGGATGGCCCGTCTGGACGACATGTGGGCGGCGTTCCACCTGCAGCCGCAACGGCCCGGGAACAGGGTCCGGGCCGAGCTCCTGCATGACTCACGGGATGAGCCGTGGTCTGAAGCCGAGCGGCTGCAGCACCGGTTGCTTCGCGCGGCTCGGATCACCGGCTGGCGGACCAATGTCTGGGTGCGAGCAGGGGTCAGCGGCTATTACGTGGACCTCCTCTTCGAGCGGCAGCGGCTGGCGCTGGAGATCGACGGCTGGGAGACGCATGGCACCCGCCGGGCGTTCGAGGAGGACCGACGCCGCCGCAACCACCTGGTGCTGGCCGGCTACGTCGTCTTGAACTTCACCTGGCGGCAGCTCGTGGAGGAGCCCGACTGGGTGCTCGGCTGCACCAGGCAGGGGTTGGGCCGCTGAGAACGGGCGACGACTGCCACTCACCGGCCGCGCCAAGGCCGGATCCGCTCGACTGGTGGTCGAAAATCAGCGCATTCGACTCCGTCGCCATGGGTGGGTACTGTGGTCAAGTTGTACGGGACCGTTCAGCCGGAGCGCTTATACCCCGATTTGCTCTGACTGGCGGACTCTGACAGAATCTTCGGGTTGCTCCGACGGAGTCGCCGGGGTGTGTCATGCGGTCGTTCAGATCGTGCGTCGTCAAGACGGATGGCCACCGCACCGCGAGACTCCCCGAAGCTCGGCCCTCAAGGGCTGGGCAACCTCCCTGGCACGAAGGTTTCAGGGACGTGTTGTGTCTTTAGGACCCGACACACCCGACCGCGGGGGTCGGAACAATGCACCACATCAGCCGGTAGTACGAGAAGAGGGACGAACTGTGGCGGGACAAAAGATCCGCATCAGGCTTAAGGCCTATGACCACGAGGTCATCGACTCCTCGGCGCGGAAAATCGTCGACACGGTGACGCGTACGGGTGCGAAGGTCGCCGGCCCAGTGCCGCTGCCGACCGAGAAGAACGTGTACTGCGTGATCCGTTCTCCGCACAAGTACAAGGACAGCCGCGAGCACTTCGAGATGCGTACGCACAAGCGGCTGATCGACATCATCGACCCCACCCCGAAGACGGTTGACTCGCTGATGCGCCTCGACCTGCCCGCGGGTGTCGATATCGAAATCAAGCTCTGAGGGATATAGATCATGAGCGCAGAACGCAAAGTGAAGGGGCTGCTGGGCACCAAGCTCGGCATGACCCAGCTGTGGGACGAGAACAACAAGATCGTCCCGGTGACCGTCGTCGCGGCGTCCACCAACGTGGTCACCCAGGTCCGCACCCCTGAGAAGGACGGCTACAACGCCATCCAGGTCGGGTACGGCGAGATCGACGGCCGCAAGGTCACCAAGCCCTCGGCCGGTCACTTCGAGGCAGCCGGGGTCACCCCGCGCCGCCACATGGCCGAGATCCGCACCGCCGACGCCGCGTCGTACTCGGTCGGCCAGGAGATCAGCCCCGAGCTGTTCGCCGCCGGCGACGACGTCGACGTCACCGGAACGAGCAAGGGCAAGGGCTACGCCGGTGTCATGAAGCGTCACGGCTTCCACGGCGTCGGCGCCTCGCACGGTGCACACCGCAACCACCGCAAGCCCGGTTCCATCGGCGCCTGCGCGACCCCCGGTCGCGTCTTCAAGGGCACCCGGATGGCCGGTCGGATGGGTACGGACACCGTCACCACCCAGAACATCACCGTGCACGCGGTGGACGTCGAGAAGGGCCTGATCCTGCTCAAGGGTGCCGTTC
>JAOPXN010000006.1 GCA_025965155.1 Propionibacteriaceae bacterium
GCTCGCCGTCCAGCACGGCGTCCAGGTTGTGCGCCTTGAAGCCCACCCGGTGGTCGGAGATCCGGTTCTCCGGGAAGTTGTAGGTGCGCACCCGCTCGCTGCGGTCGACCGTGCGCACCTGGCTGCGGCGCTGGTCGGAGGCGGTCGCGGCGGCCTCGTCGCGGGCGGCGGCCAGCAACCGGGAGCGGAGCACGCGCAGCGCCGACTCGCGGTTCTGCAGCTGGCTCTTCTCGTTCTGCGAGCTCACCACGATGCCGGTGGGCAGGTGGGTGATCCGGACGGCGGAGTCGGTGGTGTTCACGCTCTGCCCACCGGGCCCGGACGAGCGGAAGACGTCGATGCGCAGGTCGTTGGCGTCGACGGTGACGTCGACCTCCTCGGCCTCGGGCAGCACCAGCACCCCGGCGGCGGAGGTGTGGATGCGGCCCTGGGACTCGGTCACCGGCACCCGCTGCACCCGGTGCACGCCGGCCTCGAACTTCAGCCGGGCGAAGATGCCCTCGTCGGTGCGGGACTTGATCGCCACCGCGACGTCCTTGTAACCGCCCAGCTCGGCGTCGACGGCGTCCAGCACCTCGGTCGACCAGCCGCGGCGCTCGGCATACCGCAGGTACATCCGCAGCAGGTCGCCGGCGAACAACGCCGACTCCGCGCCGCCCTCCCCCGCCTTGATCTCGAGGATGACGTCCTTGTCGTCGTCGGGGTCCTTGGGCAGCAGCAGCTCGGTCAGCCGGGCGGTGAGGTCGGTGACGCTGACCTCCAGCTGCTCGGCCTCGCGGGCGAAGGAGGCGTCCTCCCCGGACAGCTCGCGAGCCGCGGACAGGTCGTCGCGGGCGGCGTCCAGCGCCCGGGCGGTCTCCACCAGGGGGGCGAGCGCGGCGTAACGCCGTCCCAGCCGGCGGGCGCGCGCGGCGTCGACGTGCACCGCCGGGTCGGCGAGCTCGGCCTCCAGCTCGCGGTGCTCGGCGAGCAGGCCGGCGAGCCGGTCGCTGCCGGTCTCGGCACTGCTCATCTGCACTCCTCTGGTAGGTGAGCCCGAGCAATCCGGGGACTTGAGCCCGAAAGAGCCCGGACGTGGGCCCGGACATGACGACGGCGCCCGTGCCGCCCCGGTGCAGGGCGGCGCGGGCGCCGTCGGTGGTGCTACTCGCCGGCGGGGGTGCCGGTGTTCCGCTTGCCGAACCGCTTCTCGAAGCGGGCGACGCGGCCACCGGTGTCCAGGATCTTCTGCTTGCCGGTGTAGAAGGGGTGGCACGCCGAGCAGACCTCGACGGTCAGCTGACCGGACGGGGCGGTGCTGCGGGTGGTGAACGTGTTTCCGCAACCACACGTCACCTCGGTGACGTTGTACTGCGGGTGGATGTCGGCCTTCATGCCGGTACACCCTCTCTCTGGTCTCGGGATCTGGTGGTTCGAACGCCGCCGGGGCTGGGAGGGTTCCGGCAGCGGAGGCTCGGTCGGCCAGTCTCCCAGACGGGAGACCGGCGCGACCGGGCGGGTCAGTCCTTCTCGCCCACGCCGAGCGTGGTCTTCTGCACCTGCATCAGGAACTCGATGTTGTTGCGGGTCTTCCGCATCCGGTCGAGCAGCAGCTCCAGCGCCTGCTGGGGCTCCAGCGCCGACAGCACCCGGCGGAGCTTGATGACGATCGCCAGCTCGTCAGGCGAGAGGAGGATCTCCTCCTTGCGGGTGCTGGAGGCGTTCACGTCGACGGCGGGGAAGACCCGCTTGTCGGCCAGTCGCCGGTCCAGCTTCAGCTCCGCGTTACCGGTGCCCTTGAACTCCTCGAAGATGACCGTGTCCATCGTGGACCCGGTCTCGACCAGCGCCGAGGCGATGATCGTCAGCGAGCCGCCGTTCTCGATGTTGCGGGCGGCACCGAGGAAGCGCTTCGGCGGGTAGAGCGCCGTGGAGTCGACACCACCGGACAGGATGCGCCCGCTGGCGGGGGCCGCCAGGTTGTAGGCGCGGCCCAGCCGGGTGATCGAGTCCAGCAGGACGACGACGTCGTGGCCCAGCTCGACCAGCCGCTTGGCCCGCTCGATCGACAGCTCGGCGACCGTGATGTGGTCCTGCGGGCGACGGTCGAACGTCGAGGCAATGACCTCGCCCTTGACCGCGCGCTGCATGTCGGTGACCTCTTCGGGCCGCTCGTCGACAAGCACCACCATCAGGTGGACCTCGGGGTTGTTTGTGGTGATCGCGTTGGCGATCGCCTGCATCACCAGCGTCTTACCGGCGCGGGTGGGCGAGACGATCAGGCCACGCTGGCCCTTGCCGACCGGCGCCACGATGTCGATCAGACGGGTGGTCATCACGTTGGGCGTGGTTTCCAGCCGCATCCGCTCCTGCGGGTACAGCGGGGTCAGCTTGCCGAACTCCGGCCGGGTCCTGGCCTTCTCCGGGTCGGCGCCGTTGATGGTGTCGATCCGAACGACCGGGTTGAACTTCTCCTTCCGGTCGCCCTCCCGACTCTGCCGGATGGCCCCGGTCACCACGTCACCCTTGCGCAGCCCCAGCTTCTTGGCCATCGACATCGCCACGTAGGCGTCCTCGGAGCCCGGTAGATATCCAGAGGTACGGACGAACGCGTAGTTGTCCATCAGGTCCAAGATGCCGGCGACGGGCACCAGGACGTCGTCCTCGGAGACAACAGGGTCAGACTCATAGCGGTCAAGTCCGACGCCGCCGGTTCCACGCCCGCCCCGCCGGTTCTGCCGGTCGCGGTTGCGGCGGCGCCGTCCGCGACGGTTGCCACCGTCGTCGTCATAGTCGTTGTTGCGGTCGTTACCGCGGTCGGTGCGGCCCTGGTTGTCCCGGTTGTCGCCGCGGTCCGCGTCGTTGTTGCGGCCCTGGTTCTCCCGGTTGGCGTCGCGGGCTTCGTTGCGGTTGCCCTGGCGGCTGTCGTTGCGGTTTCCCCCGTCGCGGGTGCCCGCGTCACGGTTCTCGTTGCGGTTGCCCCCGTCGCGGGTGCCTCCGTCACGGTTGTCGCCGCCACGGTTGTCGGTGCGAGTGCCCCCGTCCCGGTTGTCGCTGCGGTTTCCGCCGTCGCGCTGGCGACGGTTGCGACGTTCGTTAAAGCCGCCGTCGCGCTCGCCCGTGTCCCGGTCGCTGTCGTCGCGTCGGTTGCGCGACTGCTCGCCGTCGGACTCTTCCTGCTGGCGGGACCGGTCCGGGCGGTCCTCGCGGGCTTCGGTGCGGTCGCTGGTGGAGGGCCGTTCCCCGGAACCGGCGTCGTCTACCCGCTCGGCCGCGCGCTCTGAGCCGCCATCGGCGCGAGCCTCAGGCTGCCGGTCGGCGTGAGCCTCGGAGCCGCGATCCGCGCGAGCCTCGGGCTGGTGCTCGCCCCGAGTCTGGTCTGAGACGAAGTCACGACGCGAGTCGACTCCGTCTACGGCACGCTCGGACCCGACCAGCGTCGGCTGCGCCTCTGCGTCGCCGGTGCGCGTGCCACGGTTGTCCTGGCCCCGGTTGCCTTGGCGGGGGTTGTCTTGACCGGCTGAGGGCCGGCCGCCGCTCTGAGCGGACTGGATCGCCTCGATCAGCTGGCCCTTGCGCATGGCCGCAGTACCTCTGAGGCCAAGTGTGGACGCAAGCTGCTTAAGTTCAGGCAGCACCATGGCGTCGAGCCCGGAACCCTTGCGCTTCCGCCCGACAGTTCTGTCATCGGCAGGCGCGGTGGTCACTTCGGCTGTGTCTGTCACGTATTCCCTTTCGGAACGGGCTTGTGCCCTTCCTGTGCCCGAGGCGGTTGTCTCTCGGGGGCAATGATCTGCTTCGTAAGGTCGTAGTCAGTGTGGAGAAGATTCTCAGCAGATTCTGTGGCGAAGATCCCTGTCCGGGCTCCTCCGCCGCGCCTGACCTTTGAGGCGCTGCCTAATCGGTAAGAGGGGTTCAACCTGGCCCGTTGCGACCTCATCACCCTTCGGCGAATCCAAGATTAGCACTGTCTGTCGACTTGTGTGTTACTTGCCGTCGGTGAGTCGTTAACCTGACCCGAACCCCCGCTTTAGAGGCTCGCAGTTGCGCCGCCTGCGACAGCTGTACGCACGACGGCGAAGCCGGGCTGCGCCCGGGCGGCGAGCTTGTCCATGGCGGCCGCCCGGCCGAGCACCATGACGGTGGGGCCGGCTCCGCTGATGACGGCCGCGAAACCTTCTCCTCGCAGCGAGGTGAGCAGGTCGAAGGAGTCGGGCATCGCGCGGCTCCGGTAGTCCTGGTGCAGCCATTCACGGGTTGCGTCGTGCAACAGGTCCGGTTCGGCGGCTATGGCGTGCACAAACAACGCGGCACGTCCGGAATTCGCCGCCGCGTCTTCGTGCGGCACCACCTCGGGCAGCAGACCGCGCGCCATACGGGTGGCCACGGGCGTCTGGGGGATGAACACCACGGCGCCGACGTCGTCGGAGACGCTGCCCTGGGTCACCGCAACCCCGTCGGAGCCGGCGTACGCCATCACGAAGCCGCCGTAGATGGCCGCCGCCACATTGTCGGGGTGCCCCTCAATGGCACTGGCGTGCTGCAGCAGCCAGTGCCGGTCGGGCGGGTGCCCTGCCAGCGCCCGGGCTGCGGCCAGACCCGCCACGATCGCCGCCGAGGAGGACCCGAGCCCTCGGCCGTGCGGGATGGTGTTCCGGCAGGTCAGCCGCAGCCCCGGCACGCTGACCCCGAGGTCGGCGAAACCGGTCAGCGCGGACCTGACGATCAGGTGCGAGTCGTCCCGCGGAAGCGCGTCGGCACCTTCCCCGGTGACGTCGATGTCGAATCCGGCGTCGATTACCTGGAGCCGGACCGACTCCGACCAGGAGAGGGCGAGCCCGAAGCAGTCGAAGCCGGGGCCGAGGTTGGCACTGGTGGCCGGCACCTGCACGGTGACGGTCGTACCGGGAGCCAGGCTGCGCACGTCGGCTACAGCTCGGAGCCGCTGAAGCCGCAGGCCTTGGCGACTGAACGGACGTCAGCCCGGACCACCTCGGCCTCGATCGGGCCTCGGGCGGACAAGGCGGTGTCGACATCTTTGAGGCCGTGGCCCGTCACTGTGACGACGATCTGCAGACCATGATCAAGTTCACCGCGCTCGTGCAGATCAAGCAGCCCGGCCACTCCAGCCGCCGACGCCGGCTCAACGAAAACGCCTTCACGAGCGGCCAGGAACGCTTGTGCAGAAAGGATCTGGGCGTCGGTCACGGCACCGAATCGGCCGCCGGACTCGTCCTTGGCGGCCACGGCGGACGTGGTGGAGGCGGGGTTTCCGATCCGGATCGCTGTCGCCACCGTCTCCGGTGCGATGACCGGATGACCGAGCACCAGCGGCGCTGCGCCGGCAGCCTGAAAGCCCCACATTCGCGGGGTACGGGAGGCGACCCCCGCCGCGGCGTACTCGGTGTAACCGCGCCAGTAGGCCGAGATATTTCCACCGTTACCAACGGGGAGGACATGCAGGTCCGGTGCGTCGCCGAGCTCGTCCACGATCTCGAATGCGGCCGTCTTCTGTCCCTCGATCCGGGCCGGGTTGACGGAGTTCACCAAGGCAACCGGGTAGTCGGCGGCCAGCGAACGAGCCAGGTCGAGACACTGGTCGAAGTTGCCGTCCACCTGCACCACGTGGGCTCCGTGGACCACGGCCTGGGCCAGCTTGCCTGCGGCGATCCGCCCGGCCGGGAGCAGCACGATCGGACGGAGGCCGGCCCGGACCGCGTACGCCGCCGCCGAGGCGGAGGTGTTCCCGGTGGAAGCGCAGACGACGGCCTGTGCTCCGGCCCCGGCAGACACGCTGACCGCGACCGTCATGCCGCGGTCCTTGAAGGAGCCAGTGGGGTTGGCGCCCTCGACCTTCAGCCACACCTCGCCGTCGAACAGCTCCGAGAGCGCGTTCGCCCTCACCAAGGGCGTGTCACCCTCACCGAGGGTGATGACCGGGTCGGTGTCGGACAGCGGCAGCCAGTCGCGGTAGCGGGCGATGATGCCCCGTTCCGGGCGTGCCCGGCCTCCATCCTGCGCGGCGCGTGCCGCCACCCGCGGCTGCTCGGCTGCGTCGGTCTGGGGAACCATCTCACTCACCTTCGACTCTCATCACACTGGTGACATCACGGACGACGTCGAGCCCGCGCAGGGCTTCGACGGTTGCACTCAGGGCCGCATCGCTCGCCCGGTGGGTGACAATGACCAGCTGCGCATCGGCCTCCCGGCCCTGCTGGCGCACCGTCTGGATGGAGACGCCGTGCTCGGCGAAGCACTGCGCAATTGTGGCCAGGACCCCCGCGACGTCGGCCACCTCGAGGGAAAGATGGTAGCGGGTAATGACGTTGCCGATCGGGGACACCGGTCGAGCCGCATAGCTGGACTCCCCCGGTCCGGCCGCGCCCCGCAGCCGGTTACGAGCCACCGTGACAAGGTCGCCGAGGACGGCGCTCGCGGTCGGTGCGCCGCCGGCGCCCGGGCCATAGAACATCAGCCGGCCGGCGAACTGCGACTCGATGAACACCGCGTTGTAGGCGCCGCCGACGCTGGCCAGCGGGTGGCTGCGCGGGATCATCGCCGGGTGCACCCGGACCGAGACGGTGCGCTCCCGCTCCGGATGGTCAGGATCGGCGGGCGACAGCTGGCAGATCGCCAGCAGCTTCACCACACAACCCATGGCCCGGGCCGAGGAGATGTCAGTCGAGGTCACCTCGGTGATGCCCTCGCGGTAGACGTCCGCACTGGTAACCCGGGAGTGGAATGCCAGGCTGGACAGGATGGCCGCCTTAGCGGCCGCGTCGAACCCGTCGACATCGGCGGTCGGGTCGGCTTCGGCGTAGCCCAGGGCCTGCGCCTCGGCCAAGGTCTCGGCGAAGCCGGCGCCGTCGGTGTCCATCTTGTCCAGGATGAAGTTGGTGGTGCCGTTGACGATGCCGATCACCGAGGTGACCTCGTCGCCGACCAGCGACTCCCGCAGCGGCCGGATGATGGGGATGGCTCCGGCAACTGAAGCCTCGAAGTAGAGGTCGACCCCCGCCTTCTCGGCCGCGGCGAACAGGGTGACCCCGTCCTCGGCCAGCAGCGCCTTGTTCGCGGTCACCACCGAGGCTCCATTGCCGAGCGCGCTCAGGATCAACGACCGGGCCGGCTCAATGCCACCGATCACCTCCACCACCAAGTCGACGTCGGGCCGGCGGACCAGGGCCTCGGCGTCGGTGGTGAACAGGCTGGGGTCGATGCCGGGCCGGGTCCGGTTCAGCCGGCGGACGGCGATCCCCACCAGCTCCAGCGGCCGCCCCACCCGCGCCTGCAGGTCGGAGGCCTGGTCGGTCAGCAACCGGACCACCTCGGAGCCGACGACGCCGCAGCCGAGCATGGCGACGCGCAGCGGCTCGAGCACCGGCTGACCGTTGGGTGACGGGCTTGTCATGGGCGGGCGGACCTCTCGTCGGCTAAGCAGCCGTTCATACTGTGGGCGGGATCATTGTTCACCATCGACGCGGTGCCGGAAACCGAACGCCTGCGGCTTGGCCGGCGCGGGCCGGCCGGGGTGCGGGAATCGGACCGGCTAGCCGACGTCGAGGGCAAGCAGGTCGTCGATAGTCTCGCGGCGGATCAGGGTGCTGATCACACCGTCGCGCACTGCCACCACCGGCGGCCGCGGCACATGGTTGTAGTTGCTCGCCATCGAGCGGCTGTACGCACCCGACGCCGGGACGGCGATCAGGTCGCCGGCGGCGACGTCGGCCGGCAGGAACTCGTCCCGGACCAGGATGTCACCGCCCTCGCAGTGCTTGCCAACGACCCGGGACAGCGCCGGCGGCGCGTCCGAGCGCCGCGAAGCCACCGTGGCCGAGTACTCCGCGGCGTACAGGGCGGTTCGGATGTTGTCGCTCATCCCACCGTCGACGGCGACGTAGAGCCGGCTCGCACCCCCGTCCAGCTCGACGGTCTTGACGGTGCCGACCCGGTACAGCGCGAAGGCGCTCGGACCGCTGATGGCGCGCCCTGGCTCGATCGACAGGTGCGGTACGGCGACTCCGAGCCGGCTGCACTCGGTCTCGATGATCTGGCGCAGCGGGCCGGCCAACCCGTCGGGGGTGTTCGGGGTGTCCGCGCTGGTGTAGGCGATGCCGAAACCGCCGCCGAGGTCCAGCTCCTGCAGCTGGATTCCGGTCCGCTCGGCGAAGTCCGCGTGCAGCCGGAGCGTACGGCGCGCCGCCACCTCGAAGCCCTCGGTGTCGAAGATCTGCGAGCCGATGTGGGAGTGGATGCCGACCAGCTCCAGCCGGGGATGGTCCTGGCATGCCTGCAGCGCTCGGGCCGCCGAGCCGCCCGCGATGGAGAATCCGAACTTCTGGTCCTCATGAGCGGTGGCGATGTACTCGTGGGTGTGCGCCTCGACCCCGGTGGTGACCCGCACCATCACCCGAGGTGTGCGCTGCATCTCCTCGGCGATGCGGCCCAGTCGCTCGATCTCGTCGAAGGAGTCGATGATGATGCGCCCGACACCGGCGTCCAGGGCCTGCCGCAGTTCGTCGCTGCTCTTGTTGTTCCCGTGCAGCCCGATCCGAGCCGGGTCCACCCCGGCACGGAGCGCCACGGTCAGCTCACCACCGGTGCACACGTCGACGCCCAGACCCTCTTCGGCCACCCAGCGGGCCACCGCCGTACACAGGAAGGACTTGCCGGCGTAGTAGACGTCCCAGCCTGCGAAGGCCGTCGCGAACGCCCGGGCGCGGCGACGCAGATCCGCTTCGTCGACCACGTAGGCGGGGGTACCCACCTGCTCCGCAATCTGGCTGACGCTCACTCCGGCCACGTGCAGCACACCGTCGTCGTCCTTGCCCGCGTTGTCACTCCAGAGCGCGGGCAGCAGAGCGTTGACGTCGGACGGCAGCCCGAGCCAGCCGGGCGCGCGGGACGCCACGTCGGCATGGATCGAGCCGGCGACGTGCGAGTGGGTCATGGTCGAAACTGTGCCAGATCGACACCTCGGGACCGCGGGCTTATCAGTCGCTGGACACCGCACCTGTCAGGACTCGGCGCTGACCTCGATCACCTTGCGGCCCGCGAGCGGGACGGCACGTGGGTCGCCCCGGACCGGTGCGCCGTCCACCCAGACCCGTACCGCGCCGCAAGCGTTGCCCACGCACCGGTCGTCCAGCCGGACCCCCCACAGAGTGAAGAAGTGTCCCAGCGTCACCGAGCTCGTGCCCTTCCCCTCGAGCCAGACCTGGCCGCTTGAGTCGTGGGTGTGTACCGCCGCCTGGACTGCCCGGACCCGGTCAACGCCGACGAAGGCCGGGATCTGTACCGCTGTCCCGTCCACCCTCAGGTGCAGCGTCAGCACCGACTGGTTCTCCGTCAGATCCAGCGGCAGCGGCTCCAGTCCTGCGGCCTGGATATAGGAGATGGCGTCCCGTGGCGCGTCCCACGGAGGCGGTGTGGTCCGCGACTGCGCCGGCTCCGGCACAGCTGCGTGGACGCACCCGGCCGGTACCAGCAGCGCCAGCAGTCCGACGGCCAGGGCTCGGCGGCTGCGCGAGAACCGGTGCTGAACGGACACGCCCATGAGAATAGGTCCGGTGGAACGGAGGGCCCGCCGAGGCTGGTACATTTCTCTTCGGCCCGGAAACGGGTCGACCGTGTGGCCCCCGTAGCTCAGGGGATAGAGCACCGCCCTCCGGAGGCGGGAGCGCAGGTTCGAATCCTGCCGGGGGCGCCACCGACCAGATCACGACGTGCCGCGCGGAGCCCCTCGCGGGCGGCCAGGTGATCGCCCTCAGGTCCGTCGCGCACTGATATGTTCGTGCGGACCTGTCACCGAGCTGGGAGCTCTTCGTTGTCCACCGAATCATCCTCCGTTCCCCGCCCCGCTCCCGCGTCGCTGCCTCGGCGGGTCACTAGCTGGTACGACCGTCACCGCGGCGGTCGCGCGGTCGTCGTTGGCTGGGTAGCTTCGCGGGTTTTGATCTTGGTCTTCTTGGCAACGGTGGATCGGATCGTTGTCGGCGACGTCTTCTACTACTGGCGCAAGATCGAAGCGATGTTTGACGTCGGCTTGGCCAAGACTCTGAACGAATACCCGACGCCGGTCGCCTGGATTTTGTGGTTACCACACGCAGTCACCGGCGGTTCGCGGATCGGCTACCTGATCGCCTTCATCGCCTTGATGATGGCCCTCGACGCGGCTTTCACCTTCGTCCTATGGCGAGCCAACGGACGCCGACACGACACCTCCATCGACTTCTGGCTGATCTTCGTGATGCTGGTCGGGCCGCTTTCCTACCTGCGGTTCGACATCCTGCCGGCAGTGCTGGCCGGCGGTGCCCTGCTGGCGGCGCGGCGCAGGCCGTGGGTGGCCGGAGCGCTGACCGGGTTGGGCGCCGCCGTCAAGCTGTGGCCCGCACTGCTGATGCCGGTCCTGCTGACCCACAAACCGGCCCGCCGTCCGGCCGGCATCGCCTTCGTCGTAGTGGGGTTCGGACTGGCCTTGGTGAGTCTGCTAGCAGGCGGTTGGAGCCGACTCGTGTCTCCGCTCACCTGGCAGTCCGGCCGCGGCCTGCAGATCGAGTCCATCTGGGCCACGCCACTGATGGTGGCCCGCGCGCTGCAGCCGGACCGCTGGATCGTCGACATGTCGCGGTTCCAGGCGTACGAGATCTTCGGTCCCGGCGTGTCAGCACTGCAACGAGTCAGCGACCTGGCCACAGTTCTCGGCCTTGGAATGATCATCGCCTTGTGGGTCCGGAGCTTCCATCATCCGCAGCCATCCGCCACCGCGGTCGGCCTGATCATCTTGGCCACGGTGGCGATCATGATCGTCACCAACAAGACGCTGAGCCCGCAGTACCTTCTGTGGATGGGCGGCCCAATGGCTGTGCTGCTTCAGCTCCGTCCAGAGCAGCCGCCCGAGCTGCGGCGGCAGACCAACCGGCTGGCGTGGCAGCTGGTGGCCCTTGCACTGCTGACCCACCTGGTCTATCCGCTCTTCTACGACTCGCTGCTCGGCCGCCACGGCACTGCCGGCATCATCGCCTCGACGGTCGTCGTCACCGTCCGTAACGTGGCGCTGGTCGCGTTCACCATTGAGGTGTGCCGGATCGCCTGGAGATCGCTTAGGCCTGCTCCCCTGGTCTGACGGCCAGACCAGGGGCGGTTCGATCGGACTTGCTCACTAGCTCGCGGGTCTGTCCTCAGGACCGGCTGTACTTCTTGATCTTCGGGTCTGCGGCGACCTCATCGCTCGCCTTCTGCATGGCTGCGCAGTACTCCTCGGCGGTGCTGCGGCCGGTGGTCAGGTTGGCCATCTCCCGCTTGCGGGCGTCGTTCAGGGTGGAGTACCAGGTCGCGTAGTTCAACGAGAAGATGTTCTCCCCCGCCGCCGCCGAGGCGTCGGCGACCGACTTCAAGGCGGTGCTGGGACTGCTCAAGGTCTTACCAGCGTCCTTGACCGCGGCCAGCGAACCGGTCAGCTCGGCGAACTTGCTGGTGGCGTCCTTGCCAAGCATGATCCGCAGGTACTCCAAGCCGCCCAGCTTGTTCTTCGACTGCTCACCCACAATGAACGGCTCGCCGGAGCCACCGTTGATCGCCGGATACGGCATCGCGTCGCCCGTGGTCAGCGACGGCGTCGGCTGGACGACCATGTCGAAACCGTCGGGGACCTTGCCCTTCATCTCGTTCTCCAGCCACGAGCCGCAGGGGATGATCGCCGCCTTGCCGAGCAGCCACTGGGTCTGCGAGGTGGTGTGGTCCATCCCCTCCGCGCCGTCGAGGATGTAGCCCTCGTCTTGCAGCTGCTGGATCGCCTTGGCCGCTGCCAGCATCGAGTCGTTGGCCCACCCGTCCGGCTTCAGGTTGTCGATGCCGAGCACGATGTCCCGACCGCCGTGCTTGGTCGCCATCGTCTCGGCAATGGTGGACATGTACTGCGTGTGCACACCGGTATGGATGAACGGCGCCAGCCCCGAGGACTTGATCTTGTCGCAGAGCGCCAGGAACTCGTCCCACGTCTTAGCAGGCTGCCAGCCCTTATCCTTGAACAGCGTGCCGCTGTACCAGAAGCCCCACATCGAGAAGACGTAGCCGAGCTGGCGGAACACACCGTCGTAGGAGCCGCTCTCGACCGCCCCCGGCAGCAGGATGTCGCGAACCTTCACGTTGGCGTCGTCGATGGTCGGCGCGTCCAGTAGCGGCGTCAGGTCGGCGAGCTGGTTCTGCGCGACCAGGGTTGCGGTCGGCATCGCGTCGGCGCCGGAGTTGTCGATCACCTCGGGCGGGTTGCCGCCGGCGAAGCGCGGCTGGAGCGTGCTGGCGATCTTGACCGTCGAGGTCATCGTCGCCACCTGCCCGCCGGCCCACGCGTTGTACAGCCCGACATGCTCGGTGCCGTACTGGTCGCCGTAGCCGCCGTTGAAGATGACCACCTCCAGTGCAGCCGACTTGTCCACCCCCAACGGGTTGTCCGCGGTCTTCTCACCGCCGCCGTTGCTGGAGCTCTCACCGGAGGCGGTGCCACCGGCCGCGCAGGCCCCCAGGGCACCTGTCCCCACCAGCGCCGCACCGGCTGCCGCGGACTTGATCACCGTCCGTCGGGTGACGCCGGGCAGGAGGTTGCGAACTCGTTCGCTCATCAGGGCCTTGTCCTTTCGTTGGTGACTCTACGGGTCTTGGGTAGCTCTGCGGGTCTGCGGGCGCTAGTGGGCAGGTGGTGGTTGTGCGGTGCGGGAGGGCTACTTGAGCGCACCGGCAGTCATTCCCGACTGGATCTGCTTCTGGAAGAGGAGATAGAGGATCAGCACCGGCGCCATGCCGATGATCAAGCCGGCGAACAGACCGGAGAAGTCCGAAGCGTAACCAGCGTCGGCGGCCATCTTCGCCAGTCCCTGCGTCACGACGTACTTGTTCGGATCCTCGTTGTTCAAGAAGAGCGGGAGCAGGTACTGGTTCCACATACCCAGTGCGTTGAAGATACCGATGCTGATGATGCCCGGCCGTGCCATCGGCACCATCACGTAGAAGAAGGTACGGAAGTGGCCGGCTCCGTCGATGAAGGACGCCTCGCTGATCTCTTTCGGTAACGTGGCGAAGAAGCCACTGAGGAAGAAAACCGTGAACGGCATCGCGTACGCGACGTAGACGGCGATCATCCCGTGGTAGGTGTTCAGCACGCCCAGCTGTTTCATCACGCCGAACAGCGGCACTACCGCCAGGAAGATCGGCACCGCCATCGCCCCGATGAAGGCATAGTTCAGGACCGTCTTGCCGGGGAAGTCGTAGCGCGCCAGGCCGTAGGACATCATCGACCCCAGCACCATCACGATCACCACGGCACAGGCGACGATCAGGAATGAGTTGAAGAAGTACTGGGAGAAGTTCGCATCCGTCCAGGCGCGCGCGTAGTTGTCGAACCGCAGCATGGCCGGCGGCTTCCAGGAGTCGACGAAGATCTCGTTGTCCGACTTCACCGACGACATCAGCACCCACAGGATCGGCAGGCCGGTGATGATGGACCAGCCGATCAGGAAGAAGTGCGTGAAGATGCTCAGACCGTGCTCGCCGCTCCTTCTGGGCGCCGTCTCCACCCAGTGTGCTATCTCCCGGCCTGGGGCCGGCGCGGTGAGCGTCACATCTCCACCTGTTCTCGCCTGGTCGCCCGCAGGGTGAGCGCGGCCAGGACCACGGTGATGAGGAACAGCACGACGCCCTGGGCGGTCGCGTACCCGAACTGACCCTGTTCCTTGAAGTTCTTGTAGATCGACAGCGCCATCACCGTCGTAGTCTCGTTGGGCCCGCCGGGCCCGATGGTCATGAGCTGCACGATGGCGAACGCATCCAGCGCGGCGATACCGAGGTAGATGAACGCGACCGTCAACGAGTTCCGCAGCAGCGGGAACGTCACCATCCGGAACGACTGCCACCGGCTGGCCTTGTCGATCGCCGCCGCTTCGAGCAGCTCACGCGGGATGGATGACATGGCAGCGGAGAAGTACACCATGTAGAAGCCGACGTTCATCCAGACCATCACGACGACGACGGTGGCCAGCGCGGTGTTGGGGTCAGCCAGCCAGGATGGTGGACGCTCGTAGCCGAGCAGCCGGAGCAGCGCGTTCAACAGTCCCTGGGGCTGGAAGATCTGCTGGAACATGATGCCGAGTGCGGCTACCGAGATCACCTGGGGCACGAAAAAGAGAATCCGGTAGAAGGTTGCGCCCGGAACGCCCCGGATCTGCCCGCCTTTGGTGCTTCCGGACAGGTTCAGCATGGTGGCGAAGAACAACGCGATCGCGATGGTGGCAGCAGGCACGACGACCAGCAAGATCAGGTTGTTGCGCAGCCCCGCCCAGAAGAACCGGTCGGGCGAACCGATAATGCCGAACAGGTACTCGAAGTTCTGCAGACCGACGAAGTTGTACGTGGTCGTGTACCCGGTCCAGTCGGTCAGCGCCAGGTAGAAAGCCTGGATGTAAGGGGAGATGACGAACACGACGAAGATCACCATCGGAACGATCATGGTGGCGACCAGGAACGGGTACTTGCCGCGATTCACACACTCTCTCCTCACTCCTCGCCGGCGGGCACGTCCGGCTGAGCACGAGTGCCAGTGTGCGGCCGAGAGCTCAGTAGATACTGAATGCACCGACGCCAGACGCCACAAGAACTCGTTCAGCTAACCGAAGGGTGCCATGGAAGGCTTTGTAATCGGTGCAGACATCGGCGGTACGTCCACGCGTGTCGCCGTCTGCAACCTAACCGGCGCGGTGCTGGGCAGCGCTATCGGGGGGCCCGGCAACCCGAACTCCGTCGGACTTGACGGCTCAGCCGGACAGATCCGGCACACCATCCTCGATGCCTGGGCCGATGCCGGCCTGCCGGCCGGCTCGCTTGGGGCGGTCCGCAAGGTGGTGATCGGGCTGGCCGGCGGCAGCCGGGCGGCCGACACGGCGGGCTTCCTCCGCGCTGCCGTACCGTCGGAGGTCCAGGTCGCCCCTGCGCTGGTGTCCGACCTGGCCGTCGCGTTCTGTTCGGCGACGCCTGCTACGGAGGGCTATGTGCTCGTGGCCGGCACCGGCGCAGTGGCCGGACGGGTCGTGGGTGACGACCTCTGCGAGCGCCGGGACGGGTGGGGTTGGCTGCTCGGCGACGACGGCTCCGGCTTCTGGCTGGGCCGGGCCGCGGTCAGGTCCACTCTGGCTGGTCTGGAGCAGAACCAGCTGCTGGGTCCGCTGGGCGCTGCCGTCTTGGAGCTGGCCGGTTGTGCCGACCAGGTGGAGCTGCTGCGAGCCTGCTACTCCCGGCCGCCGGCGTGGCTGGCCCAGTTCTCCACCTTGGTGAGCCAACACGCAGCAACCGACCCAGCGGCCGCACGGATTGCGGCTGAGGCAGTCCGGCTGCTCCGCGGCACCCTGATGGGCCTGGAGCCGTGCCCGCACCAGCCGGTGGTGCTTGCCGGGTCGGTGCTGACCCAGCCGGGTCCGGTGTCGGACTCCCTCCGGGCCCAGATCGAGCGGGAGCTGCCCAACCCCATCCTGACGTCGGGGTCCGGACTGGTCGGTGCGTTGTGGATGGGTCTGCGCGGTCTCGGCAGCGCTCCGACGCTGCACCCGCGACTGGCCGGCGATGGCCGGCTTGCATGAGGCGGATGCGGAGGCACGGCTAGCGGAGGAAGCGCAGGTCCGGGACAACGGCGCCAATGAGACGATCCGTCTCGCTGACCGACACAGCGACCTAGTATCCGACCAGTCGAGATCTGGTCTGCCATCTTGGGTAACCTGGCAAGTAAGGCTGGCAAGGAATTGCCGAGCACTAAAATACGCAACGGAAGAAGGCGACTGTGGCACCCGCGCCCGACCAATCCACCGGAACAGCTAGCTCCGCGTCGGCGACAACGGACTCCCCCACCGATTTCGGCGCCAACGACTGGCTGCTGGAGGAGATGCACGACCAGTACACCGAGGACCCAAACTCGGTGGACCCCAGCTGGCGGGAGTACTTCGCCAGCCACCCCGACCGCGGAGCCGGCGACCAGAACGCCGGCACGACCTCGGCTGCACCCAAGCCAGCATCGGCGGCACAGAACGGTCCCTCCCCCGCGTCAGGTCGCCCTTCGCCCGCCCCGGCCAAGCCGCAGGGCTCCACGCCCAAGACAACGGCGGCGCCTGCGCCTGCCCCCAACCAGACCGCACCCGCCTCTGCCAGCCCCCGGCCCTCGTCCCCGAGCCGGCCCGCGTCCTCGGTCGAGCGGCCCAACCAAGTGAAGGATGCCCGGCCGAGCAAGCCGGGCGCCGAAGGCGGACTGCCGGCCGACCCTCCGAACCCGTCCCACCGCCCCGACGTGGCGCTGGAGGAGCCGGTGAAGGTGCCGCTGCGTGGTGCACCGGCCCGGACCGCGAAGAACATGGACCTGTCGCTGGCCGTACCGACCGCGACGAGTGTCCGGTCGTTGCCGGTGAAGCTGCTGATCGACCAGCGGATCGTCATCAACAACCACCTTCGCCGCGCTCGCGGTGGCAAGGTGTCCTACACGCACCTGATCGGCTATGCCATGGTGCAGGCGCTCAAGTCGGTGCCGGCCATGAACAACGGCTACGACGTGGTGGACGGCAAGCCGACCATGGTGGTGCCGCAGCACGTCAACCTGGGGCTGGCCATCGACCTGCCCAAGGAGGACGGCACCAGGCAGCTGCTGGTCCCCAGCATCAAGAACTGCGAGTCCCTCGACTTCGCCCAGTTCTGGGCCGCCTATGAAGAGGTGGTTCGCCGGGCACGCGGTGGCAAGCTCACCGTCGAGGACTTCGCCGGCACGACCATCACGCTGACCAACCCCGGCACCATCGGCACGAACCATTCGGTGCCCCGGCTGATGCAGGGTCAGGGATGCATCATTGGTGTCGGGTCGATGGACTACCCGCCCGAGTTCCAGGGGTCCGACCCGGACCGGCTGAGCGAGATGAGCGTCTCCAAGGTGATGACGCTGACCTCGACCTACGACCACCGGGTGATCCAGGGTGCCCAGTCGGGCCAGTACCTGGCCAAGCTGCACGCACTGCTGCTCGGTGAGGACGGCTTCTACGACGACATCTTCAGCTCACTGCGGATCCCGTACGAGCCGATCCGCTGGGCGCAGGACGTCAGCGCCAACCACGAGGACCAGGTCTCCAAGCAGGCGCGCGTCTTCGAGCTGATCAACGCCTACCGGGTGCGCGGTCACCTGATGGCCGATATCGACCCGCTGGAGTATCGCCAGCGCAGCCACCACGACCTCGATGTGCAGAGCCACAGCCTCACCCTGTGGGACCTTGACCGCGAGTTCGCCACCGGCTCTTTTGCCGGCGGCCAGGGCCTGATGAAGATGCGCAAGATCCTGGGAATCCTGCGGGACTCCTACTGTCGCACCATCGGCATCGAGTACATGCACATCCAGGAGCCGACGCAGCGCAAGTGGATCCAGGACCGGGTGGAGCGGCCGCACGAGTCACTGCCGCGGGAAGAGCACCTACGGATCCTGGACAAGCTCAACGAGGCGGAGATCTTCGAGACGTTCCTGCAGACCAAGTTTGTCGGTCAGAAGCGGTTCAGCCTTGAGGGCGGCGAGTCCGCCATCGCACTGCTGGACGAGATCTGTGAGCAGGCCGCCGACGCAGGGCTGGAAGAGGTCTGCATCGGGATGCCGCACCGTGGCCGGCTGAACGTGCTGGCCAACATCGTCGGGAAGTCCTACGCCCAGATCTTCAAGGAGTTCGAGGGCAACATCGACCCGCGCACGGTCCAGGGCTCCGGTGACGTCAAGTACCACCTCGGCGCCGAGGGCAAGTTCACGGCGCTCAACGGGGCCACCATCAAGACGTCCGTTGCGGCCAACCCCAGCCACCTGGAAGCGGTCAACCCGGTGCTGGAAGGCATCGCCCGGGCCAAGGAGGACATCCTGGACCGCGGCAACGAGTTCCCGGTGCTGCCGCTGCTGATGCACGGTGACGCCGCGTTCGCCGGCCAGGGTGTGGTGGCCGAGACACTGAACCTGTCTCAGCTGCGCGGATACCGGACCGGTGGCACCATCCACGTCATCGTGAACAACCAGGTCGGGTTCACCACGTCCCCGACGGAGTCCCGCTCCTCGATGTACTCCACCGACGTGGCCCGCATGGTCCAGGCACCGATCTTCCACGTCAACGGCGACGATCCGGAGGCCTGCATCAGGGTCGCTCGACTGGCCTTCGCCTTCCGGCAGGCGTTCAACAAGGACGTCGTCATCGACCTTGTCTGCTACCGGCGCCGCGGCCATAACGAGGGTGACGACCCGAGCTTCACCCAGCCCAAGATGTATGACCTGATCGAGAAGAAGCGCTCCACCCGCAAGCTCTACACCGAGGCGCTGATCGGCCGTGGCGACATCTCGATCGAGGACGCCGAGGCAGTGATGAGCAAGTTCCAGCAGCGCCTGGAGAGTGTCTTCCGTGAGGTGCGCGCCGCGTCCACTCCGTCGGAGGAGCTTCCGTACCGCCGGGTGCCGGAGTACCCAAGCAAGTCGGCCGCCGGGCACGGCACTGCCATCTCGATGGAGACGATGAAGCAGATTGCCGACGCTCACACCAACGTGCCGGAGGGATTCACCGTCCACCCGAAGGTGCTGCCGCAGCTGCAGCGGCGTGCCGCGTCGATCACCCAGGGCCCGATCGACTGGGCCACCGGGGAGATCCTGGCGATCGGTTCACTGCTGGTCGAAGGCCGACCGGTCCGGATGACCGGCCAGGACACCCGGCGCGGCACCTTTGTGCAACGGTTCGCCGCCGTGGTCGACCGGGTGACTGGTGAGGCCTGGGTGCCACTGCGGCACCTGGAGGAGAACCAGGGGAAGTTCTTCGTCTTCGACTCGCTGCTGAGCGAGTACGCGGCGATGGGCTTCGAGTACGGGTACTCGGTGGCCCGGCCCGAGGCGCTGGTGCTGTGGGAGGCGCAGTTCGGTGACTTCGCCAACGGTGCGCAGATCATCATCGACGAGTTCATCACCTCCGGCCAGGCCAAGTGGACGCAGAAGTCCGGCGTCGTGCTGCTGCTGCCGCACGGGTACGAAGGTCAAGGGCCCGACCACTCCTCGGCCCGGATCGAGCGGTTCCTGCAGCTCGCGGCCGAGGACGCGATCACCGTCGCCCAGCCGTCCACCCCTGCCAGCCACTTCCACATGCTGCGGCAGCAGGCCCTCGGTGAGCGGCACCGCCCGCTGGTGGTGATGACGCCGAAGAAGATGCTGCGGATGAAGGCGGCCACCTCCGACCCGTCGGAGTTCACCTCCGGCTCCTGGCAGCCGGTACTGACCGACCCGACCATCACCGATCCGAGTGCGGTCGACAAGGTGCTGCTCTGCTCGGGCCGGGTGCGCTGGGAGCTGACCGCCGAACGCGAGAAGCACCAGGACAAGGGCCGCGTGGCGATCGTGTCGGTGGAGCGGCTCTACCCGTTACCGGCGCAGGAGATTGCCGACGCGCTGTCCAAGTACGAGAATGCGCGCGAGGTGCGCTGGGTCCAGGAGGAGCCGGAGAACCAGGGCGCCTGGCCGTTCATGGCGCTCAACCTGCCGCGTGCACTGGCCGAGGTGCAGCCGGGGCTGGACATCACCCTGGTGCCGATCACCCGTCCGAGCTCGTCCGCACCCTCGGTCGGATCGGCGAAGGCGCACGAGGTTCAGCAGCGGACCCTGATGGAAGCTGCCTTCGGCTGAGTCATGTACTTCACCGACCGCGGAATTGAGGAGCTGGAGTCACGCCGGGGAACCGAGGAGGTCTCCCTGGCGTGGCTGGCCGAGCAGCTCCGCACGTTCGTTGACATCAACCCAGAGTTCGAGACTCCGGTGGAGCGGCTCGCCACCTGGCTGGCCAGGCTGGATGACGACGAGGACTGACGCCGAGCCTCCAGCCCTGAACGGCGGCTCCGGGTCGGCGGCCCGGTTCGACGGTCCTACGGCTCGATAACGATCTTCCCGAACAGGCCGCCGTCGACCATGGCAGCGATGCCCTCGGCGGCGTCGGTCAGCGGCAGCACCCGGTCGACCACCGGGCGAAGGCCGGTCGACACCAGCATCCGGGTCAACGCGGCCAGCTCCTCCCGGGTGCCCATGGTGGAGCCGATCACCCGCAGCGGCTTGAAGAAGATCTTGGTCAGCTCGGCCTTGTCCGGGTTGTCACCACTGGTGGCGCCACAGATCACCACAGTCCCACCTGGGCGAAGCGAGTTGATCGAGTGCGACCAGGTTGCCGCCCCGACGGTCTCCATCACGGCATCCACCCGTTCGGGGAGCCGCTCTCCCGACGCGAACGCCCGGTGCGCGCCAAGCTCGACGGCACGAGCGCCCCGAGCGCTGTCACGTGAGGTCACCCACACCCTGAACCCGGCCCGCCGTGCCAGCACGGTGCAGGCAGTCGACACGCCGCCGCCGGCGCCCTGGATCAGGACCGTGTCGCCTGGGGCCAGCCCGGACTGGACGAACAGCATCCGGTACGCGGTCAGCCAGGCAGTCGGCAGGCAGGCAGCCTCCACGAAGCTGAGCTCGGCGGGTTTGTCGATCAGGTTGTGTTCGGGTACCCATACCTCTTCGGCCAGCGTCCCGGGGTACCTCTCCGACAGCAGCGAGCGTCGCGGGTCGTGGGTCGGGTCGGATCCGGTGAACCGCGGATCGTTGATCACCGGGTAGACGATGACCTCCCGACCGTCGTCGGTGACACCGGCGGCATCGCCGCCCAAGATCATCGGCAGCGCGTCGGCCGGTAGCCCGACCCCCCGCAGTGACCAGACATCGTGGTGGTTCAGCGCCGCCGCCCGTACCTGAACCCGGAGCCAGCCCTCCGGTGCAGGCGGCGGATCGATCTCGCCCACCTCCAAGGCCTGCATCGGATCGACGGGGTCGGCACGAGCTGCGTAGGCGGCGAGCATGATCGCGAATATACCGGTCCCGGCGGATTCGGTCGGGCGATCAGGCTACGTACCTGCGCGCTGCCTGGATAGAGTTCGGCGGGTGAGCGACAACGACATCGAGACAGTGAGCAAGGCCTTCATCGAACGCCACGGTCGGCCACCGGCCGGCGTCTGGGCTGCGCCCGGCCGGGTCAACCTGATCGGCGAGCACACCGACTACAACGACGGCTTCGTGATGCCGTATGCGCTGCCGCAGCGGGTGACCGTCGCGGCCGCCCTCAGACCTGACGACACCTGGACTGTGACCTCCCTGAACAACTCCGACACCCAGACCTTCGGCAGGTCCGATCTGGTGCCCGGGATGAGCGGCTGGCAGGCGTACGTCGCCGGAGTTGTCTGGGCACTGGCGGAGGCGGGTCACCGGGTAGCCGGTGCCGATCTGGTCTTGACCTCCGACGTCCCGCTCGGCGCCGGCCTGTCATCGTCGGCGGCCCTGGAGTGCGCCACGCTCACCGCCTTGGCCGACCTCAACGACCTAGACATCGCCCCGCTGGACCGGGCGAAGCTGGCTCGGCGCTGCGAGAACGCGTTCGTCGGTGCCCCGACCGGCTTGTTGGACCAGGCCGCCTCCACCATGTGCACCGGCGACCATGCGCTGTTCTTCGACTGCCGCAGCTTCGACTCCGAACAGGTCCCGCTCGACCTGAAGACGGCGGGTCTGGAGATCCTGGTGCTCGACACCAAGACCCCTCACGCGCTGGTGGACAGTGAGTACGCCACCCGGCGCGCCAGCTGCGAGCAGGCCGCCGCCATTCTCGGCGTGCCGGCACTGCGCGATGTCGAGGACCTCGATGCGGCACTGGACCAGCTGAAGGATGAGGAGATGCGGCGCCGGGTCCGGCACGTGGTGACCGAGAACGGACGGGTGCTGCAGGCCGTCCAGACGCTGCGGGCGGGCGATTTCCGGGCCCTGGCGCCGCTCCTGGACGCGTCCCACGCCTCGATGCGGGACGACTTCGAGATCACCGTCTCGACGGTCGACCTGGCCGTGGAGGCGGCTCGGGAGGCCGGAGCTCTGGGCGCCCGGATGACCGGCGGCGGCTTCGGCGGCTGCATTATCGCCCTGGTGGAGGCGGGCTCGTCCGACCGGGTCGCCGCCTTCATCGGCGACCGGTTTGCCGAGGCCGGGTACCACCATCCTGAGCATTTCGTCGCGCTGCCCTCGGCCGGCGCCGGCCGTGTCGGCTGAGGGTGGCACGTTCCAATCACGTTCCGAAGCAGCAGATCCCGGTGCGGTCGGGCCAGCCGGGCCGGATATGCGGCGTACGGTGTAAGTATTCGGCTGTCCTCACAGCCCCCTCGTCAGGTTTGGACTTAGCTGTCCAGCGTCGAAGTCACTTGAAGGAGAAGTACGTGAGCGTCCGTTTGAAGACGGCATCAGTTCTGGTCGCCGTACTGGCGGTCAGTGCCTGCGGATCCAACTCGCTGGGTGGTGATCCGGCGACCTCGGGTCCGCCGAGCACCTCGACCAGCGTGAACGCCGATCTCGCCGCGAAGCTTCCGGAGAAGATCAAGAGCTCAGGCAAGATCGTGATCGGCACCGACGCTAGCTACGCGCCGAACGAGTTCCTGGCCTCGGACGGTAAGACCGTGCAGGGCATGGACGTCGACCTGTTCAACGCAGTGGCCGCCAAGTTCGGGGTGACCACGCAGTGGCAGCCGTCGACCTTCGACACCATCATCGTTGGCGTGACCGGCGGCAAGTACGACGTAGGCGTCTCCTCGTTCACTGTCAACGACCAGCGCAAGAAGCAGGTCAACATGGTGAGCTACTTCGCTGCCGGGACTCAGTGGGCGACGGCGGCCGGCAACCCCAAGGGAGTCGATCCCAACAACCCTTGCGGCAAGACCATCGCCGTCCAGGACAAGACAGTGCAGCAGGAGGAGGACCTCCCGGCCCGACAGGCCAAGTGCGGTGACAACAAGATCAACATCTTGCCGTTCGAGGGGCAGGACCAGGTCACCGCTGCCGTGGTGAGCGGACGCGCGGATGCGATGCTGGCCGACTCGCCGGTGGTGGCCTACGCGGTGAAACAGTCCGCCGGCAAGTTGGAGCTGCTCGGCAACGTCTACGACGCCGCGCCGTACGGCTATGTGGTCCCCAAGGAGGAGACCGAGTTCGCCCAGGCACTGGTGCAGGCGCTCAGTCAGATCAAGGCCGAAGGCACCTACGACAGCGTCCTCAGCAGGTGGGGCGTGCAGTCCGGGGGCATCGACAACTTCGCAGTGAACCCCTGAGCCGATGAGCACCTCATCGGGGTCGGACGGGGAACGACCGGGGCTGATCAACGCAGTCCCGGTCCGGCACTACGGCCGCTGGGTCGCGGTGGCGGTCATCGTGCTGTTGTTGTTGATGTTGTTGAACATGCTGATCTTCAACCCCGTGTTCGACTGGCCCTTCGTGCTCGAGGTGATGAACCAGACACCGGTGATCGAGGGTCTGCTCAAGGGCACCTTGTTGGTCACGGTCTTCACCATGATCGTTGGTGTGCTCGGCGGTGTCGTACTGGCCGTGATGCGGCTCTCCGACAACCCGGTGCTGCGGTGGGTGTCGTGGGCCTACACCTGGTTCTTCCGCTCCATCCCACGGATCGTGCTGCTCACCATCATGGGCGCGGGCATGGGGCTGATCTTCCGGGACGGGCTCTCCCTTGGAATCCCCTTCGACTGGAAGATCATCGAGTGGCTAGGCCTGTCCGGTGACTGGCGGTTTGCCACCCTCGACGCCAACACGCTCTTCAGCGGGTTCGTCGGAGCGGTGATCGGCCTCGGCGCCTCGGAGGCGGCGTACATGGCCGAGATTGCGCGGGCCGGGATCCTGAGCGTCGACAAGGGGCAGTCCGAGGCCGCCCAGGCGCTGGGCATGAGCCGGTGGAAGGCTATGCGTCGGGTGGTGCTGCCGCAGGCGATGCGGGTGATCGTGCCGCCGACCGGCAACGAGACGATCGCCATGATGAAGGACACCTCGCTGCTGATCGCCCTGCCCCTGACCGCGGAGCTGTTCTACCAGGTCGGCGCGATCGGTAGCCGGACGTACCAGATCCTGCCCTCCTACCTGGCCGCGGTTGTCTACTACTTGTTGATCACCAGCGTGCTGATGGTCGGGCAGTCATACCTGGAACGGCACTTCGGTCGAGGTTTCGGCACCACGGTCAAGTCCGACAAGGCGCAGGCCGAGATAGGTCTGATGGCGGGGAGCGCACATTGAGACGACCCAACGCCGACCACCTGGTCGAGGCGGTCAACGTCACCAAATCGTTCGGCAGCAACGTGGTGCTGCAGGGCATCGACCTCACCGTCGACCCGGGTGAGGTGGTCTGCCTGCTCGGGCCCAGCGGTTCGGGCAAGACCACCTTCCTCCGGCTGATCAACCAGATGGAGACCCTGACCGGTGGTCGCATCTGGGTCGGTGGTGAGCTGATCGGGATCGAGGAGCGCAAGGGCAAGCTGCACACCAGGACCGACGCCGACATCGCACGGCAGCGGTCCAGGATCGGGATGGTGTTCCAGCGGTTCAACCTGTTCCCGCACATGACCGCGATGGAGAACGTGATCGAGGCCCCGGTGCACGTCAAGGGCATCAGCAAGCGCGAGGCCCGGCAGCAGGCGACCGAGCTGCTGGAGCTCGTGGGGCTGGCCGACCGAGCCCGGTTCTATCCGTCCCAGCTCTCCGGTGGTCAGCAGCAGCGGGTGGCGATCGCTCGGGCGCTGGCGATGAAGCCGGAGCTGATGCTGTTCGACGAGCCGACCTCCGCGCTTGACCCGGAGCTGGTGGGTGAGGTGCTCGGCGTGATGCGTGGGCTGGCGGCCGAGGGGACGACGATGATCGTCGTCACCCACGAGATGGGTTTCGCCCGGGAGGTCGCCGACCGGGTGGTGTTCATGGACCAGGGTGTCGTGGTCGAGGAGGGCTCTCCGGACACGGTCCTGCTGCACCCCACCGAGGAGCGGACCAGGACCTTCCTGCGGCGGGTCAAGCAGCAGGCCGAGGCGGAGGCCCAGCACGACGTCGAGCTGGCCAAGACGCTGGACGCGCTGGAGAGCTGACCGGAGTCTCCAGCAATCGTTCAAAGAACTGCATTCTCACCGTCGACCCCCGGCAGCTCAGGGCTGGGGCCGGTCCGGGACGTCGTCGGCCGCGTCCGCCAGGAAGATGGCGGTGGACGCGGGAACCACCAGGCAGACCAGGGCCACCAGCGAAACGGCGATCAAAACCCAGCTCAACCAGGTGGTGCTGCCGCCGTTAAAACTCCAGCCGATGGGTAGATGGAGCAACTGGGTAGCCACAGCCGGACCACGACTCCAGCGGCGACCCAGCCAGACCCCCCGACCAACGGCGGCGAGGAAGGCGCCGTAGCCCAGCATCAGTAGCGCAGTGCCCGCACCCACCACAAGTCGAGATGTGCGGATCTGTGTCGCCTCTGCTACCCCGAACCCGAGGGCCACCAGCGCCTCGAGCAGCAAAATCACCGCCGCGAGGAACAGAAATCGTGGACGAGGCGTTGACGGGAGGGGTGTCACCCAGACACTCTACGGCGATGGCGTACATTACCTGGGTTCGCAGACCTGTCATCCGGGCACCCGACGACCGTAACATGACTGAAATGTGAGCCAGCCAACGCCGAGGGCACTTGTTTTGCCCACTAATAGTTGAAATCCTTGGGGACGTTCGAGCACTCGAGGTGGAGGGTTCGTGACTTCCCCAATGTTCTTCCGGGCCTCCCCGGTCCGCAGAACCTAGTTAGGAGTGAGTACGCCATGGATTGGCGCCATAAGGCCGCCTGTCTGGACGAGGATCCAGAGCTGTTCTTTCCCATCGGAAACACCGGCCCTGCCCTTCTCCAGATCGAAGAGGCCAAGCAAGTATGCAGGCGATGCGACGTGAAGGACGCGTGCCTGCAGTGGGCGCTGGAAGCAGGGCAGGATCATGGTGTCTGGGGGGGTCTCAGTGAAGACGAACGCCGAGCATTGAAGCGCCGGGCCGCCCGGGCTCGGATCCGCACCGCGTAACCAGCACACAACATCCAGCAAGTTCGAGAGCGTCGGGCCTTCGGGCCCGGCGCTTTTTGGTGCCCGGCGACCCACGGCTAGCCCGGACACCGGTTCACCCCCGGATCAGCGGGATGTCGATCAGAGCCCGGGTACCGGCTCCAGCCGGGTTGGGTCCCAGCTCGACGGTGCCCTCCAGCTCGGCGATCAGCGTCGAGACGATGGAGAGGCCGAGGCTGCGGGACTTCCGCCAGTCGAAGTCGGCCGGCAGGCCGCGGCCGTCGTCCAGGATCTCCACCTTGAGCCGGCCGTCGTACCGGCTCGGCACCACCCGCACCTCACCGGACTGGTCGGCCAGTCCGTGTTCAACGGCGTTCTGGCACAGCTCGGTGACCACCATCGACAGCCCGGTCGCCATGTCGGCCGAGACCACCCCGAAGCTGCCGACCCGATGGGCGGCGACCGCCCCGGCCGCCGCGGCTACGTCGCCCACCATCCGCAGCAGCCCGTCGGCGACCTTGTCGAACTCGACCTCCTCGTCGAAGGCCTGGGACAGCGTCTCGTGCACGATCGCGATGGAGGCGACCCGCGACATCGCGTCGTTCAAGGCGATCTTGGCCTCCGGGGAGGACATCCGACGGGCCTGCATCCGCAGCAGCGCGGCCACGGTCTGCAGGTTGTTCTTCACCCGGTGATGAATCTCGCGAATCGTCGCATCCTTGGTGACCAGCTCACGTTCCCGGCTACGTAGGTCGCTGACGTCGCGGCAGAGCACGATCGCGCCGAGACCTTCCCTGTTCCGGGTGAGCGGCAGCACTCGGATCAGCAGGTGCGCGTCGCCGGACACGGCTTCGGCCCGGCGTGCGTTCCGGCCCGACAGCACCGACTCCAGCGAGTCGTCCACCGGTCCGGACGGGCTCGGCAGCAGCTCGGCCGTCAAGGTGGCCAGGTTCTCGTCCACCAGGTCGCCGATCAGGCCGAGGCGACGGTAGGCGCTCAACGCGTTCGGGCTGGCGTACTGGACGATACCGGCGGGGTCGAGCCGGATGAACCCGTCACCCACCCGCGGGGCCAGCGCCCGATCGGCGTTCTCACCCAGGATGGGGAACCGCTCGGAGGTCAACATGTCGGCCAGCTCGGCCGCCGTCTGCAGGTACGCCTGTTCGAGCGAGCTGGGCGCCCTGACGCCGAGCTGGCTGGTGTGCTGCTCCACCACCGCGATCACCTGGCCGTTGCGCTTCACCGGGATCGCGTGCACGTCCACCGGGATGCCGGCCTGCAGCTTGGCTTCACTGGTCCTGGTGAGCTCGCCGCTCAGGAAGGCCTCGGAGACCAGGTGCTCGGGAGAGTACGCGATCAGGTCACCCACCACGTCATCCACCAGCGCGGTGGGACCGGTGGTCGGCCGGATCTGCGCAGCGGCCCAGAAGACGTTCTCATCCCGGTCCGGGACCCACAAGACGAGGTCGGAGAACGACAGGTCGGCCAGCAGCTGCCACTCCGAGACGACGAGCTTGAGCCACTGGTGATCGCTGTCGTCCAGCACGGTGTGCTCGGCGACGATCTCGGACATGGACGGCATGGCCCAACCCTAATGGGCGCACACCGCCCATCCCGCGGGCGGAGGATGCCCGCCACAGATTCAAGGCCCGACACAGATTGAAATCCCGACCGAGATTGAAGGCGTGCTGACGAGCCCGGTACTCACCCGTTGCGCTACGTTTCCAGAAGTCGGTCACGACGGTATGACCGCTTCCAACGAAGGAGAGGGCATGGTTGGCGACTCCCCCACAGCAGCCTCCGACGAGGATCCCCGCTGGCGTTTCACCCCGACCAAATACCTGGTTGCGGCCATCCTGACCGCAGCGATCATCGTCCCGCTGCTCGTGTTCAGCTACGACCAGATTGAGCCGCGGCTGTTCGGCTTCCCGTTCTTCTACTGGTACCAGCTGGCCTGGGTGTTCCTGGCGGCCGGCTGCTGCGCTGTCAGCTATGCGCTGCTCCAGCGGGAGCGGCGGGCCTACGAACGCGCCCATCCGCGGCCGGCAGCGGGTCAGGAGCGTGGCCGGTGAACGACGTCAACTGGATAGCGCTGATCGTCTTGATCATGCTGTTCGCCCTCGTCACCGTGATGGGCTTCATGGCTGCCCGCTGGGGTCGGCCTCGAGACCTTGACTCGCTGCACGAGTGGGGCCTCGGCGGCAAGAGCTTCGGCACGATCACCACCTGGTTCCTGCTCGGTGGGGACCTCTACACCGCATACACCTTCGTCGCCGTTCCAGCCGCCATGTGGGCCACCGGAGCGGTCACCGGCTTCTTCGCGGTGCCGTACACAATCGTGCTGTACCCGATCATCTTCTTCTTCCTCGGCCGGATGTGGTCGGTGGCGCACACCCACGGGTACGTCACGACGGCCGACTTCGTCCAGGGCCGGTACGGCACCCGCAGCCTCAGCCTGGCGATCGCCGTGACCGGCCTGCTGGCGACCATGCCCTACATCGCCTTGCAGCTCGTCGGCATCCAGGCGGTCCTCGAAGTGGCAGGCATCGGCGGTGAGAGCCTGATCGCCCGCGACCTGCCGCTGCTGATCGCCTTTGCGGTGCTGGCGGCGTACACCTACTCCGCCGGGCTCCGGGCGCCGGCGATGATCGCCTTCGTCAAGGACACGCTGATCTACATCGTGATCGCCGTCGCGGTCATCTACCTGCCGATCAAGTTCGGTGGCTGGCTCGGCATCTTCGACGCCGCCCAGGCCAAGATGGCCACCCCCAACCCCGCGACCGGCGCCCCGACCGGCGTCTTCATCCCCGGCCCCACGCTGCACTGGGCGTACGCGTCGCTGGCGCTCGGATCGGCACTTGCCCTGTTCATGTACCCGCACTGCGTGACGGCGACGCTGTCGTCGAAGGACCGCAGCACGGGGCGGCGTAACGCGATGATCCTGCCCGCCTACTCGCTCCTGCTGGGTCTGCTGGCGCTGCTCGGGTACGTCGCGATCAAGGCCAAGACCGTGCCAATGGGGCTGGACGGCAAGCTGAACCCGCAGCTGGTCATCCCGCAGCTGTTCGAGGACAACTTCCCGGACTGGTTCACCGGTGTCGCGTTCGGCGCCATCGCGGTCGGCGCCCTGGTGCCGGCGGCGATCATGTCCATAGCGGCCGCCAACCTGTTCACCCGCAACATCTACAAGGCCTATCTGAAGCCGGACGCCACCGATGCGCAGGAGGCGAAGGTCTCCAAGATCACCTCACTGGTGACCAAGGTGGGCGCGCTGATCTTCGTCCTGCTGCTGGACAAGCAGAACGCACTCAACTTCCAGCTGCTCGGCGGACTGTGGATCCTGCAGACGTTCCCGGCGATCGTCTTCGGCCTGTTCACCGGCTGGTTCCACCGGTGGGCGCTGCTGGCGGGTTGGGCGGCCGGCATGATCTACGGCACGATTACCGCGTACGGGTACTGCACGGCGTGCACCACCCGGCCGTTCGGCAACTCGCTGGCCAGCGTGCCGCTGCTCGGCGACGCCGGCTACATCGGCGTCACGGCGCTGGCGCTCAACCTGGTCGTGCTGGTGTTGGGCACCGTGATCATGCGCGCGATGAAGGTGTCGAACGGCACCGACATCACCCAGCAGAAGGACTACTTCGCCGACGTCGGCGACCCCGGCGTCAAGCCGGTCCTTACCCCGGCCGAGCCGCTGCACTGAGGTCACCGGCCGGGGTCGGCCTCGGTTCGGGGTCGGTCCAGGGTTCGCCCCCGGCGGTGAGTTCGTGGCAGAATGGGCAGCCGTGCCCACCGGCACAGACACCACCAGCCTCGATGCACGACCGAGGACGACACGACTGAGGAGGCTCAGATGGGCAAGACTGGCCGCAAGCGCCGCGCCCGCAGGAAGAAGGGCGCGAACCACGGCAAGCGCCCCAACGCCTGACGGTCGAACGGACCTGAACAGACGAAACCCCACGGTGGATCACCGTGGGGTTCGTCGTAGTCCTGGTCGTCTCGGAAGGCTGACCCGACCGGTTCTCAGGCCAGGTGGGCCTGCTCCCGAGCGATCGTGAGCTGGGCGAGGACCCGGCTGCGGAGCTGGCTCGGTGCCCGGTCACCGCCGCAGCACTTGGCCACCAGTGACTTCACCGCCTGCTCGACGTCGAACCGCTCCAGGCACGGCTCGCAGGCCACCAGATGCTTACGGATGGCGTCACTGCTGGCCGTATCCAGCTCGTTGTCGATGAACTGGAACACCTGCTCCAGCACGTGCTCACAGTTGTCGAGATCCCCGGCGTGCTCGCTCATGCCTTGCTCCCCTCCTGCCGCAACAGCCCACGCTCCTGGGCGTACTCAGCCAACAACTTCCGCAACTGGGTTCGTCCGCGGTTCAGCCGCGACATCACAGTGCCGATCGGTGTGTCCATGATCTCGGCAATCTCCTTGTAAGAGAAGCCCTCAACATCGGCCAGGTAGACCGCGAGCCGGAAGTCCGGCGCCAGCTCCTGCAGCGCCCCCTTGACGTCGGAGTCCGGCAGGTTCTCCAGCGCCACCATCTCTGCGGACTTCAGGCCGCTGGAGGTGTGCGACTCCGCCCGGGCCAGCTGCCAGTCCTCGATGTTCTCGCCGTCGGAGATCTGCGGCTGGCGCTGCTTCTTCCGGTACGAGTTGATGTAGGTGTTGGTCAGGATCCGGTAGAGCCAG
The DNA here is from genome assembly GCA_025965155.1 of Propionibacteriaceae bacterium. Lineage (GTDB taxonomy): Bacteria > Actinomycetota > Actinomycetes > Propionibacteriales > Propionibacteriaceae > Microlunatus. The sequence goes on from JAOPXN010000006.1 coordinate 30,610, forward strand.
GCCTTCAGATTGGTCCCCGGAGTGAACTGGTGGAACGAGGAGTACGCCTTGGCGTAGGTCTCCTGCACCACGTCCTCGGCGTCGGCCGGGTTACGGGTCATCCGGAGCGCGGCTGCATACAGCTGGTCCAAGAAGCCAAGCGCATCCGCCTCAAACCGCGCGTGGCGCTCCTCGGCTGACTCGGCGTGACCGCTGGTCTGGGTGTCGGTGTCATCCGCCGCGGTCTTGCCCGCGGCGGAGTTGCTGGGAATGCTCATCACATACGAGAGTACCGGCGACCGCCGAACAACGGGTTCCTCGGCCCCGCTCATTGCAGCTGGAGTCTGGGTACATATCACGCCTTTTACAACGCGACCGCCGTCGCCTTATTCCCGCGGCTACGGGTGCTCAGGCGGAGGGTACGGCTGGACGCCGAGGAACTCACGGACCTCTGCGACCACCAGCTCCCGCAGGTCGAGCGGGGTGAATGCCGAAGCCTTCGCAAGGCGGAACCCGTGGTCGGCGCCAGGCAGCTCGACCACCCGGACCAGGTCGTCGGTGACCGCTGCCCGCACCTCCTCCGGTCCGCCGAAGGAGTCGGCGCCGCCCTGCAACACCAGTCTCGGCACGGTCGGCGTCGCCAGCTCAGCGGCTCGGGACCGGTCCGGTCGGCCGGGCGGATGCAGCGGGAACGCCAGGCACACCACGCCAGCCACGTCGTAGCCGGGCGCGGTCCGGCATGCCACCCGCGCTCCCGCGCTCCGACCACCGAAGAACAGGCTGGTCGGGTGGTCCCGTTCGACAACCCGGTCGACCGCGGCGCACCAGCCCTCATCCAGCCGCGGCCAAGCGACCGCCACCTTCTTGCCTGCGGTCCGCCACGGCTGCTCGAACCGGACCACGGCGACGCCGTACGCCGGCATTCTTCGCGCCAGCAGTGTCAGGTCGGCGGCCTCGACACCCCCGCCGGCTCCGTGGCCGAGCATCAAGGTCGCCACCGTGGGAATGTCTGGCGGGTAGTCGGTGAGAAGCCGGCCTGGCCCGACCGGAGTGTCGACCTGGGCAACGTCGGTCACAGCAACGTCTCCTGCGCACCGCCGGAGCCCTCCTCGGACTCCGCCAGCGGCTGCACCAGCGAGCGGTCGTTGTTCTTGACACTGTTCACCTCGGTTGACACCGCATAGGCCTCCAGGGCGCCGGGCTTGGTCACGGCCAGCAGTTCCAGCGCCGCGTCGGTGTCGGTCAGCGAGGGGTCCAGCCAGGCGTCGTAGGCGTCCTTCCCGATCACCATCGGCATCCGGTCATGGATATGACCGACAGCGTCGGTGGCCTCGGTGGTGATCACCGAGCAGGTTCGCAGCCAGGCAGAGTCGTCGTCCCGGCTCTTGGTCGGGTCGCGCCAGATCTCGTAGATGCCCGCCATCACCAGCGGCTCGCTGTCGGCCCGGTGGATGAAGAACGGCTGCTTCTTCGCCTTCACCGGCCTGCCGAGGACCTGGGTGGCGGCCTCGGGCGTGTACCACTCGTAGTAGCCGTTGGCCGGGAGCAGGCAGCGTCGGGTGCTGAACGCCTTCCGGAACGCCGGCTTCTCCGCCACCGTCTCGAGGCGGGCGTTGATCAACCGGGAACCGATCGAGGGGTCTTTGGCCCAGGAGGGGACGAGCCCCCAGACCAGCGGGCTGAGTCGCCGGCGTACCTGGTTGGTCTCCTTGTGCGTGCGCTCCAGCACGGCCGGGACCGACACGGTCGGAGCAACGTTGTAGTCGGGGCCGGGCAGGTCACCGAGCACGTCGTCGATGTCGAACTCGGCCACCAGGTCGTCGGTGCTGGTCCAGGTTGCGTACCGTCCGCACATGCACCTCACGCTATCGCCAGCACGCCGCCAAGCTTTCCTGGGCCGCGGAGTGGGCGCCCGGCTGACGGCAAACCTGCAGCAACGGGTGGCCGGGCAATGTGGATGCAGCACCGGGAGGAAGGATGCATAACTGGGAGGGCACTCTTCACGTGCGGACCTGGGCACGGTAGGAATAAGCCATGACCTTCTTGCGCGCTGCGAAACGAACCTTGCTGGCCTCATACTTCGTCGTAAGCGGAGTCAAAGCGGTCAAGAATCCTCAACCACTGGTGGCCGCCGCCGAACCGCTGGTCGATCGGTTCGTGCCACTGGCGAAGCAGTACGCGCCCCCGCAGCTAGCTAACTCCATCCCGGAGGACCCGGCGATGCTAGTGCGGATCAATGGCGGCCTGGAGGTCCTCGGCGGCTTAGCGCTCGCCAGCGGCAAGGGCCGTCGGCTGGGCGCGCTGCTGCTAGCAACCTCGCTCATCCCCAGCACGCTGGCGAAGCACCCGTTCTGGACCCGCACCACCGACGAGGAGCGCGCGGCCGACAAGGCGCACTTCCTGAAGAACGCCAGCCTGTTGGGCGGAGTGCTGATCGCTGCCGGTGACACCGAAGGCCGTCCGAGCCTTGCCTACCGTGCCCACGCCACCAGCCAGCTGCTGGCCAAGGACACCAAGAAGGCGGGGCACAAGGTCGCCAAGGAGACCCGGGCGATCAGCGACGCAGCGCTGGCCGAGGGGGCGATGCTGGTCGGGACCGCGGTGGCCACCAGCCGGAGAGCCCGCAAGAAGGCCGCGAAGCAGTCCAAGCGGAAGAACAAGAAGCTGGGAGCACAGCAGCTCAAGCATGGTCGCGCGGCCGCCCGGAGCGCGGCCAAGGAGGCCAAGTCGATCGCACAGGCCGCCGCCAAGGAGGCGCGGGCGTCCGCCGCGGTGGCGGCTAAGGAAGCCCAGAAGCAGGCGAAGAAGCTGAACAAGAAGGCCAAGAAGGTCACCAGGAACATCCACCTCGGCGAGAACTGAGCACCGGCTTACAATCGGGGTCGTGTCCACGAACCAACTGCCCACTCACCCACCGGCCTGGCCGGCCCCGAGCGCACAGGCGCCGATCGAAGCGACCGTGTCGGTCCCTGGATCGAAGTCGGAGACCAACCGAGCGCTGGTGCTCGCTGCGCTGGCTACCGGACCTTCGACGATCACCGGTGGTCTGGAGGCCCGGGACACGCGGCTGATGCGGGACGCGCTGCGTGCGCTCGGGGTGGGCATCACCGAGAACGGCAGCAGTTGGCGAGTCGAACCGCCGGCCGAGCTCATCGCGGGCGCCACCATCGACTGTGGCCTCGCCGGCACAGTGATGAGATTTGTCCCACCGGTGGCGGCGCTGGCTGCAGGTCCGGTCGCATTCGATGCAGACGAGCAGGCATACGCGCGGCCGATGGATGTGATCTTGGAGGCTCTGGCCACCCTAGGCGCCACCATCGAGGCCGACACCCTGGCGCTGCCGTTCACCGTGGTGGGACATCCCCGACTGCCCGGCGGCGTCGTCACGCTGGACGCCTCCGGCTCCAGCCAGTTCGTCTCCGCACTGCTGCTCGCGGGCGCCCGGTACGCCCAAGGGGTGGACGTCCGGCACGACGGCAAGCCGATCCCATCTCAACCGCACATCGACATGACGGTGGCCATGCTCCGTGAGCGCGGCGTCACCGTCGACGACTCCGAGCCCAATCGCTGGGTGGTCCTCCCGGGCCCGATCGCACCGCTGGATGTGGTGATCGAGCCCGACCTCTCCAACGCGGCGCCCTTCCTCGCCGCGGCGGCCATCACCGGCGGCTCGGTGACCATCCCGCTCTGGCCCGCCCGGACCCACCAGCCCGGTGACCAGCTCCGGGACATCCTGCAGCAGTTCGGTGCGCAGGTGGTGCTGGATGATCATGGTCTGACGGTGCACGGCCGCGATGAGCTGCATGCCGTTGATCTTGATCTGCACGAGGCGAGCGAGCTCACCCCGGTGGTCGCTGCCCTCGCGGCACTCGCCGAGGGAACTTCGCACATCCGTGGTGTGGCACATATCCGCGGGCATGAGACGGACCGGCTCGCCGCGCTGGAGGCGGAGCTGGAGGGTCTCGGCGCCCACGTCCAGCAGACCCCCGACGGGCTGACCATCCACCCGAAGCTGCTGGGTGGCAACCTGTGGCGTACCTACGCCGACCACCGGATGGCGCAGGCCGGTGCCTTGCTCGGCCTGGTAGTCCCTGACATCGAGCTGGACGACATCGGCTGCACCAGCAAGACCATGCCGGAGTTCGAGCAGCTCTGGACGACCATGATCAACGACTCCCAGCGTTTCTCCGACGGCGACGCCGCGACCGACGGGGACACCGCGACCGGGGCGGCCGGCCCGAGCAGCGTGCAGGCGCCGCGGTGACGTCCCGAGGCATCCGTACTGACGAGCACGAGGGTTTCGACCGCCCGCGCCGTCATACCAAGCCTCGGACCAAGGACCGGCCCGACTACTCCTCAGCCGAGGTCGGCATGATCATCACCGTTGACCGCGGTCGCTACCGCTGCCTGGTCGAGGGCCGAGACGTCACGGCCACCAAGGCGCGTCAGCTCGGTCGCAAGGGCGTGATCGTCGGCGACCGGGTACGGATCGTCGGCGACACCTCGGGTGACGAGGGCACTCTGGCCAGGATCGTCGAGGTGAAGGACCGGGACACGGTGCTGCGCCGGACGGCCGACGACGACGACCCGTTCGAGCGGCCGATCGTCGCAAACGCCGACCAGCTGGTGATCGTCACCGCCTTGGCGGACCCGCCGCCGCGGACCGGGATGATCGACCGGATCCTGGTCGCCGGCTTCGACGCCGGGCTGCAGCCGCTGCTCTGCCTGACCAAAGCCGACCTTGCCTCACCGGCCGAGCTGATAGCCGCCTACGAGCCACTCGGCGTCCCGGTGACGGTGATCCGGCCAGGCGCCGACCTGACCGAGATCCGGGCCTTCCTGGCCGGACATCGCAGCGTCTTCGTGGGACATTCCGGAGTCGGCAAGTCCACGCTGGTGAACGCCCTGATCCCCGGCGTCGAACGGGCCATCGGGGTGGTCAACGAGGTGACCGGGCGAGGCCGGCACACCTCCACGTCGGCGATCGCACTGCAGCTCCCCGAGGCGGCCGGCTGGGTCATCGACACCCCCGGAGTCCGCTCGTTCGGGCTGAGCCATGTCAGCCACGAGCGGATCATCGCCGCGTTCGGCGACCTGTCGCAGTTCAGCAGCGGCTGCCCCCGCGGCTGCACCCACCAGGCCGACTCTCCGGAGTGCGCACTCGACGACGCAGTGGCTCGCGGTGAACTATCCTCGGCCAGGTTGGAGTCCTTCCGCCGGATGATCAGTTCGGGCCAGTAACGTAGCGCCATGCCCGTCAACCCTGGACCGTCTCCGGCCACCGATGCTGCCTACCGAGGACTGACTGACGACCTGCGGTTGGCCCATCTGCTCGCCGACGACGCGGACTCGATCACGATGAGCCGGTTCAAGGCGCTCGACCTCCATGTCACCTCCAAGCCGGACCTCACACCGGTCTCTGACGCTGACACCGCAGTCGAGGAGGCGATGCGGCGTACCCTCGGCCGTGCCCGGCCGCGCGACGCGGTGCATGGCGAGGAGATGGACGACACCGGCTGGGGCCCACGGCGCTGGGTGATCGACCCAATCGACGGCACCAAGAATTTCGTCCGCGGCGTGCCGGTCTGGGCCACCCTGATCTCGTTGATGATCAACGACGAGGTGGTGGTCGGGGTGGTCAGCGCTCCCGCTCTGGGCCGTCGCTGGTGGGCCAGCGCCGGCGGCGGCGCATACTCCGGCAAGTCTTTGATGTCGGCGTCGGAGTGTCATGTCTCCGATGTGGCGACTGTTGAGGACGCGTCGCTCAGCTACTCCTCGGTCTCGTCCTGGGTCGAGGCCGGCCTGGGACAGCAGTTCGTCGACCTGCTGCGGACCTGCTGGCGGACCCGGGCCTACGGTGACTTCTGGTCCTACATGCTGCTCGCCGAGGGCGCGGTCGACATCGCCTGCGAACCAGACCTGGCCCTGCACGACATGGCCGCCTGTTCGATCGTGGTCACCGAGGCCGGCGGCCAGTTCACCGACGTGGACGGCGTACCCGGCCCGCACGGTGCCGGCGCGTACGCCACCAACGGCCGGCTGCACGAGGAAGTGCTGGCCCAGTTCGCCGACTTCGAGGCAGCCGAGGGAACCGACGGCGAGCTGGTCGGGGACTAGGTGGTACCGGCCGGGGCCGCCGTGGTCGGTGTCCTGCTGGCCGCTGGTGCGGGCCGTCGGGCCGCCGGCCCGAAGGCCCTCCGGCACGACCCGGACGGACAGTCATGGCTGCTCCGATCACTGGACGCGCTGACCGCTGGCGGCTGCGACGAGGTGGTGGTCGTGGTGGGCGCGCACGCCGCCGAGGTACGGCGGCTGCTGGCTGCAGGTCACGGGTCGCCGCCGGTCGGCTGCCGGGTCGTCGAGGCCACCGACTGGGCCGACGGGATGGGCGCCTCGCTCCGGGCGGGGCTCGGAGTCGCACTGACGATGCGCCCGGCCGTTGTGGTCGTACACCTGGTGGACCTGCCCGATGTCGGACCCGCGGTGCTGCGGCGGCTGCTCCAGCGGGTGCCGCTGGACGCCGGCGTGCTGGCCCGCGCGTGCTACCGCACCAGGCCTGGTCACCCGGTGCTGCTCGGGGCAGACCACCTCCCCCGGCTGCTTGAGACGCTGAGTGGCGACCGTGGCGCCGGTGCGTATCTGGCGTCCCGGCCGGTGGTCGCGGTGGAGTGTGGAGACCTGGCCGAGGGTCACGACGACGACGCCCCCGCGTAACACCGCGCCGGTACGCTCGGCTCGTGCACAGTCGGGAGGATTGCGATGGATGATGTGCTGTCCGCGCTGTTGCAGTGTTGGTCCAGCGGTGGGACCGCCGCACTCGCCACCGTGGTCCAGACGTGGGACTCGGCACCGCGACCCCCGGGGGCTGCGATGCTGGTGACCGCGGACGGTGCGGTCGTCGGGTCGGTCTCCGGCGGCTGCGTGGAGTCCGATGTGTACGAGGTCGCCCGCGAGGTGATTATCAGCGGTGTCCCGGTGCTTCGACGCTACGGCGTCAGTGACACCGACGCGCTGTCGGTCGGGCTCAGCTGCGGCGGCACCCTCGAGGTGTTCATCGAACGGGTCAGCGCAGCCGGTGCGCCCGAGCTCGCCGACCTGGCGGCCGACCTCCGCGCCGGAGCTCCGGTGGCCGTGGCGACGGTGGTGGACCATGTTGATCCTGATCGGGTGGGCCGGAGGCTCCTCATCCACCCGGGTCCGACCCCTCTGCTGGGCTCGCTTGGGTCCGCGCGGGCCGACGCGGCGGTGGCCGACGACGTACGCGGGCTGTTGGCGAACGGGCAGAGCGAGTCACTCGTCTATGGTCCGGATGGGCAACGGCGGGGCGAAGGAATGCGCATCTTCGCTGCCTCCCATGCGGCCCATCCACGGATGCTGGTGTTCGGCGCCATCGACTACGCCGCCGCCCTCGCCTGGCTGGCGGCGTTTGTGGGGTACGCGGTGACGGTCTGCGACGCGCGTCCGCTCTTCGCCACCCCGGCACGGTTTCCGGACGCGGCCGAGGTGGTCATCGACTGGCCGCACCGCTATCTGAGGGTCGAGATCGACGCCGGCCGGGTCGACAGCCGCACGGTGATCTGCGTACTGACTCATGACCCGAAGTTTGATGTGCCGTTGCTTGCCGTGGCGTTGCAGCACCCGGTCGGGTATGTCGGCGCGATGGGGTCACGCCGGACTCATGATCAACGGATGGACCGGCTGCGGGAGGCCGGGCTCGGCGACGAGCAGCTGGCCCGGCTGTCCAGCCCGATCGGTCTCGATCTTGGTGCCCGTACCCCGGAGGAGACGGCGGTCTCGATCATGGCCGAAGTGATCGCCTCGCGCTGGGGTGGCCGGGGTGAGCCGTTGAGCGCGCTGCAGGGACGCATCCACTCCGATCACCGCGTTGCTGATCGGACCCGATCACCTCACCCGAGCACCTGATCTAGGCAACAATGAGGCATGGAGCTCACCCACCGTTTCTCCGTGCCGGGCCACATCGACTCAGTGTGGGGGGTTTTCAACAACCTCCAGCTACTCTCCCCTTGCTTCCCCGGGGCGACGGTGAGCGCAGTCGACGGCGACGGTTTCACCGGCTCCCTGAAGGTGAAGTTCGGTGCCGCCACCTTGGTGTACGACGGCGCCGGTGAGTACGTGAAGCGGGACGAGCCGGACCGGCGTCTGGTGATCAAGGCCAGAGCCCTTGACCGACGCGGCAACGGGAAGGTCAAAGCCGTGGTTACCGCCCGATTCTTAGACACCGGCGCCGACACCGCGGTGGAGGTCCACACCGCGCTCAGCCTGACGGGCAAGCCGGCCCAGCTCGGCACCGCCGTCGTCGAGGGTATGACCGAGAAGATGTTCGATCAGTTCGCCGCGAACGTGACGGCCAGGTTCGCGCAGGGTCTGAGTAGCGGGCAGGCACCCACCATCCGGCACGAGCCGGATGACGGCGCCGAGGCGGACACCGAGACAACGCTGGAGATGCCCGCCGTGGCCGCCGGAACAGCCGACCGGCCGATCGACAGCCGTGCGACGGCCGCATCGACGCCGGATCCTGCCGGGCCTGGCTTCCAAGATCAAGGTCCGGTCGATGCGGTGAGCATCGCCCAACCGATTTTGATCAGACGGTACGGGCCGGCGGCGCTGGCAGCGATCGTTGTCCTGGTCGCACTGCTGATGATCGTCAGACGCGCCCGCCGCTGAGCGTCAGGACGACCGTGTTCAGCCGGGCCGGTGCTCAGCGGATGGCGCGCAGCCGTACCGTCTCGGGAAGGCTGCTGAGCTTGTCGACCAGCTCCGGTGGCAGGTGGTTCCCCAGGTCGGTGACGACGTAGCCGAGGTCTGCCCGGGTGGAGAGGGTCTGCCGCTCGATGTTGGCACCGAAGTCGGCCAGCACTCCGTTCACCGTGGCCAGCACGCCCGGCACGTTGTGGTGGATGTGCAGGATCCTGCTTCCGTCAGAGGTGTCATCCACCTGTACCTGCGGCATGTTGACCGACATGGTGGTGGTGCCGCCGACGGCAAACTCGCGCAGCTTCCCGGCCACGAACCGGCCGATGTCCTCCTGCGCCTCCTCGGTGGACCCGCCGACGTGCGGGGTCAGGATCACGTTCGGAATGCCCTGCAGGCTGGAGATGAACGGGTCCCCCGCCGACTTCGGCTCCTCGGCGAACACGTCCAGCGCGGCACCGGCCAGGTGACCGGACTCGAGGTGCTCGCGGAGCGCCTCATGGTCGACGACAATCCCGCGGCACAGGTTCAGAAACAGGCTGCGTGGCCGCATCTTGGCGAACTGCTCGGCGCCGAACAGACCGGCGTTCCCGGCCCGGCCGTCGACGTGCAAGGACACCGTCTCCGCCTCGGCCAGCAGCTCGTCCAGGCTGTCGCAGCGACGGGCGTTACCCAGCGCCAGCTTGTCCGCGACGTCGTAGAAGAGCACCCGCATGCCCAGCGACTCCGCGACCACGGAGAGCTGGCTGCCGATGTTGCCGTAGCCGACGATGCCGAGGGTGCGACCGCGTACCTCGTGCGCACCGGTGGCCGACTTGTCCCAGACGCCGGCGTGCATCTTGGCATTCTTGTCGGTCAGGTGACGGGCCAGCGAGATGATCTCGGCAATCACCAGCTCAACCACGCTGCGGGTGTTGGAGAACGGGGCGTTGAACACCGCAGTGCCCTGTGCCGACGCCGCCGACAGGTCGATCTGGTTGGTGCCGATGCAGAAGGCACCGATGCCGATCAGCTGCGGGGCGGACTCGAGGACCTTCTTGGTGACGTTGGTCTTGGACCGGATGCCGAGCAGGTCGACGTCGCGGACGGCCGCAATCAGCTCAGCCTCATCGAGGGCACCCTTGCGGGTCTCGACCTCGATGTTGCGCTCGGTCAGCAGCCGCAGCGCCTCGGGATGGATGTTCTCGAGCAGAAGTGCCTTCATCATTCCTCATCAGCCGACATGTCCTCGCTCGCCGGGCCAGAGAGCAGGACGAACCCGACCCATTGTAGGAACCCACCGGTAGCCGCCCCGGCCGGTCTCAGATCGGCAGCCGACTGCGGCCGCCGGCTCCGACATGTGCGACCGCTTCCGCCGAGGAGTCAGCATCACCGCGACACGCCGCCAGGTCGGCGGAGGAGCTGACGCGTCGGCGGATGGTCTAGCTGGGAAGGGTGGGGATGGAGGCTAGGAGGCGGCGGGTGTAGTCGGCCTGCGGCCGGGCGTAGACCTGGGCCGTCGGACCGGACTCCACGATCCGGCCCGCCTGCATCACCGCGACTGTGTCACAGATGTGCCGTACCACTGTCAGGTCGTGGGAGACGAAGATCAAGGTCAGCTGGGCGTCGCGAACCAGGTCGTTCAGCAGGTTCAGCACCTGGGCCCGCACCGAGACATCCAGGGCGGAGACCGGCTCGTCCGCGATCAGCACCTGCGGGTTGGGCGCCAGGGCACGGGCGATGGCGATCCGCTGACGCTGGCCGCCGGAGAACTCGTGTGGGTAGCGCCGTGCGGCGGAAGCGGGAAGCCCGACCGCATCCAGCACCTCCGCCAGCCGCCGGGAGCGGTCGGTCGGTACGTCGGTGCGGCCGCGGAGCAGCCGGGACCGCAGCGGCTCGGTGACGATGTCGGCGACTTTCATCCGTGGGTTCAGCGAGGACCGTGGGTCCTGGAACACCAGCTGGACCGCACTGCGCAGAAAGCCCAGCCGGGCGTCCGGCAGCTCACCGATGGACCGGCCCTGGAACTCGATCCGTCCACTGCTGGGTCGGTCCAGCGCCGCCAACATCCTGATCAGGGTCGACTTGCCGGATCCCGACTCCCCCACGACTCCGTACCGCTCACCGCTGTGGACCGTCAGCGACACGCCGGCGACACCCTCGACCCGACGGTCTCCGTGGCCGAAGATCCGGGTCACGTCGCGAACCTCGTACACGCCGGGTTCGGCACGGTCGCTTGGGATCGATGTCATTGCGGCCCCGCCGCGCCGGAGGCGTAGAAGTCGCCGATCACCGGCAGCCGGCTGCCCGGCTCGACCAGGTCCAGCCGCGCCGTCGCGACCAGGCCTGCCGTGTACGGGTGCTCCGGCGCGCGGAACAGCCGATCAACCGGGCCGCCGTCGACCACCCGCCCGTCCAGCATCACGAGTACGTTGCTGCACACCTGCGCCACCACGGCCAGGTCGTGGCTGATGAACAGGCAGGCCGCCTGTTCCCTGGTCAGGGCCTGGTCGATCAGCGCCAGCACCCGCGCCTGGACCGTCACGTCCAGCGCCGTCGTCGGTTCGTCGCAGATCAGCAGGTCCGGGCTGTTGACCAACGCCATCGCCGTCACCACCCGCTGCCGCTGGCCACCCGACAGCTGATGCGGAAAGGAATCGGCGATCCGCACCGGATCCGGCAGGCCCACCGAGGACAGCATCGCCAGCACCAGCGGACGCACCCGGCCGGGTTCAGCGGACCGATGCAGCCGCCGTACCTCCGCTACCTGCCGACCCACCTTCATGGTGGGGTCCAGCGCCGTCATCGGCTCCTGGAAGATCATCGCCAGCTCGGACCCGCGGAGCCGGGCCAGCGCCCGCTCCCCTTGACCGAGCAGCTCCGCGCCGCGCCACCGGACCGAGCCGGTGACTTCGGCCGAGTCCGGCAGCAGGCCCATCACTGCCAGCGCGGTCAGCGACTTGCCCGACCCCGACTCGCCGATCAGCCCCAGCCGCTGCCCGGGCGCGATGTCAAAGGACACCTGGTGCAGCACCCGGCGCCGGCCCCGGTCGAACGCGACGGACAGGTCCCGCACTGCCAGCAGCGGCGCGCCCGTCAGCGCCGTGGTGCTCATCGGGCCTGCTCGCGCAGCTTCGGGTCGAGCAGGTCCCGCAGCCCGTCGCCGAGCAGGTTGAAGCCGAGCACCGCGACGGCGATGGCCAGGCCGGGCCAGAGCGCGAGCGACGGCTCGGTGAACAGGTACGTCTGAGCGTCGCGGAGCATCCGGCCCCAGGTGGGCGTCGGCGGCGGAGTGGCCAGACCCAGATAGCTGAGCGCGGCCTCCGCCAGGATCGCGATCCCGAACGCCACCGAGGCCTGGACGCCGACCACCGGGGCCACATTCGGAAGGATGTGCCGACCGGCGATGGCAGCCCTCCCGGTACCGCAGGACCGGGCCGCGAGGACGTAGTCCGAGGCCATCACCTGCACGGTGCCGGCCCGGGCCACCCGGGCGAAAGCCGGGATAGTGGCGATACCGATGGCAATCATGGCGGTCCAGGTCGATGCGCCGAAGGCCGCCGCCAGCAGGATCGCCAGCAGCAGCGCGGGAAAGGCGTACAGCACATCGGTGACCCGCATCACGACCTCGGAGAACCAGCCGCCGAGCAGTCCGGAACCGATCCCGATCGGCACACCGACCAGCGCCGCGATGCCGACCGCGATCACCCCGACCAGCAGGCAGGTCTGGGCCGCGACCATGATCCGGCTGGCGATGTCGATGCCGAAACCGTCGGTGCCCAGCCAGTGTGCGGCCGAGGGGCCAAGCAGCCGGGCGGACGGGTCAACTCGGACCGGGTCGTACGGGGTCCAGACGAACGACACCAGGGCCAGCAGGACGACCACCGACACCAGCGCGACGCCGGCCAGCAGCGTGACCCTTCTCACCGGCGGGCCGTCCGGATTCTGGGGTCCAAGGCGACGTAGGAGAGGTCGACCGCGGTGTTGACCACAAGGACGGCGAAGACGAGCACCATCACCGTGCCCTGCACCACCATCAGGTCCCGCTGCGCGACCGCGTCCAGCAGCAGCTGTCCCAGACCGGGTAGCGCGAACACCGACTCGATCACGATGGCGCCGACGAAAAGCGTGGCCAGCTGGAGCCCGAGCACCGTAACCACGGAGATGGAGGCGTTGCGGAGACCGTGCCGCCACAGGGCCCCGAGCCTGGTCCACCCGGCCGCCCGCGCGGTCCGGATGTAGTCCTCCTCCAGCACATCGACGATGGCGGAGCGGACATAGCGGGTCAGCACCGACGCCTGCACGACGGCCAGCGACAGGACCGGCAGCACCAGGTGCGCAGCCCACTGCATCGGGTCCTCCCGCAGCGGGACGTAGCCGTTGGCCGGCAGCCAGCGGAGCTTGACCGCGAAGATGAAGACGGCGAGGATCCCGGCCCAGAAGGCCGGCACCGCGAGCCCGATCTGGGACAGGCCGGAGATCACTGCGCCGGAGAGCCGGCGGCGGCGGACGGCGGCGATCATGCCGACCGGTACGGCGACCAGCAGCGCTACCGCCATCCCGAAGAACACCAGCCAGCCGGTCACTGCGAGCCGGGTGGCGATCTGGTCTGCCACGGGCAGCCGGGTGAAGAAGGAGGTGCCGAAGTCTCCCGTGAGCATGCCGCCCACCCAGTCGAGGTAGCGGCTGAGCAGTGGGCGGTCCAGCCCCAGGCTGTGGCGGAGCGCGGCCAGGGACTCACTGGTGGCGTTCTGGCCGAGGATCACCTGGGCGATGTCGCCCGGCAGCGCCGCGCAGACAACGAAGATCAGCACCGACGCCAGCACCAGGCTGAGCAGGAAGATCGCTACCCGAATCGCGACAGTGACTGCCGGACCCCGGATGCGCAGGCGAGTTGCTCCGCGGCGCAGGTTCGGCACCGGCTCAGGGTACGACCCGGAGCGGACCGGGACCGAATCAGGCCGCTTTGGCGATGCTGGACAGGTCGAAGCTCAGCGTGGTGGCATTCTGCGGAACGCCGGTCACGTCGGCGGTGGTGACGACCAGGTTGGGCAGCAGGAACAGCCAGTCTGCGGCCGCGTCGTTGGCCAGGATGGCGGCGACCTGCTTCATCTTGGCAATCTGCTGGGCCTCGCTGCCCGCGTCCGCCTCGGCGACCAGCCGGGTCACCGTCGGGTTGTCGTAGCGGAAGTAGTACTTGGGGTCCGCGAACCGGACCATGTCCCGCGCTTCGACATGGGCCACGATGGAGATGTCGTAGTCCGCTTTGGTGAAGACCTGGTCCAGCCACCGGGGGAACTCCAGCTCCTCGGTCGTTACCTGGATGCCGACGTCGGCCAGCTGGCTGGCCACGAACTGTCCCGAGGCGGTGGCGTACGGGACCACCGGCAGCCGCATCCGGAGCCTCAGCCCATGGCTGTACCCCGCCTGGGCGAGCAGCTGCCTGGCCTTCGCCGGGTCGTACGGATAGGTCTGGGACAGGTCGGTGTACCAGGGATCGGTCGGCGGCACCATGGAACCGATGAGAGTGCCCTTGCCGGCCCAGACAGTGTCAACCAGAGCCTGCCGGTCGACGGCGTAGTTGATCGCCTGCCGGACCCGCTTGTCGCTCAGCGCCTTCGCGGAGTTGTTCAGCGACATCACCACCTCACCGTTGGTGGTGCCCTCGATCACCCTGTAGCGGGAGGTGTCGGCGAACTGCGGGAGCGTCTGCGGTACCTGCAGGTTCGAGATGACGTCCAGGCCGCCCGAGAGCAGCGCGCTGTTCATCGCGTTCGGGTCGGTGAAGTAGCGGAAGGTCACCGTGTCGAAGGCAGCCTTGCGCTGCCAGTAGGCGTTGTTCCGGTCCAGTGCCAGATCGGACCCCTTCGTCCATCGGGCCAGCCGGTACGGTCCCGAGCCGGCCGGCACTGTGGCGAAGTCGGAGGTCGACGCGGAGTCGAAGATGATCCCGGCCGTTGACGCCATCGCAAACAGCCAGGAGCTGCTGGGCTTCGTCAGCCGGACGACAACGGTGGTTGGGTTGGGGGTGCTGACTGACTTGATCACCGAGAGCTGGCTGGCCGCCGCGACGTTGTTGCCGGCGCGGACCCGGTCGAGGCTCCATGCCACATCCTTCGACGTCACCGGACGGCCGCTGGCGAAGGTTGCGTTGGCCAGCGTGAAGGTGTAGCCGGTGCGGTCCGGGCTGGTCTGCCACTTCTGCGCCAGCAGCGGCTGAAACTTGCCCGCGTTGTCGATCTTGATCAGCGTCTCGTAGACGTTGTAGAGCAGCACCTGCGGGATCGATGCGGCGTCGCTGCCGGTCGGGTCAAGCGTCGGCGGCTCCAACGATGCGCCGATCGTCAGCTGCTGCGCGGGGCTCGGTGCTGAGGAAGCGGAGGTGCAGGCGGTCAGCGCCATCGCGGCCGCCAGCGCCAGGGCCACTGCCGAGACGAGCTTCTTTGTCACAACCTGCTCCTCAGGGCACTCGGCGCCAGCGCCGTGTAGCTGGGGAAGCCGGCACGGCTGTCGGCGGTGACAATAGCGTTCAGGCAGGCTTCAGTGAAGACGTCTGCGGCGCCGGCCAGAAGGTCGTTGAACCTGCGCAGGGCGGTGACCGGGTCAGAGTCGGCCGGTCGCCGCGCCGAGGCGAGGCAGAACACGGTGTCGCCGTCGCTCATCGAATGCAGCGGGGAGATGGCTCGCGCCATGCCGTCGTGGCTGACCGCGGCGATCTTCTGCGCCTGCGCCTTGGTCACCGTGGTGTCGGTGAGAACGACGCCGATCGTGGTCGCCAGTCCTGGACCGGCGTTGGCCCGAGCAGCCGCCAGGGCAGCCCGTTCGTCCTCGTTCGGGGTGCCGAGCCGGCCGCGCCGGTCAGCCCACAACCTCCCGGTCCGCGGGTCGACGGCCGAGCCGTTCGCGTTGACCACGACCGCGGCGGCGACCGACGTACCGTCGGGCAGGACGGTCTGGGCGTAGCCGAAACCGCCCTTGAGACCACCGCACAGGGCTCCCGTTCCAGCCCCGACCGTCCCGGTGTCCGGGTCGTCTGCGGTCGCGGCGTCGAGTGCCCGTGCACCGAACTCTGCGGTCGGGCGGTGACCGAAGACGCCGCCGCGGCCGAGGTCGAAGATCACGCCTGCCGGCACGATCGGCACCACCTGCTCCGCCTCCGGGCCGACCGCGAAGCCGACCTGGCGCTGCTCGAGCCCTGACATCACCCCGTCGGCAGCGGCCAGCCCGTACGCGCTGCCGCCGGTCAGCACCACCGCATCGACTAGCTGCACCAGGGTCGTCGGGTCCAGCAGATCGGTCTCCCGGGTCCCCGGACCGCCGCCGCGTACGTCCACTCCTCCGACCGCTCCGTGGGTGGCGAGCACCAGCGTCGTCCCGGTGAGCCAGCCCTGCGTATCCGCGGTATGGTGCCCGATCTTGAACCCGTCGATCACGGACCCACTCTAGAAGCCCGTTCGCGGCTGCTTTGACCGATCTTGCAACCGGAGGGTGGCCGCACTCCTGGGCACAACGAAACGGCCCCGGAATGGTGTGACCATTCCGGGGCCGTCGTTGACGACGCGTCTTAGGTTATGCGCCGGTGGTGAAGCTCCACGTCGTGTTGCCGAAGTTGTTTCCGGCCATGTCGCGGATGGCGGTCGCACTACCCGTCATGGTGACCGTGAACTTGGTGTTCGCGGCCAGCGTGGCGGACGGGTTGAGGGTCACGACCCGGGTGGTGGCGTTGTAGCTGACGACAGCCGAGATAGCTGCGCCGGTGGTGGCGTTCTTCAGCGTCACGCTGGTGCCGCTGACCCCCTGGACTGCCTCACTGAACGTTCCAGTGACGTTGGCTGTGCGGCTGACCGCGATGGCGTTCACTGCAGGGGACCGGGTGGTCAGCGTGGGGCGGGTTCCGACCACGAAGGACCAGCTGCTCGTTGCTAGCGGGTTGCCCGCCGTGTCACGGATCGCGGCGGCGCCACCGGTGAGGGTTGCGGTGTACCGCGCCTCGGCTGGCAGGTTAGCCGTCGGGTTCAAAGTGGCAACCCGAGTGGTGGCGTCGTAGGTGACAGCTGCGGCGACGGCCGTTCCTGCAGCGTTGCGCAGGACGAAGGTGGTGCCGCTGACGCCTGTGACGGCCTCGCCGAAGGTGGCAGTGATATTGCTGCCAACGGCGACCGCCGTCCCGCCCGATGCCGGAGCCCTGGTGGTGATGGTCGGTGCTACGAACTCGGTACGGGGCGTGGTGGTGGCGGTCCGAGCGGAGGCTGTTCCGGTGCCAGCTGAGTTGATTGCAGCCACGTCGAACTGGTAGCCGGTTCCGTTGGTCAGCGTCCCAATCGACGTGCTGGTGACGTTAGCGACGTTGGTGGTGCGGAACACGGTGGTGCTCGTTCCCACGTAGGTCCGGATCCGGTAGCCGGTGATTGCCGCTCCACCGTTCGAAGCCGGAGCAGTCCAGCGGACAGTCGCCGAGGCGTTGGCAGCTGTCGGGGCACCGATGGTCGGTGCACCCGCAACGGTGACGGAAGGTGGCGGCGCCACAGGCGTGGTGGTGGCGGTGCGAGCGGAGGCTGCTCCGGTACCCACTGCGTTGATCGCAGCCACGTCGAACTGGTAGCCGGTTCCGTTGGTCAGCGCATCGACTACCGAGCTGGTGACGTTGCCCACGGTCACGGTGCGGGTCGCGGTGGTCGCCGCCCCCACGAAGATCCGTACCTGGTATCCGGTGATTGCCGATCCACCGTTCGAAGCCGGAGCAGTCCAGCGGACGGTCGCCGACGCGTTACCGGCAGTCGGAGCCCCGATGGTCGGTGCACCCGGCGCAGTGGCTACCGGCGCCGCTGCAGTGGTGAACGACCAGGTGGTGTCAGCCAGTGAGTTGCTGGCACTGTCGACGATGGAAGCGCCGGTGAGTCTTGCGGTGTATGTCGTGTTGGCTGCAAGAGTGGCGGTCGGGTCAAGGGTGGCGACGCGGGTGGTGGCGTTGTAGGACACAGTCGCCGCAACCGCAGTACCGGCTGCATTCGTGAGCTGGAACGTGGTGCCGCTAACCCCTGTGACAGGCTCGCTGAACGTTGCGGTGATGTTCCCCGTGGCACTGGCTCCGGTGGCGTCGACCCCCGGTGTCCGAGCCGTCAGGCCAGGAGGTGTCGTGTCGGCGCTGGTGAAGGACCAGGTAGTGCCGGCGTAGAGGTTGTTAGAGATGTCGCTGATCGTGTTCTTCAGCGACACCGTGTACTTGGTGCTGCTCAGCAGCGGGTTGGTCGGGTCCAGAGTGGCCCGTCGCGTCGCCGCGTCGTAGGTGACGGTGGCGGGAACGACGGCTCCGGCCGGGTCGGTGAGCACAAAGGACGTGCCACTAACCCCGGTTACGGCCTCAGAGAAGGTCGCGGTGATGGTGTTCGCCAGCGGAACGTTGGTGGCGTTCACCGTCGGTGTCTGCGCGCTCAGCGTTGGCGCGACGGTGTCAGGTTCACCGATACGCCACGAGAAGGTTGCCGGCGCGCCGGTGTTGCCTGCGACGTCCGTGGCCCTCACGTTGAACGTGTAGTTGCCGGTGAGCTGCTGGTCGTAGACCATGGGCGAGGCGCAGGTGTTGTCCCAGTCTGCGTTGCTCGGCAGCAGCTGGCACTCGAACGAGGCGCCCGCCTCAGCGCTGTTGAAGTTCAGAGTCGGGGTTGTGTCAGCCGACGGGTTCGAAGGGCGCGGCGCCAGGATCCCTGCCACGGGGGCGGCGGTGTCGACCGTGAAAGTCAGCGTGCCGGAGGTGAGGTACTGCGGGATGGTCGGATCAAGAGGATTACCGAACTCGTCCAACCCGTACGCAGGGTTCGGCGTACGTGCCTGGATCCTGTGCACCCCCGGAGCGAGCGCGACGCTGGGAGCAATTGAGTAGGCGCCCCCGAGCGTGCTGTCGGAACCAATAACTGAGGTGCCCTCGGTCAGTTCGACGGTGGCCTCATTGGTGCCCAGGCCGGGTACCGTACCCGCCAAGGTCGGCGTCATAACGTTGGTGATGTTGTCGGTCGCGGACTTCCCGCTGTCGCTGGCGGCAGCCAGATCCGGAGTGGAAGGCGCGGCGTCGGCGCCGTTGAAGATGAGGCCCTGAACGGTGAACTGGCTGATCGTAACGGTATTGATTCCAGCCCCACCCACGTTCGGGCCATCCACCCGCACGAAGTTGTTTCCGGTGGGTGCACCGGTCACTGTGCGGGCGGTGTTGATATCGCCAAGGGTCCCCGGGGCGGCACCGGTCTGCTTGAGGAACGTCGAGGTCGTCGTACTCGCGGCGTCACCGAGGAATGCCTCACCGACGCCAGCCCAGTCGCAGGGCCTGGCAGCCGTAGGGGCGCAGATTCCGGCATCGATGGTCTGGTTGATGCGACCCGCTGCAGCTGTGAATACGTTGACACCGTACGGGTGGGTGACGGTGTACCTGGCGCCGGTCGTGAGGT
>JAOPXN010000019.1 GCA_025965155.1 Propionibacteriaceae bacterium
CCAGTGAAGGTATAAACGCGGCCCTCGGTCGTATCTCTGGCCGGGCTATAAGGCTTCGTCATGATTTCATCTGGGTCATCGGTAGGCCCTCCGCTCATCCGGGGGTGGGATCGTGGCGCCCTTGTACTGAACCGCGATGCCGCCCAGCGGGTAGTCCTTGCGCTGCGGGTGGCCGTCCCAGTCGTCCGGCATCTCGATGCGGGTGAGCGCGGGGTGGCCGTCGTAGACGATGCCGAACATGTCGAAGGACTCGCGTTCCTGCCAGTCCGTCGTCGGGTAGACGCCGGTCAGCGACGGAATGTGCGGGTCCTCGACGCTGACCGCGACCTCGAGGCGCAACCGGTAGCGGTAGGTCATCGAGGTCAGGTGCACCACGGAGTGCAGGCGGTGCGCCGAACCGAGGTAGTCGACGCCGGACAGGCTTGAGCAGAGTTCGAAGCGCAGGTTCTCGTCGTCACGCAGGGCCTGGGCGACCCCGACGAGGTGCTCGCGGTTGAGGTGCAGCGTCAGCTCGTTGCGGTCGACGACGACCCGGATGATCGCCTCCGCGGCCTGCGGGTAGGCGTCGTAGAGAGCGTCGACGACGTCGTCGAAGTAGCTGCCGTACGGGCGCTCGGCCGTCGGCGGCGACCACGGCTCACTGACGAGTCCGCCGAAACCGGTGGTGTCCCCGCTGCCCGAGACGCCGAACATGCCGCGGTGTTCGGTGGAATACGGCTTGCCGACCTGCCGGTCGATGGTCGACTCGGGGCCGGGCGTGGCGCGCTGGATCTGCGAGGCGCCCTGCTCGGGCGCCGAGTCGTCCGGGACGGGACGCTCCACCGGGCCACCCATCAGCGGCCGTGCTTGTACGAGGAGGGGACCAGCTCGACCTTGGCGTCGGCGAGCTTCTTGGCCCGCTTCGGCCCGAGGGGCTCGTTCATGATCTTGTGGTGCAGCTTGAGGATCGCGTCGATGAGCATCTCCGGGCGCGGCGGACAGCCCGGCAGGTACATGTCCACCGGCACGATGTGGTCGACGCCCTGGACGATCGCGTAGTTGTTGAACATGCCGCCGGAGCTGTCGCAGACACCCATGGCCAGCACCCAATTGGGGTTGTGCATCTGGTCGTAGATCTGCCGCAGCACGGGCGCCATCTTCTGGCTGACCCGGCCGGCGACGATCATCAGGTCGGCCTGGCGGGGTGAGGCGCGGAAGACCTCCTGGCCCCAGCGACCGGAGTCGTAGCGCGGCGCACCATAGGTCATCATTTCGATAGCGCAGCAGGCCAGCCCGAAAGTCGCCGGCCAGAACGAGGCGCTACGCATGTAGCCGAACAGGCTCTCCACCGTGGTGAGCAGTACCCCGGTCGGCAGCTTCTCTTCTGCACCCATATCAGTCGGTCCCTTGATCAGTCAGGCGGAGCGTTACGTGGGTCAGTCCCATTCCAGCCCTCCGCGACGCATCACGTAGAAGTACGCGATGAAGATGGTGGCGACGAACAAGATCATTTCCACCAGGGCGAAGGTACCCATCTGGTCGAACGCAACCGCCCATGGGTAGAGGAAGACGATCTCGATGTCGAAGACAATGAACAGCATCGCGGTGATGTAGTACTTGACCGGGAAGCGGCCGCCGCCGACCGGCTGCGGTGTCGGCTCGATGCCGCACTCGTACGAGTCGTACTTGGCCCGGTTGTACCGGCCCGGACCGACCAGCACGCTGGTGATCACGGTCAGCGCCACAAAACCCGACGCGATAGCCAGCATGATCACGATCGGAACGTAAGGATTCACCGGCGAGCTCCGCTTCTGCTGTGGTCACCTAAGAGCTGTGCTGTACGCAAAGGTGCGGCCGGTGCGACGAACCAGGCCGGGGCCGGGCAGGGTTGACAATGCCCCGGGCGGGCACAGCCCTTGGCTGACATAGCCTCTCCTAGCCGGTGTCGGGATGACGTCATTGCACAATCCTGATCTGGCGCTCGTGAATCTCTTCACGATCTCCAGAGGAAGTCTACGTCTTGGTTCGGGCGTGCGTCACCGGGGTTCCGGGTACTAGGAAATGCCCCATTTCCCCGCCCAGCAAAGGAAACGTCGAGCAATTACGAACACCGAGAGTTGCGTAAATTGCCGTGGTAGGCGGTCAGTCGCCGAGGGCGTCCCGCATCGGCACCAGCTTGGCGTTGGACTCCGCCAGCTCAGCCTCGGGGTCTGAGCCCGCGACGATGCCGCAGCCGGCGAAGAGCCTGATCTGACGCGGGTCGGTGGGGTCGAGCTGCCCACACCGCAGTGCGATCCCCCACTCCCCGTCACCGCTGGCGTCGACCCAGCCGACCGGGCCGGCGTAGCGTTCCCGGTCGAGGTGCTCCAGCTCGGCGATGGTGGCCCGAGCCACGTCGGTCGGCGTACCGCAGACGGCGGCGCTCGGGTGCAGCGCCGCCGCCAACGCCAACGAGCTTGCGCCCGGGTCGGCGACGGCGGTCACGTCGGTGGCCAGGTGCAGAACGTTCGGCAGCGCCAGCACGTACGGGGAGTCGGGCACATTCATTCCGGAGCAGTACGGGGCCAACGCCCGTGCCACCGAACGGACCGCATACTCGTGCTCCTCCAGGTCCTTGCTCGACTGTGACAGCGCCCCGGCCAGGGCGAGGTCGGCCTCGTCGTTGCCGGACCGCCGGATCGTCCCGGCAAGCACTCGGGAGGTGGCCAGTCCTGCCTCCCGGCGGACCAGCATCTCCGGCGTGGCCCCGACGAGTCCGTCGACCAGGAAGGTCCAGCAGCGGTCGTACTGTCCGGCCAGCCGGGCCGCCAGCCAGCGCGGGTCGATGTCGTTGTCAGCGAAGGCCAGCAGGTCGCGGGCGAGCACCACCTTGTCTAACCGGCCAGCGGAGATCCGGCGGACCGCCTCGGCGACCACGGCCTCCCATTCGGGCCCGGTCAGTCCACCGTCGGCAAAACTGACGTTGCGCGGCGGCTCAGGCTTGGGCGAGGTGCCCGGTGCCGGCCCCACGTCGGCGGTGGTGCCGATCTGGGTCATCCAGGTCCGGCCGTTGCGCCGGCCGACCACAGTTGAGGGCACGATCAGCGTCGACTGCGCCGCGGAGTTGGCCGGGTCGAAGACGAAGGTTCCGAATGCGATCAGCCCCGAGCCGGCCGGCGGGTTGTCCAGCTCGGACTCCGCGACCACCTCCGACGCCAGCCGGGACCACCATTCCTCCGCCTCGGTGATCGTTGCGGCCTTGTGTCGAACCGCCTCACCCCAGCCCACCATGCCGTCGGACCGCCTGATCCAGGCGTAGGCGTCTTTGGGTGGCAGCAGCGAGATCAGCGTCCCCGGGTCGGGGATCTCCACGGTGCGCACATGGAGCCGCGGCGGCGTGAGATCGTCCCGGGTCACGGGTTCAGGGTAGTCCGAACGCCTTGACCGGCCCAACCAGCGCGGGTTCGACCAATCTTTGGCCGGGCCCGCAGCGAAGCATAGACATGGAAGCACCCGTGCCCGACCTCGCCGCCCCGACCCAACCGGGGGCCGGCTGGCGGGCGTCGGCAGGGATGGTGGCGGCGCTGGCGGCCGTGGGTGTCGGGCACGGCGTCGGCGTCCTGGTCCACCCGGTGTCCTCCCCGCTCATCGCCGTCGGATCCACCCTCATCGATGCTGCCCCGACGCCGGCCAAGGAGTTCGCCGTCAGGACCTTCGGCACCAACGACAAGCCGATCCTGATTGGCTCCATCGGCGCGGTGCTCCTGGTGTTCGCCGCTGTGCTGGGCCTGATCGCTTGGCGGCACCGTGCCTTGTCACTCGTCGGTATCTCGTTGCTGGGGGTCGCGGGCCTGGTGGCTGCGGTCAGCCGCGGCACGGCGATCGACGGCATCCCGTCGCTGGCAGCCGGCGTAGTCGGCATCGCCGTGCTGTCGGTGTTGACCGCAGATCGTTCGCGTCGGGAGCCGACCAAGGCGCTGCCGGACCGACGCCGGTTCCTGGTCGGTCTGGGCGGTGCTGCCGCACTGGCCGCGATCGGGGGCGTTGGCGGCATCCTGCTCGACCGCTCCCGGCAGGCCGCGTCGGCCGCCCGGCGGGCGCTCGGACTGCCCGTACCGGCCTCGAAGGCGCCGCCGCTGCCGGCCGGCGCCCAGGTCGACGGCATGACGCCGTTCATGACCTCGATCGAGGAGTTCTATCGGGTCGACATCTCGCTGGTGACGCCGCGGATCGACACCGAGGGCTGGGCCCTGACCATCGACGGCATGGTCGACCGGCCACTGACCCTGACCTACGACGAGCTGCTCCGGCTGCCCCTGATGGAGCGCACCATCACCCTGACCTGCGTCTCCAACGAGGTCGGCGGGCCGTACGTGGGCAACGCGACCTGGATCGGGGTGCCCTTCAGCGAGATCATCAAACGGGTCGGCGTGCAGGCCGGCGTGCAGCAGGTTTTCTCCTACTCCCTCGACAGCGACTACACCTGCTCGACTCCGTACCAGGCGGTCAGCGACGGTCGGGACGCCATGATCGTGGTTGGCATGAACGGCCAGGTGCTGCCGGACAAGAATGGCTTCCCGGCGCGGATGCTGGTCCCCGGTCTGTTCGGGTTCGTCTCCGCCACCAAGTGGCTGAAACGGATCGAGTTCACCACCTACGCCGCACGTAGCGCCTACTGGACCGACCGGCGCTGGGCCACCGACGCCCCCATCCTGACCCAGAGCCGAATCGAGGTCCCGAAGTCCCTTGCCACCCTGCCCAAGGCCAAACCGGTGATCGCCGGCGTCGCCTGGGCCCAGCACCGCGGCATCGAGAAGGTCGAGATTCGGATCGACGGCGGTGAGTGGGCCGAGACCAAGCTTGCCGCCGACGCCGGCGTGGACATGTGGCGGCAGTGGACCTACCGCTACGACGGGCCGCCGGGGCTGCACTCCGCGCAGGTACGGGCTACCGACCAGACCGGCGAGACTCAGCCGGAGGCACGGACGCGGGTCTTCCCGTCCGGGGCCCGTGGCTGGCACGAGATCCAGTTCACCGCCGAGTAGCGCGGCTAAGACCGCTCCTGACCGAACGCTCGATCGCGGGATCCTCCGAGAAGTGCAGCACCTCACCTGGCAGCGCACGCATGGGCCGCAGCCGAGCCGCGGCGCAACTCGCCGCGGTCATCCGCGCCGCACTCCATTTTTCGGCCGCTCATCGTCACCGGTTCCCCGACACGCCGGGATTCGGGCACGGCCGCGACGATGAGCGGCCACTAACTGGAACCAGCGGTGGGTCCCCCCGCGGCAGGTCAGCGTTTGCGTTGCTTTGCGGCCTGAGCCGCTGCGTTTCGCTGCTTGCGCTGCTCGGCGAGCGCCTTCTGTTGCTCGGCCTGCTTGGCTCGCAACGACTCAGCGTCCATCGAGTTCAACAAGACCACCGCCGCAATCGCCGCGATCAGCAGCGACCAGAACGGCGACAGCCCGAGGAGCATCGGCGCGGTAATCAACAGGCAGACGTCGAAGCCGCGGAACAGGTTCGACACCAGTCCAGGCGGGAAGGCGCCCGCCTGGGTGGAGATCATCGGCGCTCCGAAGTCGACGCCCTTCGCCTGGGTCCACCGGATGGCGCCCAGCAGCCCGGCGAGTGCTGTCGCGATCGCCATCAGCGAGGCCTCCGGCACCGTACGCTGCACCGCGCCGTCCCCGAACCCAAGGTAAGCCGCCGACGTGGCGACGGCCCAGATGGCCGCGATCCCGGCGGGTACCGCGACCGAGGCGAGCTTGATGGCAGCGGGCGAGAACGGCAGGCTGCGAGCCAGGCCACCGCTCCGAGTCAGCACCCGCAGGCCTCCCAGCGTCGGGATCAGGGCAACAAAAAGGGCTAGAGCAGCGAAGACCGGCGTCAAGCTGCTCATCCCGAGCGCGTCCGCAGCGTAGGGCACGATGATCGTCCCGGCTACGACCAGCAGGGGCTGCGGGAACCGCATCAGCCGCTGCAGCTCGCGCCACATGATGGCCTGCAGCCCGACACCCTTGCCGCGCTTGACCTTCACATGTCCGATCTCGGCGGCTCGCCGCTCGACCACGATGTCGCGGGCCAGCCCGATGTCCAGGGCGAAGAAAGCTCCGGAGATGCCACTCACCAGCGCACCTCCGCTGAGCAGCCGCGCGCGTCGGATCCGACCGAGCCGCCGGACCGCGCTGACCAGACTGGTGATCAGCACCAGCGACGAGAAGCCGACCAGCACCAGCCCGAGCTCGACCCCCAGGTCGTCGGAGAGGCCCAACCGCAGCCACCCGGCCGAAATCGCGACCACCAACAGCAGGGCCGCCAGTCCGAGCAGGGTGAAAAAGGCGCCGGCGAAACGAGTCAGCCGATGCCGCTCGATTCCCTGCTGGGAGGCCGCGAAGGAGACAGCAGCGGCCGCCGACAGCCCGGTCGCAGCGGCCCACACGAGAGTGGAGGTCAGACTCGATCCGGTCAAGGCCGCCACCAGGGCGCCGATCGCGGCGCCGCCAATCAGGGCGGTCACGATCGCGGCAACCAGGCGCGCGCCCAGCAGCCGAGCCCGCTGGATCGGTGCATCGAGCAGCCAGAAACCCTCCGCCGCAGACGCCAGCACCGGCCCGAAGAGGCGGCTGACGGCCAGGGCAGCCGCCACTGCCGCGGCGAACGCCGCCCAGGGCAGCACGGTGCGTGCCGAGACGCAGCTGGTGCTGTCGCACTGCGACACCACCCGCTGCGCCTTCAAGATCACGTTGATGATCATGGCGCCGATCATCAGCGCACCGATCAGCGCTACGTACGCGTCGTGGAAGGCCTCGGACAGGTGCTTCGTCGCCCGACCCGCCCGCCAGTCCTTGATCATCCCCTTCAGCTCTCGGGGCGTGGCCGGCGTCAGCGGTTCAGGCTCGGGAGACCGGTCGTCGATCACGTGGTCGGCTGTGCTCATCCGCGCGGAGCCCCCAGCTCGACGACCCGGGTGGCAACCGTCTCGACCAGCGTCGGCTCGTGGCTGGCGAACACGATGGCCAGTCCGTTCTGCCGCTCGGTCCGCAACCGTTCCGCCAACCAGGCCACGCCTTCGGTGTCCAGCCGCTGCTCCGGCTCGTCCAGCACCAGCAGCTTGCGTGGCCGTACGAAGGCGGTCGCCAACGCCAGCCGGCGGCGCTGGCCGGACGACAACGTGCCGGGCAGCTGACCTGACTGCGGCACCAGCTGGACCTCCTCCAACACCTCGTCCACCAGCGCATCCGGATCGGTGATGCCGTGTGCTCGGGCGAGCAGGTCGAGGTGCTCCACCACGCTCAGGTCCGGGAAGAAGTCCAGGTCGTCGATCACCGTGGCGACGTCGCGACGGATCTGCGCCGAGGTCTCCGCCATCGGGTTGCCGCACACCTCGACGGTTCCTTCGTCGGCCCGGTCGGCCCCGATCAGGCATCGCAGCAGCGTCGACTTACCGGCACCGTTGCGCCCGGTCAGCGCGATCGCCTCACCGCTCCGCACCTCAAGACTGAAGTTGTCGAAGATCGTGTTCGGCCCGAAAGCTCGTTTGAGCTTGGAGACCTTGAGGACGGTGCTGCGTTTTGCCATGGGCAGATTCTCCCCCCAGTTGGGCGAGATCGGCGGCGGGGTCCAACCAGGCACCCAGGTGACCAATCCATCCACCGGGCCGCGGCGAAGTACTCACGACAGACAGACACCGTCTGTATCGAGCATCGTCACAAGGAGAACCTGAGATGTCCAAGCCTTCCCGCCTCGCCAAGTGTGCTGTCCTGACCGCGGTGATTGCGTTCCCGCTGAGCCTCGCCGCCTGCGGCGGTGCTGAGACCGCCAGCCCCGCAGCCGGTACGTCCGCCTCCGCCGCCGCCCCGTCGTCGACCGCTTCCTCGCCGAGCATGTCCGCTTCGTCGGCCAGCATGGACGCTCCGTTCGGTGCTGCCTGTTCCGCAGTACCGACCAGCGGCAAGGGCTCGTTCGACGGCATGTCCGCCGACCCGGTCGCCACCGCAGCCAGCAACAACCCGCTGCTGAGCACCTTGGTCACCGCCGTCAAGGCCGCCGGCCTGGTTGACACCCTGAACAACGCCGAGGACATCACCGTCTTCGCGCCGACCAACGACGCCTTCAAGGCGATGGACCAGGCCACTTTGAAGAAGGCGCTCGGCGACAAGGAGCTGCTGACCAGCGTGCTGACCCAGCACGTCGTCGCCGGGCGGCTCAGCCCCAGCGAGCTGGCCGGGGAGCACCAGAGCCTGAACAAGGACCAGATGGTCACCGTTACCGGGTCCGGTGAGGATTTCACGGTCAACGGCAAGGCTGCGGTGCTCTGCGGCAACGTGCAGACCGCCAACGCCACCGTCTACATCATCGATGAGGTCCTTCTCCCAACGATGTGACCTGACCAGGCACCGTGAGACTCTCATGAACATGAACATCTCAGCCGGGTTCGGTTCGGGGGATACCCCTCGGGCCGGACACCGGACTACCCAGCTGCCATCCCAGACCGGGCAGCCGCCGCCGTCCAGAGGCCGTGACGCCGAGGCGGAGCACCTGATCGACCTGATCACCCGCGCCTCCCGCGGTCACGAGGATGCCTTCGCCGAGCTGTACGACCTCACCTCAGCCAGAATCTACGGTTTGATAGTGCGTGTGCTCCGTTCCGCAGAGCACTCCGCGGAGGTCACCCAGGAGGTGTACGTCGAGATCTGGCGCCAGTCGGCGCGCTACGACTCGAGCAAGGGAAGTGTGCTGGCCTGGATGACGACGATGGCGCACCGCCGCGCGGTCGACCGGGTACGGTCGGTGACCAGTGAAACAGCGCGGGACGAGAAGTACGCCCTTCGCACCGTCGACCGTGACGTGGACCAGGTGTGGGACGGGGTGGAACAGACCCTCGACGTGGAGCGGGTGCGCAAAGGGATGGGCTCGCTGACCGCCATCCAGCGGGAGGCGCTCACCCTGGCGTACTTCGGCGGCTATACCCAAAGCCAGGTCGCCCAGCTGCTGAAGCTGCCGCTGGGCACAGTCAAAACCAGAATTCGAGACGGCCTGATTGGCCTCAGAGACGCATTGGGGGTGGAAGCATGAGCGAGATCCACGGGGCCGTCGGCTCCTACGTAGCCAATGCCTTGGACCCCGATGAACGCCGTGAGTTCGAGAAGCACCTCGCGGTCTGTCCGACCTGCTCACGCGAGGTCGCAGAGTTCAGCGAGACGGCCGCCGAGCTGAGCAGCTTGGTCCAGGCGCCTCCCCCGCCGATGCTGCGGTCAGCGGTGCTGTCCTCGATCCAGCAGGTTCGGCCGCTGCCGCCACTGCCTGAAGATGGCCCGGAGGCTGAGCCTCGGCGAGCGGCTGGCATGGCCCGTACCGAGCCGGACGGTTCGTCGGCGCCCGTCGACGAGCTCGCGCTTCGGCGGCAGCGCCGGACGGCGCGGGTGCTGTCGCTGGCGGTCGCGGCCGCCATGGTGGTGGCGCTGGCCATGGGCGGCTGGGTGGTCAACCTGGTGCAGCAGCGGCAGACCCAGGCGGCCGAGGCCGCGCTGGAGACCCAGCTGCTCAGCGCGCCGGACGCGAAGGTGTACGCCTCCAAGATGCCCGACGGAACCCCGGTCTCGTTCGTGGTCTCGAAGAGTATGAGCAAGGCGATGTTCGTGGGGGCTGACATGCCCGACCCCGGCGGCGATCAGCTGTACAAGCTGTGGATGGTTCCCCCCGGCGCCGGCGCTCAGCCGGTCGGGGACAACACCTTCAGTGGTGGTGGCTCGCGGAAGGTCTGGATGCAGAGCGGGATCGCCGACGCGGCGGGCCTGGCGGTCTCGGTGGAGAAGGATGCGAACACGCCGCAGCCCACCACCACACCGGTGGTCGTCCCGATCTAGTGCCCTCAGTCGGGACGGGAGGGGCTGAGGGGGCAGTCCCTCCCGTTCGTACGTCCGGCGCCGGTCGCCGGAGCAGAACTGTCCGTGGGCCGTGGCAGGCTGTCCCTCGTGCCCGACAGATCTGACACCCGAGCCACGCTCGCCAAGCGCCGCAGCGACGTCGCCGCCATGTTCGACGGTGTCGCCGCACGGTACGACCTCGCCAACGACGTGCTGTCGCTTGGGGCGGACCGGGCCTGGCGGCAGCTGGTGGTGGAGGCGGTGGATCCGCAGCCGGGACAGACAATCCTCGACCTCGCCGCCGGGACGGGCACCTCCAGCGAGCCGTTCGCCGCGGCCGGCGCCGCAGTGTTCCCCACCGACCTGTCCCTCGGCATGCTCACCGTGGGCAAGCGACGCAGACCGGAGCTGAGCTTCGTGGCCGGCGACGCCCTGCAGCTTCCGTACGCCGACGACAGTTTCGACGCCGTCACCATCTCCTTCGGCCTGCGCAACGTGGAGAACACGCAGGCGGCCCTGGCGGAGATGCGTCGAGTGACCAAGCCAGGCGGGTCGCTGGTGGTGTGTGAGTTCTCCACCCCCCGGTGGCGGCCGTTCCGCGCCGTCTATGCGAACTATCTGGTTGCGGCGATCCCGAAGCTGGCCCGGCTGGTCTCCTCCAACCCGGCCGCCTACGAGTACCTGGCGGAGTCCATCCAGGCGTGGCCCGACCAGGAACGCCTTGCCCAGACGATCGAGCAGGCCGGCTGGACCGGCGTCGAGTGGCGGAATCTGTCCGGCGGGATCGTGGCCCTGCACCGGGGTCGGGCGTGACCGTCCTGCTTCGGGCGTACGCCGCCCGGAGCTGCCCGGTGAAGACCCACAACGCGTTCGACCAGACCATCGAGAAGGCGCCCTGGGAACCAGACGAGTCGCTGGCTGAGCTGTTCGACGGCGGGCTCCGGTTCGAGGCCGACGTCCTCAATGCACTGGTGGCCCGGTGCACCGGCTCGCTGGCCGACCTCCGAGGCCTCGCCGACGCTCCGAGCAGCACCCGGGCCGATGCCTGCCTGCAGGCAATGCACGACGGCGTCGACGTCATCGTCAGCGGCTGGCTGCCGGTCGACGCCGCCGGCCACCGGACCGGCTGCCCGGACCTGCTGGTCCGCGGCGCGGACCGCCCGGACGGCACCGCGCGGTACCACCCGGTCGAGGTCAAGTGGCACAAGGTGATCGAACGCCGCCGGGTGGGGCGTTCGTCGGCGCCGGTTGCCCCGCTGCGGTACAGCACGTTCGCACAGCCGCGCCCGACCGCGGCTGGTGAGCTGCCGGGGCACAGCATCCGGGTCGCCAGTCGGGAGGCCGACCTGATCCAGCTGGCCCACTACCAGCGGATGCTGGAATCGACCGGTTTTGGCGATCCTGACCACGCGCTGGCCGCGGTGATCGGTACCGATGACGTGCTGGAGGAACCGGTTCTGGCCTGGATCGATCTGGCCGAACCGGCCGTCCGTACCTTCTCCCGAACCCAGGCGGAGGGCTGGCGGCTGCGCAGCATCTTGGAGCGGTACGACCACGAGCACGCCTTCCGGGTCGACGTAGCCGTGATCGCGAGCCGGCTGACCGGCGATCCGGACAGCGATCCGGCGCCGCTGGTGCGCCCGATCGTGACGTCGGAATGCAGGCGCTGCCAGTGGTGGGAGCACTGCCGTCCGCAGCTGGATCCCGAGGACGTCAGCCTACGGATCGACAAGGGGCCGTTGGACATCCGCGAGATCGCCACCTTGCGCAGTCACGGGATCTTCACCATCACCCAGCTGGCCGGAGCAGACATCGACGGGCTGCTGCCGGACTACCTGCCGGAGGTGCGGCACCGGAGCGGAGCCGAGAGCAGGCTGCGGCTGGCTGCACGCCGGGCCCGGATGCTGATCGAGGACAGCACACTGTCCCGGGAGACCACCGGCCCGATCGACCTGCCCGAGGCCGACCTGGAGATCGACTTCGACATCGAGACGTCGGCGGACAACCGCGTCTACCTGTGGGGGTTCCTGGTCAACGATGTGGTCGACGGGACGCAGACCTACGTGGAGTTCAGCCGGTTCACCGACCTGGACTCCAACACCGAGCTGGAGCTCGCGGTGGAGGCGGTGACGTGGCTGCAGCAGCAGGTGCGCGGGTCGCGGTCCGTGCGGGTCTACCACTACAGCGCCTTTGAGGTGTCGGCTCTGATCGGTCTGGCCGGGCGCTGCGACCATCCCGTGCTGAGCTGGGCCGTTGACTTTGCATCGACCGGCTTCGTGGACCTGCTGGAGATCATGAAGACGCACTTCTTCGGTGTCGCCGGACTGGGGTTGAAGACCGTTGCCTCCGACGGCGCCGGCTTCTCCTGGCGGGACGACGACCCGGGCGGCTTGAACTCGCAGCGGTGGTTCGCCGAGGCGGTGCACGGCGACACCGATGCTGCGCGGGCGTTGGCCCGGCAGCGGGTGCTGGAGTACAACGAGGACGACGTGATCGCCACCGCCCGGGTCAGAGGGTGGCTGCGAGCGCAGTGATCTGCGAGTTCAGCGTGCGCCGGTGCCGGCGGTCGATCACTGCCTCGACCACCTCGATCCCGATCGGCGGCTCCTGCAGCAGCTCGGCCAGCTCAGCGCCGGTGTCCGCGCGGCGGTAGCTCGCGTGATGGGCACGGGCCAGCGCTGCGATGTCGGTGCCGTGCGGGGTCCCGAAGACGCGCTCGAAAGCGCCCATGTGCGCCGGCAGTCCCTGCTCCAGGGTGGCGAAGATGCTGCCGCCGTTGTCGTTCGCGACCACGATACGAAGGTCGGGACGCGGTTCCTGCGGTCCCAGCAGCAGGCCGTTGCTGTCGTGCAGGAACGTGACGTCCCCCATCAGGGCATGGCAGGGCCTCTCGTCGGCCAGCGCCACCCCGATCGCGGTGGACACCACCCCGTCGATGCCCGCTAGGCCCCGGTTTGCGTAGACCGTCGGCGCCTCAGCGCGTACGGCGGTCAGGTCGAGGTCCCGGATCGGGTTCGATGACCCGACGATCAACGTGTCCCGCTCCCCCAACGAAGCCCAGAGCACGGCGGCCAGCGTCTGACCGGTGAAGTCGCTCTGCTCGGCGAGCAGCTCGTCCAGCACGCCGCGGAGCCGCCGATCGGCCTCGGCCCAGCGCCGGAACCAGCTCGGGTCGGCGGCCTCCATCGAGACCGCCGCGGTGACCAGGGCCGCGTTGGTCCCCGGGTCGATCCAGTCCGGGTACGGGCTGATCATGATCAGCTCGACGTCGTCGCGCTGCAGCAGCCGGGTCACCGGCCGGGACAGGGTGGGGTGACCGAAGACGATCACCCGCTCGATCTCCTCGGCCAGGTCGGACTGCAGCAGCAGCCGGTAGGTGCCGATGGCCTGTGAGCCCGATCGGGCGTTGCTGGATGGCTCCGCAAACAGCGGAATCCCCGCGCCGGCCGCGAACTCCCTGGCCGCGGCGCCGACCTGCGGCGTGCAGTCACCGGCCAGCACCACGGTCTGCGGGCCGGCCGACAACGCCACGACCGCGGGGTCGGTGCGGACCGGGTCCACCACCAGCTCCGGCGGGGAGGCGGGTTCCAGCGGCTGGGGCGAGAGGGGCTCGGAGAAGCCGATGTTGAGATGGACCGGCCCGGGGTCGAGGCTGCGTGAGCCGGTCGCGGCGACCAGCAGCCGGGCCACCTGGAACCGCCAGCTCTTGATGGACCCGACCGAGTCTTCCAGATGGGAGGCCGCCCGGATGTGCGTGCTGAACAGCGACCGCTGGTCGGTGGTCTGGTTCGCGCCGGTGTTGATCATGGAACCGGGGCGGTCCGCCGTGATCAGGACCAGTGGCAGGTGGCTGTGCGCCGCCTCCAGTACGGCCGGATGCAGGTTGGCGACCGCGGTCCCCGAGGTAGTGATGACCGCGACCGGGGCACCGGACGCCTTGGCCAGCCCCAATCCGACGAAGCCGGCGCTGCGTTCGTCGATCCGGACATGCAGCCGCAGCAGGCCGATCTTGTCGGCATCGAAGAGCTCGTACGCGAGTGGACCGCTGCGCGATCCCGGAGCGAGCACCACGTCCCGGACGCCTCGGGTGAGCAGCTCCTCCACCACCACCCGGGCGCAGCGGGTTGCCTCACCCACGGCCGGCTCCGGCCAGCTCAGCTGTCTGCACCCATCGAGACTCCCACGCCGCGGCACGCGTGTCGTCGGACCGGCACCGTCGCAACGCCGCGGAGTCGACGACCAGATCGGTCACCGGCAGCGCCCCAGCGACAGCGATCAGCGGCGCCCCGACCACGTCGTCGGCCAGCAGCGCGACGGTGTTCAGCCCGCAGGCGTACGGCAGCTCGGGCAGCGCGCCTGCCAGCGCCAGGCCGGCCCGGATCCCGACCGAGGTCTCCAGCGCGCTGGAGACCACGACCGGCAGCCCGATCCGCTCGGCGATCTCCAGGCAGGCCCGGACCCCGCCCAGCGGCTGGACCTTGAGCACGGCGACGTCGGCGGCCTCCAGCTCGGCCACCCGGTACGGGTCCGCCGCCCGCCGGATGGACTCGTCCGCCGCAATCGGTACCTCGATCCCCCGTCGGGCCAGACCGGTCCGGAGTGTGGCCAGCTCCTCCACCGAGGCGCACGGCTGCTCGGCGTACTCCAGCTCGAACCGGCTCAGCTGGCGCAGCGCCTGAGTGGCCTCCTCCACGGTCCAGCCGCCGTTGGCGTCCACCCGGAGCTTCCCACCGGCGCCCAGAGCGTCGCGGACCGCTTCTACCCGGGCCAGGTCGTCGGCGACCGTCTGCCCTGGTTCGCAGACCTTGATCTTGGCGGTTCCGCAGCCCGAGGCCGCGGCGATCGCATGGGCACGTTCGGGGTCCACCGCCGGGATCGTGCAGTTGACTGGGACGCTGCGCCGTACCGGGTCGGGCCAGCCGACCTCAGCCGCCTCCTGGGCTGCGCGCCACCACGGCACCAGCTCCTCCCCCTGGTAGTCGAGGAAGGGGCTCCACTCGGCCCACCCGGCCGGCCCCTGCCAGAGCATCCCTTCGCGGACCGTGATGCCCCGGAACCGCGTGCGCATCGGGATCGAATACGTGTGAAAGGACGTCGGCACGCTCACAGTCTTCCGGATCGCAGTTGCGGCTCGGGTGCAGGTGCGTCGTCGCGGCGCTCCCCGTACCCGATGGCCGACCGGCAGGCGAGAGACTTGAGGCATGACCGCCCCTGCCGCCACCGTGGCGCCGAAGCTGGCGACCGCGGCGGAGATCCTGCCGGCGCTCGCGGCCGCGTTGCTGACCGACGGTCCCCCAGTCGCCCCGCTGCCACCGGATCCGGCCGAGCGCAGAAACGCCGTCGAGATGCTGCAACCCCGGGAGCCACTCCACGAGGCCGAGATCGCCGCGATTGTCGCGACCTCGGGGTCGACCGGGGAACCGAAAGGCGTGCTGCTCTCTCGGTCGGCCATCCGGGCCTCGGCTGAGGCAACTCATCGCCGGCTGGGCGGACCTGGCGACTGGGCGTTGGCGCTGCCGACCCATTACGTGGCGGGCCTGATGGTGCTGGCCCGCAGCCTGGTGGCCGGCACCAGCGCCCATCCGGTCAGCCGTGACCTGTCCGACCTGGCGGGCGTCGCGGAACGGATGAGCGGTCGCCGCTATCTCTCGGTGGTTCCGACCCAGCTGGCTCGGGCGTTGTCCTCCCAGTCGACCACCGAGGCGCTGGCCGGGTTCGACGCGGTGCTTCTCGGTGGGGCCGCAGCCGATGCTGCCTTGTTGGCACGCGCCGAAACGGCGGGCATCTCGGTGGTGACCACGTACGGGATGAGCGAGACCTGCGGCGGCTGCGTGTACGACGGCGAGCCGCTGGACTGCGCCGAGGTGGCACTCGAACCGGGAACCGACCGGATCCTGCTCCGCGGCCCGATGCTGTTCTCCGGCTACCGGCTCCGTCCGGACCTGACCGCCGCCACGCTGGCCGGCAACACCTTGCGAACCGCAGACCGGGGGCGGCTGGAGCAGTCGAAGCAGGACGGGGGACCCGCCGATGGCAGGCTGAGGGTGCTCGGCCGGGTGGACGACGTGGTGGTCTCTGGCGGGCTCAACATCGACCTGGCCGACGTGGAACGGGCCTGCCAGCGCTGGCTCGACGGCCGCGGCGAGATCGCCGTCGTGGGAGTGCCGGACGCGGACTGGGGTACCCGGGTCGTGGCTGTCACGGACGCCGGTGGCTCACTGCCGGAGCTGCGCTCGTTCCTGCTCGCCTCGCTGCCCGGGTACGCCCACCCTCGACAGCTGGTCCGGCTGGGCTCACTGCCACGTACCTCGAGTGGCAAGATCGACCGGCAACATCTGATCAGCACCGTCGCCGACGCCGAGACATCGCCGGCTCGGCCGCCGACGGCCCGTTCGACCAAGGAGCAGCACCATGACCACTGATGTGGCGCCCCGACCCACGCTGGGGCAGTGGCTCGCCGGCGCGCGCCCGCGCACTCTCCCGGCCGCCATCTCACCAGTCCTGACCGGGTCGGGTGCCGCGTTCTGGGCCGACGGGTTCTCCTGGACCCGTGCGCTGCTCGCCCTGCTGGTCAGCCTCGCGCTGCAGGTCGGGGTGAACTACGCCAACGACTACTCCGACGGCATCCGCGGTACCGATGCGGACCGGGTCGGTCCGATCCGTCTGGTGGGATCCGGCCTGGCGCGTCCCGGGGCGGTGAAGGCGGCCGCCTTCGGCTGTTTCGGGGTGGCGGCCCTGGCGGGACTGCTGCTGGTGGTGCTCAGTGGGCAGTGGTGGCTGCTGCTGGCCGGCGCTGCCAGCATCGTTGCCGCCTGGTACTACACCGGTGGACGCAGACCGTACGGGTATCTCGGCCTGGGTGAGGTGTTCGTGTTCGTCTTCTTCGGTCTGGTCGCGGTCTGCGGCACCACCTTGGTCCAGCTCGGCCGGGTGACCCTCCCGTCGCTGCTGGGCGGGATCGGGATCGGCGCTCTCGCCTGCGCCATCTTGGTGGCGAACAACCTCCGCGACATCATCGGTGACGCCGAGTCTGGCAAGCGAACCCTGGCAACCCGGGTTGGGGCGCCCACTACACGGATCCTCTACGCCAGCCTGGTGGGGATTGCCGCGCTCGCCATTGTGCTGATCGCCGCCGTCACCAGCTGGTGGGCGCTGCTGGGGCTGCTCGGTCTGCTGCTGATCACCCCGGCCGTACGTACGGTGCTCGGCGGCGGCACCGGACCCGCCCTGATCGGGGTACTGAAGGTGACCGGCACGTCGGAGCTGGCCGCCGCTGCCGGCCTTACCGCCGGGCTGGTCGTCGGGCGGCTCGGCTGAGCTACCCGGCACCGGTCCAACCCTCGGCGAGTAGTCGGTTCCGCCGCGACACGCCGCCACAGCCGCGGAGGAGCCGACCTGTCGGCGTTGACCAGCTTCAGCTACGGGCGCCACTAGGGTGTCAGCATGCAGGAGCAGCCAAAGGTCAGCATCATCGTCTTGACCATGGGTGACCGGCCGGTCGAGCTGGACCGCTGCCTGCGGAGCGCGCTGGCCCAGGACTACGGCTCGTTCGAGGTGTTCCTGCTGGGCCAGGGATGGCAGCCCGAGAGCGTGCCCGACGGGGTACGCACCCTCGGGCTCGAGGAGAACCTGGGCAGCCCGGGGGGCCGCAACTTCGCGGTGACCCGGACCAGCGCCGAGTACTTCATGTTCCTCGACGACGACGGCTGGATTCCCGGCAACGACTTCCTCAGCTCGGCGATGGCGATCTTCGAGGCCAGGCCCGAGCTGGCCCTGCTGGCACCACGGATCACCGACGCCGACGGAACCACGCTGCGCCGCTGGGTCCCCCGCGCCCACGTCGGGGACCCCTCCACCTCCGGTCCGGCCTTCACCTGTCCTGAGGGTGTCACGCTGTTCCGCCGGGTCGCCTGGAACGAAGTCGGCGGCTTTCCGGGCAACTTCCAGCACGGGCATGAGGGTGTCGACCTGTGCTGGCGGCTGCGCGACCGGGGCTGGGACGCCTGGTACCAGGCCGATCTGATCGTGCATCACCCAGCGCTACCCGCCACCCGGCACAGCTACTACCAACGCCTCAACGCCCGGAACCGGGTCTGGGTGGCGCGACGGAACCTGCCGGCACCACTGATCCCGGTCTACGTCGGAGTGTGGACCGCGATCTCGCTGGCTCGGAACGGCACCGACTGGGAGGCCACGAAGAGCTGGGTGTCCGGCTGGCGCGAAGGGTGGACCACCTCCCCCGGCCTCCGCGAACCGATGAGCTGGAAGACGATCTGGCGGCTGGCGCGACTCGGTCAGCCACCGGTCATCTGAGTCCGGCGCCGGCCGAAGCCTCAGGGCTGACGGAGCCGGCTGGACGCCAGAATCGACAGCAGGTATCCGCCGGCCGTGGCCAGCGACAGCGGGATGGCGAGCAGCATCCAGGCACGCAGCACCGCCTCGTACGCCAGCTGGTCGCCGTTGCTGAACCAGCCCCCACCGGGCGTCTCGGCCTCGACCCCGGCCAGCCGCAACACCGCATCTACAGTGGCCAGCACGGCCAGGATCAAGGTGAACTCGATGGCACCGAACGCGCGGAAGAAAGGGAAGAACCGGAGCAGCCCGCGCAGCGATCTCAGGCCGCCCGAGCGCGGCGCCGCCAGATCGGCGTCCTCGGCCATCTTCGGCCAGCCCGAGTAGCTGCGGGCAACGTGCACCAGGTCGCCGAAGGACTTCTTCAGCAGCACGACCACCGCGATCAGGGCGCCGACGGTGGTCCAGCCACCGATCGAGCCGGGGCCGCCGTCGAGGTGGATCCCGAGCGCGATGGGAAGCAGCGCCTCCACCACGTAGTGGCCGACCCGGTCGATATAGACGCCCGACGTGGAGGTCTGGTTGCGCCAGCGGGCGATCTCCCCGTCCGAGCAGTCGACCAGGATGTGCAGCTGGATCAGCACGGCGGCCGTGATCACTGGCCACCAACCGGGGATCATCAGCACCAACGGGGCCGCGACGCCGACCATGATCATCATCCAGGTGACCGCGTTGGCGCTGATCCCGGTCGGCAGCAGTGCTCGAGTCAGATAGATGGACCCCTTGCGCAGGTACATCCCAGCCCAGTGCTCGGAGTTACGGCGGCCGACGACGGTGTCCGGCTGGGACACCGCACGCAGCTGCGCCATGGTGGGCCGGTTGGTACGCGGGGCACCAGCCGTTGCCGGTCCCGGTGGTCCATCGGCGACCGGGCGGGCAGCATCATCATCCGGCGGGCACATGGTGGACAGCATAAGGTCAGGCGATCTTCTCCCCCCGCCTTGCCAGCAGGGCGGATGCGCATACTCTTACTCCATGGGCAGGTATTTGCCGTTCATCATTGTGGCGCTGCTCACCATCTACTGTGTGGTGGAAGTAGCCCAGGCTCCGACGTACGCCGTCCGACGGATGCCCCGATGGTTGTGGGCGACGGCGATCATCTGCGTGCCCTTGGCCGGTGCGGTCTCCTGGTTGTTGCTCGGTCGACCGAACGCCGAGTCGCTCGGCACCCGCAAACGTCCCGGGCGACCCAAGGCACCAGACGACGACGTCGACTTCCTCCGCGGCCTGTGATCTTGCTGCCGCGCCTCTCGTGAGCTCCTCCCCCTGGTACGCCGTGGTGATCGCGGGGGGCTCGTCACGTCGCTTCGGCTCCGACAAGCTGACGGCTCTGCTGGAGGGTGCGACTGTGCTGGACCGCGCCGTGGCTGACCTGCCGAGGGACTGGCAGATCCTCGTCGTGGGACCGCCGCGCGACGTGGCCCGTGCGGTCACCTTCGTCAGCGAGGAGCCGGCTGGGTCGGGACCCGGGGCGGCCCTGGTAGCCGGAGCCCGGGCGGTGCTCGCTCGGGGCGCTGACCGGATGGTCTGTCTGCCAGGCGATGCGCCGGCCGGCGGCCAGGCCGCGGTGGCGTTGGCGGCAGCGCTGACCGACGGGCGCACCGCCGTGGTCGCTGTCGACGCCACCGGGCTACAGCAGCCGCTGCAGATCGCCGTCCGCGGGCCCGCTCTGGCCTCGCTGGCCGCTCATGCGCCGCAGGACGTGGTGGGGAGCAGGGCGAGGTCACTGGTCGACCAGCTGAACCCGTACCCGGTTGCGCTGTCGGACGCCCTGACCGCGGACATCGACACTCCGGCCGACGCGGAGAACTGGGTCCGCAGCCACCAGGCCAACTAGCCCGCCAGCAACTCGAACGGCTGCTCAGTCAGCTCCTCGGAACGCTCCCACAGCCAGGCCGCGCTCCGGCCGTCCCGGGCGTTACGGGCGGGCAGCTCCCGCACCGGCTTGCCGCGCATCAAGAAGCGCGGCCCGATCAGCTCGCCACCGTTCAAGGTGGAGTCGACGGCGGCCCGGATCTGCGGCTGGGCGCCGTGTTCGGGACTGGAGCCGATGATCGGAGTGGCGAGCCGGTTCAGCCGGGATAGGCCCGGCCTGGCATGCCGGGTGAAAAGGTCGGTGGCCGAGTACCCGGGATGCGCGACCACCGACGTGACCCGCGCACGAGCGCGGCGAAGTCGGCGGTCCAGCTCGAAGCCGAACAACGCGCAGGCCAGCTTGGACTGGGAGTAGGCGTTCATGGCGGCGTAAGGGCCGGCAATCCCCAGACGGGGGTCGAGTGCACCGGTCAGCCGGTGCGCGATGCTGGACAGCGACACCACCCTGGCGGCCGCGGCCAGCCTCAGCGCGGGCATCAGCCGGGCGGTGAGCGCGAAGTGGCCGAGATGGTTGACGCCCATCTGCAGCTCGAAGCCGTCGACCGTCGCCTGCCGGGTCGGGATCAGCATCAGCCCGGCGTTGTTGACCAGGATGTCCAGCGGCCCGGCTGCGACCCGAGCATCTGCGAACCGCCGCACCGAATCTAGGTCCGCCAGATCCAGCTTGGCTACCTCAACTCGCGCCCCGGGGTGCGCGGACCGGATCCGGCCGGCGGCGGCGTCGCCCTTGGCGAGGTCACGGACGGCCAACAGCACCTCGGCGCCGGCACCGGCAAGGCTGCTCGCAGTGACCAAGCCGAGTCCGGCGTTGGCGCCGGTGACCACCGCGCGGCGTCCGGTCAGGTCGGGAAGTGACATGCCGCCAACCCTACGTGGACCTTGTAGCCCCGACCGGCGAGCGGCTCAGTCCGCGGCGGGGTCGCTCAGCTCCAGGGCTGCCAGCGCGCGGTCGGCGATCTCGGCCGGTGTCCCGTCGACGGTCACCACCACCCCGTCCTCGTCCGGGTCCAGCGGCTCCAGGGTGGAAAGCTGGGAGCCGAGCAGCGCGGGCGGCATGAAGTGATCGGTCCGCGCCTGGATCCGGTTCCCGATCAGGTCACGGCTGCCGTCCAGGTGCAGGAACCGCACCCGGGCATCTGCGTGGGACAAGGTGTCGCGGTACCCCCGCCGCAGCGCCGAGCAGGTCAGCACCACGTTGCCGTCCGCCGCGCTGATCCAGTCCCGGATCGACTCCAGCCACGGCTTCCGGTCGACATCGGTCAGTGGCGTTCCAGACGCCATCTTGTCGACATTGGCTTGACTGTGGAACTCGTCAGCCTCCGCGACCTGCCAGCCCAGCCGTTTCCCGAGCAGCCGGGCGATGGTGGTCTTACCCGAGCCGGAGACGCCCATCACCACGATGGCCGTCTTCTCGGTCCGGTCCGTCCCGGTTCCATTCCGCCCGCCGGTCCCGCCGGGCTGGCCCGACATCATGCCGGCTGCTCACTCCGATCCAGGCTCCACTCGGTGTGGAACGCGCCGTCGCCATCCACCCGCCGATAGGTGTGTGCACCGAAGAAGTCCCGCTGACCCTGGATCAGGGCAGCCGGGAGCCGCTCGGCCCGGATTCCGTCGTAGTAGGCCAGCGACGAGGAGAACGCCGGCGTCGGGATACCGTTCTGTGCTGCTGCGGCCACCACCCGGCGCCACGCGGCGAGGCTGTTTCCGACGGCGTCGGCAAAGTAGTCGTCGGCCAGCAGCAGCGGCAGGTCGGCGTCCCGCTCGTAGGCTTCGGTGATCCGGTTCAGGAAACGAGCCCGGATGATGCAGCCGCCGCGCCAGATCCGGGCCATCGCGCCCCGGTCGATGTCCCAGCCGTACTCCTCGCTGGCCGCCGCGATCTGGTCGAAGCCCTGAGAGTAGGCCACGACCTTGGAGGCATAGAGGGCCTGACGGACATCCTCGACGAACTGGTCCTTGTCCTGGATGGACCACTCGCCGGTATGAGCCGCCAGCTTGCCGCGGGCGGCCTCGCGCTGTGGCGCTGAGCCGGACAGTGCGCGGGCGAAGGTGGCCTCCGCGATTCCGGTGATCGGGACGCCCAGGTCCAGCGCGTTCTGCACGGTCCAGCGGCCGGTGCCCTTCTGTTCGGCCTGGTCCTGCACGATATCCACGAAGGCGTTACCGGTCCTGTCGTCGACGTGCGCCAGCACCTCGGCGGTGATCTCGATCAGGAAGGACTCGAGGTCCCCCTCGTTCCAGGTCCGGAAGATCTCAGCGATCTCCGCCGCGCTCGCGCCGGTGCCCTGGCGGATCAGGTCGTACGCCTCGGCGATCAGCTGCATGTCGGCGTACTCGATGCCGTTGTGCACCATCTTGACGAAGTGGCCGGCCCCGTCCGGCCCGACGTACGTGCAGCACGGGACACCGTCGACCTTGGCGGAGATGTCCTCGAGCATGGGGCCGAGCGTCTTGTAGGACTCACGCGATCCGCCCGGCATGATGGACGGGCCGTTCAGGGCGCCTTCCTCACCTCCGGAGACTCCGGAGCCGACGAAGTGCAGCCCGTGCTCCTTCAGCTCGGCCTCGCGGCGGATGGTGTCCGGGAAGTGCGCATTGCCGGCGTCGATGACAATGTCGCCCTCCTCGAGCAACGGGATCAGCTCCTGGATCACGGCGTCGGTCGGGCCGCCGGCCTTGACCATGATCACCACTCGGCGCGGCCGCTCGAGCGAGGCGACGAAGTCCGCCATTGACTCTGACGGGAGGAACGTGCCGTCGGAGCCGTGGTCGCTGACCAACGACTGGGTCTTGGCGTGGCTCCGGTTGTGCACCGCCACGCGGTAGCCGTGCCGGGCGAAGTTGCGGGCCAGGTTACGGCCCATCACCGCAAGTCCGGTTACCCCGATCTGGGCGAGCTCTGCCATGGCGCTCCTTCACTATCTTTGTCAGTAGGACTCCTTGCGCGTTCGAGGTCAAAGCTCCCCGCCCGCCACCACGGCCAGCGTATCCGGTTCGGAAGTGACCCATCCCACTCGATAGTGTCTGCATCTCAGCACCTGGTTCAGGAGGTAGGAATGCTCCAACCACTCGGCATCAGCGCCGAGGCCGAGTCGATCTACGTCGTGCTGGCGCCGATGGAGTCAGCCACGCCGGCCGAGTTGGCGGAGCTCACCTCCAGCGATGAGGAGCGCATCGAGAAGAGGCTCGAGGAGCTCCGTGAGCTGGGCCTGGCGGCCGAGGTCGTGCAGGGCCTGTGGCAGGCGTTGCCGCTGCTCAGCGTGATCAACGCCTTGCGGGCGCAGCGGCTGACTGAGATCGAAACGGCCGCCGTAGCGGCGGAGTCGCTGCACTCGCACCTGCTGCAAGCGACAGAGTCGCAGGCCGACACCATCAAGATCCTCGTCGGACGCGACGCGATCCTGGCGGCGCGCAAGGAGATCTGCAACTCCGCGAAACGTGAGATCTGCGCCTTCGACAAGCCTCCCTACGTTCAGGGCAGACCGAACGCCACCGCGCAGGGTCTGAGTGAGGAAGCGCCGGAATGGCAGGCCCTGGACCGCGGCATCGCCCTGCGCGGGGTCTATCACCCCGGCTTCGACTCCGACCGGCTGACCGAGCTGGCCCTCTTCGCCGCCAAGGGGGAACAGTCCAGGACTGCACCGGTGCCGATGAAGTTGATCTTGGTCGACTCGCAGGTGGCGCTGATCCCCTCGATGCGCTCCTACAACCCCGGGCATGAGCTGCGGGCGTCGATCACCCGACACCCGATGCTGGTGGAGGCGTTGCAGTGGCTGTTCGAGTCGGTCTGGGATACCTCGGTGCCTATCATCACCGCCGGCTACGGCGACACCGATCCGCGCCGTCAGATGCTGATCTCACTGCTGATGACCGGTGCCACCGACAGCGCCATCGCGAGCCAGCTCGGTGTGAACGTCCGGTCGGTACGACGCTGGATCTCAGAGCTGATGGATGAGCTCGGGGTTGCTACCCGGCTCCAGCTCGGTGCAGCGCTGGTCCGGGCCGACGCTTTGCGGCACTGATTCCCCGACGCGTTGCCCGGCAGCAGGCACAGCAACGCCCGCGGTCCTGGGGAGGACCGCGGGCATCGCCCAGGGGGAGGTGATCCGCACAGAACCTCGGGGATAGTCCCGTACGAATGTGTTACTTTCGGCGCTGCAGACGCTCACATCATCTGCATCACCTTCCGGGAACGTCAGGTATCC
Source organism: Propionibacteriaceae bacterium (assembly GCA_025965155.1). GTDB lineage: Bacteria > Actinomycetota > Actinomycetes > Propionibacteriales > Propionibacteriaceae > Microlunatus. The sequence goes on from JAOPXN010000019.1 coordinate 24,254, forward strand.
CGGCTTCCTTGCGGAAGATCTTTGTTGTCGCCTGCCTGACCAGACGGGGCGCTGTCAGACTCCGTTGACTGTTCGAACGCCGTTGACGTCATCCCTGGTCCAGAAGTTGCGCCCGGCCCCCACACCGTTGACGCCGACTCCATTAACCTTGACGCCGTTGACCGCGTCGCCCTTGGACTGGTACCCCACACCATTCACAGCGGCGGACTTGGTCGAGTACGAACTATTCTTGATCCCGTTGACCGCCCCTGCGGACACCGGTGTCACAAGAAGTCCTGCTGACAGTGCGCCGGCGACAGCGGCTGCCCCCAGAAGCCGCACCGCCTGACGAGTCTTGGATGCACGAAGCATTGGTTTTCCCTTCTCCTGGTGCCGTTGAGGACTTCCCACGGTCCGCGACACCACCTGACGTTTCTAAGGTCAAACCTATGGCCTGAAAACGCCTCAGGGAATACTTTTGGCTGTCCAGTAGTGGACATGTCCTAAAGTGGACAATTTCGGCTGGGTCAGCATGTCAGGGTCATACCCGGTCAGCGGGTTCGGAGAAATCGGGACCGAACGCTCCGGGGCTCGCTCGCGCCGGGGGCGCACGAGACGGTCACGTCGTGTGCCAATAGTGACGCCTCCGCGCCGTTCCCGTCAAGCGAACCGCCGAATTGGCTAGCCGCCCGGCTCTCACGGTCTCAGCCGGCCCTCGGGCACGGGGAGTACTGTCCAAAGTGTCGGACCGTCACGCGAACATCAGATCACCACTGGCTGCGACGATCTTTGGAGGCCGTCATGACTTGCCATTTCATTCCCCCCTACCTGTTGAGGCAACTTGCCACCAAGGCCGGCGACGAGCGAGTCGGGCCATCCCCGCAGAGCACGCTTGAGGTTGACGAGGCCTTCCGACTGCACCGGACAACGGCCGCCCGAGGTCTGCAGACAGCCGTAGCTCCTAGCACGGCGGACCGGATCATCCATACCGCGAACAACACCCAGACCCTGCCGGGTGAGGTGGCCCGTACCGACGAGCAGCCACCCGTGGGTGACCTCGCGGTGGATGAGGCGTGGGACTCATCGGCGCAGGTGTGGGACCTCTTTGACCAGATCTTCGGCCGAGCCTCGATGGACGGCCAGGGCACCACGTTGTCGGTCACTGTGCACTACGGAGTCAACTACGACAACGCGTTCTGGGACGGCCAGCAGCTGGTCTTCGGCGACGGAGACGGGAAGATCTTCGACCGCTTCACCAAGCCGATGGACGTGCTCGCGCATGAGTTCACCCACGGGGTTACCCAGTTCACCGCGGCGCTGGGCTACCAGGATCAGCCCGGAGCGCTGAACGAGAGCGTCTCCGATGTCTTCGCCGCAATGACCAAGCAGCGCGCCCTGGACCAGACCGCGGACCAGGCCGACTGGCTGATCGGCGAAGGGCTCTTCCTGCCCTCGGTCAAGGCAATCGCTCTGCGGTCGATGAAGGACCCAGGGACCGCCTACGACGACCCTCTGCTGGGCAAGGACCCGCAGGTGGGCTCGATGGCGGACTACGTCGACACCAATGAGGACAACGGCGGAGTCCATCTGAACTCCGGCATCCCGAACCGGGCCTTCGCCCTCGCCAGCATCGCCGTCGGCGGCCGCAGCTGGGATCAGACCGGCAAAGCCTGGTATGACGCTCTCACGGGTGGCGAGGTCAACTCGACCACCGACTTCGCCGGGTTCGCGCAGGCGACCATCAACTCCAGCACTCGGCTGTTCGGAGCCGACTCGGCGGTCACCCAGCAGATCTCCGCGGCCTGGACGGAGGTAGGCGTACTCGGCGCCCGGACCGCTCCGGCGCAGCCCGAGACCGACGGCGCAGGGGCCCCCACCGATGGCCCGCTCCCGGTGACCAAGGTCGCGGTGAAGCGCACCGGAGGCTTCGCCGGTCATACCCGGACCGGCGAGCTCGACCTACTCTCCGATCCGCAGGGGGAGGAGGTCCGGAACCTCCTGCTGAGCGTCGACCTTCAGGACCTGCTGGTCAGCCCGCCGACACCGGACCGCTTCACCTACACGGTCGAGTACGGCCAGAGCCGCCTGGTGGTGCCGGAACAGGATCTGACGCCCGAGCTCGACCGCGTGGTCCGCATGGTCCTTGGCGACTGACGACCGCCCGGCTGCCCAGCCGGCCGCCCCTAGAGCCGCGGGTCGACGTGGATTTTGGGGCCGGGACCGGACCCGGCGGGGCGGCCGCCGGCCAGCACGTCGGCGACTTCCTCCAGGCCGACGGTCGCTGCCACCAGCGGTCGCGGATCCACCGCTTTGCTGGCGTACTGCTCGATCGCGCCATCGAGCCCGGGTGAGGCACTGAGGATGCCCACGGCTGTCAGATCCTTCAGCGCCAGCGCCCGGGTGTCGATCAGGCTGGGTCGACCAGCCAGACCGATGTAGACCACCCGGCCGCCCGGCTCTACCAGCTCCAGCGCCAGGGCCGGCAGCTCCGCGGCGTTGGAGCAGTCGACCACGGCGTTGAACTCCGTCGGCGGCAGCTCGTCTCGACGGTGGGCATGTGAGAAGCCGAGCGACCGGGCGAATTCCAGTGACTGAGCAGTCTCCCCCATCAGCCATACCTCGGCGCCGGCGGCACGCCCGAACAGTGCAGCCAGCAGCCCAATGGTCCCCGGGCCCAGAACCAGTACCCGGTCGCCGGGCGCCAGTTGGGCCGCCCGGACCGCTCGGAGGGCGTTCCCACCGGGCTCGACCATGGCACCGGCAGTCAGGTCGACGGCATCCGGCAGCGCCCGGAGGGCGGTCGCCGGCATCAGCAGCTGCTCGGCCAGGGCGCCCGCCCAGCCGCCACGGATGCCGACCTCGTACCGGTCCCGGCAGACATGGTGGCGACCACGCAGGCAGCGGTCACAGCTGCCACAGCCCAGCATCGTGTCGCCGGTGGTCCTGGTCCCGACCAACGCTGGATCCACCCCTTCCCCGACGGAAGCGATCGAGCCGCACCACTCGTGACCAAGCCGGATCGGGTAGGCGGCGTGCCCCTCGTGCAGATACTGCATCTCACCGCTGAAGAACTCCACGTCGGTGCCGCAGACGCCGACGCGTTCGACGTCGATCACCACCTGTCCGGCACCGGCCACCGGAGGGGCGACCTCCTCGACCTTCCCCTGACCGGGGCCGGTCAGCACAAACGCACGCATCGCCGTCCGCGCACCGCTGTCGCGCTTGCGATCACCGCGGCGGGACGACGAGCTGCTGCTGCTTGCCGAGGCCGTCGATCCCCAGCGTCATCACGTCGCCGGGCTGCAGCCAGATCGGCGGCTTGAACCCCATGCCCACACCCGGAGGGGTCCCGGTGTTGATCAGGTCACCGGGCTCGAGCACCAGGAACTGGCTCAGGTAGTGGACGATGAAGTACGGGTCGAAAATCATGGTCGAGGTGGACCCGGTCTGCCGGCGAACGTCGTTCACGTCGAGCCACATGTCCAGCGCGAGGACGTCGCCGACCTCATCGGGTGTGGCCAGCCACGGCCCGCAGGGGTTGAAGGTCTCGGCCGACTTTCCCTTCGACCACTGGCCGCCGCGTTCGGTCTGGAAGGCGCGCTCGCTGACGTCGTTCACGCAGACGAACCCGGCGATGGCATGCTTCGCCTCCTCGACACTGTCGAGATAGCTGGTCCGCCGACCGATCACGATCCCCAGCTCCACCTCCCAGTCGGTCTTGGTCGACCCGCGTGGGATCCGCACCTCGTCGTTCGGCCCAACCAGCGTGTTCGGAGACTTGGTGAACAAGATCGGCTCAGCCGGAACGGCCTGCCCCGTCTCGGCAGCGTGGTCGCTGTAGTTCAGACCGATGCAGAGAATCTGGTGCGGCCGGGCGATGGGTGATCCGATCCGCTCCCCGGCGAAGCTGGACACCGCGTCGGCCGCGACCCGGTCCTGGACCAGGCCGCGCAGGCCCTCCAGCGCGCCGGAGCCGAAGAACTGCTCGTCGAAGTCGTAGACGACGTCCGACACGTCGACGTAGGTTTCGGCGTCGAGACGGACGACCGGCTTTTCGGCTCCGGGCTCACCGATTCGCATCAGGTACATGGCTACGCAGAGTCTCCTTCAGTGGGTGGGGTCAGGCGTCGAGATGATGGCACGGACGGTTTCAAGATCATCAAGCAGGCTCTGCACCGGGGTGCGGTAAACCAGCCCGCTGATACTGATCGCTCCGCTCGGACGGCTCGGCGAGGTCAGGAAGACCGGCAGCGCCAGGCAGTTGACGCCGGGCTCGTTCTCCTGGTTGTCGATGCTGTAGCCCTGAGCCCGAATGCGGGTCAGCTCAGCATGCAGCTGCGCCGCCGTGGTCAGCGTACGGTCGGTGAACCGGGGCAGCGCCAGCTCCCCCACCCAGGCCTGCACCGCGGCCTGGTCGGGCAGCGCGTAGGACAGCAGCATCTTGCCCACGGCGGTGGAGTGGGCGGGCTGCCGGCCGCCCACCGTCGAAGCCAGCTTGATCGCACCGGTCGGCGGGTCGACCTTCGACCGGTAGACAACCGAATGATCATCCAGCACGGCGTAGTGCGTGGTCTCCCCGAACCGGACGGCCAAGGCCTCCAGCCGCCGCACGACCCGGCGATGGTCCGGCCGCGCTTCGTGGTGGGCGAAGGCGAGCGCCAGGAACTCATCGCCGAGGAGGTAGTGGCCGCGGCTGTCCTGGGAGGCGAAACCCGTCTTGCGCAGAGACACCAGAGCTCGGTGCACAGTCGGTTTCGGGCTCAGTACCGAGCGGCTGAGCTCGTCCAGGCTGACGCCGTCGGGATGCTCCGCCAGCTCCTTGAGGACCGCCAGCACCCGCTCCGCCCCGACCAGACGCGGACCCGGTTCGGGTACGTCCAACGAGGTCGATCCGCTAGGCTCCATGGCGTTCCAGATACTAGAGCGCAATTCCAGCAATTGGAAGAAGGACGGATGAGGGAGCAGCGCAGCTCGCAGTGGTACGCCGGCAACGACCGGAACGCCTACATCCACCGCGCCTGGATGCGACGAGGGCTGCCGCAGCACGCCTTCGACGGCAGACCCCACATCGCCATCGCCAACACCGCCTCCGATCTGACCCCCTGCAACTCGCACCTGAACGAGGTGGCGAAGAGCGTCGAGCAGGGTGTCTACGAGGCCGGTGGCATCCCGATGAACCTACCGGTCGTCTCCCTCGGCGAGACACTGGTACGACCGACCGCCATGCTCTGGCGCAACATGGCGGCGATGGCCACCGAGGAGATGCTGCGCGCCAACCCGATCGACGGGGTGGTGCTGCTCGGCGGCTGCGACAAGACCATTCCCTCGCTGCTGATGGCGGCCGCCTCCGTGGACCTTCCTGCGGTCGTCGTCCCCGGTGGTCCGATGCTGACCGGCACCTTCCGGGGTGTGCCTCTCGGCTGCGGTACCGACGTCTGGCGGCTGAGCGAGGAGGTCCGCGCCGGGACGTTGTCGGAGGACCAGTTCACCCGGTCGGAGTCCTCAATGATCCGTAGCCGTGGCCACTGCAACACGATGGGCACCGCTTCCACCATGGCGCTGGTGAGTGAGGCGCTCGGCGCCATCATCCCCGGTCTCGCCGGCACCCCCGCGCCGGACTCCCGGCTGCTGGAGGGCGCGCACGCGTCCGGCCGGCTGGCGGTGGACCTGGTGGCCGCCGGTCGCCGACCGAGCGACATCTTCACTGCAGCCTCGTTCGTCAACGCCATCGTCGCGCTGGCGGCGATCGGCGGCTCCACCAACGCCGTTGTGCATCTGCTTGCGATCGCTGGCCGGCTGGGGGTGCCGCTCGCGCTGGACGACTTCGACCGGATCGGGTCGTCGGTCCCGCTGCTGGTCGACCTGCAGCCGGCCGGCCGGTTCCTGATGGAGGACTTCCACCGCGCCGGAGGTCTGCTGGCGGTCCTCCGCGAGGTCAAGGATCTGCTCGACCCGTCCGCGCTGACGGTCACCGGCCTGCCGCTGGTCGACTACCTCGACGATGCCGCGATCTGGGACCCGGAGGTGATCCGGCTCCGTCGGGAGCCGTTGCAGGACGCGGCGGGTATCGCGGTGCTGTACGGCAACCTGGCCCCGCGTGGAGCGATCGTCAAACCGGCGGCCGCCTCACCGGAGCTGCTGGAGCACCGGGGGCGGGCGGTGGTGTTCGACAGCATTGAAGACATGCATGCCCGGATCGATGACCCGGACCTGGACGTCGACCCGACCTCAGTGCTGGTGCTCAAGGGCTGCGGCCCCAAGGGCTATCCCGGCATGCCGGAAGTGAGCAACATGCCGCTGCCGAAGAAGCTGCTGGAGCAGGGAGTGCGGGACATGGTCCGGATCTGCGACGGGCGGATGAGCGGGACCGCCTACGGCACCGTGGTGCTGCATGTGACTCCGGAGGCTGCCGACGGCGGGCCGCTGGCGCTGGTCGAGAACGGTGACGTCATCTTCCTGGACATCGCCAACCGACGGCTGGAGCTCGAGGTCGATCCCGACGAGCTGGCGCAGCGGACGCCCAACGCGGCGACCGTGCAAGGTTTCGCGAACCCGGCTCGCGGCTGGGAGCGGCTCTACGTCGACCACGTACTGCAGGCCGACACCGGCGCGGACCTGGACTTCTTGATCGGATCGACCGGCGACCGCGTCTCGCGCGAGTCCCACTGAGCAACAAAGGAGCGACACATGGCTCGTACCGCACTGATCACCGGCGGCCTCAGCGGGATCGGGGCCGCGACGGCTGCACGGTTCGCGGCCGAGGGGATCGCCGTCGTCACGATTGACCTGGCCGAGGGCGCTGACGTCGTACTGGATGTCACGGATGCGGACGCCGTCGCGGCCGCCGCGGCGTCGATAGGTCCGGTGGACATCGTCGTCAACAGTGCCGGCGTGGTGGGGCCGAACAAGCCGTTGTGGGAGGTCGACCCGGCGGAATGGGCCCGTATCTTTGCGGTCAACGTGCATGGCACTTTCAACGTCTGCCGGAGCTTTGTGCCTGGCATGCGGGACCGCGGCTGGGGGCGGATCGTCAATATGGCCAGCATTGCCGGCAAAGAGGGCAACCCCAACATGTCGGCGTACTCGGCCAGCAAGGCAGCGGTGATCGGGCTGACGAAGTCGCTCGGCAAGGAGCTCGCGGCCAGCGGCGTCCTGGTGAACGCCATTGCACCCGCTTTGATCGAGACCCCGATGAATGCGGCAACCGCTCCCGAGATTGTCCAGCGCCTCACCGAACTCATTCCGATGCGCCGGGTGGGCCGCGCCGATGAGGTCGCCGAGCTGATCAGCTGGCTGGCCTCGGACAAGATCAGCTTTTCCACCGGAGCGGTGTACGACATCAGCGGCGGCCGGGCCACGTACTAAACCGTGCGGCTCACCAGGAGTCGCAGTGGCTACGCTGATGGGCTAGTCATCAGGGCCGACCGCTCAGGGGTGGTGGCTGTGCTCATGCGCCTGGTGCCCGACCGGTTCCAGCTGGAACGTGCAGTGCTCCAGGTCGAAGTGCTCCCCCAGGCACTCCCCTAGCCGGTCCAGCACCTCCCCGGACCGACCTGTTTCGATACAGCGGGCGTCGACCACAACGTGTGCGGAGAGAACGGGACTGCCACTGGTGATGGTCCAGGCGTGCAGGTCGTGGACGTCAACGACGCCCTCAACCTCGCCGATGTGCCGCCGCACCTCTGCCAGGTCGACCCCTGGTGGCGTCGCCTCGAGCAGTACGTCGACCACTTCGCGGAGCAGCGACCAGGCCCGCGGGATGATCATGGCGAAGATTGCCAGCGACGCGATGGAGTCGGCGCGGGTGTAGCCGGTCAGGATGATCACCACCGCGGCGATGATCACCACCACAGATCCGAGCAGGTCGCCGAGCACCTCGAGATAGGCCCCGCGCAGGTTCAGGCTCTCGGCTTGTCCCTTGTGCAGCAGCAGCAGCCCGGCGGTGTTGGCCAGGGCGCCGACCACAGCGACCGCCAGCATCAGGGTGCTGGAGATGTCGACCGGCGAGTTCCACCGCTCGATTGCCTGGATCAGCACCCAAACAGCGACGGCGACCAGCAGCAGGCCGTTCGCCAGCGCCGCCAGCACCTCGGCACGCTGCAGACCGTAGGTGCGCGCGGGGGTAGCTGGCCGGGCGGCGAGCAGAGTGGCGATCAGAGCGATCACCAGGCCGGTCGAGTCGGTCAGCATGTGTCCGGCGTCGGCCAGCAGCGCGAGCGAGCCGGACAGCAGGCCACCGATGACCTGGACGACGAAGACCGCGGCGGTGATGGCGATAACCAGGATCAGGCGCGACCGGTACCGGCCGGCTACCGTTCCCCCCGAAGCCGGACCATGGGAGTGGCCGGCGCCGGAGTGCCCACCCTTGTTGCTCACCAGACGATGACACCCCATCGGCTCCGCGCCGTCAATGTGATGCCGGCACTTCGATGTGGACCCGTTCGTGCCACGTGCGGCTCACCGGCAAAGACGCTCAGCCGAGCAGCCGGTCCGCCAGCAGCCGGAGGCTGTCCTCCTTGGCCGGGGTCCGATCCGCCGATGTGTCCGCGAACGCGCCGGCGGCCGGGTTGATCATGACCTCGTCCACGCCGAAGGTCCTTGCCAGCTCGTCCAGCTGCCGGGCCGCTTCATCAGCGGATCCGATCACCCAGCGTGCTTTCATGCTGTTCAGCATCGGCAGGTGCTGCGCCGGCACCTCCACCCGCTCAGCCTCCTCGACACTCAGCTGCGGGGCGAGCGGGCCGCCGGTCCTCAGGCTCAGCATGGCCAGCAGTTGCGGCAAGGCCAGCCGTTCCGCCAGCTCGGTCCGCTCAGCGACCACGGCGTTCACGGTAAGGAACGTACGCGGTTCGGCCAGCAGATCCGACGGCTGAAAGCTGGAGCGGTAGAGCTCGATGGCCTCGGCCGTGCCCTGCCCGGAGAAGTGGTGGGCAAAGACGTATGGCAGGCCCTTGGCGGCGGCAAGCCGAGCCGAGAAGTCCGACGAGCCCAGCAGCCACACCTCTGGCGTGGACTCGGCGTGCGGAGTCGCCTTCAGGCCGTAGTGCCGGCCCTGCAGGTTCAGGGCTATGCCCTCGGCGTCCATCAGGGCGATCACGTCCGAGACGTAGTCGGGGAATCGGGTGATGTCTTCGTCGGTTCGTCCGGCGCCGCTGCGCAGAGCCCAGCTCGTGACCGGGTCGCTTCCCGGTGCGCGGCCGATGCCGAGGTCGATCCGGCCCGGGAAGGCGGCCTCCAGCAAGGAGAACTGTTCCGCAATCACCAGCGGCGCGTGGTTGGGCAGCATCACGCCGCCGGACCCGACCCGGATCCGCTCGGTCTGCGCCGCGAGCATGCCGATCAGCACGGGCGGGTTGGTGGCGGCCACCGCAGGCATGTTGTGGTGCTCGGCTACCCAGTAACGCCGGTAGCCGATCTCGTCGGCCACTTTGGCCAGGCTGGTGGTGGCACGCAGAGCGTCAGCGGTGGACTGGCCCTCCCGTACGGTCACGAGGTCGAGGACTGACAAGGCACCGATGGAATCGCTCATACCTTCTGACAACACACCGGCCGCGGGCATATTCCGCCCCGCCGGTACGGAGCGTCCGGACCCCAGCTCAGCCGGCCGAAGTTCGGCTAGCCGAGGCGATCAGCCGGTCGGTCTCCGCCCGGGTCGGTGCGGTGGCAGGGCCGCGCCGGCTGACCGCCAAGGCTGCGGCCGCATTGGCGCGGTAGGCCGCCTTTTCCGGCGCAAGCCCGGCCGCCAGGGCGGCCACGAAAGCGCCGGTATGAGCGTCGCCGGCGCCGTTGGTGTCGACCGCGTCGGTCGGGACGGCCGCTACCCGGCGGCCGCGCTCTCCGGCCGGCTGGACCAGGCACCCGCCCGCGCCCATCCGGACCAGGACACCGCCACCGAATCGGGCCATGACTGCCGCGGCTGCGGCTGGGTCCCGCTCCCCGCTCAGCACAGCGGCTTCGTGTTCGTTGCAGCTGATCCAGTTCGACCGCTGCAGCGCCTGCTGGAGCGCTGCCGGCTCGAGGTCGGCTACCAGCGGCCCCGGGTCGAAGATCACCAGCTGGCCGGGGTCCACAATGGCAAGCCAGGGCTCCAGCACGGCGGCATTGGTTCGCGCCAGCAGGCCATAGCCGGAGACATGGACCGCGTCCCCGGCCCGCATTCGCAGCCCGGCCAGCTGGGCCGGGTCAAGGGTGGCTTCGGCACCGAAGGCGGTGACGAAGGTACGTTCACCGCCGCCGTCGATCATGGCGATGTCGTACCCGGTGTCGGATCCGGGCGTCGGCTCGAGAAGCACCTCGACGCTGTCGGCTGCGAGTGCAGCGCGGACCAGGTCACCGAAGGGGCCGGTTCCGTGGGCGCCTGCATAGGCGGCGCGCAAACCCTGGCGGCGGGCGGCGACCAGCAGGTTGAAGCTGCCGCCGGGAGTGATCGCCGACTCGTCGGCCAGGACGTCGCCGCCGCGCTGGGGCAGTTGATCAAGGTGGGCGGTGATATCCACCATGACATTGCCGACACTGATCAGCCGGTCGACGTTGCCGACTCTCATCGCAGCGCCAACAGCCGCGCCGCAACAGCGTCAAGATCAAGACCGTTGACCCTGAGCACTGTCTCGATGGCTGCCGCGGGCAGCGCCGACATGCCGCAGCAGGCGCCCGCCACAGCGCCGACCATCGCCGCCACGGTGTCGGTGTCACCACCGAGCGATGCCGCTGCCGTCATGGCGCGCCAGGGGTCGTCGGGGAACACGGCCAGCACGCCGAAGGCGGCCGGGACCGACTCCTGGGTGGCCAGGCTGGTACCGACCAGCTGGTAGATGTCTTCCAGGCTCTGCTCCGGCCTGGCCGGGTCCACCAGCGAGATCGCCCAGCCGATCCTCCGTGCCACGTCCGCGCCCGCGACCCAGTGGCCCCGTTCGGCACCGATCCGAGCCGCCTCGACTGCGGCCACCGACGCCTGCGCCACAGTCGACCCCTCGATGCCGGCGCTCACCGCGGCCGCCACGGCTGCGGCACCGGCCAGGGCCACGCCGGTGTGATGGGTGACCCGGCTGACCTCCACCACCCGGTCGACCAAGGCGACGAGGTCGGTCGGCGGCATCAGCAGCCCGACCGGGGTGACCCGCATCGCTGCGCCGTTGGTGGTTCCGAAGCGGCCCGCCTCCTCAACCGCCACACCGGCCGTCACCGCAGTCACCGCCCGCTTGGTGGAGGGGCCCAGTAGGTCGAGGGACCCCTTCGCCCGCATCCGCTCCTCCCACTGGACCAGCGCCTGGGCGAACGTTTCCGGGTCCACGTGGCCAGCACCCTGGATCAGCAGTCCGGCCAGCAGCAGCGCCTGTTCCGTGTCGTCGGTGATCGTGCCGGCCGCCAGCCCGGCCGCCAGCGGGTGATCGGGTGCCGCCGGCCGGAACCCGTCCAGGACGGCGAACGCGGCCCGGATCTGTGGCCGCGACATCATCTGGGTCGGCATGCCGAGCGCATCGCCCAAGGCGAGCCCGTGCAGTGCGGCCCGGGCACGGTCCCCGGCCGGACTCATCAATCCTTCGCCAGCAGCGCTGAGGACGAGACGATCTCGATCAGCGGCTGGTACAACGCCATCGCGTTCAGGGCGCGCTGATGGTCCTCGACGCTGACGCCGGCGCAGGCGTCGGCGACCACGGTGACTCGGACCCCGGCATCGGCCGCAGCGAGCGCGGTGGACAGCACGCAGCAGTCGGTGGACACCCCGACCAGCACCATCTCGGCCTCGCCGAGCAGTGTGGCGAGCTCGTCGTCCCACTTACCGAAGGTGGCACGGGAGATCACCGGCTGACCCTCGGTCGGCAGCTCCGGCACCAGGTCGTACAGCGGGTCGGTCTCTGGCACCAGCGCGAACGGCCACTGCTCGTAGTACGGCACCCAGGCGCCGGTAGGCCGCTTTGGAGCGACGAACCGGGTGTAAGCGACTCGGCTGCCGTAGGCGTCGATCAGCCGCTGGACCGTCGGCAGCAGGTCAGCGAAGCCGGGTGTCGCCCAGTCGCTGGCTGGGTCGGCGAAGATCACCTGCATGTCGATGACGACCAGCCAGGCCGAACGCGGATCAGTCAACGACGTACCGCCTCCGGCAACGGTGCCGACTCCTGAGCGCGGATGGCGCCGCGGCCGAACAGCAGATATCCGACGAACCCGATCATCAGCGCGGCAAGCACGCCTAGGTTGGCGTAGGCCCAGCCTCCCTCGCGGCCACCGAGACCGAGTGGTCCCAGCAGGTACCCCTGCCAGCTGAGCCAGCCGGCAGAGCTGTTGGTGACCAGGCCCCAGCCAACGACAGTCGCGATCACGATCAGGCCGATCGACAGCCAGCGCACGTCGCCGTACCGTCCGGTCGCGCGGAAGAAGTCGGCCTCGGCGTAGTCCTTGCGTCGCAGGGCCAGATCGGCGATGAAGATGCCACACCAGGCGGCGACCGGGACCCCCAGTGTGATCAAGAACCCCATGAACGGACCGAGGAAGTCGCTGGCAAAGAAGACGATGTAGACCGAGCCGATGATCATCAGAACACCATCGATGCCGGCAGCCACGTACCGCGGGACGCGCAGCCCGGCGCTCAGCAGAGCCAGGCCCGAGGAGTAGATGTCGAGCACTGCGCCGCCCACCAGGCCGAGCACCGCCACCACCGCGAACGGGATGAGGAACCAGGTCGGCAGGATGGTGGTGAGGGCGCCGATCGGGTCCGCCGCGATGGCTGCGTTCAGCTCCTCAGAGGAGCCGGCCAGCAGCACGCCGAAGATCAGCAGGATGATCGGCGCGACGGATGAGCCAAAGGTCGTCCAGCCGACCACCGCGCCGCTTCGGACCGATCGGGGCAGATAGCGGGAGTAGTCGGCGGCCGCGTTCACCCAGCCCAGACCGAACCCGGTCATCATGAAGATCAGTCCGCCGATCACCTGCGGCAGCGAACCGCTGGGGATCGCCGCCACAGTGCCGAGGTTGATCGTGTCCAGCACCAGCCCGATATAGACCAGCGTCAGTACTCCGGTGATCACGGTGATGATCAACTGCAGTCGCATGATCAACGCGAATCCCGCGATACCGGCGCCGATGATCAAGGCGGCGACAACCACCAGCGCCACGACCTTGGTGGTGGTTCCCCCGCTGAAGCCGAGCTCGGTGAAGACGGTGGAGGTGGCCAGGACGGCTAGTGCTGTCAGCGCCGTCTCCCACCCGACCGTGAGCAGCCAGGAGATCACCGAGGGCAGTCGGTTGCCGCGCACACCGAACGCGGCGCGGCTGAGCACCATGGTCGGCGCCGAACCGCGCTTGCCTGCCAGCGAGACGATTCCGCACAGGGCAAAGGAGATGATGATGCCGATCACCCCCACCAACACAGCCTGTCGGGCGGAGATCCCGAAGCCGAGGACGAACGAGCCGTAGCTGATGCCGAGCACCGAGACGTTCGCCCCGAACCAGGGCCAGAACAGGTTCCGCGGCCGGCCGCGGCGTTCCTCCTCCTCGATCATGTTGATGCCGTTGAGCTCGATCCCCCGCGGCGCCGCGGCGGCGTTCGCGTGAGGGTCGACTGTTGCTGTCATTGGAGGTTCCTTCCAGCCTGACAAGCCTTCCAGCCTGAGAGGGCATCTGCGCCGGCCGCACCGATCCGACGGCGACTCGACGCTAGAGCGCGCTTCGGTGAGGTGTCAATGTCAGCTGCGTTGCACTCCTGGAGACTTCAACCCGCCCGGCCGTCGGCCGCAGAAGAAATCTCCAACGATCGACGTATCAGGTGCAGCAGCGGACTCTCTTGAGGCCCGGAACATCCACCACACGACAGAAGGACGCATCACATGCGCAAGCCCCTGGCAGCCATCGCCGCCTGCTCCCTCCTTGCTACCGCCTCCGCCGTCGCGGTGTCATCGCCCGCCGCCGCCGCTCCCTGTACCGCCCCTACGATCATCAGCTCCACCGCCACCCCGAAGAAGGTGGTGGTTGGCGTCTCCCAGAACAAGGGTTTCGTTCTCACGGCCAAGGTGCAGCAGAAGGGCTGCACCCCGAGCACTGTCCAGGCTGATGTCTACAGCCCGACGTTCGGCAACACCGTCGACCTGACCCGGGTTGACCGGAGCGGCGACGTCACCACCTGGGATGTCGGACTACGCATCTCACCCAGCGGCCTGACCAACGCCGATGCCGGCACCTGGATCTCCTACGTCTACGTCAACGGGACCGACGCCAGCGACTACGGGCCGAACATCCGGGTGGTCCGCGCAGCCCGGCTCAGCACCAACGCCAGCCCCGAGCCGGTAAAGAAGGGAGCGACCCTGGCGGTGAAGGGAACGCTGACCCGGGCCGACTGGAAGACCCTGAGCTACCGCGGGTACGCCGGTAAGGACGTCCAGCTGCAGTGGCGCAGCCCGAACGGGTCCTACTCCACCCTCAAGACGGTCACCAGCAACGCCAAGGGCGATTTGAAGACGAAGGTCAAGGCGAACCGTGACGGCTGCTACCGCTACGTGTTCGAGGGCAGCTCCACCACAGACTCGGTGAAGAGCAAGGGTGACTGCATCGACGTGAGGTAGGCGCGAGTCGCCACAACCCACGGCGGCATCTGGTGGACCAGAATGAATGGGTGGCTGACAACAAGACGGCACCGACCGACGTTGCAGTGGATGACTTCCTGACGGGCATCCATGACGATCGCCGCCGCGATGAGGCTGGGGCACTGGTCGCTCTGTTCGAACAGACGACCGGCACCACGGCCGTCATGTGGGGGCCTAGCATCATCGGCTTCGGCACCGATCACTACCGGTACGCCAGCGGGCGCGAGGGGAACACGGCACGGGTCGGCTTCTCCCCTCGCAAGACCGCACTGACCTTCTACGCGCTCAAGGACCATCCCGCTTCAGCCGAGCTGCTGCCATCGCTCGGCCCGTACACCGAGGGCAAAGGCTGTGTGTACGTCAAGCGCCTCGACCAGATCGACCAGGACGTGCTGACCCAGCTCGTCCGGCTGGCCTGGACCCGGTGACCTGATCAGCTAGTTGTTGTCGGCTCGGTCACACGGTCCAGCACGGCTTTCGAGGCGGCTCGCCAGTGGGACTGGCTTTGGGCTGCGATTGCGGCGGCCAGACCTGCGGCGATGGCCGCACCGCCGAAGGACCAGGTGAGGCCGTGGAAGTCGATCATCAGTCCCGCCAGTGCGGTGCCGGCCGCCGCGCCGGTGGTGTTCGACGCGGACAGCAGCGCCTGCGCCTCGTTGAGGCGGTGCGAAGGCGCCAAATGGTCGAGCAGGTTCTGCTGCATGATCAACGTGGGAGCGATGGTGACTCCGGTGACGAACAGCAGCGGCATCAGGACCCACAACGAGATCCGCGGCTGACCCATCAGAACCGCCATCACACCGAGGAACAGAGCAAACAGCCCGAGCAGGACCGGCACCCCGCGCCGTTCCTCGAAATGCCAGTGGCGGGCGCCGTACAGCAGACCGCCGACTGCACTGCCGCCGGCGATCGCTGCGAACAG
The DNA here is from genome assembly GCA_025965155.1 of Propionibacteriaceae bacterium. Classification (GTDB taxonomy): domain Bacteria; phylum Actinomycetota; class Actinomycetes; order Propionibacteriales; family Propionibacteriaceae; genus Microlunatus. The sequence continues at coordinate 39,728 of JAOPXN010000019.1, forward strand.
GATCCCGACCTGCGAGGTACCGCCGAGGATCTCCCCCGCGGTAGCGGCCATCGAGGTGTCCAGCTGTCCGAAGCCCACGCTCATGGCCAGCATGACGGCCAGCACCGCGGCGACTCCGGTAGCGGTCAGGGCGGAACGCGACCCGCGGGGCGCGCGACCGGTCGCATCAGCTGTCGGGGGCTGCCACTTAGCCGGCCGGCCGCGCCGAGCCGCATCGGTACGGCAGTAGGCGACGCCGCCGCCTGCCATCAGGCCGGCTGTGACCAGGAGCGGTACGACTGGCGCGGTGAACGCCAGCAGGATGGACAGCAGCAGCGGACCGCCGACGAAGATCAGCTCGACGGAGGTGGCGTCCAGAGCGAAGGCGACCCGGCGGGCCGCAGGGTCGGGGAAGATCACCCGCCAGGCCGACCGTAGCGCTGGGCTCACCGGCGGATAGCTGAGGCCGGCCAGGGCCGACAACGCGACGAGCAGCGCCGTGCTCCCGTCCCAGATCGTTGCCAGCGCGACCGCCACCAGTAACGCGGCGCTGATCAACGAGGTCGGCAACAGGATCCGGATCTGACCGAACCGGTCCATCTGCCGTCCCCACACCGGCGTACCGATTGCAGAACCCACGGCGAAGGCGCCGGTGACCAGGCCGGCGATGCTGTACGCGGTGCGCTCGTGCTGGACCAGCAGCAGGATGCCCAGCGGAGCCATGGCCATCGGGAGCCGCGCAATGAGAGCAGAAACAAAGGGACGGGCGGCCGGACCGTAGCGGAGCAGCCGCAGGTACGCGCGCACCCCCGTTCCGAGGACCACGCCGTCGGTCTGCGGCTCGTGTAGGGAAGGATCAGTAGGCAAGGTCGTGGGCCCGTCGGTAGTCAGCTAGCAAAGTGTCGATCACCCGGGCGGTGCGAACAGCGCTCCGCCCGGTGCTGGGCGACTCACCCCGACCGGTCAGGGCGTCAACGACCTTCTGGATCAGCGGCAACTGCACAGCCTCCGGGTACGGGGCGTCGATGAGCCGCTCCTGTTCCCCTGTGGTGATCCGCACCGGCTCAGCACCGAAGCTGGAGAACCGAACGGTTCCGGCCGTACCGATGATCTCCACCTCGTCGAGGTGTTGGGCAGCGTCGTAGTCCCACAGTCCGACGCCCTGCACGCCGGACTCGAAGCTGAAGACACCAGTCACCAGGTCCTCGGCGGGATACCGGCCGGCTCGGTTGACGGCGACGCCGCTGCAGGATCCGATCGGGCCCAGCATCCAGTCGAGGGCGTCCAAAGTGTGCGAGCCGAGGTCGACGAAGTGTCCACCGCCGGAGATCTCGGGACGAACCCGCCACGGCAGCTCGGCTCCCTCAACAGGGTCCGCCGGCCGCTGGTTGCGGATAACCACTGACCGAACCTCGCCGATCTGGCCGCTATCGAGCAGCTTCTTGATCATTTCGAACCGCGGCATGGCGCGGCGATAGTACGCGACGAACAGCGGCACTCTGGCGCGCTCGCAGGCATCGATCATCCGCGCGCACTCCTCGGCTGTCCGCGCCATCGGCTTCTCCACGTAGACCGGCTTGCCGGCGGCCGCGGCGGCCAATGCGTAGTCGAGATGGGAGTCCGGCGGGGTGGCCACATAGACAGCGTCAACCTCGGGGTCGTTGATCAGCTGGTCGGCATCGGTGTACCACCGGGGCACTTGATGCCTGCGGGCGTAGTCGGCGGCCTTGGCGCCGTCGCGACGCATCACCGCCACCAGCTCGGACCGGTCAGCCTGCTGGAATCCCGGTCCGCTCTTGCGCTCGGTCACGTCCCCGACTCCGATGATGCCCCAGCGCACGCTTTCCATGACGCACAGGCTATGGGACCGCACGGAGCCCAGGTCGGCACCCTCGCTGCGGCGGACAGCGGATTCCGCGGGATGAATGCTAGACGGCGCTCGGGAACCGAGCCTTCAGGAGTTGATACACCGCCTCGATCGCGGTGCCCGTCAACGGCCCTGGGCGCCGAAGCTCTGCTACCGCCTTCCGCGGCCAGAGCACCTGAACCCAGTCGATGCTGAACGAGGCGCCGAGCAGCGGCCAGTCCGCATTGATGAAGCAGAGCATGCCCCGCACCGGTAGGGCGAACAGCGCGCCGTCGTCCAGCACGGCCCGGACGTGCTCGACCTGCCTGTGCACTCCGTCGACCAGCCTGGTCCGGTCGCGCCTGGCCACGATCAAGGTCTCGGTGCGCGGTCTGATCAAGCCACCCTGCACCCGCCGCTCAGGCCGGCCCTGGTAATGCTTGGCGTCAATGACAAGGACGCCAGAGGGGCAGACCACGAGGTGGTCGATGTTGGTGCGGCGGCCCGGGATTCCGCGGTCGTGCAGCGGCCTAATGGTGGAGCCGGCCACCGAGTCCAACCGTGGCGAGCAGCTCCTCACCCTCGGCACCGGTCGCCCAGGCGGAGATCTTCTGCGGCTCCGGGGCCAGCCGAAGGAGCAGGCCAGCAAAGTGCGGATGGGCGGCACGGATGCGACTCCCCCGCCTATCTCGTCGCCTCTCGTACTGACGCCGGGCCGATGCACCGGCCTGACCGGAGTCGTCACTGACGGATGCCGACGGTTCGAACATCGAGAACGGCGGGGCAGTTCCTGGCCGCACCCCCTGCCCCTGATTCATGTCTAGGTTGGCGTCGCGGCTCATAACTTCTCCTCGTGGGCCGTGATCACGCTCCCCGAGAGGCCAGTGGCGGCCCGTCCGGCTGCAGAGCCGGTGGACGGACCCCTAGACGACGCACTTGTTGAGTTTTTACCGTCCCGCCACCCGGCGTTGGAAACCGGTAGAAGGAGCGGAGAAGTGTGTGAGTGTCAATACAGCTGGCGGGGTCGGCACTTCCCAAAGCGGCTCAGCATCGACCGAAAATTGTCAGACGGCCCCGTTAGTGTGAACGTATGTTCGATTTCGAGGGGTTGGCGGGGTTGTCGGGTGGTGCCGTCGCGGCGCTGGTCGCCGACAGCTACCGCGCGCAGGTGGAGGCCGAGACCGCGCTGCTGGTGCTGGCCGCGCACTGGGCCGACCTGCACATTGTCGACCTGACCGACCCGCGCTGCTCGCTGGCCGGTGTGGGTGCGGGGGTGGAGGAGTGCCGCCGGATCGGTGGGGTGGGAACGCCGGCGGTGAAGGAGTTCGCCGCCGCCGAGCTGGGCACCCTGCAACACACCAGCACCGCTGCGGCGACCAGGCAGATGGCCGACGCACTGGACCTCCGCCATCGGCTGCCGCTGCTGTGGCGGCGGGTGCTG
>JAOPXN010000032.1 GCA_025965155.1 Propionibacteriaceae bacterium
CAAATCTCGCAGCTGGTTGGCCACCGAGGCACGACGGTGACGGAGCCGGTCTACCGGCACCAGCTGCGGCCGGTGCTGCAGACGGGCGCGACGGTCATGGATCGGCTGTTCAACCAATCCGACGGCAGCGGATCGTGATCCGGTGTCACTCACTTTGTCACTCACCACTTGGATTGCGGGAGTTGGCTGCGGGGCGAGTGCCCTAGCGGGAGTGGGTGGAGCTTAGGGGACTCGAACCCTGACCTCTTCCATGCCATCGACAGTTTGTCGGCGTGCGGTGCTGGCGCTGAGCGTGCCCGATGGGTGCGCAAGGATGCCGCTGTCCCCCTGTGTGCGCCCCGATTGGTAAGCAGTTTGGTAAGCAGCGTCGGCGCATCCCGGCAGCAGAACCGGGGGGCCGGAATCGCGTCCCGGGGTCGGACGCGGAGGCTCCTGCCGAAGCCGCTGAGATCAGTTGTCGGAAGGCGGTTTCTGTCGACCGTTGCAACACTTCCAAGAGCATGGAGGCCGAACGCTCAGAACCACCACTTATCCGCCATCGGCATGTCCGTGAAAGCCGCGCGGCCCATCGGCGGCGGAACGACGCGGCGACATAGCGCTAGTCGAGTTGGCCCCTGATGAAGCCTTCACGGAAGCCATCGACGTCCGGAAACAATACGCGGCGACGCCGGTTGTAAGTGCGTTTGAGCGGGGCTCGGATCTTGTCCTTGACCGCTGCCGGGATCACGATTGCGCAAAAGGGGACGCTTGCTGGCCTTCCCTGGCCTTTCTCGCTGGCCAGGAGCTTCTCCAGTTTCTCGTTCACCGGCGCTGAGCCGATCGGGTTGATACCGAGGACGCCGGGCGCTCGGTGGTTCACCGGCACGGAGCTGCCGATGAAGAAGCCCTCCTGCGCCTTCATCCGCTCGTCGGGGAGGGCCGGAAAGGCGCGGAACATTTCGGGCCCCTTTTTGGACCTTTCTAGAGCCTGCCTGTAGGTCGCCGCAAGTGGGTGTGTCTGGTGGTCGTACGTCTGGCCTTCGCCGTGCAAACGTCTCATACCACAGCGCTTTGCCGACGTCGATGGCGAAGAGGACCCCCGGGCTGCGGCGCCCCTCGCCGTCGTCGTCTGGTTTGTGCTCCTCGACGGCGAACCAGAGGGCAGTCATTGGGTTCGACGTGACATCGATCAGCCGCGTCGGGACGCCGTGGTGCTGCAGGACGGCGAGCATGTGCATGTCGGTGGCCGAAGGCCCGAGGTCGCGCCCAAGTCCCAAGCGTCTCGCCTCTTTCAGGATCTGCAGCTCAGCATCGCGCATCTTCTTTTCGGTCACCGTGGAGGTGCTCTTGGCTAAGCGCCTGTACAACGACGAACTGAGGGCCCACGATGAGTCGTTCTGGCCCCTCCACGCGTAGCTGCGGCTCTGCTCCAGTAGAGCGATGTGACTGATGATCCTGAAAAGTTGGTGCGGGGTCTTCACCTGGATGCCCCAGCCATGGTCGAGCCAACTCTTGAACTCTGGGGGCCTCGCCACAGAGCGACTCTAACCAGCCCGTTGCAGTGCCGCGGGGACGTTGCGGGCGACGGGCGAGTCGGTTCTACCGCGTGAGGGCTGTGGGGCACTGAGGCGAACAGCACGGCACCGTGGGCACTGTCGCAGGGTGATTCCCAGCGTGGGGGGATCCGTTCTTGGCTTCGATAGGCGCTTTCCGTCGTCAGCGCATGCGGGCGGCGAGCTGGTCGAAGAAATCGGCGAGCAAAGCCACTGAGTTCGATGCCATGAGTTCCGCGCCGCCGAATTAGTACACGTCGTACCCAGTCAGCCGCAGCTGGCGGTCCTTGGCGACCATCTCGCCGTACCTAGCCGGCTGGCGGCGCCGTCGTCGGTCGCGTAGTGCTGCTTGCCGTCAACCTCAAGCACGACCCGGTGGCGGTTGCTGAAATAATCAGAAAGTCCACTCGTTGCCGGGCCAGCGGTCCTTGATGCTCACCCCGGCTGAGTCGGTTGCGTTGGGTATTGGGTCATAATGCAGGTAGACCTGCGGGATAAGGCGGGCATGTCCAACCCGTCCTTATAGCGAGCGGCGTAGGTGTCGAAGACCACCAGTTCGCCGGGATTGTGGGTTCCCGGTCTCGCTAACATGCCGACGGTGCTTTGTCAGGGGTCGAGCGACGCCAGGTTGTCAGACGCCCGATTGCTAGCGCACGACACGATTGCCAGACACGCACCTCGGGGTTAGCCAACTCCTTTCGGAGCCGCAAGGTCCCTTCTGTCTGAGGAAGTCGCCCCGAACGCACGGGCACCGCCGTCCCCAGGGTCCGTCTCCGCCACCAGGCTCGACCCGACCCCGAACCACCTCGACCGGAACGCTGACAGCGGCCCTCTAGTGGTGCCAATGGTGGTTCGGGCGGGCGCCCCAGTCGATCAGGGACGGAAGGAAGGTCGACGGAGGCAGGATGACATGGCGGTGGCTGCCGTCGGGACGCATGCGGTAAAGGGCGAAGAGGCCGCCGACCTCAAGTCTGAAGACGACCCAGCGACCGTCGGGTGAGTAGGATCCGAAATAGGCGTTGGTTTGACCGTCGTGGAAATGCGTGATGCGACGAGCGTGAGAGCCGTCAGCTCGCATGGTGACGATGTTGGCGGAGTCATCAGCGTGGAAGTGGTTTGCGTTTTCGGTGACGGCAATACACCGGCCGTCCGGCGACCAATCGGCCTTGATCGTCTCATCGGCGGTGTAGGGGCGGATCTGTGTGATGTGCCGGCCTTTCAGGTCGGCTGTGAATAACCCCCTGGCGGGCTCCTTGTCTGGCGGGGGACCAGTCACCGACCCGTCGAAGCCTTGGAAGCTCAGCATCTTGCCATCGGGTGAGAGGTTCGGATCGGTGACGAACCCAGCTGGGAACGGGCCGAGGATTCTGCATTGATGACTGCCGTCAGTCGCCATGCGCCAGATCGCGTCATCGTTGGCAGCAACGACATAGCGCTCGAAGTAGATCGTTCGCCCGTCCGGAGAGTAGGAGGGCTGATCATCAAATACCCCGGGAGGTTGCGGGAGTTCGCGCATCTTCCTCCCGTCCGGTTCTGCGATGGCGATCCGCGACGACCGCTCGTTGCTGATCGCGAAGACCAGATGCCGCCCGTCTGGCGCCCAATCGACATTGGCAGCGTCGCCGTCGACATGAGTTATCTGCCTAAGGTGACGGCCATTGGGGCGAACCGTGAACAACTGATTTCCCTGGTCGGTGCCTGCCGTGAAGGCGATCAGGCCATTCTTGCCCGGTGGCGTCGCGTCGGCAGTCAGCGGGGCGGCCAGTGACAGCACCACCGTTGCAAAAAAGGCCACGACCCTGCCGACGACACCAGACATGATCCCTCCAAGGGCGAGCCTTAACCAGGGGTAACTGATCTCATCCAATCCCTCAAGGAAGGAAGGCGCAAGACCCGCACCGCCGACGAATCGTGGTCAGCGATACCCGTTGGCGGTCGCTATGAGCGGAAAAACTCCGGGACGATCGCGGTGCTGTGCAGGCGGGGCGTGCGTGAGGCGGCGGCGCGAACACCTGTTGGCCAAGGACGCTGCCTGCCCGCACACGCCGCTCGCCGGACGCATTTCAACGCCCTCACGTGCAAGAAAACGACCCCAACCGGGGCCGGGGTCGCGGCGCCAGACGTTGGATCGATCCCCACGGGGCGCTTGATTTCTACCGTCCCCGCATCCCCGCCGGACGCAAGAGGCTGGACGGTCTTCACCGGTCAGGTAGCCCGCGCGGACGCCGCGTCGCTACCCCGGTCAGGCGACCAGGACGAGCGGCGCCAGGTCCAGGGCGAGCATCCGCGGCCCCTGCCCGAAGTCGACGGTGACGGTGCGGGCGTCGTGCGCGGACGGTCCCCTCCCCCAGCGTCGCGGGCCGGACCCGCGCCCCGACCGACACCTCGCTCATCGGGTACGCCCGTGATCTCGTTGAGCGTCTGTCGCGTCATGATCTGGTCTAACTGCACGGTGCCCCTGCCAGTCCGGATAGCTGACGCTCGCATCGCCCCAGGTGTAGCCCATGCCCATGTACCCCTCACGCATCGTCATGCGGAGCACTCAGTTGCGCTCAGATGGTGGTTGGCTCGTAGCGTGTCAGCGCAAGCCGACCTGCTGTCAGATCGCCCAGCTCATTTGCCCCTTCTGGGGTTGCCCGCCACGCGCGATAGACATTGTCAGCATCCAACGATTCCCACACCTCGATCACGACGAGGTGCCGCGGATCGTCGACATCACGCACTACGTCGGCAGAAAGAAACCCCGGGCGGGCGCGGGTCTCAGACAGGATCGAGCTGATTCGCGTCTCGGCATCGGCCGGGGCATCGGGGCGGAGCTGGATGTCGAGCACGGAAGTGATGGCCATGGCACGACGGTAGCGGGCGTCATTCGAGGGCTTGATGGCCAGCACCTCACAAGGCCGAGAGTCCGAGCAGCGGTGCGTCGCAACTCGACTCTGGTGCGGGTCGCACGCAAGCCGACCCTGGTGCGGGACGCACGCAGTAGCCGACCCTCGTGCGGGACGCACGCAGTAGCCGACCGGTATCCGGACGCTGCCTAGGTGATTCATCGCCAGATTCATGCGCTGCACGGCGGAGCCCGCTGACGTTGGTGATTGTCACAAAGGGAGTTGCAATGAGCACGGGTCACTAGTCATCAAGGGCTATCACCGCTGGGCTCTTGTGCTTTTGGTGGGTGTGACCAGGACCCTTATGCTCACCAGCGACCGTGCTCGATAGCTTTTGGGGCACGGGCGAGCACTTCGAGCCGAATCGTGAGAGCGCCTCTGGCCGCCGTCCTGGCTGATGCCGGGACCACAGCCCGATGCGCCCGGGATTTCGAGTGTCGCACCCTCGAAGGGTCGCGGGCGAAAAGCACCCGCCTTTCGGGAGGGGCTCACAGTCATGATCTCGGTAGTCGCGGTGGAGGACCGGCCCGGCACCATCACCTGGCAACGAAGGTGCCGATACGCCGCGGCCACGGTCTTCGTGGGTTCCTCTCTGCTGTGGTTTGTCAGCAACCTTGTCTCGTGGGCGGGTCACGGGGTGGGCCGCGTGCCCTTCACCCAGGCCCATCCACACAGCTCGTGCGCTTCAACTTGCGAGCCGCCCGTATCGCCTCCGACCCCGAAATTCCCTACGTCGATGGCGGCCTGAAAGCAAGCGATAATCGGCACGCTTTTACCTTTCGCTGCATGACGGCACGGCTCGCGGCGATCGCCGACGCCGACCCCGCACAAGGTCTGCACGAGCTCGAGACGCACCAGCCCCAGCGGGGGCGATCAGCAGGTGCTTGAGCGCACGCTCGACGGGCAGGCGGCGCTCCTCGAGAGGTGCTTCCTCGTCCTCGAGACCTGCTACCTGCGCGACGTACACACGCTCTGCAGCACTACAGCCGGAAGGGGCTGCAAGCGTGGGCGGAGGCGTACCTGCGCCGACAGTTGCCGAAGACCACCCAACTCACTCGTGGCCAAGACGGCCTGCACCGCCACGCTTGCCTGACCTGGCCGGCCGAGGACCGCCGGATCTTCTGGTACCGCGCTGACGCGGCGAGGAAGCAGCTCCACCTCGCCACCGCCGCGCGCGAGACAGATGGTCTACCAACGTCGGAGTGCGCGGGACGCGGACATTCCGCTAGGGGTGGTTCGTCCGGAGTGCGGGCCGACCTTGCTGAGCTCGCACCGTTCGTCCTCGAGCGGCTTACCAGCGGTCAGGACCCGGACTACGAGCTGGTGGACGCAGACGACGGAGGATCGCGCCGCTGTGATGCTGGTCACGAAAGCCGCCGACCACTAGGTTGAAGAACGCTGACCATGCACCCGCCGGCGTCCACGGCTGGTTCCAGGCCGAACTCGAGGAGAAGACATGCGATCGATGCTCTCCAGGACCGCCGCCGTGGTGGTTGCGCTGTCCATGGCGGCGACCTTCTCCGCCTGCACAAAGAAGAACTCCACCGCGGAATCAGGCGGCAGTGGCTCGGCCGCGGGCGGCACGATCAAGGTGGCCTTCGTGCCTAAGTTGCAGGGCATCCCCTACTTCGAGGCGATGAACGCCGGCGGCAAGGAGGCTGCGAGCAAGCTCAGCGGCGTGGAGTGGCTCTACCAGGGTCCGACCAGCGCCGACGCGGCCGCGCAGTCCGACATCGTCAACAGCTACATCCAGCAGAAGGTCAACGCCCTCTTCATCGCGCCCAACGACCCCGACTCGATGGCTCCGCTGATCAAGCAGGGCGTCGACGCCGGGATCAAGGTCGGGACCTCGGACACCGACGCACCCAACTCCGCACGTGAGCTGATGGTGCTGATGGCGTCGGCCGAGGGCATCGGCCAGGCCGACACGGACGCGCTGATGAAGGCGATGGGCGGCAAGGGCAAGTTCGCCATCGTGTCCTGCGGTGAGACGGCGGCGCAGCTCAACCAGTGGATTGCCGAGATCAAGAAGTACTCGCAGTCGAAGTACCCGGACGCCAAGCTCGTCGACACGGTCTACGCGGGTGAGGACGTGGCCAAGGCGACCCAGATGGGCACGGACCTCATGAACGCGCACCCCGATCTCAAGGGCTTCATCGGCGTCTGCTCCACCGCCGGCCCAGGCGTCGCCCAGGCCGTCCAGAACGCCGGCAAGATCGGCAAGGTCCTCACCGTCGGCATGGGCACCCCCAACGACATGAAGAAGTACCTCGACAACGGGGCAGCCTCGGCCGGGGTCCTCTGGGACGCGAAGGCCCTCGGCTGCCTGACCGCCTGGGCGGGCCAGCAGCTGGCCCAGAACAAGCAGCTCCAGGCCACCCAGTCGGTGAGCGAGTGCGGGCTGGACGGCGTCACGTACGACAGCTCGACCAAGATCCTGCTCATGGGCAAGCCCTTGACCTTCAACAAGGAAACCGCCGGCAACTACAACTTCTGAGCCCACGTCCTCGTGACCTCCGTGCCCGCCCCCGCAGCCGAGTCTCCGCCCACCGACGTGCCCACTCCCCGCCTCGAGATGACGGGCATCACAAAGCGCTACGCGGCCGTTCGGGCCATCCGCGCCGCGGACCTGACGGTGCACGCCGGCCGGGTGCTGGCGCTGGTCGGTGAGAACGGGGCCGGCAAGTCGACGTTGATCAAGATCCTGTCCGGCGCGGTCACGGCCGACTCGGGCACCATCGCGTACGACGGTCGGCCGGTCTCCATCCACTCGACCTCCGACGCGATGGCCCTGGGGATCGCGACGGTATACCAGGAGCCACAGCTGTTCAGCGAGCTGACGGTCTCGGAGAACATCTTCATGGGCCGCGAGATCCGGAAGGGCGGGCGGATCGACTGGAGCGCGCAGACCGCCAAGGTGGTTGAGCTCCTGGACCTGCTCGCCCTTCCCGCACGCTACGCCACCGCCGTGGTCGGCGACCTGTCCATCGCCGAGCAGCAGCAGGTGTCGATCGCCAAGGCCCTCGCCAGCGACGCGAGCATCCTCATCCTCGACGAGCCATCCGCCATCCTCACCGACCCGGAGATCGAGGTCCTCTTCACCGTGGTGCGGCGGCTGACCCGGTCGGGCGTCTCCGTCATCTACATCTCGCACCGCCTCGACGAGTTGTTCCGGATCGCCCAGGACGTGCTCGTCATGCGCGACGGCCGGACGATCGGCACCTACCCCATCGAGGAGCTCTCGGTCCGCAAGGTCGTGGAGCTGATGGTCGGCGGCATCCTCACGGAGACCAAGCGCGAGCGGCAGATCGACCCGACGACGAAGCCGCGCCTGGAGCTCGACGGACTGGGCCGGCGGGGCGACTACGAGGACGTGAACGTCGTCGTCCGTCCAGGGGAGATCGTGGGCCTCTACGGGCTCGTCGGCTCCGGTGTCTCGGAGATCGCCGACTCCGTGTACGGCATCAAACACGCCGACTCCGGCCAGATCCTGCTGGACGGCCGACCGGTTCGACCGCGCTCACCGCGGCACGCCCAGCGGCTCGGCATCGGACTGCTGCCGGCGAACCGCAAGCAGCAGGGAATGTTCTCCTTCCAGTCGATCATGTTCAACATCTCGGCCGGTCACCTCCCGCTGCTCAGCCGCCTCCGGGTCTGGGTCGACCGGTCGCGGGAACGCCAGGTCGCGCGCGACATGATCAAGCGTCTGGCGGTGAAGACACCGAGCGAGAACCAGCCGATCGGGGCGATGTCGGGTGGCAACGCGCAGAAGGTGGTGCTGGCGCGCCAGCTGGTCGAACGACCTCAGCTGCTAGTCCTGGCAGAGCCGACGCAGGGGGTCGACGTCGGCGCCAAGGAGGAGATCCACCGGATCATCAACGAGCTGGCCGACGCCGGCACCGCCCTGCTGGTGGTGACCTCCGACTTGTCCGAGGCCATCCGCATCTCCGACCGGCTGCAAGTGGTCCGCAACGGCACCACCACGGTCGAGTTCGGGCCCAACGCGACCCAGGTCGACGTGCTCGCTGCAGCCGCGGGCGACGTCTCGGAGCAGGCCGTCGTCACCGACACCCCTGCCCAGGGCGCCGAGCCGGACGGCACGAGGCCGGAGGGACCGACATGAGCGAGAAGACGGAGACCCGGTCCCCCGCCCCGCGTCCTCCAGAGCCGGCGACGGGCCGACTGCGCGTGCTCGCCCCTCCGGTCACCGGTCAGGAGTTCGTGCTGCTCGGGGTGATCGCCGTGGTGTGGGTCCTGCTCGGTCTAGCGACGCCCGCCTTCGTCTCCGCCGGCTCGATCCAGCCTCTGCTCGGAGCCGTCGCGCCGATCGCGCTGATCGGCATCGGGATGACGGTGGTGATCATCACCGGCGGCATCGACGTCTCGGTCGGCGCCATGATCGCCGTGTGCTCGGTGATCGTCGCGAAGCTGGTCCTGGTCCAAGCCGGGCTCGGCCTGCTGGTCGCGCTGCTCATCGCCATCGTGGTGGGTGGCCTGCTGGGGCTCGGTAACGGCGCCCTGATCGCGTACGGCCGGGTGCACGCGATCATCATCACGTTCGGCACCGCGAACATCTTCTTGTGGATCAGCCTGCGGCTCTTCAACTCCACCACGGTCAACAACATCCCTGACACGCTCGCCTCGCTCGGCAACGGGGCCGCCGGCCGCACCGTGGGTGTACCCAACTCCTTCCTGGTCACCATCCTCCTGGCCGCCGTCGCCTGGGTCTACCTGCGCCACACCGCCGGCGGTCGTCACTTCTACGCCGTCGGCGGCGACCCCCTCGCTGCCGAGCTGGCCGGCGTGCGGGTACGGCAGCGGGTTCTCGTCGCCTACGTGCTGACAGGGCTGCTAACGGGGCTCGCCTCCTGCGTCGTCGTGGCCCAGGGATCGAACCTCGGGCAGAACGTCGGGAACGGCAAGGAGCTGGCGGTGATCGCGGCCGTGGTCATCGGCGGCACCTCCATCACCGGTGGTCGGGGCTCCGTCCTCGGCACCGTTCTTGGCGCGCTGCTGGTGCAGACCGTCGCCTCGGGTGTTACCCAGCTCGGCTGGCGCTCGGAGCTGTCCGACCTCTTCGTCGGTGTCGCCATCATCATCGCGGTGGGCGCCGACCTCATCCGGCAGCGGGCGAGGAAACGATGACCGCGGCCACCACCCAGCCCGAGGTGTCGGGCCCCGGCGACGACGTGCCAGGCCCGGCCGCCCCGGATCACGCCGAGTCGGTCCTCGCCCGGGTGGTCCGTGCCCTGCTGACGCAGCGCATCGTGCTGCTGGCGGTGCTCGTGGTTGTCGTGGTCGTCTACTTCTTCCTGCTCGGCCAAAACGACTACCTGACGGCCGACTACGACTTCGACTACATGTCGGCCGCGCTGATCAACGCCGTCCCGCTGGCGATGCTCGGCTTCGCGGAGCTGTTCGTGATCCTGTCCGGCCGGGGCGGGATCGACCTGTCGGTCGGCGCCATCGTCTCGCTCGCGGGGATGGTGTTCGGCTTCGGCTACGGGCAGTGGGGCTGGCCGCTGGGCCTGGCCATCCTCGTCACCGCGGTCGTCGGCGGCGTCCTCGGTCTCCTCAACGGGATCCTCGTCGCCTACATCGGCTTTCCCGCCCTGATCGCCACGCTGGCCACCTACTACGCGTACAAGTCCCTCGCGGTCGTGATCAACAACCAGCGCCCGATCAGCACCCGTCCGATCCAGGACCTCTACGAGTCGACGGCGCGCTCAGTCCAGCTGCCGGTCATCGGGGAGTACGTGCCGGACGTGCCGAAGGGGATCTTCCTCTTCCTGCTGCCCACGATCGTCGTGGTCTGGCTGCTGCTGGCCCGCACCACCTACGGCCGGCGGGTGTACGCGATCGGCACCAATGACGTCGCGGCCCGCTGGTCGGCGATCGACGTGCGGCTCACCCGGGCAGCGGCCTACGCGCTGAGCGGTGTGATCTCGGGTCTGGTTGCGGTGGTCACGGTGGGCCAGTTCGCCTCGGCCCGCCCGGACGCCGGCGTCTCCGGCAACGGGATGGCACTGCCCGCCATCACGATCGCGGTGCTCGGCGGGGTGGCGATCACCGGGGGCATCGGACGGGTGTCGGGGATCGTGCTCGCCACCGTCCTGATCGTGTGGATGAACGCGGGCATCCGGCTCGCGTTCGAGGGCAACGCGGGGCCGCAGAACCAGCTGTTGGCGCTCGGGCTCCTGCTGGTCTTCGCGGCGCTGCTCAACGGCTTCGCCACCCGTCGCTACGGCGGGGCCGGCTAGGGCGTGTCTCCATTATTAGCGTAGCCAGATGGTGAGGGCGCACAAGACGACGCCGCCGCGCTAGGTGAGGGCAAGCCTGGTTCACGCAAGTAGATGGACCTGAAGTACTGCCGGTCCAGGATCTGGGTCACCGCCACGCCGCGGCCGAGCAGCTCCTGCTGCCAGGTCGTCACGGTGGCCAGGTCCGGGGCCCGGAACGCGACGTGGTGCACCGTGCCCCCAGCGTGCAGACCTCGGTCCCGCACGCCGGGCAGGACGTCGAACCAGAGCGCCCGAGCCGCCGCCGGCCATCCCGAAGCGCCCCCGGTCGCTGTCCTCCCGCGTCAGGCTCATCCCGAGCAGGTCCGTCAGCATCCCCGCCGAGGCTCGAGCTGCTGCTCCGACAACGTGATGGCGTGCAGCCCTCGTACGGCATGCTCGGCCGGGATCGCGGCGACGCCGTCCCACCCAGAGCGCCGGTCACCCGCAGAGGGGACCAGATCGATCACCATGCCGTCCGGGTCCCAGAACGTCAGGACCTCTTCCTCGTCGCGGGTGGTCGGCGGGTCGACGTGCACCTCCAGGCCCTTCAGGGTTCGTGCCACCAGCCGAGCGACGACCCCGCCACGCTGAAGGCCGTGGCCGTCGTCATCCCGGCCCCCTGACGCCCAGGCGTAGCACCTCGTTCTCCTGCTCGAGCAGCTTGATCCGCGTCCTCGCCTCGCGCAGCTCGGCGGCATCGGCCACCGTTGCGCCGGGCCGGTTGGCCTCGGCGACGTCGCCGCGCTTCAGCCAGTTGTGCAGGCAGCCTTCCGAGATCCCGAAGTCTTTAGCGATCTGGTTCAGCGGAGCAGCGCCCTTGCGGGCCACGGCCACGACGTCGTCGCGGAACTCCTGGGGGTAGTGCCTGGGCACAGCAGCATCCCTCCAGCGAGGACGATCCTGACAGGTCACGTGTCAACCAAAGTCTGGGAAGACCCCACAGCGACCGGTAATCGCTCTGTGACAGGAGTCGCCGTGGCTGAGCCGGGAGACCTCTCATCAACGTCCGCTCCGGCGTCGGGGCGTCGCCGCCGCTTTCGCTCAGGTCGCTAGAACGGCCGCCCTCGAACAGATCAGCGGGCAACCGCATGACTACGCGTTTTCCACGGGTCGCAGTACGGCTTGTCCCAGATACTGGCAGGCCCGGAGGGCCAGCTCGAGGTCGGCGCGGTCTTCCACCCGCCCCTCCAGGGCCTCTTCCGCCTTCCGAATGCGGTACTGGACTGTGTTCTTGTGCAGCGTCAACCGATCCGCCGTTGCGGTGTAGGTGCCGGCCTGGAGGAATACCTGCAGGGTGGTGCGGAGTCGGGCGTGGGGTTCGTCGTCGAGGGCCAGGTCGGCGAGGGTCCGCCACACCCAGTTGCGTGCGGCGTCCATGTCGGCGCAGATGAGCGCGATGGCGCCGACGTCGCCGAATGTGGTCAACTGGGAGCCTGGTCGGGCCGCGAGCGCCAGATCCTGGGTGCGTTCCGCTTGCAGATGGGTTTGGCGGAAGCCTTCGAGCCCGTACGCCGGCTCACCGACCACGACCCGGACCGTCTCATCCGCGGTGGAGAACGCGGTAGACAGCAGCTCGTGGGAGATTGGCTGTTTGCCGCCAACCGGCACCCACATCCAGGCCAGTGATTCGTCGCGGGGCACGAACAGGTAGCGCCCACGGCGGTTGAGCGTGCGGGCCACGTTCACGCCGAGCCGGTCCAGCTGAGCCAGCCCGTCGGTGTCGTGGACGGATCCGACTATCCAGGCGATCACCCCGAGGTGGAGTTGACGGAGCCGGTAGCCAAGGGCCGCCTCGGTCGCGTCGATGTCCACCGAGTTGCCGCCCAGCAGGTCACGGACACGCCCGGCCCGGACCGCGGTCTGGGTTAGCAGCCATCGGTCCCGCTCGTGCTGGTAGGCCTCGATGGCCTGTTCGGACACCCGGTCGATGTACCCGAAGGTGATCTCGACCATCCTGGTGGTGGCCAGGGCGATCAGCTCGGCGTCGTTGGTCTGCTGGGCCAGCTGCTCGACACAGCGGGTCAGGAATCTGCCGTGACCAAGCCGGTACGACCGGACCAACGCGATGGTCGGAACGCCCCGCTGTGCCAGCCGTCTGGCATATTCTATGGCGGCTGTCGGGGCGCGGACGTCCTCTGGCGTGAGCCCGTGTTCGAAGATGTGCAGCACAGTGGCCAGGTTCTCCTCGACGCTTGCGCGGAGCACCTTTTTCACGATCGCATCGCCGCGGACTTCGGGGATGTTGCCGATCAGCAGCTGCCATATCTCGCCGTTGAGCTGCAACTGGCGAGGTCCAGACAGGGCCGTTGCGACTTCGGCGAGCACTGCCGCGGCGCTGTCGCCCCCGGTCTCCATCTGGTCATCATGGCGACGGCTCGACGGCGTGTCCACAACCAGCGAGGCGGCACCGACCGGTGTGGACTTCAGGACGGTCGGTTTGTGCGGGGCGTACAACCGTTGGCCGGATCTTCGTGCCGTTCGGCCAATGCCATTCCAGCGGCAAGCCGCTGGAATGGGATGCATTCAACCCCAATCCGAGGAGGACGATTGTGAGATCACTGTCCGAGCAACTAGATGACCTGGCCGACCGTGCCAGGCAGGCGGAGGAAACGGTGGCCGCCGCCCGGGCCAAGAACCGGGAGGCGCTCGAGAGCCAGCGGACCCGCTTGAAGTCCTCGATCGACGCGACCAAGACCGCCATCAAGGGCGATGCTGAGGTCGCACACGAGGAGGTGCAGACGTGGTGGGACGAGACCCGCACCTCCCTCAACCAACGCTTCGACGAGATGCGAGCCAAGCGGGACGCCCAGCATGCCGAGAGAGACCTGGAGCGGGCCGAGAACCGCGCCGACGACGCCGAACTGGACGCGGCCGATGCCATCGACTTCGCCACCTATGCCCTCGACGAGGCTGAGTACGCCGTCATCGATGCGGTGATCGCCCGAGCCGACGCCGATGAACTCGCCGTCCAGTCGGCTGGAGCGGCGACCTGAGGCAAACATAACTCAGCGGTAGATAGCGCACGGAAGGGCCCGCAGCGTGGTTCGCGCTACTAGCTCTGACCCCACTCGCCTGCCCCGCCCGATGCGGGGCAGGCGGGTCACATCAAGACACTTGGAGGAATCATGACAACCCACACTGTGCTCAATTCCCAGCGAACGGCGCCTGGCCCGCTCGGGCGACTGACCGCCTCCGCGACCAGCAGTTGGTGGCTGCTGCTCGGCGCTGGCATCGCCTGGCTGATCATTTCCATAGTCATCTTAAGGTTCGACTCGACCACGGTAACCGCTGTGGCCGTCTGGTTCGGGATCGTCACGCTCTGCGCCGCGGCCAACGAGGTACTGATCAGCACGGTGTCCACACCTGGGTGGCGAGTCGTGCACCTGCTTGCGGCGCTGCTGTTCGCGGTCGTAGGCGTCCTGTCCTTCATCCATCCTGGCGACACGTTCGTGGCGCTGGCCGCACTGATCAGCTTCTACCTCGTCCTGCGCGGCGCGCTCGATCTTGGGGTGGCGCTGGCCGCCAGCGTGGCGATGCGCGGGGGGTGGCTGCTGGTGCTCGTTGCCGTGGCCGAACTCCTGCTCGGATTCTGGGCCGCCGGTTCGTGGAACCTATCCGTGGCCGTGCTGGTCGGCTGGGTCGGCGCCATCGCACTCACCAGGGGCATCGCCGAGATCATCGGTGCGTTCGAACTTCGCCAGCTTAACCAGGCCGCGCGGAACTCGGCACTCTAGCCACCGGCCAAAGCCGAAGGGTCCGGTCGACAAGGTTGGGGCAGCTGAGCGAGAGGAAAGTCCGGTGAGGTTGCGTCTGGGAGCGCTGATCGCCATCGCCGCAGCCGTCACAGTCACCGGCCGGGGCATGGACCGCTCGATCGTGAACCATTGGCTGGCCGTGCACGCCGGCATCCTCGACCAGACCGGACCCCTACTACGCCTTCTGGTCAGACATCGGGTCCGACCTCGCCGAGTTCGGCATCATCGGAGCCATCGTGACGACCACCTACCAACTGGTGAAGAAGTAAGAACCTGCCAACCCCGCTGCTCGCGGATCTGCAACCATCCGGCAGCCGGCGGCCAGTTCTACCTGTGCCATTGCGACCATCCCGACTATTAGGGCGTCCGACCGACTCAGGAGATGATCGCGCGGCTCCATCAGACTACCTCGCACACCAGGCTGCCCTGCACGAGCTGTTAGCGAGATGCCAGAGAATCACGCTGACAAAGATTGAGCGACCCCGAGCATGGAGCGCCCAACAAGAAGCTACCGTGAACGACACAGACAGTGCGCCTTGACGGCGAGGATTAGTGCTTCACTCTCAGTAAACGACGAGACCGTTCGTCAGCCTCATCCACAGCCGATGCACACACTTCTTGACGCACCGCATCGGTCGGTGTTCAAAAGGGCGACGAACTGGTCCCCGGCCTCGACCGGGGTGAGGTCGACGGCGACCATGCGGATGATCACGACGATGCCATGGCCACCTCGTCTGCCGACGGTAGCCCACCAGCCCTGGCGCCGGCTCCGCCCCACCCCGAGCCGGCTCCACCTCGATCCGCCGAGGACCCCAGCAGGATGCGCACGATGCGCCCTCCAGCACCGCGACCTCCACCGCCGGGACCAGCTGGTGCGGGCACGACCTCGGCCGGTGCGACCAGTTGACCAGACCCTTCAGGCCGCCCACCTCCAGCCGGGCGCCGTTCGCCGGAAGCCGACCCTCCTGCGAGACGCCGCCAGGCTTCATCCTCGCAGACCTCGATCTCGCCAACGTTGCCTCCGGCTGTCTGAGGCGAGCACTAGCCTGCCCTGATGATTATCTGGCTTGCGTCCTACCCGAGATCAGGGAACACGTTCCTGCGGATCGTCGTCGATCGGCTGTATGGCCGGGGGACGTCGACCGTGTACCCGGTCGACGGTGTCTTGAAGCGCTTGGGCGGACATGTCGTTACCGCCGAGGAAGCCGGCCTCTCGCTGGCGGAGATGCGGGCCTCGTCTGACGTGCACTTCGTTAAGACTCACCGGCGTCGTGATTATGACGTGTGCGATGCCGACGCTGCCCTGTACTTGGTTCGAGATGGCCGAGACGCCTTGGTCTCGTTTGCCCACCAGCGCTCGGAGGAAGCACCCGAGCGCTATCCAGACGAACTGAGGACGCTGATCGATCGACACAGTGGGGGCACGGGGATTTGGGGCCAGAACGTTCTGAGTTGGCTGCAGCCTCAAGAACCGACTCGCGCGCCCGTTCTGATCCGGTTCGAAGGCCTGACTCAAGATCCAGTCGCTACCGTCACGGATGCGATCAGTCGTGTTGCCCCAAGTCTGCTACGCCGAGCCGAGGTGACCCTGCCGGCCTTCGACGAACTGCACCAGCTGGACCGGGGGTTTTTCCGCCGCGGCGTAGTCGGTAGCCACCGTGACGAGATGACGGCGGAGCTCGAGGAGCTGTTCTGGTCCTATGAGGACAACCGCACAGCTATGGATCGGCTGGGGTACGGCGGGTCGCTTAGTCGGAGGTGACCCTGAGCCATCCCCTCCGGCAACTCGACATGATCGCCGCACCTCTGCCCACGCCACAGCTATTTGGGCGCAGCCCGCAGGGCGACCCTCGTGCGGGACGCACCGGTAGCCCAGGGTCTTGCGTGACGTCGCCATCGGCTACCGGAAGCACCGGCGTGGACTTCAGCTGGCGACGTAGGACGACGAACGGCAACGGACAGGTGACGCGAGCCGAGGATCCATTCGTCTCACCACCACTGGATGTCGGCGGACATTTGCCAGCCAAACTGCTAGCCAATCGCCCAGAATGTGCGGGTACTTCACGGGAGGTCGGCGGACGCTGTTCAGGCGTGAAGTGGGACGGCACAGGCGTGACTTGATCCCCTGACACGGAACCGGTCACCAGCCAGGATCCTGCCCGAGCACGGCGAGGACCACTGAGAAGCCACCGGATGGCTCCAAACTCCTGACCACTGGGGCTGCTCCTCAGCCCTATGGGCAATAAGGAAGGCGTTGACCAGTGCCGGCCATCCACAGATGACCGAGCTGACTGGTCTTGGGCTCCCTGGCGGAGTTGAACTGTCAGGAGGAGGAGCGGAAATGGACATGATCATGGACAAGTTGTTGCTCAGTCCCCGCGAGGCCGCAGAGGTGCTCGGGGTCGGTCGATCGCGCGTTTACGACCTGATGCGTTCGCACCAGGTCTCCAGCGTCAAGATCGGACGGTCCAGACGCATACCCGCTGAAGCACTCCGCTCCTACGTCGAAGCCCTGGCGAAGGACAGCGATTACCTGTGACGACTCGGCGCCCGAACGGTGAAGGAACCATCTACCAGCGACGGGATGGACGCTGGGAGGGTGCTGCCTATGTGCTGACGCCGAGCGGCGGACGTTCACGGAAGCGGGTCTACGGCCGAACTCGTTCGGAGGTTTTCGAAAGGCTCGCCGAACTGCAGCAAGGTTCCCGGCGCGGTCTGCCTGTCGCCTCTTCTGAGCTGAGGTTGGGGCCCTTCCTCGAGGACTGGCTGACGAACGTCGCGCAGGCGAAGGTGCGCCCTTCGACCTACCACGGATACGCGAAGTACCTCCGGTTGTACCTGCTCCCCGCGCTCGGCAAGAAGCGGTTGACCAGACTCACACCGACCGATGTCCGCACCTTCCTGGCCTCACCGGAGCTGGCCCGCCTCAGCCCAGCAACCCGGCGTCAGATTCATGCGATCCTCCGCGCTGGGTTGCAGCATGCGCTGCGGGAGGATCTGGTGGCCCGTAACGTCGCCAAGCTGGTCGTGATGCCGGCAGCGCGGTCACCCGAGATCGTGCCCCTGACCGTCGAGGAGGCCAGGCGCCTTCTGGAGGCCGCCGAGGGTTCCAGGCTGTACGCACTGTGGGCTGTCGCTCTTGCGGTCGGCCTCCGTCGGGGCGAGGCTCTGGGGCTGCGCTGGTGCGATGTCGACCTGGAGGCGGGGACACTACGGGTCGTGCAGACCCTACAACGCACAGATGGACGCCTCGATCTCGTGCCGCCGAAATCGGAACGCTCTCGCCGCCGAGTACCGGTCCCAGACGTGGCAGTCACCGCCCTACGCAGGCACCGTGTCCAAGCAGAGACCGAAGCCGTCGAGCGAGGGGAACCACTCGCCTCTGAATCGCTCGTCTTCACATCCCTGGTCGGT
Source organism: Propionibacteriaceae bacterium (assembly GCA_025965155.1). GTDB lineage: Bacteria > Actinomycetota > Actinomycetes > Propionibacteriales > Propionibacteriaceae > Microlunatus. Next base: position 17,871 of record JAOPXN010000032.1, read on the forward strand.
ACCCCGCTGGAACCGCGGAACGTCAATCGGGCGTTCGCCGCCCTGCTCGCGGGAGCCGGACTACGACACGTTCGGCTTCACGACCTTCGCCACACCTTCGCCACACCTGCGCCTCCCTGCTCCTGGCCCAGGGCGTCGCCCCCCGCGTCGTCATGGAGACACTTGGGCACTCCGCCATCGCGGTCACGATGAACACCTACAGCCACGTGCTCCCGATCATGCAACGGGACGCAGCCGACCGCATGAACGACCTGCTCGAATGACCCGGTTGCCGTCAACCGCTGCCGTCAGCCGCCCAGTCCAAGAGACCCGTTGGTAGCAGAACTCCTAGTCAGAAGGGGTGGGGCGGGTGGGGCTCGAACCCACGACCCAGGGATTATGAGTCCCCTGCTCTGACCGGCTGAGCTACCGCCCCGCGACCATCGCCGTCGAGTGACGCGATCCTATCCGGACCGGCCGCCCGACAGTGCTACCCCCCGGGTGTCTGGGTCGACTTCGCCTGGGTGCCTTCCGGATCGAGCACCCGCTCATCGGACTCCGCCAGGATTGCCTCGGCCTGTGCTTCCGGGTCGTCGCTGCCGACCGAGAGTTCCTCGGGCAGCAGGTGCGCCCGCTCGTCAATACGGTCCTGGTCCGGGTCAGAAGTCATGCTCCGACGCTACCCGATCTGCTGCCTGCCACCGGTCAGGGGACCGGCAGCACCAGCACCTCGTACGGCGGCAGGGCAGGCCGCTCCTCGAACTTGCTGTCGACCGCAAGCAACCGTCCCCCGGCGATCTTGGCCGTGGTAAGCACCCGGTCCTTCGGGGTGTTCAGTTCCTTGACCAAGGTGGCGGAGGTCCAGCTGCGGTTGAGCTTGAGAGTGGTCAGCACGCGGGTGAAGTTGCGTACAGCCGTAAGCTCGTGACCCTTCAGCACCAGACCGTCGCCGCTGGCCAGCTCGGCACCCCGAACCGCCACGCCGGTGACCCGACGGGTTCGCAGGTCGAACCGCCAGAGCCTGCCCGCGTTGCTCTGAACCGTCAGCAGCGCCTTGCCGTCCGGTGTGGCGACGATCCCGTTGAGGTTGAAGCCGGGCAGGGCCTCGATCTCGGCGGATGCGTCCTTCCACAGCGTGACAGTCCAGCCATATTTGCTGTTGCTCACCCGGAACACCCGGGGAGTGTTGGAGTCGGTGAAGTACGCGGCCCCGTCGGCTCCGACGGTCACGTCGTTGATCATGACGTTGGCGACGCCCGTGTTCAGCGCCGCGAGCAGGGCGCCGTTCGAGGAGTACACCCATAGGTCGGGTGCGCCGGGATGCACCGTGCTGTTCGGGCCACCGGCGATGTAGATCCGTCCCAACTTGTCGACGGTGATCCCGCGGGCGGTCCAACGGCCGTCAATCCCCTCGCCGCCAAGCCACTCCTGGGTCGTGGGCTTGTTGATCACACCGCGGTGGATCTCTCCCCCGGTGACCTCGCTGACGTAGAACAAACCGCTGCGCTCGTCGACACCGATGCCTTCGAAGGTGGAGCCGGCCGGGTCACCCGCGAGCTGGTACGACAGTGGCGGGCGCCGCCAGTAGCCACTCGCCATCGGTGCAGTGATAGCCGATCCGGCAATCACCGCTGCGGCGGCGGCGGCGGATGCCACCATCCGAGCCGATCTCCTGCGAAAAGCGCTCATCTCCCGAACTTCCCTGCTCAAACCGGACTTGTTACCAGCCGAACCTCCCCGACGCGGCGGCACTGGGACGATTCTAGTCCCGTCGCGTCATTTCGTCTTGGCTTCGAGGCTGTCGGCCAGCCTGGTTAGCCACTGGGCGACGCCGCCGGGGCCGTCGAGGATGAGGTCGGACGCCTGAGTGAGTGCGTCCTCCTCGTGGGAAGCCGAACACACCAGCAGGCCCGCGACCCCCTCGGTACGCAGCTGCTCGACCGCGCGGAAGGCAGGCAGGTCACCTAGGTCGTCGCCAGCGAAGACCACTTGGCGGGCACCCTTCTCCGCCACGATGTTGCGCAGCGCCTCCCCTTTGTCGATCCCGGGAGCCCGGATCTCCAGCACGTTCTTGCCCGGCTCGATCAGCAACCCGTACTTAGCCGCGAGCTCGCCCAACGGCTCCGCCAGCCGGTCGAAGGCGGCGGTCGAGTCACCGAGCTCGCGGGTATGAACACCGATGGCCCGACCCTTGTGCTCGACCCGCACCCCGCTCAGGCCCAGTTCCTCGAAGATGCCGGGCAGCTCCTTCTCCACCGACGCCATCGACTCCGGCTCGGGCGGGATGGAGAACTGGTCGGTCGCGGCGTCCCATCGCTCGACCCCGTACTGGCCGAGCACCACCATCGACTCCAGGCCAGGCACGCCGCGGAATCCCCCGAGGGCGACTGCTGTCTCTGCCGGCCGCCCCGTGATCACCACGATCGCTCCGACGGACTTGCCCAGCCGACCGAGTGCGGCGACTGCCGCGGGATCGGCATAGGCCTGCGCTGGGTCGTCGATAATCGGGGCGAGGGTGCCGTCGAAGTCGACTCCAATGAGCGTGTCCTGCGGACGTTCAATGATCGCCTGCATAGCGGCGATGCCCGATTCTGAGACAGGCCCGATGGCATTCATACTCCGCACTTTCTCAGAGAGTCCTGGCCTTGCACCAACCGGCTCCCGCCGGTGGGTCGTCGGTGAGCGTAGGACCCATCCCGCTAGGGTCGGTGTGTATCACCCAACGGAGGCGCCTGATCTTATGAACCCGAAGCCCCCCAAGGCCAAGACCACGTCCGATACCCCGACCGCATCGTTTGTCGTCGTGGCCAACCGGCTGCCTGTCGACCGGATCGAGAACGAGGACGGCAGCACCGACTGGCGGACCTCACCCGGCGGCCTCGTCACTGCGCTTGAGCCTGTGATGCGCAAGAACGAGGGTGCGTGGGTCGGATGGCACGGCGCACCCGACGAGGTCCTGCAGCCGTTCGAGGACGCGGGAATCCTGCTCGTGCCGGTGCCGCTCTCCGCCGAGGAGGTCGAGGAGTACTACGAAGGGTTCTCCAACGCGACCCTGTGGCCGCTGTATCACGACGTGGTTGCGCACCCGGAGTTCCACCGCGAGTGGTGGGACGCCTACGTGAGAGTGAACCAGCGCTTCGCCGACCAGACCGCGGCCGTCGCCGAACAGGGAGCGGTTGTCTGGGTCCAGGACTACCAGCTGCAGCTGGTCCCGCAGATGCTCCGGGCGCAGCGACCCGACCTCAAGATCGGGTTCTTCCTGCACATCCCCTTCCCTCCCACGGAGCTGTACCAGCAGCTCCCGTGGCGCAACCAGATACTCGAGGGCCTGCTCGGTGCCGACCTGGTCGGGTTCCAGCTCCCGGGGGGCGCTCAGAACTTCGTCCGGCTGGTTCGCCAGCGGCTGCATTACCAGACTCATCGCGACCGGATCAACACCCCTGAAGGCCGTACCGTGCTGGCACGGGCCTATCCGATCTCCATTGACTCCCAAGGCATGGCGGATCTCGCGACCAGTCCGGCAATCGAGGCACGCGCGGCGGAGATCCGCCGGGACCTGGGTGACCCGAAGTTCGTCTTTCTCGGCGTTGACCGGCTGGACTACACCAAAGGTCTGCCCGAACGCGTCCAGGCCTTCGGCGAGCTCGTCTCGGATGGAAGCCTGGACCCGGAGGAGGCCGTGTTCGTCCAGGTCGCCACTCCGTCGCGCGAACGGGTGGACCAGTACCGCATCCTCAGAGACGACATTGACCGGCTCGTCGGGCGGATCAACGGCGACATCGGCCGGATCGGTCGACCCCCGATCACCTACCTGCACTCCTCCTACCCCAAGGATGAGATGGCGGCTCTGTACCGCGCCGCCGACGTGATGGTGGTGACGCCGCTCCGCGACGGGATGAACCTGGTGGCGAAGGAGTACGTCGCCTGCCGACCGAACGAGGACGGCGCCCTGGTGCTGAGCGAGTTCGCCGGCGCGGCCAAGGAGCTCCGACAGGCCTACCTGGTGAATCCCTACGACATCGACGGGATGAAAGGCCGGCTGCTGGAGGCGATGAACGACTCGCCGCGGTCGAAGACCCGCAGGATGCGGATTCTGCGCCGTCAGGTCTTCGATAACGACATCGACAGGTGGGCGACGCTCTTCCTAGATGACCTCGCCTCGCCCACTGCCTAAGGGTCCACAGCGGCGAGTCCAGCGTAAGCCCTTGTCAGCACTAGGACAACGGTTTAACCCAATCGTTTAGGCACGGCGCCCGACTTGCCCTAGCGCGACTCCCACACAGCCCAGCGCAGGCGACAGTTCACTTTCTGCCGCGATATTGACAAGCTACTGTGCCATGCGCCACTCTTACCGCATCACTCCGGATAAAGGATTGGGCACAGTGGAACTGCGAGGACGCGCCACCATCAGGGACGTTGCTGAACGTTCCGGTGTCTCCACAACCACGGTGTCCCACGTCTTGAACGAGGTTCCCGGAAAGCGGATCAGTGAGCAGACCCGCGTCCGGGTCACGCAGGCGGCGGCCGACCTCCACTACCGGCCAAACAAGCTGGCGCAGGGTCTGCGGACCCAGCGCACCGGCCTGATCGGGTTCCTGTCAGACCATGTCTCGACAACTCCGTTCGCCGGACGAATGATCCTGGGCGCTCAGGACGCCGCCGCTGAGGCGGCATCCCTGTTGGTGCTACTCAACTCCGGGGGCGACCCCGAGGTGGAAGAGCGGGAGGTGGAAGCGCTCCTCGAGCGCCAGGTGGACGGGATCGTGTACGCAGCCTTCTATCACCGGGTCGTAACACCACCGCAGGGCCTTCGTCGTGGACCCGCCGTTCTGCTGGATGCGCGGGGCGTCGACGGGGAGTTCAGCTCCGTCATCCCGGACGAGGTGGGCGGCAGCCGGGCCGGGGTTGAGCAGCTACTGGCAGCCGGGCATCGTCGTATCGGCTTCGTCAACAACCAGGACGACATCCCCGCTCGCACCCTTCGGCTCGCCGGGTACCGGCAGGCGTTGGAGGTCTACGGTGTCCCCTTCGACCATTCCCTCATGGTTGAGAGGGAGCCTTCGGCACGCGGCGGGTTCGACGGCGCTATGGCCTTGCTGAGCGGCATCGAGATGCCAACCGCCCTGTTCTGCGCGACTGACAGGATGGCCATGGGTGCATACCAGGCAGCACAGGAACTGTCGCTCTCGATCCCACGCGATCTGTCGATTGTGGGGTTCGACGACCAAGAACTCGTCGCGGACAGCCTCCGACCCGGCCTCACGACGGTCGCGTTGCCGCACTACCAGATGGGGCAATGGGCGGTACGGCAGCTGCTGGAGCAGATCGACGCGCCCGAGAGCCAGCCGACACACGCGCTCATCCCATGTCCAGTGGTCCGCCGGGAATCCGTCGGCCCACCATCCCGAGCCGTTCGAGGTTTGGGAGGTGAACCGCAACCAGCCTGAGATCCACCTAGCAAGAGCGGTCCTCGCCGGCTTACGCCGGTGAGGACAACCCTGATCATCTTGAGCAGGCCCGTTGCAGCGGGCTTAGCTCGGTCCGTTGCAGCGGACCTTTCTACCAATGGAGGACTCGTGATTTCTCGCACCATCAAGCGCCTCGCAGCGACCATTCTAGTGGCTGCCACGCCGCTAGCTCTGGCCGCCTGCGCCAAGGGCGGCAGCTCCGCAAGCAGCGACTCAGCCGGTGGCGGCACGCTGACCATGTGGACCCACAACGCCGGCAACAAGAACGAGCTGGCGTCGATCCAGAAGATCGTCACCGACTTCAACGGCAGCCAGACCAAGTACAAGGTCGACGTTCAGGCCTTCCCCCAGGACTCCTACAACCAGTCGGTCGTCGCCGCGGCCGCCGCCAAGAAGCTCCCCTGCATCCTGGACATCGACGGCCCCAACGTCCCCAACTGGGCGTGGGCAGGCTACCTCGCTCCACTGGAGGGTATGGACGACACTCTGTCGAAGTTCCTGCCTTCCACCGTGGGCAAGTACCAGGACAAGATCTACTCCTACGGTTACTACGATGTCGCGCTGACCATCGTGTCCCGCAAGTCGGTGTTGAAGAAGTACGGCGTGCGGATCCCGACCATTGAACAACCGTGGACCGCTGAGGAGTTCGATGCGGCACTGAAGAAGATCCGCGACTCCGGTGACTTCGACTATCCGCTTGACATCGCGACCAGCTTCACCGGCGAGTGGTGGCCTTACGCCTACTCCCCGATGCTGCAGAGCTTCGGGGGCGACCTCATCAACCGCACCGACTACAAGTCGGCACAGGGCGTGCTGAACGGGCCCGAGGCGCTGAACTGGGCGACCTGGTTCCGCAGCCTGGTCACGGAGAAGTACGTTCCGCTGAAGTCGGGCGCGGACCCCGCAAAGGACTTCATGAACGGCAAGTCAGCCATGCTCTACAACGGCACCTGGACCGCGGTGGACACCCGGAAGAAGTTTGGTGACGACGTGGTCTTCCTGCCGCCGGCAGACTTCGGCAAGGGCCCGAAGATCGGAGGCGGCTCCTGGCAGTGGGGAATCTCGCAGAACTGCAGTGACGCCGCCGGCGCCATGGAGTACATGAAGTTCGCCGCTCAGGACAAGTACGTTGCAGGCGTCGCCGAGGCGACCACCAACATCCCGACAACGGATGCGGCTGCGGCGCAGGTCAAGGGTTACGAGCCAGGTGGCGAGAACGACGTCTTCCGGGAGTTCACCAAGACGTTCGCGGTGGTTCGGCCGGAGACCCCCGGTTACCCGTTCATCGCAACGGAGTTCACCAAGACGGCGCAAGACATCCTGAACGGCGCCGACCCGCAGAAGGCACTGGACCAGGCGGTCAAGAACATCGACGCCAACCAGGAGTCCAACAACTACTTCGAGTGAACCCCTGCGGTGCAGACATCCAGGAGGAGCCGCGTCGGCTCCTCCTGGACCCCGCCGGCCGTCCTCTGAAAGGAAGCCGCTGTGAGCTCCACCACCTACAAGCCCCCTGTCACCGCGCAGGTGGCTGAGAAAACCCTCCACAAGCCCAAGAGCGCGGGCCGTAGCCCCGGGACGGTAGCGCTGCTGATGCTCCTGCCCGCCGGGGTCTTGATGATCACCTTCTTGATCATCCCCATCGGCCTCACGTTCGTGCTGGCGTTCACCAACGCCAGACTGATCTCGCCTGAACCAGCCCACTTCATCGGGTTGGACAACTTCAGCCGCCTGTTTGGTAACGACACGTTCTGGAAGTCACTGCGTAATACGGTGATCTTCGCGGTGGTGATCGTGCCGTTCCAGTCGGCACTCGCGCTGGGTCTCGCTCTGCTGGTCAACGTCAAGATGCGGGGCGTGAACTTCTTCCGTACGGTCTACTTCCTCCCAGTCGTCACCTCGATGGTGGTGGTGTCGATGCTGTGGCTGTTCCTCTACCAGCCGAACGGACTGATCAACGCCGTGCTCGCCAAGTTCGGCATCCAAGGCCCCGACTGGCTCGGCAACCCCAGCACTGCCCTGTTCGCCATCATTGTCATGTCGGCCTGGCAGGCTGTGGGTTTCCACATGGTCATCTGGCTCTCCGGGCTGCAGACCATCCCCGGCGAGCTCTACGAGGCGGCCTCACTCGACGGCGCCTCACCGGTGCAGCAGTTCCTGCACGTGACCTGGCCGGGGCTGCGACAGACGTTCATCTTCATCCTGATCACCATCACCATCGCGGCGTTCTCCCTCTTCACCCAGATCAACATCATGACCCAGGGCGGCCCGCTGGACTCCACCTCCACCGTCGTCTTCCAGGCTGTCCGCACTGGCTTCGCGCAGCAGCAGACGGGATACGCAGCCGCTATCTCGCTTGTGTTCTTCGTCATTGTGCTGGCCGTGTCTCTGCTTCAGCGCTACCTAACCCGTGAGAAGGAGGCCGGTCGATGACCGACACGCTGGCCCACGTGGCCGAATCAACCACGCAGCCGCACCACACCGCCGGAGAACGTCGGCACACCGTACGCAACGTGGCCGTGACGGTTCTTCGACTCGTACTCTGCCTGGTCTTCGGACTACCGCTGCTGTTCATGATCATCTCCAGCTTCAAGCCCGATATCCAGATCTTCTCCGATCTGGGATCGGTGAAGGCATTCCTCCCGGTCGGCGATCTGAGCTTTGAGAACTACTTCGGGGTGTTCGACCGAGTGCCGTTTGCGCAGTTCCTGCTGAACTCGGTGATCATCTCCGTCAGCACCGTGGTGCTCGGGCTGATCGTCAACTCGATGGCGGCCTTCGCGCTGTCCCGGCTGCAGTTCCGCGGGCAGAAGGTCATCCTCGGCGTCATCCTCGCCACACTGATCGTGCCGTTCGAGACGATGGCGCTGCCCCTGCTGTGGTGGGTCAACACGTTGCCGTTCTTCGACGTGAACGGGTTCTCGCAAGGGTGGCTCGATACCTACCAGGTCCAGATCGTGCCGTTCATCGCCAACGCATTCTCGATCTACCTCTTCTACCAGTACTTCGACTCCATCCCCAAGGAGCTGGACGAGGCGGCGACCGTAGACGGAGCAGGCTGGTTCCGGATCTACCGCAGCATTGTGATGCCACTCGCCGGACCGGCCGTCGCGACCGTCGCGATCCTCACATTCCTGCCGGCCTGGAACCAGTACCTGTGGCCGCTGATGGTGGTGCAGTCAGAGGAGCTGCGTCCAGCGATGGTCGGTATCGACTACTTCAAGCAGCTCAACGTGTCCTGGGGCCAGATCATGGCGTACGCCAGCATCATCACCGTCCCGGTGCTGGTCCTGTTCGTCGCCTTCCAGCGCTCGTTCATCAACTCCATCGCCTCCTCCGGTGTGAAGGGTTGATGCGATGCTGAAGCTTCCTGAGGCGTGGGTCTGGGACTTCTGGCTGGTCGACGACGGCCAGGAGTACCACCTCTTCTTCCTCTACGCATCCAGAGCGCTCCGAGATCCCGACGCCCGGCACTACCGCGCATCGGTCGGCCATGCCGTGTCATCCGACCTTGTTGACTGGCGGCGTGTCACCGACGCGCTGGTCCGCAGCGGCCCGCCGTCGTTCGACGACCTGGCCACCTGGACCGGCTCCGTCATCCAGCACCCCGACGGCACCTGGTTCATGTTCTATACCGGCGCGACGCTGACCCCGGATGGGAACATCCAGACGATCGGCTGCGCGACATCGGCAGATCTGCTGACCTGGGACAAGCTTTCCGGTCCCGTCCTCACCGCCGACCCGCGGTGGTACGAAAAGCTCGAGGACGGCTACTGGCACGACGAAGCGTTTCGGGACCCATGGGTGATGCCCGACCCGGACGGTGACGGATGGCACATGCTCATCACGGCACGGGCGAACCACGGTCCACGCGATGACCGTGGCGTCGTGGGACACGCCTGGTCACCAGATCTGAGAACCTGGCAGCTCCGGCCGCCGCTGACCGAGCCCGGCCAGGGTTTCGCCCAGCTGGAGGTGATGCAGACCGCTGTCATCGAAGGGCAGACGTATCTGGTCTTCTCCTGCCTCGACGGCGACACCTCCGCAAGCCGGCAAGCGACCGGCACAACGGGTGGGGTGTGGGCTGCACCAGCCGAGAGTGTGCTGGGGCCCTACGACATCGCGGGCGCTGAGCTCCTGACGGACCGGAGCCTGTATGTGGGACGGATCATCCCCCGGCGAGACACCGGAGAGCCGGCGTTTCTGGCCTTCCGGCATGACGCAGCGGATGGCAGCTTCATCGGTGAGATTACCGACCCGATGACCGTCAGCCACGAGGACGGAGTGCTGGGGGTCAACACCGTTTCCGTCGCCCGCTGACGCCTCGGCGGTATCGGACAAGCCGCTCTTCGCCTGTACTTCAGCGGGGAGCGGCTTGTTTCGCAAGTCGCCGGTCGGATCAGAAACGCACGTGTACAAGGGACTTTGGCTCCCCCGACTGGACTCGAACCAGTAACCTGCCGATTAACAGTCGGCTGCTCTGCCAATTGAGCTACAGGGGATTGACGGTGTTGCGGCTACGTACAGTAGCAGCCCTTTCAGCGGATGTCGTAATCGGCCCGAACTTGCGCCAGCGCCGTGTCGGCAACCTCCTGGACGCCCTCGGTGTCCCAGCTCAAACCGCGTCCCAGGGCGGTGTGCCAGACGATCGCCGCCTCCGGATGGCCGAGGTCGCGTCGACCAACAATGGTGAGCCCGGCGCGGCCGCGTACCGGGACGAACTTCTCCAGCAGGATGCTGGCCGCGACCCGCTCCCGGAACAGCTCGGGCACTCGTCCCGGTTCGGTCAGCTCGACGAAGCCCTGCCGGTTGCCGTACTGGATCCACCGCAGCCGGGACGTTTCGCTGTTCCACCCGCCCCGCTCAATCTCGTGCCAACCGAGGTGGGTCCATTGGGTGCCGTCGCCGTACGACAGCCGCGCCTCGGAGCCGATGCAGACGCCGTCGGGGGTGTACGCCCAGGCCAGGATGCGCGGCGGTCGAGCGTTGCCGCCCGCCAGGGAGGCACGGTAGCTGTCGTACACCCCGGCCGGCAGTCCGCGGGACCGGGTCCACCAGCGGCCGGTACCCGGTGTCCTCGACTTCACTGCTCTGGCCATACGTCCATTGTCGCCGACCCGGCGCGGGTAGATCTCACAGGTGCATCGAAGCCGACTGCGGACAGATGGCTCGCAACCGCTCCAGGGCCCTCGCCTCCAGTCGGCGGACCCGGGTCACGCTCAGGCCCATCCTGGCTGCGGTGTCGACGTAGGAGCGTTCGGCGTCGATGAAGCCCAGCCGGTTGGCCAGCACCGTACGCTCCAGCTCCGGCAGCCGGCTCAGCAGCTCCTGCGTCAGCGGACGCAGGTCGTCGGTCGGGGCCGCAGCCGCGACCTGCTCATCGGGCAGGTCGGCCGCCGTGCGGTCGAACGACTGGGGTGGTTGGTGCGCCAGCAGGTCGGCGATCCACTCGGTGGGCCGTCCCAGCTGCGCCGCCACCTCCGCGGCGCGGGCGGGTCGGCCGAGCAGCTGCGTCAGCATGCTCTCGACCCCTCGGACGGCTCGGAGCTTCTCCGCCCGTCCGGTGGGAAGGTTCAGCGCCCCCAGGCGGCTTGCGGTGGCTGCGCCGACGAAGGCACGGATCCAGAACAGTGCGTAGGTGGAGAAGCGGTGCCCGCGACGGCAGTCGAACCGTGCCACTGCCTGGATCAGACCCAGGCAGCCCTCCTGGAACAGGTCGTTCTCGGACAGGCCGCTTCGGGCCGCTGCCGGCCTGGAGACACTGCCGACCAGCCTCAGGTTGGCCTTGATGTAACGCTGCCGCGCCTGCTCGCCGAGCTGCTCCAGCAGCGTCAGCTCGGTGACGCTGCCGTCGGTCGTTCTCTGGTGCTGGTCCCGCTGCTGCCGCGCCAGCAGACCTGCCTCAATCTGCAGGGCCAGGCATGACTCCTCCTCCGCGGTGAGCAGCGGCTCGGTGGACAGGTCTCCCCAGCTGATCGGCATGGTCCACTCTGTGACGGCACAGCGGCCGCCGGGGCCGCGGCCCAGCAAGTTGTGGACAGCGGGATCGGTCAGTCGAGAGCGCCGAGGCTACGGTTCTGAAGCTCCTTGCGCCGCGCCTCGAGCACCACCAGCTCGGAGAACATCTGGTTGTACTTGGTGGCCGCCTCCACCGGGTTGGTGCGTTGCAGCCTCGACTTCAGCTCCGAGATCTGCCGCATCACCGTCAGCAGCTGGAGTCCTGAGGAGTGCGCCACCACAAACCGCGCCTCCACCTCACCCTGAATCGGGAGCGGCTCCACCGCCAGCGAGGCGATCAGGGTTCGGATCTGGTCGTGCTCGGCAGCCGCGGCGAGCCGGTGGATCCAGTCCCCCGTCTCCTGCTGAGCGAGCGCCTTCTCGGCGCTGGTGAACACGGCGGCATACGCCGGGTGGGTGAAGTCCGCCACGCTCAGCCCGTCCCATCCGGGTCGGAACAGGTGTGGCGCCTGAACCAGCAGCTTCGCGGTCTCGCGTTCGGTCGCCAACAGCCGGTCCCGCGGCTCGGGCAGCCTAGGCAGATCCTTGGCCGGCCGATCCTGCGACACCGGCTCCTGCTGGTCCGACGGTGCCGCTCTCGAGGTGGTCCGGGACGTCTTGGATGCGGCCCGCATCACCTCATGCCGTACCTCTTCTGGGTCCATCCCCAGCAGACCGGCGAGCTCACGGGCGTAGCCGCCGACCAGCCCGGTGTCGCGGATGCTCGCCACCAGTGGCGCGGCCGCTCGGAGCGCGGACAGCCGCCCATCGACGCGGTCCAGGTCGTACTGGCTCAGCACGTTGTTCATCACGAACCGGTACAGCGGCACCCGGCGCGCCACGAGCTCACGGACTGCAGCCTCGCCGTGTTGGAGCCGGAGGTCGCATGGGTCCAGCCCTGTCGGCTCGACCGCGACGTAGGTCTGGGCGATGAAGTTCTGGTCGCCGCTGAACACCTTGAGCGCGGCCGCCTGACCAGCCGCGTCCCCGTCGAAGGTGAAGATGACCTCACCGTGAAAAGCGTCGTGGTTGCCCATCAGACGCTGCAGCAGCCGGGCGTGGTCGTCGCCGAACGCGGTGCCGCAGGACGCCACCGCAGTGTCCACGCCGGACACATGCGCGGCCATCACATCGGTGTACCCCTCCACGATCACGGCCTGGCTCTTCTTGCCGATCTGCTGACGAGCCAGGTCCAGGCCGTAGAGGACCTGCGACTTCTTGTACAGCGCGGTTTCCGGGGTGTTGATGTACTTCGCCGGGATCCGGTCGTCGTCGAAGATCCGCCGGGCGCCGAACCCGACCACCTGCTTGCCGGAGTCCCTGATCGGCCACAGCAGCCGACCGCGGAAGAAGTCGTAGCCACCCTCGCGGATCAGCCCTCCGGCGACCAGCTCGGCGTCGCGGAACCCGCGACCTTGCAGGTGCTGCTTCAGCGCCCGCCCAGCCCGCGGCGCGAAACCGACGCCGAACCGCTCAGCCGACTCGCGGTCAAAGCCGCGCTCCGCGAGGAACTGCCGGCCCGCTAGCGCCTCCGGACCACTCAGCTGTTCGGCGAAGAACTCTGCCGCCTGGCGGTGGGCCTCCATCAGCCGCATCCGAAGACCCGGTTCGGGCCGGTGCCCGGAGTCCTCGGTATACCGGAGCTGGATGCCGACCCGGTCCGCCAGCCGTTCAACCGCCTCGGCGAACGACAGGTTGTCGATCTTCTGCATGAAGGTGATGACGTCACCGCCCTCACCACAGCCGAAGCAGTAGAAGAACCCGCGCGAGGGCGTCACCTGGAAGCTGGGAGTCTTCTCGTCGTGGAACGGGCACAGCCCCTTCAGCGAACCGCCACCGGCGTTGCGCAGTGCGACGTAGGAGCCGATGACGTCCTCGATCTTGGCGCGGTCACGTACCGAGGTAATGTCCTCGTCGTTAATCAGGCCCGCCACGCGTGCGAGTCTACTTCGCGCCCGGCGGCCCGGCCGACGCCGGAGCCATGGGTAGAGTTCCGCTGTGGACAACCCCGCCGACCAGGCCCGCCCGCAACTCATCTTCGACGGGGACTGTGGGTTCTGTACGACCAGCGCCAGCTGGATCGCCCGCCGGCTGCACCGCCCGCAGGGCCTGGATGCCGAGCTGGCCCCCTCGCAGTTCACCGACCTTGGCGCCCTCGGCACGACGCAGGAACGGGCAGAGCGGGAGGTGCTCTGGGTTGCCACGGACAAGACCCTGTACGGCGGCGCCGACGCGGTCGCCCAGTGGCTGAGGTTCCGAGGCGGACCCTACGGCGTCGCCGGAAGGGTGATGGGCCTGCCAGCGGTCAAGCAGCTAGCGGGGCTGGTCTACCGGCTCGTCGCCGCGAACCGGCAGCGGTTGCCCGGCGGAACGCCGGCCTGTGCGCTGCCGCCGTCGGGCCCGCACCCGACGGACCCAGGGCGCAAACCGCTCTAGTGGCGCGAACGCCAGCCAGCACACCAGGGTGGGTGCGAAATGGATATAGAGGATGGCGGCGGTGAAGGCGTGGAAGCCGAGCCAGAAGATCGCTGCCACTAGCAACGCCCGGCCTCGGAGCCACAGCACGACCAGCGAGGTCAGCTCAGCGAGAAACGCCATCCACTGCATGCCTTTGAGCAGCGTTGGGTAGTCCATCAGGAACTGCCCGAGCCCACGGGGCCGGCGGATGATCGCCCACATCAGAATCGCACTGTTCGGCCAGGACGTCAGGCTCCAGTCCCCGCTGCGGATCTTGGTGACCGCCGACAGGAAGTAGGTGAGGATCACCGAGATCTGGATGCATTTCAACACCCAGCCGGCCCGGGCCGAGGACTCGGAGTTGCGCCAGCGGTCCCTGATGACGCCCGCCGTCGGCAGCACCCACAACGCCACCACCAGCGCCAGATGGTCGTGGTCGACCTTGCCGTACCCCATCCCGATGGAGGTCCACCAGGTGAAGGCGGCCGCTACCACGAAGCCGGCGAGCCGTGGGAGTCGGTTCGCCGCCGCGACCAGGCAGCCGATCCACAACACCACGTACAAGGTGACAGCGACCGTCAGGCTCGGCGTTGGCAGATGGAACAGCCGCGCCACCATCAGCGGCGAGTAGAGCTCGGGTTGCCGGCTGAGCGGAATCGGGTCCCGGACGAACAGGTGCATGTCGACGATCACGAACAGATAGATCACCGTCCGGAGGACCGCTACCCGCATCTGCGGTACCACCGGCAGGAACCAGTTGATGATCTTGTCCACGGCCGGCACCGGCTGGCTCATCTCGGCACCGTCCAGCTAGCCAGCTCAACCAGCGCGGTGGGCCCCTTCCGGCCGTCGACCAGGTGCGTCTCGTCCTGCACCAGCCACACTGTACGCAGCGCCGGTTCGTCCGGGTGCCTGCTGGTCCACCCCTGAGCCACGCCTCGCAGCAGCGAGGGATCGGCCCGGATCTGCGGAATGCGGGCTTCGATCTCTGCGCGGCTGATGCCGGTCGTCGATATCCGCAACGGCAGGTCGATCCGACGGCCGTCGGCCAGCTGTCCCTCGACCCGGGTGATCACAATGGTGCTGTCCTCGGCCGGCGAGAAGGCATACTGCGACATCGGCCCGAACGGCCAGACGTCGTCACTCATCCGCGCCGAGCCGTTCACCACGAGCCCGATGCCGATCAGCGCGACGGCGATGCGCCAGCCGATACTCCAGCGGCTGAGGGGGCGAACCGTCGTACTCACCGGCTGATTACAACACACCCCGCAGCGGCCTGATCGAACGCGCCTAGCGGCGGCAGCAGCAAGATCGGTGAGAGAATCGGCCGTGCCCGAACAGCCAGGACCAGCGCTCGCCGTCGCCTTGCTGGCGTTACTGCTGATGGCGCTGGTCGCGTCCTGGGTCGGCCGCCTCAGGGTGGAGCGCAACCTGGTCACGGCGGCCGTTCGTGCCGTCGTCCAGCTGGCACTCGTGTCGCTGGTCATCGCCGCCGTCCTGGCCAACCTGGTCTGGTCGGCTGTCTTCGCCCTCGTCATGCTAGCCGTCGCCGTCCTCACCTCGGCCCGACGGATCGGGGCCCCGCGGGCATGGCCGTGGGTCGCTGTGGCGGTCGCGTCGGGATGCCTTCCCGTCCTGGCCGTCATCTTCGCCTCCGGGGCGGTCCCACTGAACGGCCCCTCGCTGGTTCCAATGGCGGGCATCATCATCGGCGGAGCGATGACGGCCAACTCGCTGGCGGGCCGGCGGACGTTCGCGGCTCTGCGAGACGAGCACGGCATCTACGAGGCGGCCCTCTCCATCGGTTTGGAACGTCCGCAGGCGATCACCGAGGTGGTCAGCCGGCATCTACCGGAGGCTTTAGTGCCGGGCCTGGACCAGACCCGGACGGTGGGACTGGTGACGCTGCCAGGCGCCTTTGTAGGTGTGCTTCTGGGCGGCGGCACACCGGTGCAGGCCGGTGCCGCGCAGATCATCGTGCTGATTGGTCTGATGGCGGCTCAGACCATCACCGTTGTGGTCGCCCACCAGCTCACTCGTGTGTCGCTGTTGTTGCCGCCGGACCTGAAACAGGCGCTAGTGCCGTGATCATCGTTCATGATCACTGTCGGCCGGGCCGACACCGCCACACGTCGTTGTGTGACGGAGCCTCACCTTCACACTAGGAGGCCTCGGCAGTTCCGTCAACGGTGCAGGATGTGTTCGCGGATCGCCATGGCCGCCGCACCGCGAGCCCATTCGAAGAACTCGAGGGGCTCAATCACAAGATCGTCGGCGGGGGCCCTCGGGTGGCGCGCCTCGGTGAGTCCCCGTCGCAGCTCCGGCTCCGCGACCAACGCGTAGCCGATCCCGTCGCCGGACAGCAGGATTCGCTCAGGCCCGATCATGTTCGCCACCAGTGCGGTGAATCGGCCCAGCTGATGAGCCGCAGCGCGTGCCATCCGGTCTGCAGCTGGGTCGCCGGCGCCCGCCAGATCCATCAGCTCGTCAAAGCTGACGGTGCGGCCGAGCTCGGCGCTGGCACGCCGTTCCAGAGCGGGCGAGGACAGCGATACCCGTACACATCCGGGATGTCGGCACAGTTCGCACTCCGGCCCGGTAGGGTCCAGCGGCCAGTGATCAAGCAAACCCGCCAGCCCCTGGTGCCCGGTCACCAGCTCGTCGTTGGCGATGAACGCCGCACCGACCCCGATGCCTACGGTGATCACCGCGAAGGATCGAAGCCCCCGGCCGGCGCCGAACCAGTGCTCCGCTTGGGCGAAGGCCTTGACATCGTTCTCCACCGTCACCGGCAGCTGCAGCCGATGGCGGAGCAGGTCACCAAGATCAACTGTCTGCCAGCCGAGCGATGACACGCCCCAGACGGTACTGTGCTCCGACACCATGCCGCCGACAGTGACTCCGACGGCAGCGATCCGCGGCTGCGAGCGCCTCAGCCGGCGTACCTCCGCCTCGATGACTCGCAGCACCGCCTCCACCGACCGGTCATGAACCGGCGCCTCGCGCCGCATCACCACGTTGCCGGCGAAGTCGGTCACCACACTGAAGATCGCATCCTTGACGATCTTGACGCCGACGAAGTACGCCGCTTCGGCGACCACCTCCAGCGGCAGGGACGGCCGGCCGGTGCTGGACAGCAGCTCCGCCGACCGCTCCCGCAGCAAGCCGCCGACGACCAAGGGTTTGGTGAGCCGGGTCAAGGAAGCACTGGACAGACTCAGCCGTCGGGCGAGATCGGCGCGGGACGTGGGCCCATGTCGGAGCACCTCCAACATCACCGCCCGCGCGCTGCCCTCCAGGGAGGACATCGACGCCGTGCTCAGCCGACCGCGTCCACCCGGAGCACGATGGCCTGCTCCGGCGGCAGCCCGGGAGCCCGGAGGCCAGCGTAGGCCAGCGCAGCCCCGGTGAAGACCGATCCTGCTGGCTCACCCTCGCCGACCCGCCACCAGGCCGGCGGCTGCAGCCCATGCGGAGCCCCACCCGGAAGGACCGGTCGGACCAGGTAACGCCGCTCCGGGTCCAGACCCGGCAACCGCAGCCGTCCCACGGACACAGCCTCCGAACGTCCAACGGAGGCTATCTCGAAGATGGCCCGTGACCGGTCTGGAGCGACAACCCCGTGGGCGTAGACGGTGGGATCGGGGAAGTCGAGCCGAACCAGGTCCCCGCCGAGCAGCAGCGACCGCTCAGCTTTGAAGAACGCGATCCAGTCCCGCAGCTGGGCCAGCTCGTCCTCCGTGGCCTGGGCCAGGTCCCACTCGATGCCGAGGTGTCCGAACACCGCCGAGGCAGCACGGAAGGCGAGGTCGTGCACCCGGCCCGTAGTGTGGGAGCGGCCGGATGCGATGTGCGATCCCATCAGCTCCGGCGGGATCAGCTGGGTGGTCCACCGGTTCATCTGCTGCCGGTCGAGCGGGTCGATGCAGTCAGAGACCCAGACCCGGTCCGTACGCTCCAGCACACCGAGGTCGACGCGGGCACCGCCGGAGGAGCAGGACTCGATCTCCAGCCCCGGGTGGGCGGCTTTGAGCTCGTCGACCAGACGGTAGAACGCCAAGGTCTGCTCGTGCACACCCGGGCGGCCGTCAGGCGAGGTACCGGAGTCGATCAGGTCGCGGTTGTGATCCCACTTGATGTAGCCGATCTTGTACTCGTCCAGGATCGCCATCATCGCGTCCCGGATGTAGGCGTAGCACTCGGGGATGCCGAGGTTGATCACCTGCTGGTAGCGGCTCTCGACCGGCAGCCGGTCGCCGGTGGCCATGATCCACTCCGGATGCGCCCGAGCCACGTCGGAGTCGGGGTTGATCATCTCCGGCTCGAACCACAAGCCGAACTCCATCCCCAGCTCGGTCACCTTGTCGACCAGCGGGTGCAGACCGTCGGGCCAGACGTCCTTGGACACGGTCCAGTCACCGAGTCCGGCATGGTCGTCGCGGCGGGCGCCGAACCACCCGTCGTCGAGCACGTACCGCTCCACCCCCAGGGCCGCGGCGCGTTCGGCTAGGTCGACCAGCCGATCCACGTTGTGGTCGAAGTAGACGGCCTCCCAGACGTTGATCGTCACCGGGCGGTTGCTGGAGGGGTGCTGGTCCCGGGCCCGTAGGAAGGTGTGGAACCGTCGCGCGACCGCGTCCAGGCCCTCGGCGTACGAGCCGTACAGCCAGGGAGACTGGTACGACTCCCCTTGCGCCAGCCGAACCTCTCCCGGCAGCAGCAGCTCCCCGCCACCGATGACCTGCTCGCCGGTGGAGAGCCGCTCGGCGTAGTGGGTGTGATTGCCACTCCAGCCGGTGTGCACAGCCCAGATCTCGCCCTCGGCGAAGCCGAAGCCCGGCGTGCCCAGGTGCAGCACGGTGGCGGCGTCGGCACCGGTGCGCCCACGACGTCCCTCCCGCAGGTGGATGCCGGTCACCAGCTCGGACCGCTGGGGCGTCCGCTCCTTCGCCCATCTTCCGGCGAAGTCGAGAATCTCCCGCGCGTTCTCGGGCACCGGGTACGCCAGCACCAGATCCTGCACGGTGTACGGCTCCGCTCCGGTGTTGGTCACCTCCGCGCGCGAGCGCAGCAGACCACCGGCGGTGAGCTCGAAGGTGATGGTGATTGCGAGCTGCGCGGCCGGGTCTTCAGCCTGCACCACCACGGTGGCCTGCCCGACGTTCAGCACTCCGCTGTCGCCCGCCACCTCGTCACCGTTGACCGTGACGCGGGTCGGGCTGAACTTGGGAGACCAGTCCCGGCCGTCGCGTGATCCACTCAGGCCGGGACGCCCGGTCCAACCAGTCCAGTGCTCAGGCAGCACCGCCAGGTGGGGCTGGGTGTCCACGAGGTTCGGCGCGACCGGCGGTAGCACCGCGCTCAGTACCGAGGCGAAATCCTCCTCAGTCACGTCACCGAGGTCTGCACCCCAGTGAATGATCGAAGGAAGCTGACCGTCTGCGACGTCGATCAAGACGGAGACACCGTCGGTGCGCAGGGCGACACGGACACCGGAGAAACCAGTCACGGGTGAGCCTTTCTCGGAGCGGTTGGGAACCAGGAGAGTTTCTTTCGGCACGAAGCATACAGGTCAGGAGCCGAACCCTGGCAAGAGCAGAGTCGTCCCGTCCTCGCCCCCGCGCGGCACCTCGAAAGAGACCGGGACGGGACCCGTCGAGCAACGGACCACGAAAGTCGATCAAGCTCGAGTCTCGGAGTCGATCCCCTGCGGGAGCCGGGCCGGGTCCCAGCCGAGCTCACTGACGGCGGTCTGGAAGGCGTAGCGGTCGGTCATTCCGGCGACATAGGTCACCGCTGACCGTACCGCGTCCTGGCTGCCGGGGTCGGCCTCGGTTGCCCCGCTTACCGCGTCCGGTCGCGCGACGTAGTGCTCCACCAGGGCATGCAACACCTCGATCACCGCCCGGGACTGCGCCAGGGACGCCGGCCGCACATAGATCCGCTCGTAGTTGAAGGCGCGCAGGGCGGCCAGCGCTGCCGCTTCGGCGGCGCCCATCCCCACCTCGCCGTGCTCGTTGATCGCCCGCACCACCGCATGGACGAAGGTGCTGAGCTGCTCGCGGCGGCTGCTGCCGCAGACCTGAGTCACCTCCGCCGGAAGCTCGGCCAGATCGACGATGCCGGCGTGGACCGCGTCCTCCAGGTCGTGGGCACAGTAGGCGATCCGGTCGGCCCAGCTGACGATCTCCCCTTCAACCGTCTGCGGTGCCGGACGCGACCAGGAGTGGTTCCGGATCCCGTCCAACGTCTCGGCGCACAGGTTGAGATCGGCCAGCACGACGTCCGCACCCCACGGGCCGTGGTCATAGCCGGTGGGAATGAAGGCGTCGAACGCGTCCTCGCTGGCATGCCCCCCTGGACCGTGGCCGCAGTCGTGGCCGAGCGCGATCGCGTCGGCCAGGGTCACGTTGACACCGGCGCCCCGCGCGATCGAGGTCGCGATCTGCGCAACCTCCAGGGCATGGGTCAGCCGGGTCCGTTGATGATCACTGGGATGGACCACGACCTGCGTCTTGCCGGCCAGCCGTCGGAACGCCGTCGAGTGGACGATCCGGTCTCGATCACGTTCGAAACAGGTGCGTTCCGGATCGGGTTCCTCGGTGCGGGCGCGGTGACCGGCTCCGGCGGCTTGGGTGGCACCGGGGCGCAGCAGCAACCGTTCCCGCTCCTCACGGACCTCACGCCCGACCAGCGGTCCCGGCTGGACCAGTGCGCGGGACGTGTCATGGGCGCGGACCAGCCCGCCGTCGCGATGTCCGGCCATCGTTGATGCCCAGGCGCGGGCCCGAGGCGAGATCGGGTCCTCAGCCACCCGAGATCCCGAGCTCCGCCTCGGCCAGGTCAAGATCATCCCCGACCGTGTCGTCGAGCCATCCCTCCGGCAGCGCCACCCGGTCGCGTGCGGTGCCCTGGCGGCCGCGCGGCAGCCCGAGCTCGGTGCGCGGGAACTCCACGTCCGGGTCGAGCTTGGCGAGCTCTTGATCAAGGTCAGCGAACGACGAGACCATGCCCAGGTTGCGACGGATCTCCCCTCCTACCGGGAATCCCTTGAAATACCAGGCCATGTGCTTGCGCAGGTCGGTCAGTCCGTGCTGCTCGTTGGTCAACGCAGCCAGCAGTTCGGCGTGCCGGCGGACCATGGCCGCCACCTGCCCGAGCGTCGGCAGCAGCTGCCCGGTACGGCCGGCGAACGCGTCCGCCAGGTCCCGGAAGAGCCACGGCCGGCCGAGACAGCCGCGGCCGATCACCACACCGGCCGCTCCGGTGTGGTTCACCATCCGTAGCGCGTCGTCGGCCTCCCAGATGTCACCGTTGCCGAGGACGGGAATCTGCACGGCTTGGACCAGTTCGGCGATGGAGTCCCAGTCAGCCTTCCCGGAGTAGGACTGGGCTGCTGTCCTTCCGTGCAAGGCGATCGCGGCGCAGCCGGCATCCTGGGCGATCCGGCCTGCGTCGAGGAAGGTCAGATGATCATCGTCGATGCCCTTGCGGGTCTTCATCGTGACCGGCACACCGTAGCGTTCGCCCGCCCGGACGGTGGCCTGCAGGATCGCAGCGAGCCGCTTCCGCTTGTACGGCAGCGCGGCCCCGCCACCTTTGCGGGTCACCTTCGGCACCGGGCAGCCAAAGTTCAGGTCCACGTGACCGACCCCGTACTCGTTGCACAAGATCTCGGTGGCCGCCGCCATCGTCGCCGGGTCGACCCCGTACAGCTGCACCGAGCGCACCGTCTCCCCCGGGTCGAACTGCAACATCGACAGGGTCTTTCGGTCCCGCTCGACGATGCCCCGCGAGGTGATCATCTCGCAGACGTACAGCCCCGCCCCGGACTCCCGGCACAGCTGCCGGAAGGCCGCGTTGGTGATCCCCGCCATCGGCGCCAACACCACCGGTGTCTGCACCGTGAGCGGGCCGAGCCGCAGTGCGGTCAGCATCCCACCAGGCGGGTGGCCAGATAGTCGCGTACCTGGGCGAGCCCGACCCGCTCCTGGGCCATCGTGTCGCGGGACCGGATGGTGACCGCGTCGTCCTCCAAGGTCTCGAAGTCGACCGTAATCGCGTAGGGCGTGCCGATCTCGTCCTGGCGCCGGTACCGCCGCCCGATCGCCTGCGCGTCGTCGAAGTCGACGTTCCAGAACTGGCGCAGCTCCGCTGCCAGGTCACGGGCCTTGGGCGACAGGGCCTCGTTGCGGGACAGCGGTAGCACGGCTGCCTTCACCGGGGCCAGCCGCGGGTCGAGCTTGAGCACTGTGCGCTTGTCCACGCCGCCCTTGGTGTTGGGGGCCTCGTCCTCGGAGTAGGACTCGACCAGGAACGCCATCAGCGACCGGGTCAGGCCGGCGGCCGGCTCGATCACGTACGGCACCCAACGCTCACCCTTCGCCTGGTCAAAGTAGGACAGATCAGTGCCGGAATGAGTCGTGTGCGTGGACAGGTCGAAGTCGGTTCGGTTGGCGACCCCTTCCAGCTCACCCCACTCGCTGCCCTGGAAGCCGAACCGGTACTCGATGTCGACGGTCCGCTTGGAGTAGTGCGACAGCTTCTCCTTGGGATGTTCGAAGTGGCGCAGGTTGGTGGGGTCGATACCCAGGTCGACGTACCAGGCGGTCCGGTTATCGATCCAGTACTGGTGCCATTCCTCGTCGGTGCCCGGCTCGACGAAGAACTCCATCTCCATCTGCTCGAACTCGCGCGTCCGGAAGATGAAGTTGCCGGGCGTGATCTCGTTGCGGAAGGACTTGCCGACCTGGCCGATGCCGAACGGGGGCTTCTTCCGGGTCGCGTTCACCACGTTGTTGAAGTTGACGAAGATGCCCTGGGCCGTCTCCGGACGCAGGTAGTGCAGGCCGGACTCGTCCTCGATCACACCGAGGAAGGTCTTCAGCATCATGTTGAAGTCACGCGGCTCGGTCCACTGGCCGCGAGTGCCGCAGTTCGGGCAGGCGATCTCCTCCGGACCGACCGGCGGGCGGCCCTTCCGGGCCTCGAACTCCTCCTCGAGGTGGTCCGCACGGAACCGCTTGTGACACGACATGCACTCGGTCAGCGGGTCGGTGAACACACCGACGTGGCCCGAGGCCACCCACACCTGGCGCGGCAGGATGACCGAGGAGTCCAGCCCGACGACGTCGTCGCGGGCGGTCACCACGTTGCGCCACCACTGCTTCTTGATGTTCTCCTTCAGCTCAACGCCGAGCGGGCCGTAGTCCCAGGCCGAGCGAGTGCCGCCGTAGATCTCCCCGGAGGGGAAGACGAACCCCCGGCGCTTACACAGGTTGATCACATCATCGAGACGGCTGGACGGGGCCACGAAGCTTCTCCAAACACACAACACGCGCCACCCCCGGCTGAGATGGCGTCGACTGTCTAGGTTAGCGAATGTCGAGGAACAACCGTGCCCTCAGGCCTGGCGGGGACGGTTCTGCCCGACCAGATCCACGTCGTCGTACGCCGACGGCTCGTCGATTGCCAGCGACAGCAGCGGGACGACGGTCATCTTGGACTCGTACCCCTGCAGCGCCCGCCGGTACGACCCGACGTTGCGCCAGCGGGTGGCTATCGTCCACAGCTCCGGTTCGTCGAGGTTGCGGCCCAGGTCCGCGGACAGGAACCCGTCCCGGTCACTGAGGACTCCGATGGCCGCCCGCGCCTGGTCGGCGAACCGGCCGATCTGGTCGTCGGGGACGCGGAACCGGTTCAGCACGATCACGGCCCCCAGCGTAGGGCGAGACCAGCGCGAACTCGTCACATCGATGAAACCGGCGCGAAATCTGCGCGCCGTACCTTCAAATCGTGACCAACGGCGCCCATCGACCACTTCGTGCTGCCGTCACCGCGCAACACGGGCGAGGAGGACCGCCATGATCGAGTATGTCGACCCTTTCATCGGTACCGATGTGACCGATCTGCCGCAGCCGCAGGGCCTTGCCGCCTCCTGGTGGTGGCCCAAGCCGCAGGTGGGCAACACCCATCCCGGTGCCACGTACCCCTTCGGGATGGTGTCGGCCTGCTCCTACTCGGGCGCCTACCCGACCGGGTACGGGCTGCATCAGCTCAACACCGAGGGCGTCCCGGCCCGGCTGCACGACCGGCAGGTGGCCTCGGGCTTCACCCACTTCCAGCAGTCCGGCACGGGCGCCATCCGCAAGTACTACAACTACTTCCGGGTCACCCCGATGCTGCAGTCGCTGGACTCGCTCGGCACCAACTACGAGCTTCGCAGCGAACAGGCGCGGCCCGGCTGGTACTCCACCACCTTGGACTCCGGCATCCGCTGTGAGCTCACGGTCGGGCCGAAGAGCGCAGTGCACCGGTACACCTTCCCGGCCCACCGCGACGCCCGGCTGGTGATCGACTTCTCCCTCGGCGGCCTCGCCATTCCGCACGGCGCCACCGTCCCGCTCCGGGCTCATCTGCAGTCGCTGGCGCCGGGGGTGGCCCAGGGCGAGGTGGTGGTCGAAGGAGCGCCACTTGCCGTGCACGTGGAGTGCGACACCTCCGAATGGCGGCAGATGCTCTGGTACGACCGGCGGCTGATGCCGGGCGGCACCCGGCTGGACTTCGACTACATCCGGCCGACCACGCTCCGCCCGTTCGGCCTGATGTGGCTGGGTCCGACCGAGCCCGGCCAGGTGGTGGAGCTGCGGTTCGGCTTCTCGCTGCGTGGGGTGGACCAGGCGCGGGAGAACCTCTACCTCGACTGCGGCACCGAACGGTCCAGCTTCGAGTCGCGCCGGTCGGCCACCACCCGGGCCTGGCGCGACCACCTCGGCACGGTGGAGGTCGACACCCACACCAGCGACCAGCAGACCATCTTCGACACAGCCCTCTACCACTCCATGATCAAGCCCTGCTTCGCCCCCGGCGAGAGCCCGAGCTGGGCGTTGAACGGGCCTTTCGTGTTCGACATCTGCACCATGTGGGACATCTACCGGACCCAGCTGCCGTTGTTGACGACGGTGGTGCCGGACCGCGCGGTCGAGCTGGCTAACGCACTGCTCTCCATCTGCGAGGAGGAGGGCAACCTGCCGATCGGCTACCGGATGGCCAAGGGTGCGGACCGCTTCTCCCGCCAGGGCAGCGCCCTGGCGCAGACCTTCCTCGCCGACCTGTGTCAGCTGGGTCTGCCGGGCATCGACTGGGACTGGGCCCTGTGCCACATGGACACCGATCTGCGGCGCGGCTACGGCGAGGACTTCCTGCTCCGCGGCGTAGCGCACCCGATCAGCCACACGTTGGACCTGGCGTTCGGCTACCACTGCACCGCCAAGGTGGCGCGGCACATCGGCGACAGGGCGCTGGCCGACCAGTTCGAGGCGATGGCGGGCCAGTGGGTCAACGCCTTTGACCCGAACACGGGGCTGGTCAAGGACTCCGACTTCTACGAGGGCGGCAAGTGGAACTACTCGTTCCGGCTCGTCCACGACATGGCCCGCCGGATCGGGCTGGCGGGTGGGCACACCGCCTTCATCACACTGCTGGACCAGTTCTTCGGCTACGGCGCGGCACCGGTCACCCAGATGGGGGTACGGCCCTCGGCGGCCGAGCTGAGCCGGGGCTACGCCCTGAACCGCTTCGAAGGACTCAACAACGAGCCGGACATGGAGGCCCCGTGGTCCTACCATTACGCCGGCCGGCCGGACCGAACCGCGGAGGTGGTGCACGCGGCGGTGCACGGCCAGTTCGGCACCGGCCGCGGCGGGCTGCCCGGCAACGACGACTCCGGCGGGCTGAGCTCGTGGTACGTCTGGGCCAGCCTCGGGCTGTTTCCGGTCGCCGGCCAGAACCAGTTCCTGATCAGCTCGCCCGCCGTCGCGCACGGCCGGATCAACGTAGCCGGGCGTGAGCTCAGCATCGAGACCTCCGGCTTCGTCGCGCCTGAACCCGGTGGACCGGCCCGGTACGTCCAGTCGGTCCGGCTGGACGGTGCGCAGCTGGAGCGGAGCTGGCTCAGCGGAAACGAGCTGCACCGTGGCGGCCGGCTGGTGATCGAGCTCGGACCCCGGCCCTCGGCCTGGGGCACCCAGCAGCGCCCACCGTCGGCCTCCCTTGCCACTCCCCTCTCCCATTACTTCGAGACCGAGGTGCCAGCACTATGACATCCATCTCCCGCCGACTGGTGATAGTCGTCCGCGCCGACCCGGTGATCTGCGGACATTCAGTTGAGGCCCGCAACCTCGCCGAGGTGGCCCTGCGCCGCGGCTTCGACGACGTACGGATCGTGACCTGGCCGATCGAACGGCTGGTCGAGACCGGGCTGCCGATGAAGCCGCTGGACGGGGTGATGCCGTACAGCCCGGGGATCACCGTGGAACGTCCGGAGGCGGTCGGCGACTACAAGGTGCCTGACGGCCGCTACCTGGCAGGCCTGGTCGGCCGACTGGTCGAGCTCTTCACCGAGGGCGTACCGACGGTGTGCATGTCGCTCTATCTCAGCCCGCATGCGATGGCGGTGGCGGAGGCGATGCGGACCGCGGAGAGCACCGGACTTCCGTTCACCGTGGCAACGATCGCCGAGGCGGTCGGGTCCGACATCACCAACGTGGTCCGCAGCTGCGTCGCCGACGGCCGGTTCGGCGCCGCCGCTCACACCCTCGCGACGTACCTGAGCAACGACCTGTGCGTGGCGGTCTCGGAGTACACCCGGGACCTGATCATCAGCTCGGCTGAGGAGGTCGACGCCCAGTACGGCACCGGCTTCGCGGCTCGTTGCCGGGAACGGGTGCAGATCTCGTATCCCGCCGTCGACACCAGCCAGTACCTCGACCTCGAGCCGGAGGTGGTGACCGAGATCCTCGCTCGACGAGGGCTGGACCGGGACGGGTATGTCCTCTTCCTGTCCCGGCTGACCGCCGCCAAGGGGGTCGACGAGCTGATCGCCGGCTTCGCGCTGAGCGGGATGCCGGACGACATCAAGCTGGTCATTGCCGGCAGCGGCCCCCAGCAGCGGTGGCTGCATACCGTCGCCGCCAGCTCCCCGGCCGCGGACCGGATCGTCTTCCTCGACGACGTGGACGACGCCGAGAAGCCGTACCTGATGGCCGGAAGCGCCGCGTACGTGCTGCCGAGCAAGCCCAGGCCTGAGTTCGTGGAGACGTTCGGGATCGCGCTGGTGGAGAAGATGCTGGCCGGCGGTGGCCCCATCATCACCACCGACACGGGCGGCATCGGCGAGGCCGTCGGCGACTGCGCCCTGATCGTCGGAGTCGAGGACCCGCTGGCGATTGCGGCGGCGCTGAACCGGGTCCTTCAGATGCCCCCCGTCGAACGTGAGGCGATGGCGGAGCGGGCGCGCGCTCATGCCCTGCAGTTCAACCGGGACCGGGTGTTCGACCTGTTGATGGCCAAGCTCGAGGCGATGGTCGGCTGGACCCAGGCGCCGCCGCCGACGGCGGTGTGGGCGACCATGGGGTCCTAAAGAGTCGTGAAAGACTCGGGACATGACTGAAGCTTCACCTCCTCCGCCGTCGACCCGCGCCCGGATCGAGCGGGCCAGCATGCCGCTGCTGACCAAGCTTCACTCCCTACCACGGGCGCTGGTGCCGCTCGGCACACTCGTCCTGGTTGCGGTTGCTGCGTTCGCGCCCCAGCCGGTGGCGACGATCGCCCTGATGGTGGTGCTCGCCTTCGTCGGCTGGATTGCACACCTGTCCTGGCCGGTGGTTACCACCTCCGGCCGGTTGCTGCGCATCTGCATGCTGGTACTGCTCGTCGGCCTGGGCGTGACCCGCCTCTGACCGTGCCCAACTCCGGGATTTGACTTCGACTCAGCCGTTAAATGAAAATGGTTTTCATGCTGAACTTGGCGCGGTGGCTGCGCGCACTGATCGTTGCCTCCTCCCTGGTCTGGGTGGCGGCGTGCTGGGCGGTCGGAGCCGGTGAGGCGTCGTCCGCGTCGGCACCGGGTCAGCTGAAGATTGTCACCGCTTTCTATCCATTCCAGTTCATCGCCGAACGAGTTGCGGCTGAGCATGCTGTCGTGCAGAGCCTGACCCAGCCCGGCGCCGAGCCCCACGACGTAGAGCTCACTCCCAAACAGGTCGCCGGCATCTCCACCGCGGACCTGGTGATCTACGAGCGGTCGTTCCAGGCTGCCGTCGATGAGGCAGTGGCGCAGAGCGGTAACCAGGAAGTCTTCGACACGACTACCGCCGTTCCGCTGAGGCCCCTTACCGAGGCCCAGAGGGAGGGAGCCCACGGCGACGAGGTCCATGGCAATGCGGGGCATGGCGGGCTCGACCCGCATGTGTGGCTGGATCCGACCAACATGGCAACGCTCAGCAGAACTGTGGCGGACCGGCTGTCGGCCATCGACCCGGCGCACGCCGCGGACTACGCAGCCAACGCGACGGCACTCGAGTCCCGTCTTGACGCTCTGGACGAGCAGTTCGCCACCGGGCTGGCCTCCTGCAAGCGGACCGACTTCATCACCACCCACGCTGCGTTCGGCTACCTCGCCCAGAAGTACAAGCTGCACCAGATCGGCATCAGCGGGCTGAGTCCTGACGCCGAACCGTCCCCGGCCCGGATTGCTGACGTCCAGGCGCAGGCGAGGGAACACGGCATCACCACGATCTTCTACGAGACCCTCGTCTCCCCCGCCGTCGCACAATCCATTGCCGGCGACCTCAACCTGAGAACCGACGTGCTGGACCCGATCGAGGGCATCACGGCCGAGTCCCGAGGCCAGGACTACCTTGAGGTCATGCAGGCCAACCTGACCGCACTGAAAGCCGCCAACGAATGCGGCTAGCCGACCGCCACGCCACAGCCGAGGGGCCGCCGGAGCCGGTCCTGGCGGCGGAGGATCTGTCGGTCGAACTCGGCGGCCTGCCCGTGCTCCGCGGGATCACCATGTCGGTCCGGTGTGGTGAGGCGGTCGCCCTGCTGGGCGGCAACGGCTCCGGCAAGTCCACGCTGGTCCGCGCGCTGCTGGGCCTGATCCCCGCACAGCGTGGCAGCGTCGAGCTCTTCGGCACGCCACTTCGGTCCTTTCGGCAGTGGTCGAAGGTCGGCTACGTGCCGCAGCGCTCGACCGGCGGGCTGGCCGGCGCCAAGGTGAAGGAGGTCGTCGCCTCGGGTCGGCTCGCCCACCGCAAACCCTTCGTACCGGCCAGCGCCAAAGACCGGCAGGCCGTCTCGGACGCCCTGCGCGCCGTCGGCCTGCAGGACCGCGCGGATGCCGAGATGGCACATCTGTCCGGCGGCCAGCAGCAGCGGGTGCTGATCGCCCGCGCGCTCACCAACGCGCCGCAACTGCTGGTGCTCGATGAGCCCACCGCCGGTGTGGACCGTGAACACCAGCAGGTCCTGGCGACCGTGCTCGCCGAGCTGGTGCAGGGTGGCACGTCGGTGTTGGTCGTGCTGCACGACCTCGGCCCACTGGGAGGCCTGATCGATCGCGCGGTGGTGCTACGGGAGGGCCGGGTGGTCCATGATGGCGACCTGGGCGAGCTCGTGGCCGCGCACCACAACCACCACGGTCACCACGAGGTGGAGGAGCCGGTCCTCGACCTCGGCTTCCTGGACGGCACGGTCGAGCGATGATCGAGATCCTGACGTACCCGTTCATGCAGCGGGCCCTGGTCGCCGCGCTGCTCACCGGGCTGATCGCCCCGGCCATCGGGACCTACATCGTGCAACGACGCCTCAGCCTGCTGGGTGACGGCCTCGGCCACGTCGCCATCGCGGGTGTCGGGCTGGCCCTGCTCACCGGGTCGGCGCCCATTCCCGCGGCCGTGGTGGTCTGCGTCGTCGGCGCCGTGATCGTGGAGGTGCTGCGGCAGCAGGGCAAGGCCACCGGGGACGTCGGTCTGGCGATCCTGTTCTACGGCGGTCTGGCCGCCGGCGTGCTGATGTCCGGCATCGCGGGTGGTGGCACCGGGGCACTCTCGCAGTACCTGTTCGGGTCGCTGACCACGGTCACCGGGAGCGACCTCGCTCTGATCGCCATCCTCGCCGTCCTAGTGCTGGTCCCCGCACTCGGCCTGGCTCCCCAGCTGTTCGCGGTGTGTGCCGACGAGGAGTTCGCGCGGGTGCAGGGTCTGAAAGTACGCCTCTACAACGTGATGATCGTTGTCCTGGCCGCGATCACCGTGACACTGGCGATGCGCACCGTCGGGCTGCTGCTGGTCAGCGCCTTGATGGTGGTGCCGGTGGCGGCGGCGAAGAACCTCGTCCGCGGCTTCTACTCCACCCTGGTCTGTGCCATGGTCGTGGGCGTGCTGGTGGCTGTCGGCGGTGCCACCGGCTCGTTCTATGCCGATGCCGCTCCCGGGGCTTTGATCGTGGTACTGGCCATCGCGGTGTTCGCGCTCAGCTGGCCCATCTCGATTCTGATGTCGCGGCGACGTACAGTGGCGCTCGTGCTGCCGGAACTGGTCGACGACGACGACATGGACGCCCCGCACATCACGGCTGAGGACCACCCGCACCGCCACGTGGAAGGCTGCGGCCATCCGAGCGTCCAGCACGGGGACCATACCGACTTCATCCATCAGGGTCATCGCCATGCGCAGCATGCCGACCACTACGACGAGCACTGACGGCGGGACCAGGCGATGACCCCGGCCCAGCCCTCCGGCTCCGGCCCGCAGCGCAAGACCCGGCAGCGGGCGGCGGTCGACGAGATCCTGAGTGACCTCGCCGAGTTCCGTACGGCTCAGCAGATCCATGACGAGCTGCGGCACAAGGGCGACAGCATCGGGCTGACCACCGTCTACCGGACACTGCAGTTCATGGCCGACGCCGGCGAGCTGGACGCGATCCGGACCGGAGACGGCGAGACCGCCTACCGCCGCTGCTCCGGCGGGCACCACCACCATCTGGTCTGCCGCAGCTGCGGCCGGACCGTCGAGGTCTCCGGACCCGCCGTGGAGAAGTGGGCCGTCGCGATGGCCGAGGAGCACGGATTCCGCGAGGTCAGCCACGACCTGGAGATCTTCGGCACCTGCAGCAACTGCTGAGCTAACTCTGCACAGCAGTTGATGACCAGTCCCGGCGACCCGGCCTCGCCCTCTCGCCGACTAGTCAGTTTCGCTGCGCCACGCCCGCCAGGCAGCGGAGGAGGTGACCAGTCGGCGGAGGGTGGTGGCTGGACTTAGCCGAGGACCACTGTGTAGCCGCCGATCAGCCCGCCGTCGGCGTCGGTGAGCGTCAGCCGGAGCGGATGCTGGGCTCGGTCCGGACCGCCGAGCCGACTCGCCAACCGACCGGCCTCGAACCCGTCCACGTCGAGCAGCCTGGCGAGGCCGTCCAGCAGCGCGTCGGCCAGCGGCAGGTCGGTCACGGTACCGATCCGTTCCCAGCTGTCCGGCCCCAGCCGCTCGATCAGTCGCCGGGT
>JAOPXN010000041.1 GCA_025965155.1 Propionibacteriaceae bacterium
AACCCGGCCCCGGTCGACAGCTACGAGATCCCCACCCGGACCCGCGAAGCCCTCCGACTCCGCAACCCCGCCAGCATCTTCCCCTACGCCCCCACCACCAGCCGCACCATGGACCTCGACCACACCAGCCCCTACCAACCACCCCACCGCGGCGGGCCACCCGGCCAGACCGGACTCCACAACCTCGGACCCCTCTCCCGCAGCCACCACCGACTCAAAACCTTCAGCCGCTGGAGACCGCGACAACCCCAACCGGGCCTCTACCTGTGGCGCTCACCCCACGGCTGGATCTACCTTGTCACCAACACCGGAACCCACGACCTCGGGAACAACCCATTCGCCCATGCGCTCTGGAGGGCTGCGCGTCAGTCGAGCCATCCGGCGCGCAAGACATGCGGTGCGATTGAGGTGGCCTGAGACCATGATCATTTTCGGCTGCCGAAGCGCGGCTCGCGATGACGGAAGCCGTCAGCGCAGCTGGGCGGCGTGGTACGCCTCGAGCGTCGCTGCGGCGGAGTTGTCCCAGCTGAATCGGGAGGCGTGCGCTGCTGCGTTCACGCCGAGCCGAACTGAACTGTCTTGATCATCCAGAACCTTGGTCAAGGCGGCGGCCCAATCATCGGGATCATGGCCCGGCACCAGGATTCCCGTGTGCCCGTCATCGACCGCATGGCGAAGACCCCCCACGTCGGTGGCGACTACGGGCCGACCGCAGGCCTGCGCCTCCAGCGCGACCAGGCCGAACGACTCGTTGTAGGAGGGCACGCCCACCACGTCGGAGACGCAGTACCAGCGGAACAGCTCCTCGCGCGGGGAGTGGGGCCGGAATTCGACCACGTCCCCGACTCCCAAGGAGGCCACAAGCTCGGGGAGTCTGCTGGCCCACTCGCCTTCCGGGCCGCTCGGGCTGCCGATGATGATCAACTTGAGTCGATCCCGCCGCTGCGGTCGGTTCTCGATCATCCTGGCCACTGCGCGGATCAGGACGTCCGGAGCCTTCAACGGTTGGATCCTGCCGACGAACAAGATCACCTGCGCGTCCTGGGAAACCCCCAGCTGCGCCCGCGACTTGGGCTGGTCGCAGGGGTGGAAGACGTGCAGGTCTACCCCCGGCGGGACGATCATCACCTGGCCCGGACGTGCACCGTAGTGCGCCTCCAGCTCACTCGCTTCCTCCAGCGTGTTTGCCGTCAGCACGTCGGTCCGGCCGACGATCGAGGCTTCACCTTGCTCTCGGATATCCGGCTCGGTCAGATGACCAGACCCCCGGGCAGCGTTCTTCACGCGCGCCATCGTGTGCATCGTGTGTACCAGCGGCAGGTTCGCGGCGGCCGCCAGCTCCACTCCGACCAGCCCGGACAACCAGTAGTGCGAGTGCACCAGATCGTAGTTACCGAGCCGGTCGCTGATCTGCGAGGCGAACTGCGGAACGAGGTCGGGCAGCAGCTCCTTGGCGATCGGCTCGGTCGGCCCGGCGGTGACATGATGCACGTCGACCCGCTCGAACGCCTCCAGCACGGGCGGGGTCGAGGGGTCGCGACGGCGGGTGAAGATGTCCACGTGCAGCCCACGCTCCCCGAGCCGGCGGGCCACCTCGGCGACGTACACATTCAGACCACCCGCATCACCGACGCCGGGCGTCTCCAGCGGCGAGGTGTGCATGCTGATCATGGCGACCCGGTTCGGGTACTCGCCTCTGCTGTTCATCGTCGCCATTTCGCTGTGGACCTCCGTCGATCAGGCTATCTCGCGGGCGTGAGCCACAGTTCAGGCCGGGGGCTTGAACCCCACCCGGGACATGGTGCCCCAGTCCCGCCGGCCTCGGAGGTACCGCCACCACCCGCGCAGCCGCCAGACCACCGTGAGCTGCCGATAACCCAGGTTCTCCACCAGTGACCAGCCAACCAGCGCTGGAAGGTCGCCAACAATGAACGGCTGTTCCGTGGTGACTTGGTGCAGCAACAGCGACGACAAGGTCAGCAGCAGGCCCCACCCGTACGCAGTCAGAAGGAACAGCGCGGCGAACGGTAGGTTCACCGCGCCGAGCGCCAGTGCGAGGGCCATGGCGACCAAGCCCAGCGCCTCGATGGCCGGCCCGAACAGCTCGACGATCCAAAAGTACGGCATGGCGACCCATCCGATCCGGCCGTACCGCGGGTTGAACAGCATGCCGCGGTGCCGCCACAGCACGTCGGCGAGCCCACGCTGCCAGCGCTCACGCTGCCTGCCCAGCACTCGGAGCGATTCCGGCACCTCGGTCCAGGCGACCGGATCCGGCACGAAGGTGACCTTGCTCGGTCCGCGCTGCTCTACGCCGAGACGCCGTAGCCGAACCACCAGCTCCATGTCCTCACCGACCGTGTCGTGCCGGTAGCCGCCGGTGGCGATCATTGCGGAGCGCCGAAACATCCCGAACGCCCCGGAGACGATCAGGTTGCCACCGAGAACGTTCCAGCCCAGCCGGCCGAACAGGAATGACCTCAGGTACTCGACGGTCTGGATTCCCGGCATAGCCCTGGTGGATGTCCGTACCGCCACCACCCGACCGTCGCGGACGGTGGCGTCGTTCACCACCCGGATGGTGCCGCCGGTGGCCACTGTGGCGTCGTCGGTGAGGAACGGCCGGATGATCCGGAGAAAGGCGGCCGGGT